>CAYTDM010000016.1:0-26335 GCA_964436635.1 uncultured Sphingobacteriaceae bacterium
AACGAGTCCGAAGCAAATGGCCAAAATAATTAAGATCCCAATCGCTTTAGCCATAAATACGATGATATTTGTTATGATGGTACCTGCCGAACGAAGCATGGACCTACCGCTTCCCTCGGCTTCGGAAAAATTTGAGCGAATGCCCTCCATTTCTTCTTGAAAGCTGCGCTGAAAATTTTTCAAATTTGGTGCTTCTCCTCGCATGGCCATGCGGTCAGCACGGTTTTTGGCAACTGGCACCACAGCCCACAGGATGATGTAGAACAAAAACCCCGTTCCGGCAGTTAAGAATAATAGGATAAAGATTAAACGAACCCAGCGTGCTTCGATTCCAAAATAATGACCAATCCCGCTTGCCACACCGCCAAATACACGGTCTTCTGGGTCTCTCATTAATTTTCTACGAACACTTGGCTCTGGTTCTTGGTAGTTATGTGTATACGATTCCTCTTGAGTAGCTTCGCTACCAAATTCGTTCACACTGCCCATTTGGTTAATGACTTCGTTCACATCTTGCATGGTGATCACTTCTTTTTTACCTGCTTGAATGCGCTCGCTAAACATTTCCGCGATGCGGTTCTCGATGTCTCCAACGATCTCAATGCTGTCTGGCGTGTGACCAAAGTATTTTTTTACATCGATCATGTAGGATCGCAATACGTCATAAGCTTCTTCTTCGATGTGGAAGACGATGCCATTTATATTGATGATAATTGTTTTGTTCATGATATGCTTTGCTTAAGTTTTCTGCTGTGTATTAGTTAGTAAGTTTTTGCGTACTTTATTGATTTCATGCCGGTATCGCGCGACAATTATTTTTTAATTTTCTGAATTTGTTTCGCTTAATTTTCTTCCTTCTAAAGAAGTTTCTACCGCATATACTAATTCTTCCCAAGTGGCATCTAATTTTTTCAAGACTTCAATGCCTTCTGGAGTGATTTCAAAATATTTACGAGGAGGTCCAGAAGTTGACTCTTTCCATACGTAACTCAGTAACCCATTGTTTTTTAGTCGGGTCAAAAGCGGGTATAATGTACCTTCAACGACTAGTAGCCTAGCCCGTTTTAATTCGGATATAATGTCCGATGCGTAAATTTCACCTTGTGAAATTATTGAAAGAATACAATATTCAAGTATTCCTTTTCGCATTTGGGTTTGTGTATTATCTACTATCATAATACAAAGATATATGTTTTGTTTGGAACTATGCAATACATAGTAGTGTGTAATGTTGTAAAGCATTGAAAATCAGTAATAAAAATTTCAATTAATTTTTTGAGTTGCCAATTATCTTTATTTTAACCATCTTCGCAACGCGATTAGCGGTACGCGCCAATTTAATCGATTATCATGCTTAATGTTCAGAAATCCATGGAAACAACTTGTTTAACGACCGAATTAGAAAATAAATTTCAACACTTGTGGCACTTGGTAGGTAATACCCCCATGTTGAAGTTAAACTATACGTATAAAAATAAGCCCGGATCCATTTATGTAAAATGTGAAAATTACAATCTGACAGGAAGCATTAAAGATAGGATGGCCCTATACATTATGTATCAAGCCTATAATCAGTGTCATATTCAGCCGACAGATGTAATCGTAGAAGCGACCAGTGGGAATACTGGGATTGCTTTTTCAGCCATCGGCAAAGCCTTGGGGCATGCTGTGAAAATCATTATGCCGAATTGGTTGAGTAAAGAGCGTACCGATATTATTCGGAGCATGGGAGCAGAAGTGATCCATATTTCAAAAGAAGAAGGTGGATTTTTAGGTAGCATTCGATTAAGTCAAGAAATGGCCGCTAAAGGCGGCGTATTTTTGCCGTGCCAATTTGAAAATTGTTATAATTCAGAGGCGCATGTGAAAACCACCATGAAAGAAATTTGGCACCAATTAGAAAAAGTGGGTAAGCAGCCTACAGCTTTTGTGGCAGGTGTGGGAACGGGTGGCACGATCATGGGGGCTTTGGATTATTTCAAACAACAAGACCCTTCGATCAAGGTGCATCCTTTGGAGCCCGCTGAAAGTCCTACCTTGACGACTGGTTATAAAGTAGGCTCGCACCGTATTCAAGGAATTTCTGACGAGTTTATTCCAGCGATTGTGAAATTGGATCAATTGGACGAGGTGATACAAGCACATGATGGGGATTCCATTATCATGGCTCAAAAATTATCTAGTCAATTAGGATTGGCTGTGGGCATCTCTTCCGGAGCCAATGTCATCGGCGCCATTAAATTAAAAGAAGCCTTAGGCGAGGATGCCGTGGTCGTTACTTTACTTTGCGATAGCAATAAAAAATACCTAAGTACGGACTTAGTGAAAGAAGAACCGGTAAAAGAGGGGTATTATGCGATCGAAACAGAGTTTAAAAGTTACGATCCAATCGCTCGGCTTGATTGCCCAGTAATTGGATCGTAAGATTCGATTTTATTCTTAAAAGGCTGATTTCAGAGAAATCAATTATTCATTCCTTCGGAACCGCTTGATTCAGGCGCTTTATCAATTAACTCCATAAATTGGTCTAATTTAGGGGTAATGATGATTTGCGTTCTTCTGTTCTTCGTGCGACCAGCTTCGCTGCTGTTATCCGCTACTGGATTGTATTCTCCGCGACCACCTGCAGTTAAACGTTTTGGATCTACCCCATATTTGTTTTGCAAGGCTTGAACCACCGAAGAAGCACGCAAGACGCTGAGGTCCCAATTATTCCGAATGTTCGTTTGAGAAATCGGCACTGTATCCGTGTTTCCTTCCACTAACACGTCGTAGTCTTTATAGTCTAAGATGATTTTTGCAATCTTCGACAAGGTTTCATTAGCACGCTCAGAAATTTCATAACTTCCTGAACGATACAGCATATTATCCGATAAAGAAATGTACACTACTCCTTTTAACACCTGTACGTCTACGTCTCTTAATTCTTCTCGGCTTAATGAGCGCGTTAAATTATTTGTTAACACCATGTTTAACGAGTCGCTCTTATTCTTTATGTTGACTAAGTGCTGAATGTACTTGTTCGATGCATTGATTTCGTCCACCAATTTAGAAACATTAATATTTCCTTGCATTCCTTGACTAATGCTCTTGTCAAGCGTGTGCTGTAATTGGGTTAAGTCTTCACGAAGCGCCGCATTGTTCGATTTTTCAGCTGCGATTTGTTCCTCCAAACTCTTTACCCTGACATTGGCAGCGGTTAACTCATTTTTCGTCTGTCCATTTTCTCTGCGCAATTCTTGGTTTTGATTTGTAAGGTTTTGATATTGCTCTTGCAAACTCGAATAGTCGTTCTGCAAGCTCACGAATTGTTTCTTGCCGACACAACCGGAAAGAGACAATGCAATAGCAATGGTTAGGATGGAAAATATTCTCATTGGAATTTAAATTAAAGTTTACTCAATTTATAAATCTACACAATATTTAGTAAACAAGCAAAATTGTTGCCAATATTCCACGTAGTTGCTTCTTTGGAATTCGATGAATTTTTTTTGCGATCGCAAAAATCAAATAACTAAAGACAGATCGTCCTAACGAATCCGTACGTTACCATACGAATTACTGATGGTTACCTTTCCATTACCACCCCCATTTAAATTCGCGAGATAGGTCGAAGAAGTATTGGATTTTTTATTATCCGCCACCAAGTTCAATGGCGTATTGTTATAATTAAACTTGCCCATTTTCATCGCTACGTCTAAATCGATTTTTGCCTCTCGATGCGGAGAAAGAATGATGTTGGTGAAGTTTCCTTTAATCTGGCTGCTTTGAATGTGTTTGCCTAAACCGATCTGCACATTCGAACTGTAGTGCAAGCTCGCGGTCATAGCATCCGTGACTTCTGTGATGTTGCTTTCAGCGCAAAAACTCAAGGAAACATCCAGTTTATTGGCCACGCCTAACGTTAAAGCTCCATACTGCACGTCTATGGTGGCCTCGTTTAATCCGGTTATAGTCGCTTCCGCAAATTCTACTTTAATTTTATTTTCATCCGCATTTAGTCGCTTCGCATGGAGATCGCCATAGCTCACATTCACAGTCACTTTCCCATCGCGTTCCGGCAAAATCACTTCTCCAAAACTGTTTTTAATGTTGATCGGCGTGAATCTTGGTAAATAGACCTCATAATCGATGCTTAATTGACTCGTTTTGCTTCCAATAAGGGCTGCCAACCAATTCTCTGAACGATCCACGATTTTTGTCTCAAAATTAATGACTTGACCCTGCAATTGGTGTTGAATATCTACCCGATCCACAGCCTCCTTCGCTCCGTTACGGGTAGATTCACCACTTCGAATCGTAATTTTAACTTTGATTTGGTTCCGTTCCCAATTTTTCAACTCCACCTTTCCGTAAACGTTGCTAATTTTTAGCTGGTGACTGGCATCAATGTTAAAAGATTTTTCAATGACTTTAAGTCTCCTCGAAGAGCATCGCTCCCTCAGCCTGCGTAGTTTTTGCAGCGATCAAGCAGCAAAACGCGATGAATAAATATTTATAATGTTTCATTTTTTGTCTCGTTTAATTTCGATAAAATATAAAGTTGTTGATTCAGCACCTCTGCTTGCGCCTGCAGATTTAAAATCATCGCTCTCAGTGTGCGTTCTTGGTTCGGGCTGTGCTGCAGCTCAGCCTTTAACTGTTCGTAATTTAGTTCCATAAAACTTAAGGCATCCACAAATTCTGCTTCAAGACGCAGATCCTGGCTCGCGAATACCCGGATTGAATCTTTTCGCTGTTGAACTAAATCATCGTAAATGGCTCTGGATTCCGCTAATTCTGGATTAATGCGTTCATAATCCTGATATCCTGCATCCTCCTGGTAGAGCGAAAGCATTTGGCTATCCGCTAAATCTTCCGTATTCATCCATTGCGCCTGCTTATTTTGTCGTAATGCAGAAATAGAACGATTGACGACAATTTGCTTTAGCCAATACCCAAAACTGCTGTCTTCCCTAAACAAATGCATGCGTGTAAACACCTCTATAAACGCTTCTTGCACGACATCTTCTGCTTGTGCATGATCTTTCACAATGCGGATCGATGTATTCAACATGGCCTTGGCATACGCCTTAAACAATGCATATTGGGCCATCCGATCCCCCAGCTTGCAAGCGCGAATTAAGGCCACATGTTTATCGTGTTGTGCAGTTTCCAATTTTAGTCAGTTTATTCAATAGACGCATCCAAGATTTGGAATGTTGCATGATTTCTGCTTTTTATTTAATATTTAATAAAGTAATTGCCAAGTTATTGTGAATTCCCTCTAACTTAAAGTATATTTGTTCCCCACATTTAAGTCGGCAGAAGTCCGCTTTTTAAGGTGTAAATGAATATTTTGAAATGAAACTATTTGACGTTTACCCACTTTTTCCAGTTGAAATAGTGAAAGGCCAGGGGAGTCTGGTTTGGGACAAAGATGGAACTGAGTATTTGGATTTATATGGCGGACACGCTGTGATTTCTATCGGTCACAGTCATCCACGCTATGTAGAGCGAGTGAGTAGGCAGCTAGCGCAAATCGGTTTTTATTCAAATTCTGTTGAAAATTCACAACAAAAGGAAGTCGCGGACTTACTTGGAAAAGTGAGTGGCCGAAGCGATTACCAACTGTTTTTTTGTAACTCAGGAGCTGAAGCCAACGAAAATGCTTTAAAATTAGCCTCTTTCCATAATGGGCGTCGCAAAGCCATTGCATTTACGGGCGCTTTTCATGGCAGAACTTCTTTAGCCGTAGAAGCCACGGATAATCCAAAGATTGTCGCGCCGATTAACCAAACGGATCACATCGTTCGCCTTCCATTTAATGATGTGGAAGCATTAAAGGCTGCGTTTGCATCTTATGGAGAAGAAATTTCTTCCGTGATCGTGGAAGGCATTCAAGGTGTGGGCGGAATTCGTGTAGCCAGTGATGAGTTCTTGCAGGCCATTCGTTCCTTAACCAAAGAACACGGTGCCTTATTTATTGCCGATGGCGTACAATGCGGTTACGGTCGTTCTGGTAAATTCTTTTCTCACGATTATGCAGGTGTGGACGCCGATATTTATTGCATGGCAAAGGGTATTGCGAACGGTATGCCAGTGGCAGCTATTGCCATTGCGCCTCATATTGAACCTGTTTATGGCATGTTAGGGACTACCTTTGGCGGTAACTATTTAGCTTGCGCAGCAGCCCTCGCGGTATTGGAAGTGATTGAAGAAGAGGATTTATTAGCGAACGCAAACAAAGTCGGCCAATATTTAATGGATGAATTGAATAAATTCGATAAAGTACTCGAAGTGCGGGGCCGTGGTTTAATGATTGGCATTGATTTGCCAGCAGAATTTGCGGGAGTGAGAAAAAGATTACTTGAAGAAGATCATATTTTTACCGGCGAAGCCAAACCCAATGTGATTCGGTTATTGCCAACATTGAATCTGGATATGCGTGCTGCAGACCGCTTTTTGTCTGCATTTGAAAAGCAATTAAATCAATAAGAAATGAAGCAGTTTTTTTCGGTTAAAGATGTGCAAATTCCGTTAAAGGAATTGGTGAATGAGGCGTTGGAACTGAAAGCAAACCCTTATTCAAACAGTGAATTAGGAAAAAATAAAACCATTGGTTTGGTGTTTTTAAATCCGAGCTTAAGAACTCGCTTGAGCACCCAAAAAGCTGCCGCAAACTTGGGCATGAACGTCATGGTGATGAACATGGATAAAGATGGCTGGGCCTTAGAAACTGAAGATGGAGTCATTATGAACGGCACGACTGTAGAACACATTCGCGAAGCCGCAGCCGTCATGGGCTCGTATTGCGATGTGTTAGGCTTGCGCTCTTTTCCTAAACTAAAGGATAAAGAGGAAGACTACAGCGAAGATTTTTATAATAAATTTGTTCAGTATGCTGGGGTTCCGGTGGTGAGTTTGGAAAGCGCTACGCGCCACCCATTGCAAAGCTTAACCGACCTGATTACCATCACGGAGACTTGGAAAGAAACGCGTAAGCCGAAGGTTGTATTGGCTTGGGCACCTCATGTGAAGGCGCTTCCACAAGCCGTTCCAAATTCATTTGCTGAATGGATGTTAAAAGCTCAAGCAGAAGGACTCGTGGATTTTACCATCGCTTGTCCTGCTGGATATGAGTTAAAAGATGAATTCATGCAAGGGGCTGAAGTGGTTCATACCTTAGAGGAAGGCATTGCGGGAGCAGATTATATATATGTAAAAAATTGGTCTTCTTTTGAAGATTACGGTGCGATGCCAGCGGTTCAAGGGGAGTGGTTAATGGATGCTGCAAAATTAGAGCAAACAAATCAAGCGAAGGTGATGCATTGCTTACCAGTTCGCAGGGATTTGGAATTATCTTCCGAAATCTTAGATGGGCCGAATTCTTTGGTCATTCAAGAAGCCGGTAACCGTGTTTGGGCAGCACAAGTGGTATTAAAAAAGATCATAGAGCAGTAATTGTAAGATTCATGTCAGCTTCAAGATTATTAATTGTTAAGATTGGTGGAAATGTCATTGACAATGCAGCAGCATTACATGATTTTCTAGAAAAATTTTCGGCATTACCTGGAAAAAAAATATTGGTGCACGGTGGAGGAAAACTTGCCACTGAGTTGTCTAATAAAATGGGTATTCCGGTGAATATGGTGGATGGTCGTAGAATTACAGATGCCGAAACCTTAAAAGTGGCGACCATGGTCTATGCCGGATGGACGAATAAAAACATCGTGGCGAAATTGCAAGCTTTAGACTGCGATGCCATAGGCCTGTCTGGAGCCGATGGCAACACCCTTCAAACCATGAAAAGACCTGTTAAGGAGCTGGACTATGGTTTTGTAGGTGACATCATGCACGATACGGTGAATGTGGCGAATATCAAAAAGTTCTTAGATGCGGGTTTTACACCTGTTTTTTCGGCGATTACGCACAATGGACAAGGTCAGCTGTTGAACACAAATGCGGATACTATTGCATCGGCCATTGCGGTAGCTATGACCAGCATTTATGAAACCAGTTTAATTTACTGTTTCGAAAAACAGGGTGTGCTTCGCGATGTGAACGATGAACAATCCGTGATTTCAGAAATTTCCTTAATGGATTTTGATCGCATGCAAAAGGTGAAAGCAGTGGCCGAGGGCATGATTCCTAAACTTCAAAATGCATTCGATGCCTTGGGTAAGGGAGTGAGCACTGTAAGCATCGGTCATGCAGAATCTCTGCATTTAATACAAAACGAACGTGCTGGAACGAAAATCGTTTTGAAACGTGCATAATTAAAAGAGCATAACTAAACGAGCATAACAAACGAGCATAACAAACGAGCATAACTGAAACGCGTATAGATAAAACTTTCCAGTCTCATGTTAAACACACTCACAGCCGAAAGTATCGAATTATTGCAAGCGCTGATCGAACGACCTTCTTTTAGTAAGGAAGAGGAGCAGACGGCCGATTGTTTGCAAGATTTTTTGAGTGCCAAAGGCTTGCGTGTTCACCGTAAAGGCAATAATATTTGGGTGTATAACAGGCATTTTGACCCGAAAAAACCTACCATTCTATTAAATTCTCATCACGATACGGTCAAGCCGAACCCGAATTATACCCGGGATCCATTTAAGCCAGAGATCTTGGATGGGAAGCTTTATGGCTTAGGGAGTAACGATGCGGGCGGCTGTTTGGTATCCTTGATCGCTGCATTTTTATATTTTGAATCGAACGAAGGGTTGGCTTATAACTTATGCCTTGCGGCTACTGCGGAAGAAGAAATTTCTGGCAAGCACGGCATAGAGTCCGTGATTCCGGATTTGGGTGAGCTTTCATTTGCCATCGTGGGGGAACCGACTTTGATGCAAATGGCAGTTGCAGAAAAAGGATTAATGGTCTTGGATTGTGAGGCAGTAGGAGTGGCTGGTCATGCCGCACGCGAAGAGGGTGTGAATGCCATTTATGAAGCTTTACCAGCGATTCAATGGTTCGCAACGCATCGTTTCGAACGGGTTTCTCCGATTTCTGGGCCAGTGAAAATGAGTGTAACTGTCGTGCAAGCTGGATCTCAACATAATGTGGTGCCTGCTACTTGCAGTTTTGTGGTGGACATTCGCATGAATGAATGCTATACACATGAAGAATTATTAGAAGAGATCGGGCAACACGTGAATTGCCGAGTGACGCCACGTTCAACTCGTTTAAAACCTTCTTCTATTCCGATGGAACATCCTTTGGTGCAGGCAGGATTAAGTCTGGGATTGACGGCTTTTTCATCGCCGACCATGAGTGACCAAGCTTTATTAAGCATTCCTTCATTAAAAATCGGCCCTGGTGACTCCGCTCGCTCACATACTGCAGATGAATTCGTTTGGGTAGAAGAGATTGAAGCCGGAATCCGAACTTATACTGAATTATTAGCCCGAATTTTGATCGTTTAAAACGTTTAAAACGTGTTTTACACGTTTAATACACTTTACACATGCTTTACTTGTTTGAAGCGTTTTGTGTGTGTTTTACCCGTTTAAAACACTTAACAGCTGTTCAATGTCAGCTTCTTCGTGTGCGGCACTTAGGACGATGCGATCGAGCGCAGGATCTTTGCTGGTCGGATAAGGAAAACTTGTGATTAAGATGTTATTCGCCAATAAGCGATCAAAAAGCGCTTCGTTAGGCTTTAAAAAAACGGGATAATTTGGCACATACTGCCAGGCTGAAATCGCCGACAATTCCTTCGTAAATCGCTCGATGTTACGATGTAATAAGCTCCATTGATCCTCATAAATTTGTTCAGCGTGCATGAATGCATGAAGAAAGGCCGGTGCCGTCGGGGAGGCGCCCATATAAAAGCCGGTAGATCGGAGGTCATCTAAGTCCTCATGGTCGGATAAAATGATGCCAGCATCGATGCCGATTCCTTTTGCTAAGGAACCCAAAACGGTGATTCGAATCGAGGGGGCTGCAGGAGTATGGTCGCTCGTTTGAGCGTTCGTTTGAGTTTTCGTTTGAGCGTTCGTTTGCGTGTGATTTGGAACGGCACTCGTTTCAATGTTGTTTTTGGCAACAGATTCAGCCCTTTTACAGGATTCTTTAAAGCCTTCGACCGTCGTTTCGCTCGGTTGAAATACGCCGATTCCATGGGAATCGTCTAAGATAAAATGGACCTTTTTGTTTGCGCTCAGCTGTAGGAACGGCGAAAAATCGAATCTTCTCGGTTGAACATTATCCACCGTATTGCTGATCACCAAAAACTCATTTTCGGGTTGATGGTTGATCCAGTCAACGGTTTGCCGGGTCCATTCCTCAAAAGTACCTGTGACCCCAGGCGCTTGATCTAACCAAAGGGCCGGGTGACAACTTGGAGAATAGAGAATTTGCGAAGCTCCGTAAAATTTACTGTAGTAACGGACCGCTAATTGCGCAGCTAAATACCCGCTGGATAATAAAATGGAATTTCTGAAACCAAAGCGTTCTGCCGCATAAGCCTCTGCTGCATTATAAATGCCTAATTGTATATTGTTCGTCCGGGAAGTGCCATTATTTAACCCATAAAGATCGATGCCCTCCTTTACCAAAGCAGTAAAACCAGGGTGCTGGTTCAGGCCTAAATACGCCGTCCCTCCAAAAAACAAGTAAGATTTTCCTTGAACTTCGACCGTCCTGCTGGTTCCTGCTTCCAGGTTCCGGGTGTCGTGTTGGATCGCGGCGAATGTCTTCATGCGGTTAAGGGAGGCAGTTTACACCACCAATTTATTATCTTCAGATGGGAATACCACGCTCGGTTGGAATGTTTTTGCCAGTTCGAAATCCATGTGTGCGTAAGAGAAAATAATGACGATGTCGCCGACTTGCACTAAACGAGCTGCCGCACCGTTTAAGCAAATCACCCCTGAACCACGCTCTCCCTTGATTACATACGTTTCAAACCTCGCTCCGTTATTATTGTTTACGACTTGTACTTTTTCATTTGCGATTAAATTCGCCGCATCCATTAAGTCCTCATCAATGGTAATGCTTCCCACATAATTCAATTCAGCCTGAGTGACTTTGGCTCTGTGAATCTTCGATTTTAAAACTTCAATTTGCATGGTACAAAGGTAAGAAAAAAACCCTACACCAATCATTCCATGGTGCAGGGTCTCTTTATCTTTATGAAAAAAGGGGTATCAGGGCTTCCACCCAAAAATTATTTTTCTGTTTTTTGAAGCTCACGAATTATTTCGATTTTCGCTTCCACTTCCGAATGCACCATTAGGTTGTCCGGACTGCCACCAGCAGATTGGAAACGAATTTTGCCATTTTTATCGATGAACACTTTCGTAGGAATACCATTTACACCATACGCAGTCACCGTAGCTTTATCGCGTTCGATCATTTCGTCGTATAATACATGGAAGGTATATTGGTTTTCAGCGATGAAATTCTCCACTAATTCCACGTAGTTTTCTTCACGTTGCCAAGTGTCAATGAATAAAAACTCCACTTCTGGGTCATTCGCGTATTTATTTACCGCCATTTGCATGCCTGGGAAAGAAACGATGCATGGTCCACACCAAGTCGCCCAGAAATCCAATACCACGATTTTGCCACGCATATCCTCTAAGCTCACTAAGTCGCCTTTCATGTTTCTTAACGCGAAAGAAGGAGCGTCTTTATTGATGACAGAAGCTTTGTATTTTTCTTTTAAAGCTTTGTGTAACTTGCCTTCAATTGAAGTTTTGAATGCTGCTGCATCGCCTTTGCCGTTATTTAGGCTCGCATACAATGCGCTCATTTCTTCCACTAATTGCGTACTTACTTGACGATTTAATAAGTGGTTTTCTAACACTTGATACGCATCAAACGTACGTCCTAATTCTTTATATCCTTTCGCTAGCGCAATCACATTCGCCACATTCGCTGCATTCGGTGATTTTGCAGTTAACTCCTCGATTAAACGCACACCGCGCTCAGCTTGGCCAGATTCGATCAAAGCAGATGCATAATGATTTGCAACTGAACGTTGAACCGCTGTTTGCGATTCTTCTTTTTGGATGGTTTGGTACACCGGCCCTAATAATTTAATCGTTTCGCCATGTGCTTTCGCTTTTGACAATTCAGCTGCGACTCCATTGATTAAAGCATAGTTCGTGCCGTCAGCAGTCGCACTTGCTTCGATTAAGGCTGGCAAACGATCGTATTTGCCTTCAGTCACTAATTCCTTAGCCACTGCGGTAGCCGCTTGCGTCAATTCATTCGCAGGAATTTCATCAAATTTTTTCACCCACGCAAGATAAGCAGCCTCTTTTTGCAGGGCATTTGTAGCTTTATCATTTAAAAAGGCTGCACGTGCATCATTACGAGCCTTTGATCCCTTAGGGAAGGCTTTTACGATGCTTTTCTCTAAACGTTCAGCAGATTTTTTATCCTCTATTGAATTATAGATACCTAACGCTAAAAGTTGGTAGCTTTCATCTTTTACTTTGGCCAAAGCCGCAGCCTCTTTAATAAGCTCTTTCTTTGCTTCGGCATCATTATCTGCTGCTTTTGTAAGCAATTTACTCACTTCTGAACGGATCTCAGCTAAAGTAATGTCTTGTCTTTTTGCTAATTGTGCATATGATGGCGTTCCTACACTTACTGCTGCCGCTAACGTAAGGCTCCATAAAATAGATTTTCTCATTTTGGCTATAATTTAATGTATTGGTAAACTCTTAATATAATTTCAAAATAGGTGTCTTATCGTGCATTTTCTAAAACAGGGCACTTCCAGCCAGCTAATTTAAAAATTTATCTGGTATATCCGCATACTGTAGGGGATTTTCTGTTAAAAACTTTATTTGTAAGCTTTGGCTAAAGTGGCTTTCTATTAAAAAATCCAATTGTCAATTAATCTTACCCCCTCGACCCAGGCCGCTACTAAGCCGACCAATTGATCTGGCGGCGTGTGTTCATTTGCGTCCAGCAGGGTTGCGCGATCGCAAATCGCAAAATAGGCTAATTCCACGCCCTCTACTTGAGAAATTTCCTGAATGGCTAATGCTCGAATTTCTGCTAAAGTTGTATTCGCTCCGTTTTTCCAGTCTAAGATTCTTTGATGCGTTTTTTTGAGGGTTTGGGACAAAATCAAAGCCTTTTCTTTGCCTGCATCGCTTAAACGTACATTGCGCGAGCTTAAAGCCAACCCGTTTGCCTCGCGCTGAGTCGGCCCCATCACCAATTGAATCGGAAAATGCTTTTGCTGAATCAGGGACTCGATAATCAAATACTGTTGCAAATCTTTCTGCCCGAACACGGCTACATCGGGTTGAACCGTTTTAAAAAGTTTATAAACGATTTGGACCACCCCTTCAAAATGCCCTGGCCGTTCCTTTCCCTCTAATACGTCACCCAAACTTCCTAATTCTATCCTCCAATCCTCGTTTTCCTGCGGATGGCGGGCATCCGAATTCTCAGCACCATACATTTCTTCCTCAGCACCATACATTTCTTCCACCTCGGGTAAAAACAACACGTCGCAGGCTGCTGCTTCCAGCAGGGCCACATCTTTTTCTATGGGTTTGGGATACTTTTTGAGGTCTTCGGGATCGTTAAATTGGGTAGGATTCACAAAAATGCTGGTCACCACCACATCGGCTAATTCTTTCGCTCGCTTAATTAAACTCAGGTGTCCTTCGTGCAATGCGCCCATGGTAGGCACAAAGGCGATTTTCATTTTTTCTATTCGGTAGGACTCCAAGGTTTTGTGCAGGTCCTTTTTGGTTTTAATTATCTTCATGTGTTGGCAAATGTCGCTTTAATCCTGTGTAAATTTCTTGCAAAATTGCGAATTCCATTCGTATTTAGTCGATTACCTGTGCAAGAATTGTGCAATTCATAAAAATTTCGTACCTTTGTAGGATCACAAATTACTTCTTATTACATTAAATTAAAATTTGGAAATGGCAAAAACGAAGATATTGTTTGTTACGCATGAGATGTCGCCGTTCCTCGAATTAAGCAAAATTTCAGAAATTACCCGCCAATTACCTCAGGCAATGCAAGATCGAGGATACGAGATCCGTATTTTGATGCCAAGGTTCGGGAATATTAATGAGCGACGAAATCGATTGCATGAGGTCATCCGGTTATCCGGTATGAACATCGTAGTGGACAATAATGATAACCCATTAATTATTAAAGTGGCCTCTATCCCATCCGCAAGGATGCAAGTATACTTCCTTGATAATGAGGAGTATTTTCAGCGCAAACACGTATTTTGTGATGATTGTGGCAAATTTTTTGACGACAACCACGAAAGAACCGTGTTTTTCTGTAAAGGGGCATTAGAAACTGTAAAAAAATTAGGATGGTCACCGGATGTGGTACATTGCCACGGATGGATGAGTGCCTTGGTGCCGGCCTACATTAAAACCGCTTATAAAGAAGATCCAACCTTCAAAGATACCAAAGTGATTTACTCCTTATATGAAGAGGAAAAATCCATTGATTTGGGAGCGTCCTTGTCAAGCATTGCATTAACGGGCAATATGACAGAAAAGGATTTGGAACCTTATGGTGCGGGCGACTACGAAGGCTTATACGCAGGAGCGATTAAGTATTCAGATGCCATCGTTCATACAGGAGAGAATGTCTCTGAAAATCTGTTAAATATTGTTAAAAACGCAGAAATTTCCTTTTTTGAATTGAATAATGAAGGAGATTTCGAAAATTATTGCAACCTTTACGATCAGTTTTCAAGCGAGGAAATTGAAGAATCAGTAGAAGCATAAGATTAGAGATAAATTTTCATTTATATGAAATACGCATACAGAGACTTATTGACCTTGTTAATAAGTCTTTTTATTTTCGGAAGTTGTACGAATCCTACAGGAATCGGCTTAGAAGTAGAACCGGACCAACAGATTAATGCTTTGTTCACCGATACCGTGAGCATTAAAGCTTACACCGTCGCAGATGATAGTGTACAATCAGGTTCCTTTAATCAAACCTTGTTTGGTTTGTTTAGAGACCCAATTTTTGGCACGACCACAGTAGATTTAGCACTGGATTATTCGCTGGCCGCAAATTTCGCCCGAATTAAGGACGACGCGATCATTGATTCAGTGGTATTGGTGTTGCCATATGGTAACCAATATTACGGTGACACGACCTTGGCGTCTAATTTTACCGTTCAAGTACAACCCCTAGATGAAGTATTTCAGTTTAGTACATTTTCCACAAGAAAATGGCAGGTGAATCCTCAAGTTTTGGGCAGCAGAACCATGACTCGTTACGGCTATAAGCAGAGCGATAGTTTGTTAGTGACCAAACACGAAAATAAAAAAGACACCTTAGTTAAAGTTGCACCTCAATTAAGGATCGCCCTTGATAAAGCTTACTTTAAATCATTATTAGGCATGAGCGCTGATTCGGCCAAACTTTCCACTGCACAAGGATTCAGAGAACATGTGAAAGGCTTATATATGCGCATTCAGCCATCCGCTTCCAATGGGATCGGGGGTTTGGTGACGTTTATGAATATTTCCAATGTATCTGGAGTTGAAATGGTGTATAGAGAGCCGAATGGATTGACCGGCGACGATGCAAAGATTGATACGGTTCGGAGATTCTTTGAAATTTCACCGATTTCTTATAATGGGGGCCAAAGTTATGTGTTAGGCGCCGCCAGCAGCGTGAATAATCAGTATTCAGAAGAGGTATTATCGAATTTAGATACCCCATTCGAAGGAAAAGAATCTATCTATCTGCATGCGCCGACTGGATTAAGAGGTAAAATTGTATTGCCGCACATTCATCAATTAAAAGGTAAAGGCCTTACTATTAATAAAGCAGAATTAGTGCTGTATGTGGATAAAGAGAGCATGGCTGGCCCTTATAATCAACCCGCTCACCGCTTAACTTTGTACAGAGCAGACATTGCCGGCCAACGCCAAAATATTCCGGACGGATCCTCGACCTCTTCGACTACTGGATCTTATTTGGATGGTCGTAGTTTAGACTACCTGAACTTTGGTGGTTGGTACGAAAAAGACAAAGGACGCTATGTGTTCCACCTAACATCTTATATCCAGGATGTATTATTAGGAAAAATCAATGGCAATGAATTATACATCGCGCCAGTTTCTATGATGGACCTTTATATTCCTACTTTACCTGCCATTAACACAGCAGGAAGAGTGGTTTTAGGTGGAGGGAATCATTCCCAGTATAAAATGAAACTTAATTTATACTATACCGAAAGCGATTTAAATTAAGATAATTTCATACATTGTTTTGATAATATGATATAATTCCTATCTTCGTATCGGGGATTGGCTTGACTTTTGCCAATACCACACATCTACTTATTTATTAACCAATTAAATTATGTGTGGAATCGTAGGATATATAGGAAAAAGAGACGCATGGAACGTCGTCTTAAAAGGGTTAAAACGCTTAGAATATCGTGGATACGATAGCGCAGGCATTGCGTTATATCACGAAGGAATTCAAGTGTATAAAAAATCAGGTAAAGTAGCCGCTCTAGAGTCTTTTGCCGAGGGCAAAGACTTGAGAGGTACCCTGGGCATCGGCCATACTCGCTGGGCGACCCATGGCGAACCCAATGACCCCAATGCGCACCCGCACCTATCTGGTGACGGACGCTTAGCCATCGTACATAATGGAATCATCGAAAATTACGGCCCCTTAAAGGAAGAATTAATCAGCCGGGGGCATCAATTTGCCAGCGATACCGATACGGAAGTTTTTGTCCATCTCATAGAAGACATTCTTCGAAACGAACCCGTGGATCTAATGGAGGCAGTCCGCCTTGCATTGACCCAAGTCGTCGGCGCGTATGCCATAGCGATCATCGATCGGGAAGAACCGAATCAACTGATTGCAGCGCGTAAAGGAAGCCCGCTCGTAGTCGGAATTGGCGAGGATGAATTTTTCGTCGCTTCCGATGCTTCACCCATCATCGAATACACGCGTAAAGTCGTGTACCTAAATGATTATGAAATCGTACAAATTTTGGATGGAGAGCTGCTGATTAAAACCGTAGAAGATGAAATTCAAACTCCTTACATCCAACAGCTGGAATTGCAGTTGGAAATGTTGGAAAAAGCCGGTTTCGATCACTTCATGTTAAAAGAAATTCATGAACAACCTCGTTCCATCCGTGATTGTATGAGGGGCAGGATTTATCCGAATCAAGGATTTGTACAATTGGGTGGATTGAAAGATTATGAAGAAAAATTACGGCATGCAGAGCGGATTACCATCGTCGCTTGTGGCACTTCTTGGCACGCCGGTTTAGTGGGCGAATACTTAATCGAAGAGTTTGCTCGGGTTCCCGTTTCCGTGGAGTACGCATCCGAATTTCGCTATCGCAATCCCATTATTTCAGAAAAAGATATAGTCATTGCGATTTCCCAATCGGGTGAAACCGCAGATACCCTTGCAGCCATTGAGATCGCAAAAGAACGAGGAGCGACCATCTTAGGCGTGTGTAATGTCGTGGGCTCATCCATTCCAAGAATGACGCATGCTGGTGTTTATACCCACGCTGGTCCAGAAATCGGAGTGGCCTCTACTAAAGCGTTCACAGCACAGGTTACCGTGTTAACCTTAATGGCACTTTATTTGGCTCAGCTAAAAGGAAAAATTGCCCAAGGTCGCTTTGTTTCCTTATTGAATGAATTGGAAACCATGCCGGATTTAGTAGAAGCGACGCTTGCTTGTGATGAGGCGACTCGCTACATTGCACATGAGATTAAAAACGCGACAAATGCAATTTTCCTCGGCCGGGGCATTGGTTTCCCCGTTGCCTTAGAGGGCGCTTTAAAACTCAAAGAGATTTCCTACATCCATGCGGAAGGGTACCCTGCAGCAGAAATGAAACACGGGCCGATTGCTTTGATCGATGAGAACATGCCGGTAGTGGTCATTGCGACGCAAAACTCCTCTTACGAAAAGGTCATTAGCAATATTCAAGAAGTGAAAGCCCGCAAAGGTAGGGTGATCGCCATTGTTACAAAAGGAGACGAGGCGGTGAAAGCTTTAGCAGATTATACCATTGAAATTCCGAATGCAGATGAAGCATTTTTACCTCTGATAGCGTCCATTCCATTGCAATTATTATCCTATCATACGGCTTTGCTAAGAGGATGCAATGTGGATCAGCCGAGAAATTTAGCAAAATCCGTGACGGTCGAATAAGTCGAATAAGGATTTTCTGATTGAACTTTGTACATTGCTTGAAAGCACATAAAATCTTTCAGTATGAACGCATTAAAATCTATTCTAAAAACCACAGTTTTTTTGGGAATGCTTATGGTTTCGGAGGGACTTTTCGCTCAGTTTGCGGTGGTCTTAGATAACATCGATGGACGCCCTGTCACTGGTAAACTGCATGGTGAAGTCCAGGGCGAACCTAATTTCTTTAAGGATTGGACAAAAGCCACGGTGCACTTGTCAAATGGTGAAAAATTAGGAAATGTGTCTGTAAAATATGATTTGATCGACGATTTATTGATTTTTACGGATCAAACCGGCCAATTATATTACTTCAAGCACCCTGTAAATGAATTTTGGTTGCACCCAGCAGGGGAAGCCGATTTGCATTTCCGTTCAGGTTTTCCGGATATAGACGGTCGATTTTCTTCTAATTTCTACCAGGTATTAGTCGATGGGAATGTAGCCTTATTGAAAAGCTACCGAAAGAATTTACAAGAAGCCCAGGCTTATGGATCGACCGCTAAGAGTTACTATTTAAACGATTCGGAAGTGCTTTATGTATATGTGGATAAACAATTGAAAAAGGTTCGTAAGAATGAAAAAGCCATTTTGGATGCCTTATCTAATCAAGAATTAAAGGCAGCAGCCCAGCGACACATTGCGCAGCAAAAACTAAATCTTCGCAGAGACGAAGATTTGGTCACCCTATTTCGACTGTTAAATGCTAATTAAGCGAATTAATGCTAATTAATAGAAATCGGAGTACGCTTTGTAAGCGGCTTATCGCGATCTAATTTTTGTTTCGTGTAATCGCGTACTGTTCGAAAACCAATGGTGGTCGAGGCTTGATCCTGTTGGAAGTGCCTGCGAGTAGCTGGAATTAACCAATACGGATCGTCTTCCCAAGAACCGCCTTTAATAATGCGTGATTTTTCATTCACCAAACTCGTCATCCCAAACATAGGAAAAGCTTCTGGAGATAGATCTTTGCGTTGATTTTCATCCGGGAACTGTTGGTATTGATTTAACACCCATTCGTTCACGTTTCCGGCCATGTCATAAAGGTAAAAGTCATTCGGCCAGTACGAAGCGATCTTCACCGGTGCACCTTCATTTTCTGCTTTAAAATTCGCTAAAAAGGATCCGCGATCTGCTCGGTGGCTTCTTCCGCGCGTCGCAAAACGCAGGCCGGTTCCAAACCAAGGATAGGTCTTACCTGCCGTTACAATTTCATGGTCGACGGGTGATTTTTTACTTAAAGTAGTTTTTGGGTTCAAAGAAATCGCCGCGTATTCCCATTCTTCTTCCGTAGGCAACCTGAAATCAGCACCGCCATCGTTTACTTGCGAGGTTCTCCATTCACAGAAAGCGACTGCTTGCTCCCAAGTAATTCCTACGACAGGGTACTCATCATATGCCGGATTATTGTAGTAATTTCTTACCGTTAACCCATAAGAGAACTCTAAAGTCGTATCTGGTTTAAATGCTTGACCTTTTGCTGCCACAAATTCTTTCCATTGTTTATTCGTGACTTCATGCTCATCCATTAAAATGTCTTTTACTCGGATTTCACGCTTGTGCACATCGTTTGAATAAGCGATGTTCTCAGGTAAACTGCCACCCATAGAGAACATGCCGCCTTCCACGCGTATTTGACGAGGACCAAAGCCAGGATTGCTGTATTCTGGCTTGATTTGAGCCATCGAAAGCGTTGCAAAGGAAACCAAACATATAATTAAACCAAGTACGTAGGATTGCTTTTTCATTATTTAGTGCTATTCTGCTTTATAATCGTGAACAAAGTTAAGCAAAACCATTCAAAAATTATACCGTTTGATTAATTGACTCGCTTTGGGTAAGTTTGGAGAATTAAAATATAAAAAAATAACCCATGAATATTCGCGTTGGATTTGGATTTGATGTGCATCAACTGAAAACTGCACATCCATTTATTTTAGGAGGGGTAGAATTAGATCATCATTCAGGAGCTTTCGGTCACTCCGATGCAGACGTGCTCGCCCACGCCATTTGTGATGCGATCTTAGGTGCGGCCAACCTGGAAGACATTGGCTACCATTTCCCCAATACCGACGACCGCTGGAAAGGCGTAAATAGTTTGCTGCTTTTAAAAGAATGTGTGCGCCTAATCGAAGAAAAAGGCTATCAATTAGGAAATGTCGATGCCATGTTGTGCATTGAAGCGCCCAAAATTAAGCCATATATTCCAACCATGAAGAAAAACATTGCGGAAGCGGCAGGAATTACCGTCGACGATATTTCCATCAAAGCGACCACCAATGAAACCATGGGCTTTATAGGCAGGGAAGAAGGCGTAGTGGCCTATGCGGTTTGTTTGATTTCTAAAAAATAATAATTAAGAAACGGTTTCCCACTGTATCACTAATTCCTCGCGAAACGCAAACTTTATTAGATGGCGGTCGATCGCTCCTTGTATGCGTTGCATGCCTTCCTCGCTATGTGCATCCACTTCGAAAATTAGGGTGTCGGGCTCGGCGAGCATGTGGCAAATGCCAGCTGGAAAATGCGCGACTCCAGTATTTCCCTCGTAGGTAGCTTCGATTTTATGCTTGAAATGACGGCATAATTTACCTATATAATTTGCACCTTCCGTAGTTTTAATTCGAACGATTGCTTTCATATGCTTGATCTTTACTTGATTTGTTTTTAAAATGATTCACAGCCAGTATTACGCTGATGAGCGTTAACAGTCCGCCCATTAAAAAAGGAGCGCCTGGCAGATAAAATGGGCCATGATCCCCCGTGAAATACGCAAACAAAGCCGTCATCATCGGTGGCCCAAAGATAGCAGTTAGACTGATCACACTCGTTAAACCGCCTTGAATTTGCCCTTGTTCGGTAGCTGGTACCCGCATGGAGATGATGCCTTGAATAGCTGGTCCCCCGATTCCAGCTAACACAAATGGAATGCTCGCTGCGTACAAGATCCATGGCTCATAAGCGAAAGCCATGATCGGCAAAGCGATCGTATATAAACTTAAACCGATCAGTACACTTTTTTCCGAACCGATCTTCGGAATGATGATGCGCAGTAAACCGGCTTGTACGATGGCTAATAAAAGCCCGATAAAACCTAATGAAATGCCCACCATGCGCTCGGTCCATTGGTACCGTTCCATGGTGTAGTACGGCCAGGTACTTTGCACGGAATGTGCCGCTAAATTCACTAAAAATATACATACCACCAGGGTACCGATTTCTGGAAACTTACGAATGTGTTTAAACGACCCGATTGGATTCGCTTTTCGCCACTCGAATGGCCTGCGTTTTTCTTTCGCCAAGGATTCTGGCACCACGAAGTATCCGTAAAGGAAATTTAATAGGCTGAGTCCCGCTGCCGCAAAAAATGGAATTCTGGCCCCATAATGCCCCAAGACCCCTCCTAAAACGGGGCCGATGATAAAGCCTAAGCCAAAAGCAGCTCCTAATAAGCCGAAATTCTGCGCACGTTTACTCGGAGGACTCACATCGGCGATATATGCCGCTGCCACCGTATGACTGGCTCCCGTCACGCCGGCTATCAGTCGGCCCACAAAGAGCCATAAGATCGATGGCGCTAATCCGATTAATAAATAATTGATTGCGAAGCCTAAAAGAGAAAGAAGTAGCACAGGTCTTCGACCAAAACGATCGCTTAAATTCCCTAATACGGATGCAAAGAAAAATTGCGTGGAAGCATAGGCAAACATTAACCAGCCTCCATATTCTGAAGCATCGCTGATCGTCCCTCCAGTCAGTTCTTGGATTAATGTAGGCGTTACGGGAATAATGATCCCTAATCCGATCACATCAATGACGACGGTAATAAAAATGAACAGCAGGGCAGAACGCTTTTTTTGCTCAGGATCAAACGTTTGATTTTCCATATACCTAATAAGGCAAAGGTAAGCATTTTAACCCGTTTCCTCTTTTTTTCAGAAGCCAATATTTCGACTATGTAAATTCATGGTTACTTGCGCCCTCGACTGGTTCATTCCATCATAAAACGTTTATATTTGGATTTAACTAACAACAGTGCATTCACTAATTTATAACTTTATGAATATTCATTACTTGTCATTTTCAAGGCTTTCAAAGCTGGCTGCAGCTTTCTTGTTCGTCTTTGCAACGACGGGCTCACCAGCCTTTGCTCAAGACGGAGTGCGTTATCAAACCCCTCCTCAGAGCATTTTAGATTTAATTGATGCGCCGACTACTCCTACTGTATCCTTTACACGCAGTGGAAAAATCGCATTATTATACGAGCGCCCAGATTTCCCTACGATTTCTGACGTATCACAGCCAGTAGTTGGCTTAGCGGGATTGCGTTTAAATCCTTTAAACACTTCTTCTGCAGTAGCATCCGGCTCTACATCCATTTCGGTTAGAGATGTAACTACGGGCGTAGAACGTAAAATCCAAGGATTGCCAGCAGAAGCGCGCATTGGAAACACGTCTTTAAACGTTGACGAAACCTTATTAGCCTTTACGCATAGTGGCACTTATGGGGTGGAGCTTTGGGTAGCGGATTTAGCGACTTTCCAAGCACGTCGTTTAGTTACTCCTTATTTAAATGCTGCTTATGGCACGACCCTTTCATGGGCACCGGATGGCCAAAAATTATTAGTTAGCTTTATTCCTGATGGTCGTGGCGAAATGCCAAAAGAGAACCCAGTTCCTGCTGGACCAGTGGTTCAAGAAAACTTAGGAAAAGCGGCTCCAAACCGTACTTACCAAAACTTATTGAAAAATGAGTACGATGAGACCTTGTTCGATTATTTCGTAACTTCTCAATTAGCTTATGTAGACTTAGCAGGAAACATCACGAAGATCGGTGCTCCGGGCATCTACCGTTCTGCTTCTTTCTCTCCAGATGGTAATTATTTGCTTGTGCAAACATTGGTGCGTCCGTACTCGTACTTAGTGCCAGCTCAAAGCTTCCCGTATAACGTAGCGATTTGGAACGCACAAGGACAAGAAGTTAAAAAATTACACCATTATAAATTAAGCGAGGCTGCAAACTTAAGCCGCGATAATATTTCTCCAGAGCCAAGAAACTATAGCTGGCGCCCTGACCAACCATCGACTTTGTATTATGTACAAGCTTTGGATGGTGGAGATTCTAAAAAAGAAGTAGATTTCCGTGACGGTGTGTACCATTTGGCAGCTCCTTTCCAAGGTGAGGCTCAAGTTTGGTTGAAAACTAAAAACCGTTTTGGTGGAATTCAATTTACCGATAGCGATTTAGGATTTGTTTCTGAGCGTTCAACCGCTGCCAGAACCAGCATCTTAAATTTAGTGAACTTAAAAACGGGTGAGATTGTGAAACAAATTTCAGAACGTAAAAGCGACGAAATTTACACCGATCCAGGTCGTTTTGTAACCACTACCAACCAATACAACCGCGGTATTGTGTTAACGGATTCAAAAAGCAAACAATTAACCGTATTTACCATTTCTAATGGTCCTTCAGCAGAAGGCGATCGTCCATTCTTAATGAAATGGAACATCATCAGCGGCAAACAAGATACCTTGTTTAAATCGAACGCTCCTTACTACGAGTCACCAATTTTCTTTGATAATAAAGGAACTTTGATTATCTCCAGAGAGTCGTTAACGGATGCGCCTAACTACTTTACTGTGAATTTGAAAAACAGAAAAGCAGACGCGATTACAAACTTCCCTCACCCGTACCCTTCAATGGCTGGTGTGAGCAAAGAGATCGTTAACTACAAGCGTTCTGATGGTTTGAACTTAAGCGGAACCTTGTATTTGCCAGCTGGATACGATAAAGAAAAAGACGGACCACTTCCAATGGTTTTATGGGCATATCCAAGAGAGTTTGATAATGCAGAAGCTGCAAATCAAAAATCAGGATCACCTTACCGTTTCACTCGTATTTCATGGGGTTCAGCGATTTTCTGGGTAACTCGTGGTTATGCGATCTTAGACAACGCGGATATGCCGATCGTCGGTGGCGATGGCAAAGAGCCGAATGATACGTTTGTGGAGCAATTAGAAATGAACTCTCGCGCTGCGATCGAGTACTTGGCAAACCAAGGAATCGTAGATCCTAAGCGTGTTGGGGTAGGTGGACACTCTTACGGTGCATTTATGACTGCACACTTATTAGCGCACACTGATTTATTCGCTGCAGGTTTAGCTCGTTCAGGTGCTTACAACCGTACCTTTACGCCGTTTGGTTTCCAAAATGAGCGCAGAACGTACTGGGAAAATACAGAGTTATATACTCGTATGTCTCCATTTACTTATGCGAACCAAATCAAAACTCCGATCTTGTTAATTCACGGTATGGACGATGAGAACTCTGGAACGTTCCCTATTCAGTCTGAGCGTTTATACAACGCGATTAAAGGACATGGTGGAACCGCTCGTTTGGTATTTTTGCCAAAAGAATTCCACAGTTACCGTGCGAAAGAATCCATTTTACATACCCTTTGGGAAATGGATAAATGGTTAGAAACGTATGTAAAAAACAGAAAAGTAGACTAATCATGCTTAAAAAGAAGGAGGGTTTTCGGATCCTCCTTTCATAAAAAAAGGCGCCTAAATATAGGTGCCTTTTTTATTTTTTATGAGTTGGAAACTGCTTGACGAAGGTTTTGAAAATGTGTTAGCTTATAGCAAGTTTTACCAAAAGTATGAGCTTCCAAGCAGTCCTGAATTGGAACAAGCTTACAGCAAGTTCTTCAAATCTGCAGGTGAGTAGTGCACATTTTTTAATGTCTTGCGATCTTCTGTTCTGTATACCAAGTAGTGGCCATCGGCCTCCTCGTAAAAACAATCTACTCCCTTTGCTTGGTAATGCGCGATCGTCTCTTCTGCTTCTGCGATGTTTTTGCAGGCTTTGCTCATGTTCGAACGTTGCACTTCATTAAAGAGGTCTGCAAATTTATCACCTAAGCCAAATTCAAGCACAGCACCGGATAACACGTATTGCAAATCGCATAATGCGTCTGCAATTTCTACCATGTCCTTTGCTTGAATGGCCTCTTCCAGTTCTTTTAATTCTTCCGCCAACAAAGCAACACGTAATTGACAACGTTGCTCCAATGGAATTTGCGGAGTCGGTAAAATGGGGTGCTTGAATGTCTTATGAAATTCAGCCACCGAAGTCAGGGTTTTAGGATCGGTCATGACGAATTTATTTTATTAAATGCTTTAATTGGATGATTTCTTGCTCGGTCAAATACCTCCAATGGCCTCTTGGAAGGTCTTTTTTGGTCAAACTCGCATAGACTACACGATCTAATTTAATCACTTCATAG
Source organism: uncultured Sphingobacteriaceae bacterium (assembly GCA_964436635.1). Lineage (GTDB taxonomy): Bacteria > Bacteroidota > Bacteroidia > Sphingobacteriales > Sphingobacteriaceae > DASRQK01. The sequence continues at coordinate 25,479 of CAYTDM010000016.1, forward strand.
CCTAAATGTTCAAAAATTCTACGCACAATGCGGTTTTTACCACTGTGGATTTGAATGCCCACCTCGCGCTTACTCGCTCCTTGAACAAAGCTTACATCGTCTGGACGAATAAAACCGTCCTCTAATTCCAAACCGAATACGATTTTATTATAATCGCCTTGTGTTAAGTTTTTATTTAACTCTACGTGGTAAAGTTTGTTGATTCGGTTTCTTGGATGCGAAAGTTTCTCGGATAGGTTTCCGTCATTCGTCAATAATAATAAACCGGTCGTGTTTCTATCTAAACGTCCAATTGGATAAATGCGTTCTTTAGTTGCTTTCGCAACCAAGTGCATCACCGTTTTGCGTTCTTGAGGATCTTCAGTAGTCGTGATGTAGTCTTTTGGTTTATTTAAAAGCACATACACCATTTTTTCTCTTTTCAGGCGTTCACCATTATAGCGCACGTCGTCTTTCGCTGGATCCACTTTAAAACCTAATGTGGTTACGACTTCACCGTTTACGGTTACGACTCCAGCCTCGATTAATTCATCCGCTTTCCTACGTGAACAAACACCCGAGTTCGAAATGTAGCGGTTTAAACGGATTAAACCATCATCGATCGGATCGGCATCAAAGCGTTTCCCTGGTCTTCCTTTTCCGCCACGAGCTCCTTTTTTAAATGGACGATCCTCGCCAGATCCCTGTTCGTCTCTTCCGCGGAAGCTTGGTTTACCACTGAATGGACGGTCTCCTCTGTCTGATTTATTTGGACGATCGTCTCTGTCTGGTCGATCCGAGCGTTCTGGACGATCTGAGCGATCGCGGAAGCTTGGTTTACCACTGAATGGACGGTCTCCTCTGTCTGATTTATTTGG
>CAYTDM010000016.1:26435-52808 GCA_964436635.1 uncultured Sphingobacteriaceae bacterium
CCGAGCGTTCTGGACGATCTGAGCGATCGCGGAAGCTTGGTTTACCACTGAATGGGCGGTCGCCTCTGTCTAATCTATTTGGACGATCGTCTCTGTCTGGGCGATCCGAGCGTTTTGGGCGGTCTGAGCGATCGCGGAAGCTTGGTTTACCACTGAATGGACGGTCGCCTCTGTCTGACCTATTTGGACGGTCGCCTCTGTCTGATCTATTTGGACGGTCGCCTCTATTTGGGCGGTCTCCGCCGAAAGGACGGTCGCCTCTGTCTGATCTATTTGGACGGTCGCCTCTATTTGGGCGGTCTCCGCCGAATGAACGAGCTGGGCGATCTGAACGATCCGAGCGTTCTGGTCGGTCTGAGCGATCGCGGAAGCTTGGTTTTCTGGAATTTGAATGTTCTGAAGAATCGTTCATTCTTGACTTCCCGAATGCAGGTTTGTCCCTACGGGGATTTGATTCATTATTATTTCTGGCAGGATTCTTGGAGTTATTCCCGCGGTGATTGTTGGACTTGTCGTCTCGACTGTTCCGTTTATTAAAAGATGGCATGTTAATTACCCTAAATTGTGATTTACAAAGGTACGTAATTTAACGTTAAATTCTGTTAAATGCAAGGCTTAAAAACATAACTATTTGTTTCTTAGCTAAATGTTGTTTACCTTTGCGCCCAGTTTTGGATCAAGAGGAGGGTGAAGCGAAAGCATAAAGGCTTTACAATGAAGTCATTTGCGCCGAGCAACCAAGAGAAATTAGGCATGAGATTTGTAAGAAGATGTGTTAGAAAATTTCAATTGGAGCCCACTCAGAAAGGTACTGAATGAATATAAAAAAAGTATTAAGTTTTAGTGCGATACTTGCACTGTTAATCGGCACGAAAGTAGTCGGACACATAAAAAGTCAAGTAAATTTGCATGAAGGGACGTTGGCTGAGGAATTAGCGGGTACGGATTCCCTATCGAAACATCACTTATTGGCACAATCGCCATATTACGCCTCACTTCACTTCGCAAATGAGCACCTTCCCTTAGGTGATAAGCAAGTAGAAGATAAAATGATGGATTTTCTCGAGAACTACTCGTATGAGAACGTGAGAACGTATAAGACTCATGAGGTCGCATTGAAATCCATTCCGAAAATCGCTGAGATTTTAGAATCCTATGGCATTCCACAAGACTTTAAGTACATTCCGCTATTAGAAAGTGGATTTGTGCAGCACGCCACTTCCCATAAAGGAGCTTCCGGCTATTGGCAATTTATGCCTGAAACTGCCCGAGCATTTGGGTTGCGCGTGGACGAAAAAGTGGATGAGCGCCACGATTTAGTAAAATCTACCCATGCGGCCGCTAAATACATTTTAGCGCTTTATAACGAGTTCGAAAGTTGGACCTTAGTCGCTGCGGCTTATAATGTCGGTAGCGGTAGTCTTCGTTCTGCGATGCAACGTCAGGGTGAGGAGAATTATTTCAAGTTAAAATTGAATAAGGAAACCGGCTCATACGTGTTTCGCTTGATTTCACTGAAAGAAATCATCGAACATCCGCAACGCTATGGCTACTTAAATGAAAAAGCATTCGTCGCTTCACTCTTATTAAAGGGATAATTTCAAGTTAATCGGATATTTAAGATAGAAAAAACGCCGCTTGGTAATCAAGCAGCGTTTCCTATTTTTTTGCTCCGCAAAGCGTTTTTATATATTTAACGAAGATCCGCGCTTAGCGAAGATCCGCGCTTAACGAAGATCCACGATCTCCATTCCCGGATAGTCATCCTTATTAAAGACAAACATATTTCCAACAAAAGTAGGGTTGCTTGATAAATTCTTTATCTGATAGCGGATCCTGCTTTTGTTTTTATCATAGACGGTCACGTCGTACACGTGGTTATTTGCCTTGTTCACACGCACCACCACTTTTGAATAGTGCCGCTTTGCATCCGTAGGGGTTAATTCTACCACCCCTAATTGGGTCGTGCCCACTTTTGCGTCGGCCCCTTGTTTACTGGAAAAACCCGTGTTAAAAAAGGAAAAAATATTGAAAGGCGTGATAGCGTCTTCTTGTTGGCCGACTTCGGTAATTTGCACCTCATCCGCATCCTTTAAAATCGCCCATTGCACAGTTCCATCAGAAATGATCTCTTGTTGACTGGTCGAGATGCGGTATTTTCCATCCTTTTGACTTAAGAATAACTTGCCCGACTCGCCTTGCCCCGTTTGATCCTGATCATTCCGAAAAAATTGCACCGAAAAATCTGCTTGAATCCGCTCGTAGCCTTTGTACACGTTTGACACCTTTTCTAATAAGGCATTTTTTTGCTGCGCAAAAACCGACCCCGCGCCCAAAGTACCACCGAACATCACCCCTAACAGGAGCATGAATTTCAACGCAAAAGCGCTTTTACCTTGTTTAATTTGAATTTTTAAAAACTTCGTCATTTTTTTAAGAACCTCCTCCTCGTCGATTACCTTTCATTTTTATTAAGGCTCTCCAAAAACTGTTCCAATGAATACTCATCCGGGAATAAAACTTCACGCGCCTTGCTTCCCTCGAAAGGACCCACGATGCCCGCTGATTCTAATTGATCGATGATGCGCCCCGCCCGGTTATAGCCCAGCTTTAATTTTCGTTGGATTAAAGACGTAGAACCTTGTTGGTGCATGACCACTAAACGAGCCGCTTCCTCAAACATCGCATCCCGATCCGAAAGATCAAAATTCGATCCTCCGCCTCCTTCATCCGCATACTCAGGTTCTGGTAAGATCATCGCGGTCGGATAGCCCCTTTGCGAACCTATGTAATCGGAAATCGCCTCCACTTCTGGCGTATCCACAAACGCACATTGAATCCGAATTAAATCGCTTCCAGTCGCTAATAACATATCACCTCGACCGATTAATTGATCCGCTCCACCGGAGTCTAAAATCGTGCGAGAGTCCACTTTAGAAAGCACCCTGAAAGCCAAACGTGCAGGGAAGTTCGCCTTAATCGTACCCGTGATGATATTAACGGATGGTCTTTGCGTCGCAATCACTAAATGTATACCCACCGCACGGGCCAGCTGCGCCAGACGAGCGATCGGATTTTCCACCTCTTTACCTGCCGTCATCATTAGATCGGCAAATTCGTCGATGATCAACACGATAAATGGCAAATAGCGGTGCCCTTCTTCAGGGTTTAAGCGTCGATTGACAAACTTTGCATTGTATTCTTTCAAGTTCCTTACCTGCGCATTTTTCAATAAATCATAGCGCAAATCCATTTCCAAACACAGGGAATTTAAGGTGTTAATCACCTTTTTCGTGTCCGTAATGATGGCTTCTTCCTCGTCCGGAAGTTTCGCTAAAAAGTGGCGTTCGATTTTCTTAAATAAAGATAACTCCACTTTTTTAGGGTCCACCAACACGAATTTCAGCTCAGCTGGATGTTTCTTATATAATAAGGAAGTTAAAATCGCATTGATCCCCACCGACTTTCCTTGACCCGTCGCTCCGGCCACCAATAAGTGCGGCATTTTGGTCAAATCGGCGATGTATACCTCGTTCGAAATCGTCTTTCCTAAAGCGATCGGTAAGTCCATGTTCGTGTGCTGGAACTTCTCTGTCGCTAACACCGAACGCATAGATACCATTTCCGGGTGGCTGTTTGGCACCTCGATTCCGATGGTTCCCTTTCCAGGCATAGGCGCGATGATCCGAATCCCTAAGGCCGCTAAGCTTAACGCGATATCGTCCTCCAGGTTCTTAATTTTAGAAATTCGCACCCCAGGTTTTGGGATGATTTCGTATAAGGTCACCGTCGGCCCGATCGTCGCTTTAATCTTGGCGATTTCTATGTTATAGTTTCCTAAGGTCTCTACGATTTTATTCTTATTATCTTCAAGCTCTTGGTTATTGATGGTGATTTTACCCGATCCGTAATCTTTTAATAAATCTAAGGAAGGGTGTTGGTAGCCGGAAAGATCCAGTTTAGGATCGTATTCTCCGTATTGTTCCACCAGTTGATTCGCTGTGCTTGGTTTTTCCTCGTTTGGTTTTTCCACGCTTAGTTCCGGCCCCTGTTCTACATCCATCGGGATGGAAGGAACCCCTGAATCAATGATGATTTCCCCTCCAGTTCGGCCTGAGAGAGCAGCACCAGTAAGGCTGGTGCTGGCTGCTGCAGCGCTTGCCGCAGCTGCACTGGCTGCGATGCCGCCTAATACGCCACCGACTGGCAGACCATCTCGCACCGATTCATCGGGTCCTGGCGAGCCAAAAACAGGGTCATTTGCAGCAGCATGGGCTGGATCCATATCGAATTCCACCGGATCCACGACGTATTCCTCATCCGGAACAAAGCGTTCGTTCACAGATTTTCTTGATTTTGCGCCAGCGGAAACCCCAGCATCTTCGCCTTCTACTCCTTCTTCCAAACTTCCTTCTCCTTCAGCCTTTGAAGCCTTGGATTTGAAATGAACTTTAAAATCTAAATTATAAATAATGATGAGTGCGGTCAGCAGGGCAAAAACTAATGCGCCAGCTACGCCCGGCACCCCGATTTGGGCCACCAATAAACGATTCGTCCAAAAACCAAATTCCCCTTCTAAAAAATGCGGCATGGGGTTAGAAAAGGATTGGATGAAACCTAAAGCCACGGATAAAAAAACCAGGAAAAACAGGGAATAACCCAGGACTTTCCAAATCGAAATGATCTGTACCTTAAATAATAACCGATAGCCTAACACAAATAGCACCACCATAAATAGGTAGGAAGCGATGCCGAACCACTTATAAATAAATTGGTGCGCTAATAGGGCGCCCATTTTACCCATCCAGTTTTGAACCACCGGAGCCTGGCCGTCGCTGAGGTTTTGAATCTCTTCAGCGCTGTTCTTCAAGGTGCTCCAACCTCCATTCGCCATGGAAATATAACTTTGATCTTCTTCCCAAGTAAAGAGGTAAGAAGTAAAGGCGATGAGGAAATACACCGACATGATGAGTAGGAACAGACCGATGATTTTTATGGTCTTGGTCCAAACTTCATTCAGTTGCACGTTTGTTACATTATTTTTTGGAGTAGGTGTAGCGTCTCCATTTATTGCGTTTTTAGACGCAATAGGCCTGTTTTTTCTGAATTTATTGCCTTTGTCTGACATCCGAAATCTCTTAGATTGAAACAAATTTACATTTTTTTTTCAAGCAAGTGTAGCGAAATGGGTAGTTCGTACGTTTTATAGGACGAATTGAGTGATAAAGAGCGAGGATAAATACGATGAATTGGAACAAAATTAAAAAAACTGGAATTGTGGCAATCTTGATGACGATGACCTTGGGATTCGCATCTTGCCTAAAAGACGACCAGGATGACTATCAAGAGATGGTCGCAGCGGTCGAGGCGGTAAACGCTGTTCCGGGTTCTAACGGAATCATTTTGGCCTTAGACAATAATCAATTAAACAACCTCAATATGGGGGAGTATTTTTTGGCCGGACAATTATTAAACTATCGTCGGGTGTATCCAGGAAATCGCTTGTTAAGAGCGTTTCATCTTGAGAACTTAGACATCAATAGTGCGATTTTCCGTAAAGAAGTGTTCTTCGAGCCTGGGAAATATTACTCACTGTTTGTGGTGAAAACACCGGAGGATAAAATCGAAGTCATTCAGGTGACCGATGAGTTAACCGCTCCAGCTGCAGGAAAAGCATCCGTTCGCTTTATTAATCTGCACCCAAGTGGTAAGCCATTAGATTTTGGAATCGTGGGGCAAGAAACTTTGTTAGCATCGAATCTTGCATTCAAATCTCACACGGTGTTTACTGAGTACGAAGCAGACAAGGAATATGAATTGTTTGTTCGGCAGTCCGGAACGGGGGATGAGTATTACACCTTCAAATGGACGCCAAAATCGAAGGACATTAATACGATTTGGGCCAATGGTGGCTTGACTCACGGTATTATTGTTCACTAATTAAACCTGCGATTAGACGCGAAGTCAGATCGCTTATGAAACTGTAAGACATTTTGCAAGGAGCCTAATAATAGACTTTTTGGGTAAAACATGGATAATTGCTAAGGGGTTATTAATTATTCCATACCATTTAAGTTTAAATTGATCGTTTCGGATCAACGGGTTAAACAAGAGCCGTCCTGAGTATTAAACTCAGGGCGGTTTTTTTATGCGATTTTTCTCAGAAACCTAAAACTTATTTGCCTGCCTGAAAATAAAGCGTAACTTTGTATCCCGTACATATAAGTATGCTATGACCAAATACATTTTTGTTACGGGCGGCGTTACCTCGTCGTTGGGAAAGGGAATTATCTCTGCATCTTTAGCCAAATTACTTCAGGCAAGAGGCTATAAAGTCACGATTCAAAAGTTTGATCCTTACATCAATATCGATCCAGGAACACTAAATCCGTATGAACACGGTGAGTGTTATGTCACGGACGATGGTGCTGAAACGGATTTGGACTTGGGCCATTACGAACGTTTCTTAAACGTGCACACGTCTCAGGCAAACAACGTGACCACTGGAAGAATTTATCAAGAAGTGATTCGCAAAGAGCGCGCAGGAGATTACTTGGGGAAAACGGTGCAAGTGGTGCCGCATATTACAGATGAGATCAAGCGTCGCATGATGTTACTCGGAGAGACGGGCGAGTTCGAAATCGTCATCACCGAGCTGGGCGGCACGGTGGGAGATATCGAGTCTTTGCCATTCATCGAGGCGGTACGTCAGTTACGCTGGGAACTTGGGAATAATGACTCCTTAGTCATCCACTTAACCTTGGTTCCGTATTTGGCCGCTGCCGGAGAATTAAAAACCAAACCGACTCAACATTCCGTTAAAACTTTATTAGAGTACGGCATTCAGCCGGACGTTTTGGTATGTCGTACAGAGCATCCATTAAGCAATGATATCCGTAAAAAGCTTGCCTTATTCTGCAATGTGAACATTAACGCGGTCATTGAATCCATTGACGCGACTTCGATCTACGATGTGCCTTTGCTGATGCAAAAGGAGCAATTGGATAAAATCGTGTTAAGTAAATTAAAGCTCACGCAACGTTCCGAGCCGGATTTGGAATCGTGGAAAGCATTCTTGGAAAAATTACGCAACCCGGTTCATCAAGTGGACATCGCTTTGGTGGGCAAATACGTAGAACTTCCGGACGCGTATAAATCCATCATAGAAGCGTTTATACACGCTGGCGCAAGCAATGAGTGCAAGGTAAATTTGCATTTGATCGCAGCAGAATCGTTAAATGCGAATAATGTGGTGGCTAAATTGAAGAAAATGCACGGTGTGTTGGTGGCTCCAGGATTTGGAGAGCGCGGTTTGGAAGGCAAGTTGGAGGCGATTCGCTTCGTGCGCGAGCAGGGCATTCCGTTCTTTGGAATTTGCTTGGGTATGCAGTGTGCGGTGATTGAATTTGGTCGCAATGTCTTAGGTTTAGCGGACGCAAACAGCCAGGAAATGGATGAAAATACCGCAAATCCGGTCATTCACTTAATGGAAGATCAAAAAAATGTAGAAAACAAAGGCGGAACCATGCGTTTGGGTGCTTATAATTGTGAGATCAAGGCGGGTACTTTAGCCGAAACTATTTATAAAAACACCCACATTCAAGAACGTCACCGACATCGTTTTGAGTTTAATAATGCCTATTTAAAGCAATTTGAAAAAGCGGGAATGATCGCTTCTGGTTTGAATCCTGAGAATAATTTGGTGGAAATCGTCGAGATTCCGAGTCACCCATTTTTCATCGCAGGACAATTTCATCCAGAATTACAGTCGACAGTAGTAAATCCTCACCCACTTTTTGTTAGTTTTGTAGCGGCTGCGGTAAAACGCAAACAAGAATTGTAGGGGTAGTGGCCGGAAGGTCGTGTAGTCCGTATCAAGAAAGTATAGATTAATATAAACGTATAAAATGGATAGAAATACCATCACCGGGTTGATTTTGATGTTTGTCATCATCGCAGCTTCGGTATTTTTAATGAAACCTTCTGAGGAGGAAATTAAGAAGGAGCGTGAATTGCAGGCTGCACGCAAAGCAGGCGGTGCGGTCGAACAAGTGGATTCTACGCAGGTAGCTGCGGGTTCCACCGGTTCTACAATGGTTCCTCAATTAGATTCAGTGCAGTTAGCAGGGCCTTTTGGACATGCTTTGGCCGGAGAAGAACGCGTCGTAACCTTAGAAAACGAATTAATTAAAATCGGCATCAGTACGAAAGGTGGACGGGTAAAATCAGTGGAGTTGAAAAACGAAACCACGTACTTAGACGAGCCTTTGATGTTATTTGAAGGTGACCAAAATAAATTTGGTTTATTTTTCACCGCCGCCGGCAAAAACATCTCTACGAATGACTTATTCTTTCAGACAGATGCACAAGACTTGCAAGTGACTGAGCAAGATTCCAGCTCTGTGACCTTCCGTTTATTCTATTCTGAGCAACAATACATTGATTATGTGTATAGCTTGAAGGGGAATGATTATACCTTAGGCTTTACCATCGTGACCCAAGGGATGAATGATGTGGTGGCCCAAACGGAACAACAATTAGTGTTAAATTGGGAAACCGCCTTACTGCAAAAAGAAAAAAGCATCCGCAGTGAGCGCGAACGTTCGACCACCTACTATAAGCTTGTAGAAGACGGCGTGGATTACTTAAGTTATGGAGGAGATGATGAAGAAGAATTGAAAGAAGCCATCGAATGGGTGTCGTTTAAACAACACTTTTTCTCGAATGTGTTGGTTTCTGACTTTGGCGGATTCAAAAGCGGTAAATTGAATGTATATTCCAGCACCGACGATGAAATCGTAAAATTATATTCTACGAATCTGGCTTTGGATTTTCCAAGGAATGCAGTGAATACCTATCCTATGCATTTCTACTTTGGCCCGAACCAATATAATGTATTAAAAAACCAAGGCAACGATTTAAGTAAATTAGTGGATATGGGCTGGGGGCCGATGAAATGGATTAACCGTTTTATCACTGTACCGGTATTTAACTTCTTAGATAAGTTTAATTTGAGCTACGGCATCGTGATTTTAATCTTAACGGTGTTATTAAAGCTGGCCTTGTCTCCATTGACCTACCGCTCGTATGTTTCCATGGCGAAGATGCGCGTGTTGAAACCAGAAATGGATCAAATTAAAGAGAAAGTAGGTGAAAACAACCCATCATTATTACAACAGGAGTACATGAAGTTGTATAAGCAAGCTGGTGTGAATCCGTTAGGAGGATGTATTCCGTTGCTTTTACAAATGCCGTTTACCATCGCCTTCTTCTTTTTCTTCCCGAACTTATTCGAGTTAAGAGGGGAAAGCTTCTTATGGGTAAAGGATTTATCGACCTACGATTCCATCATTAATTTCTCGCCGATCTTCGGTATCGGACACATTTCATTGATGTGTATTTTAATGACGGTGACTACCTTGATCTCGACTTGGTATAATAACTCGATCTCTGGAGCGACGGGCCAAATGAAGTACATCGGGTACTTTATGCCGTTGATTTTCTTATTCGTGTTGAATAGCTTCCCAGCTGGATTGAACTACTATTACTTATTATCGACCATCTTTACTTTTGGTCAACAAGTGGTGATTCGCCAGTTTATTAACGATGATAAGATTTTAGCGATCATCGAAGCAAATAAAAAGAAACCAGCTTCTGAGAAGAAAAAATCAAAGTTCCAGGAACGCATGGACGAGTATTTGCGCCAGCAACAACAAGCAGCCTCACAAGGCGGTAAGAATACAGGAAAAGGCAATAAAAAATAAATACGTACAGGAATATGGACGCATTGAAGATATCGAATGAACAATGGGCGGTATTAAAGCAGAAAGTGCTGCGCAAATACAACCACCTATCGGATGAAGATTTAGCTTTCGAACCGGGTCAAGAAGCTCAGTTAGTGGAACGCCTTGCAAAACGCATTCATCGCAAACCGGATTACGTTTTGTTTACCTTGCAAAAAGGCTTAGCTGATTTAGACGGAAACCGTTTGTAAGAGGTTTTTGATCTGGGTCAGGATGTAAGCTAAATGAAGTTTGCGAGCTGGGTCAGGATGTAAGCTAAAAAGGAAGTAAGCGATGCGGTATGTGAATTTTGAAGAGCCCGAGGACCACACGAAATCCGATGAACTATTCATGCGGGAGGCGTTAAAGGAGGCCCATCGTGCGCTGGAACTGGATGAGGTGCCTATAGGGGCCGTGATCGTCCATCAGGGCCGCATCATCGCGCGGGGTCATAATTTAACGGAACGCCTGAATGATGTCACTGCACATGCCGAGATGCAAGCCTTTACCGCTGCGTCGAATTACATAGGAGGGAAATATTTAAAAGATTGTACCTTGTATGTAACGATAGAACCCTGTGTGATGTGTGCTGGAGCGGCTTATTGGACCCAAGTGAAGCGCATTGTGTATGGAGCAGCGGACCCAAAAAGAGGCTATTCAAAATTTGGGGCATCATTATTGCACCCTAAAAGTGAAGTCCTTGGCGGGGTGTTAGGAGAGGTCTGCGGCGAATTGGTTACGTCATTTTTTCGTAATAAGCGCTGATCCTACCGAAATTTCCCTGTCTGGCTTTGGAAATTGTAAAGAAAATTTAGTATATTTGAGGATATACTTTTAGTTGAAAATATAAAATTTTATAGATTATGGCATTTGAATTACCAGCGTTACCATACGCATTCGACGCATTAGAGCCACATATTGATAAAGCTACCATGGAAATTCACCACGGTCGCCATCACCAAGCTTATGTGGATAATTTAAACAAAGCTATTGAAGGAACGGATGCCGCGAACCTTTCATTGGAAGACATTAATAAAAACATGTCAAAATATTCAGCGGCTGTTCGCAATAATGGCGGTGGACACTATAACCACTCTTTGTTTTGGACGATTTTATCTCCAAATGGAGGCGGTACTCCAAGCGGTGATTTAGCAGCAGCGATCGACGCAGCTTTCGGTTCGTTTGATGAATTGAAAAAACAATTACAAGCAGCTGGTGCTACTCGTTTTGGATCAGGTTGGGCTTGGTTAATCGTGACAGAAGACGGAAGCTTAAAAGTGAGTTCTACTCCAAACCAAGATAATCCTTTGTTTGATATAGAAGGCATCGAGCGTGGCACTCCGATTTTAGGCATCGACGTGTGGGAGCACGCATACTATTTGAATTACCAAAATAAGCGTCCAGCTTACTTGGAGTCTATCTTCGAGGTGATTGACTGGAATGCAGTTGCTGCGCGTTACGCAGAAGCAAAAAAATAGTATATTTAATACTTTTATTTAAGGGCGGTGATGCATAACATGTGCTTTACCGCCTTTATTTTTTAGAAAAATTCTTGTCTAGAAATAAAAAATTACTCTTAAATTGCATTTTTAAAACGCATCTGATGCAAATAACCATGTGATATGCCTAAAACAAACACCATGAACGCCTTAGTGCTCGATGGAGTGGGCGAACCCTTACGCATGAAAATCGTACCTGTTCCAAAAATAGGCAAAGGCGAAGCTTTAGTCAAAATTCGTGCTGCTGCCATTAATCGCAGGGATTGGTGGATTCAACAAGGGAAGTACGCAGGGTTAAAATTCCCCATAATTTTAGGTTCAGATGGCGCAGGAGTCGTGGTTGCGATCGCTGATGAAAATCAGAAAGAAGCTGAAAAGCAATGGCTGGGCAAAGATGTCATCATTAACGCCGCTATAAATTGGGAGAAAAATTCCACGGTACAGCCAGCTGATTTTAGCATTTTAGGCCTTCCAGAACATGGCACTTTTGCCGAATACGTCAAGGTGCCCATCCAAAATTTATTTGTTAAACCTACGCATTTGACCTTTGAAGAAGCGGCCGGATTGCCGATCGCTGGTTTGACGGCTTATCGGTCTTTGTTTACGAAAGCACGTTTACAGCCGAATGAAAAAGTATTAATCACCGGCATTGGCGGAGGGGTAGCTACTTTTGCGTTGCAATGGGCCTTACATGCAGGAGCCGAAGTGTACGTCACTTCCAGTTCTGACGAGAAACTTAAAAAAGCCATTGGCTTAGGAGCTAAAGGAGGCGTGAATTATTTGCAAGACGACTGGGCAGATCAGTTAAAGGCCATGAGCGGCGGCATAGATGTCATCATTGACAGTGCTTTAGGCGCGGGCTTCGCAAAATTCTTAGAAATTTCTAATCCGGGTGGACGCATCGTCTTTTTCGGAGGCACCGCTGGAGATCTTCCTGAATTAAACGGCCGTAAAATATTTTGGAAACAATTGCAAATTCTCGGCACCACTATGGGGTCTGGGGAAGAATTTGAAGCAATGCTCCACTTTACCAGCGTCCATCAAATACGTCCGGTGCTTGATACCGTCATGCCTTGGTTTCTGGCCCAACACGCCGTGGACAGCATGAATAAATCCAATCAATTTGGAAAAATCGTGATCGAAATGCGATAGCGTAATGGATTCGTGACAGAGGATTTTTTTCTCCCCCTATTGTTCCGACCAATTATTTATTTAGATTTGGAACAAATAAACTTTAAAAACCAAAGAAATTTATGAAGAAAATTGGACTACTAATGACGATGTTGTGCGCATCCGTGTTTGTTTTTGCGCAAGCGAATGCAGCATATACTGTGGATGTCGCTAAATCAACGTTGAAATGGAATGCAGCTAAAGTGGTAGGCGAGCACCATGGTACGGTAGGGATTAAAGATGGCACGGTAAATACGACTGGAAATGCTATTACTGGTGGAACCTTCGTCATCGACATGACTTCGATCGTGTGTATAGATAATGCACGTGTGGGCACGCATTTATTAAATCAAGATTTTTTTGAAGTAGACAAATTTCCTACTGCGACTTTCGTCATTTCGAAAGTGACTCCTGGAGCGAATGGAGCGACCGTCACTGGAAAATTAACCGTTAAGGGGATTACTAAAGACTTAACTTTCCCGGCTCAACTGTCCGTAGACGGAAACAGCTTGAATGCGAAAGCCAGCATCACGGTGAATCGTTTAGAGTACGATTTGCGTTACCGTTCGGCTGCGTTTTTCTCAGGATTGGGAGATCGTGCGATCAAAGACGAGTTTATCATGACCTTAGATTTGACCGCTACACGTAAATAAACGCCTAATTTCATATACTTTATACTTTAAAAAATTAAAGCCCCAATTTCAGCTGAAATTGGGGCTTTATTCTTAAGTATTGCAAGGGGTTATTTCGTGTAATCGCGTTTTGTGTAGCCTGTATAGATCTGTCTTGGACGACCGATCGGCTCCTTGTTCGCGCGCATTTCTTTCCATTGAGCGATCCAGCCCGGTAGACGACCCAAAGCAAATAACACCGTAAACATGTCGGTTGGGAAACCTAATGCACGGTAGATAATGCCTGAGTAGAAATCTACGTTTGGATATAATTTACGATCTACGAAGTACGGATCTTTTAATGCCGCTTCTTCTAATTCTTTTGCGATCGTTAACACAGGATCGTTAATGCCTAATTTTTCTAAGATATCGTCGCAGGCTTTCTTAATGATTTTCGCTCTCGGGTCAAAGTTTTTGTAAACTCGGTGCCCAAAGCCCATTAAACGGAATGGATCGTTTTTATCTTTTGCTTTCTCAATCCATTTTGCGCTGTTACCGCCATCGTTTTTGATGGTTTCTAACATTTCGATCACCGCTTGGTTCGCGCCCCCGTGTAAAGGACCCCATAAAGCAGAAATTCCTGCAGAGATGGATGCGTATAAGTTAGCGTTCGAAGAACCTACGATTCTTACCGTGGAAGTCGAACAGTTTTGCTCGTGGTCCGCGTGTAAGATTAATAATTTATTCATGGCGTCGATGACAACCGGATCGATTTCCACTTCTTCTGTACGTTGACCGAAGGTCATGTTCAAGAAATTATGTACGAAATCTAAATTATTTTGCGGGTAGATGATTGGGTGGCCCAAAGACTTCTTGTAAATCCAAGAAACGATGGTCGGCATTTTTGCCAATAATTTAATAATCGTTAAATTCTCATCTTCCTCAGAAGGATTCGGATCCAAGGATTCTGGATAGAACGAAGACAGGGTGCCCACTAAGCATGAAAGTTGACCCATTGGGTGTGATTTCGACGGGAACCCATCAAAAAATTTCTTCATGTCCTCATGGATCAGCGTGTGCTTGCTGATTAAGTGGCTAAAATCTGCTAATTGTTCAGCGGTCGGCAATTCTCCATAAAGAAGTAAATACGTCACTTCGATGAAGCTTGATTTTTCTGCCAATTGCTCGATTGGATACCCTCTATATTGCAAAATACCCTCTTCACCATCTAAAAAAGTGATGGCACTTTGGGTCGCACCTGTGTTTTTGTAACCCGTATCTAGTGTGACCGCACCCGTCAAATCTCTTAATTTCGAGATATCGATCGCTTTTTCGTTCTCAGTGCCTGTGATGACAGGCAACTCTACCGTCTTTCCACTAACGGTTATGCTTGCTACTTCTGACATAATAAATACGTTGAAGCGCAAATATAATGAAAATAACGCATTTTATAAAGCAATATCTATTAAAATTTTGCATATTTACGAATTATTCGTATTATTACAAGATGAAAAAATTGACGATCCAGGAAGAAGAAGCCATGCAATTAGTTTGGAAGAACGGTGGCGGATTTATAAAAGAACTTTTAGACAGCATGCCTGGGGAAAAAGTACCCTATACCACGCTGGCTTCCACGATTCGTAAATTAGAACTGAAAGGGTTCGTGAAAGGCGTGAAATATGCGAATGCCTACCGTTACGAGGCCTTAGTGGAAGAAGAAGCATATAAGAAAACCTTTATGAATGGGTTTGTAAGCGATTATTTCAAAAACTCCTACAAGGAATTAGTCAGTTTCTTTGCAAAAGAAGAAAAGATTTCCGCCGAGGACTTAGACGAAATCATCCGCATGATAAAGGAGGGAAAGTAGCGAACTAAATTCCTAACCAAGATCACTGAATTATGCCTGAATTATTTATCTATCTCATCAAAGTAAACGCTGCCTTAGGGCTGTTTTTCTTGGTGTATTATTTTCTGCTTCGGCGCCTGACATTTTACCGTTTGAATCGGTATTACTTGTTATTCGCACTGGTGTTTTCCGCCACATATCCGGTCTTAAAGCTGGAAACTTGGTTTATGAACACCTCCCAACTGCCGGAAGCAGTCTTTACTTTTGTGCCGGATTGGGAACAAGTTGCGGCACCGAGTGCGTGGACATTTTGGAGCTTCGCGGTGGTCGCATTTTGGGTGATGGTCGGGCTGTTTTTACTTCGATTAGCCCTGCGTTTTTACAGTTTGTGGCGGATTCATCAGGCTTCTGTCGCTTCGCAATGGCAATATTTTTCCTTTCGCCATGTGCTACAATCTATCCAACCCTTCTCTTTTTGGAAAAACATTTATGTGCATGTAGAGGGGCACGAAGAGCAGGAGCTCACCGATATTTTTCAACATGAGCTCGTGCACGTGCGCGAATTGCATACCGTGGATACGCTGTTGGCCGAAGGCATGTGCATACTTTGCTGGATGAATCCTGCAGCTTGGTTGATGCGCATCGCGGTTCGGGAGAATTTAGAATACATCACCGACCAGCGGGTCCTCAAATCCGGCGTGGATAAGCGGGCCTACCAGTTTAGTTTACTTCAGTTCGGCATACAATCCTTGGAACAGGCTGGACAGCGTTCCCTGCTCGATGTAGGGGCTGGGGCTGGGATAGGGTCTAATTTACGCGCTTCGCAACGTCTTTCGGCTGCCATGGAAGTGGCTCCTGATCCTGCAAGCATAGCCAATCACTTTAATTTACACCATTTGAAAAATCGGATTCGAATGATGAACACTGCGCGTTCTTCATCATTCCATTTAGGTAAATACTTTATTTTAATCCCGGTGTTGGTCAGTTCGGCGATCATTTTTGCGCTTAGCCGCTCCTCCGTAGAGTCCGAAGAAATACTCGAAAGCATGGGCTTTTCTGCGACGGAAACGAAGCCTGAATTGCCAGATTCACCTACTGATCATGCCTCGATGGAAAGTGTAACGCAAGGTGTGGGAGAGAACGGACGGATGGTTGCGGGAGGGAATGGACGAATGGATGCTGATGGAATAAGAACTGTGCAAGGAAAGGATGCGAGGGAAACATCGGGGACTTCTGTAACGGAAGAAAACCGTACCGTCGTATTAACAGGTAAAAAGATTGCGATAGCTGGCGACGCATCGGGACAAGCTGGGACGAGAATAAGGATTGCGAAAGCGCCTGCTCCTGAACAAACTAAGGAAACGACTACTACTGAGAAACGCGTGGTTTTTGTGGCCCAAAAAGTAACTGGCTCGACGCAGAATTCGGCTGCTGATACTGCTGGTACCGTTGTGGTGAAAGCCGTCAAAATAAATGGAACTGCCGTTCAAAATGTGAATGAAATTATAATCGAGAAAGCGGGTGAAAAATCGGGTGAAGTGGCGGCTGAAAAGTTGAATGATAAAGCAGGTGAAAGGTTGAATGATAAAGCGGGTGAAAAATCGAGTGAAGGATCGAATGCGCCGGTAACGGTGATTGGTCGTCCGATGCGTGTGGATTCAAATTCGACCCGAGTGCTGATTCGGGAAGGTGTGTCGGTGAAAGGAACGGAAGAAGCGTCTAATGAAGCTCCCCTTGTGATCATCGATGGAGAAGTCGGCGATATCTCCCAAGTGGATCCGTCTATCATCGAATCCATTCATGTTATAAAAGGCCATCAAATTACGATTCAGCAGTATGGAGAGCTGGCGAAATTTGGGACGATAAAAATTTATACTAAGAAAATTTAAGAGGCTGCGGTCTGAAGGCGCTATCGCAACCCGCAGGGATATTGCACTGCTTCGCTCCGAGTGAAGCTCTTTGTAACAGGAGAAGTAATTTATAAATCATAGTTGTATTAAAAAAGGCCAGGATGCTTTTCGTCCTGGCCTTTTGGTTTATTTTGTGTTTTCTGTTTGGAGTTTCATCTGATCGCATCCATGAATGTTGATTGGAGCGAAATTTATGAAAACTGTGGATGATTTATTTCAAATCAGCCACAGCGATTTATTTCAAATCCTCTGCGGTGATCTGACCGTTTAATTCAATTGTTTTTGCGACCGCTTTAATCGGCATGGGCATCATTGGGCTGGTCAAGGTATATTCCTCTGGGATCAGCACCCCGTCAAAACTCATGTACTTGCCGTACACCATGTCGCCGCTGGCTGGGTTTTCCGTTTTTAATTTCAAGCCTGAAGCTACGCTGAAGTATTCGGTCACTACCTTGTTATCAGGGCTGGTGATTTTCACTTTGTAAGCATCTTCGCCTTCGATTTTATTGATACCGTCCAGTTCAAGTTTGTATCCTTTAGCGGCATACGCTAATTCAGGATAAATCAATAACATGTCTAAGTATTGGCTCGCGACTTCCGCAGGTAATTCTTGAGATTGCCCTTGAGCGGTTACGGTGACTTTGCCGTTTTCAATGCGCACCTGGGATAACACTTGTGGGCCGATTTTGGTGTTTTGCACCGCAATGCCTTTATTTTGATCCACAATCTGCTCAATCGATAAGGTCATACCTTGAATAGACGCTTCAGAAACGCTTTTAAATGTTTTGATCGCACCTAATTTCGCTGCACCACCGATTTTCTCAACGTAGGTAGCCACCACCGATTCAGCAGTAATGTTGGCGTCGGTAATTTCCACTTTCACTTCCGGATCGCCGTCCACAGTGAAGTAACGGATTTCTCCGAAACGTGCCATTTTATCCGCGAAACCGTCCGCATTCCCTACGATGGTAATGTGTAAGTTTTCTGCAGTAAAATATTTGCGTGCCAAGGCATTCACCTCGTCCAAGGTTAACGCATCTAAGCGTTTCAAATAGTTTTTATAATGATCCTTTGGAAGATTATAAATTTCGGTGTTGATGGCAAAGTTTGCGATGGTGCTTGGTTGTTCCAAAGAACGGCCAAAGCTACCCGCTAACATGGCTTTCGCTAAGTCTAACTCTTCCTGAGTAATCGTGCCTTTCGCCATGCGATCGATCTCGTAGATGAATTCATTCGCGGCACTGTCGGTCACATTCGTGCCCACATCTGCATATGCGCTTAAAGAACCCACTAAACGACCGGTGCTAATCCCACCGTATGCGCCGTAGGTAAAGCTTCTGGTCTCACGTAAGTTCCGGAATAAACGGCTTGAAGAACTTCCACCGAAGATGCGGCTGATCGCAGCCACGCCCAAGGCGTCTGGATTATTTTGTTTCAAGTCCACTAAATAACTGATGTCGATCGCCGATTGCTTACTGCTTGAGCGATTCACGATGTTTACTTTCGTACCGGTTGGATTTGCAGGCACATTCCATTTATGAGCAGGAACTTCTTTCTTTTCCCAGTTTGCGAAATGCTTATTCACTAAAGTGCGCGCTTCCGCCACCGTAATGTCTCCCACGATCGCTAAATACCCGATGTTCGGGCGGAAGTAGGTGTTATAATACGACTGAATATCTTCGATGTTAATGTTTTCCACGGTTTTTTCCGTTTCGTTCTCCCCATAAGGGTGATCTTTACCATACATCACAGCGTTTTTCACCACTCCCACAATGCTGCTTTGATCGTCTTTATTCGAAGCTAAAGAAGAAATTAATTGTTTCTTGCCTTTATCTAATTCTGCAGCAGAAAACGCAGAATTAAATAGCACGTCTGAGAATAACGCCAATAAATGGTCGTTGTGTTTTTTCAATCCAGAAGCACTTGCGCCAGTTGCACTCACGTTAATGCGCGCACCGATGCGGTCAATGGCCTCGTCTAATTGATCTTTTGTTTTGGTCTTAGTACCGCCCATGATCACACTTCCGAATAAGCTGGTTAATCCTGCTTTATCGCCGAATAAAATCGGGTCACGATCCAATACTAAGGTGTAGGAAACACGGGGTAACTTATGGTTTTCTACCACGAATACTTTTAATCCATTTGCCAAGGTGAAAGTCGCTGGCTCGCCAATATTAATTTGCGGAGCAGGACCCGCTTCCGGATACTTCGTCCGATCTACCTGAGCGGTCGCAGTCGGCATTCCCGCCAACCCGATTAGGATGGCAAATCCCAATAATCCTGCTACAGCACCTCTTATATAGTTATTTACTCGTTTCATCGTCTATCGTAATTTACTGTTGTTGGTTTTTAGGTAAGTAGTATAATACTACTCGGCTCTCATCGGTTAAGTATTCTTTTGCTACGCGTTGCAAATCTTCTTTGGTTACATTGCTGTATTTTTCCAACTTGCGATTGATTTCGTTTGCGTCGCCGTAGAAAATTTTATTCGCCGCTAATTCTGAAGCAATGTTCGCGACCGAACCAAAGCTGTTTACGGTGTTGCTTTCTACTTGTGCTTTTAGTTTTTCGAAATCCGCGTCGGTTAAGCCATTGGCACGAACTAAAGCCAGTTGCTCATCCATGGATTTTTCCAAATCTCCAGCTTCAACGCCCATGTTTGCGATGCCATAAAGAATAAATAAGCCCCCATCTTCCAAAGCAAAAGGAATGGCCATCATGGCTAAAGCCTTTTGTTGGTTGTCTACTAACTCTTTGGTTAATAAAGAACTCGCTCCACCGGTTAAGTAAGTCGATAACAATTCGAATGCAGGCATGTCTTTATGTTGCATAGGAGGAAGGTTGTAAGATTGAATGACGGCCGGTAATTGGATGTTATCGTAAATGATGTCGCGGACTTCAGCGGTACGGACTTCATTCGCTTTTGGCGTGCGAGGAATCTCACGGGAACCTTTAGGAATTTCTCCGAAATACTTGCGTACTAAGGCTTCTGTTTGGGCGTAATCGATGTCTCCAGCGATGGCTAAAACGGCGTTATTTGGCACGTAATACGTGTTATAGAATTCCATAAACTCGGCATGAGTAGCAGCATCTAAGTGCTCGGTCTCGCCGATGATGGTCCAACGGTATGGGTGATTCGGATGGGTGCGCTCAAACACTTCTTTTACCAGCGTGCCGTATGGACGGTTGTCTTGGGTTTGGCTTTTCTCTTCCTTGATCACGCCGCGTTGGGTGGTGATTCCGATTTCGTCGATTTTTGCGTGGAGCATGCGCTCACTTTCCATATATAAGACCGTTTCCAACTGGTTAGAAGGAACGATTTCGTAATAGGTCGTGTAGTCTTTCGATGTGCCCGCGTTTAAGGTGCCTCCGATGGACTCCACTTTTTTCATGTACTCACCTCGGCCGATGTTTGCCGTGCCTTCAAACAATAAGTGCTCGAAGAAGTGCGCAAATCCGGTCCGATCAGGACGTTCGTTTTTCGATCCCACGTGATAGGTCACGTTCACTGCCACGATCGGGGTTGCGGGGTCTTTGTGCATCACCACCGTCAGGCCGTTCTCCAACTTGAATTCCTTGAATTCAATTCTGTTTTGCGCATTTGCGGGAGCGATCCATGTGATCATCAACCCTAAAAATGCCGCAATTATTAAATTTCTCTTCATCCTAATATGTGTCTGTAATAAAAATGTAGGACTTCAAAAGTAATAAAATGTTACAAAAAAGCAGTGCGCCAGTGAATTATTTTGTAAATTGCACACGGTAATTAATTTATAGTAAATGCAAACACCTGTGAAGGAATCTAAAGACCTGGATTTTTCAAGTTTTATTGAAAAATTTGAGCAAACCTTAAAACGTGTCTTCCACGTTGACCACGACATCAATCAATTAAGTTTAAAGCGCGGCTTGCCCGACGAAGTTTGGAAAGCCATTATGGATGAAAAACCGCTTTCGGTGGCGATTCCTAGTGAATACGGCGGACGCGGTGTGAAAGTCCGTGAGTGCTTAGGCATTCTGTCGGCGGCTTCATACGAGTCGTTGCCTTTGTCTTTGACGTTCGGGATTAACATCGCATTGTTCTTGGAGCCATTGGCAAAATACGGCGATCCAGTGATTAAAGGAAAAATTTTCGAGCGCTTCTTAAATGAGGGTCGCATGGGCGGTTTGATGATTACAGAACCTGATTTCGGCAGCGATGCCTTGAATATGCGTACCCAATACACGGAAACTGAAAAAGGTTACCATGTGAGCGGGGTGAAGCATTGGCAAGGATTGACGGGCATGGCCGATTATTGGATCATTGCGGCACGTCGCAAAAACGATCAAGGAGATTTGGCACGCGATATCGATTTCTTTGTCAGTGACCAATCGGCTGCTGGCCAACAAATCGTCGTAGAAGAATTATTTGACAATCCGGGATTATACATGATCCCTTACGGAAGAAATATTTTAGACCTGCAAATTCCTGCAGAACAGAAATTAAAGCAAGAAAGCACGGGCATTAAAATGATGTTAGACATCTTGCACCGTTCGCGCTTGCAATTTCCAGGCATGGGCATGGGCTTTGTGAAACGCTTATTAGACGAGGCAATGCAACATTGTCAACAGCGCATAGTCGGTAAAACGAATTTATTAGGCTTGGATCAAATCCAATACGCGATTTCTCGCATGCAATCGGCCTTTACCTTGACTTCGGGCATGTGTGCACGCAGTTGTGAGGTGAGTTCTATTGATAACAATTTGGCCACAGAAGGACTGGAAGCGAATAGTATGAAGGCGGTGGTGACTGATTTAATGCAAGAATCGGCGAATAGTTTGGTGCAATTATCGGGCTCTAAAGGGTACCGCATCAGCCACATCGGTGGACGCGGAATCATGGATAGCCGTCCTTTCCAAATCTTCGAAGGATCGAATGAAATGTTGTATTCCCAGATCGCTGAAATGGTGTTAAAGGGCATGCGCATGAAAAAAATCACGAATTTATTAGAGTATTTGAAGGAGTTGCCGGTGACGAGCCGTGCGTCGGGATTCTTTAATAAGGAGTTGAACTTTTCGGTGGAGTCGATTTCTTTGCAGCGCAAATTAGTGGACTTAGGTCGGGTATTAGGACGTGTGGTATGTGCTGGATACGCTATTAATCTATCGGATAGAGGATTTAATAAAGAGTTAGTGGATAACTCGATTACACATTTAAAACAAGAAATCGGATCTATCGTAAGCGCGATTCAGTTCCCGAACTTAGCAGGCGCAGTCGCAACCTATCAGGAAGATAGTGCGTGGGCGAAGTTTGTGAAGTAATTCAGCTGACTTAGTAGGTTGGCGATAGATTTTTATATTGCCCGCCCAAAATCACTGTTGCTGAGCTTCCCAAGCGGATTTTACCTCATCATATAATGCCTGCGTATTACCTACGCGGGCTTTGTAATAAATACGCTTTCCGTTAGTTTTCTCTAAGTACAGGAAGGGCGGCGTTTTGTCGTGAATGATGAGTTTCACTCGCCCCACCCCTTTTGCACGGAAGTACCCTTTTTTAATTTTATCCAGAGCGAAACCATTTTCTTTAAGTGAAATGCGAGGCAAGGTGTCGAGGAGTTCTATTTTGGCAAGGTCGCTGAAGGCAATTTTTTCACTATACATACCAGTAATGTATATCCCCTGAAAGTTCGATTCCTCTTGAATCCTAAGTTTATCTTCCTTAAACCCATACCACGTGAGTCCGAGTACAAAAACTAGGGTCAACCCCAAAATCCAGGCGGAAACTTTTAAGGTGGTGTTCCAGCGCTTTGTTACACTAGCTGATATTTCCGAATCGTCGCTGATGTAAAATTTTTTATTTTGGCGAAGATAATATAGATAGGCTAAAATAGGGTAAATGCCGAGCATCATTCCTGCGAGGTCTCCCATATCTAAGGCCATGAGTATGAGTTCAATGACGAGGAAAGAAAGTCCGAAAATCACATGAAAACGACGGTTAAAGGCGATAAATCCACGGAGGTCAAAGTATTTTCGCTCCTCCTCCGACAGGTTATTGTACCCATTTAATAGGGTGCCGGCATTACTAGGGGTAATGATAAAACCAATGCCCATAAACAATGCACTCATAAAAAGGATAAGGTAAACCATAATTCAAAAGTAAAAAATAATTATTAGTTTTGATTTAATACTAACTACATCTAGAAAAACCTTTAAATCCTATGTTGTCATTTTTTAAGAAGCCGAAACGTACAGATTTAAGCTGGATGGGCGTGGATATGCATTCCCATCTATTGCCAGGAATTGATGATGGAAGCCCTGATGTGGAGACTTCCATTACGTGTATTAATGGTTTAAGGGAGTTGGGCATTCATTCATTTATAGCGACACCGCATATTTATTCAGAAATTCATCCGAATACCCCGGAAACCATTGCGTCTGCGTATCAAAAGCTTCGCGCTGCACTGGATGCGAAAGGGCATTCGGATGTGCGCTTAGAGGCTGCTGCGGAATACATGATCGATGATAAGTTTACGAGTTATTATGAGGGTGGGCAAAAATTATTAAGAATTAAGGAAGAGGAGGTGCTGATCGAAATGTCGTATCAGTTTGAGCGAAAAGATATAATGGAACAATTATTTCAATTGCAATTGCAAGGCTATCAGCCGGTATTGGCGCATCCTGAGCGGTATAATTTTTATCATGAGACGCCAAAAATGTATTCGCGCTTGAAAGAACGGGGCTGTTATTTTCAAGTGAATTTACTTTCCTTATCGGGCTATTATGGGGAATCCGTGCGAAAAATGGCACAACAATTGGTTAAAGAGAAAATGATAGACTATGTCGGCACGGACCTGCATCATGAGAAGCATTTGAAGTATATTCAGAAGTTTGTGACTTCGGTGGATGTGGAGAAGTTATTGCAAGGCAATGTAATTCGGAATTTATTGTTGTAAATAAAACGATAAATAGTCTGAAAATTCGTTATTTTTGAACCGAAGTTCGGCTTTGTATGTGATGAGGGTAGGCTTTGATGGGTGGGGTATAATCAGCAAAGTCTTTAAGTGGATTGATTATGAAAAGAAGTTTTACCCTAAAAGGCCTTTCGTTGGCCTTACTGATGCTATTATTGGGCTCCTGTTCAGTGAGCCGGAAAACCGTTTATTTTAATGATTTGCCAGCCACGGAGCGGTTTGAATGGGCTGCTACGGAATTTAAAGAACCTAAAATTCAGAGTAGTGATGTATTAAATATTCGCATTACGACTTTAGAATTAGAAACCTCAAATAGCAATCAAGAATCCGTAGGTTATTTAGTAGATAAAAATGGAAATGTGACTATTCCTTTAATTGGCGATATTAAAGTGGAGGGGCTTACCATTTTTGAGGCCAGAGATGCTATTCTAGAGAAAGCAAGAGGAAGTTACCGAAATCCTTTTGTGGATGTCAGCTTTAGAAATTACAAAGTTACTGTATTAGGAGAAGTAAATAGACCGAATACGTATACTATGACTCAAGAAAAAGTTTCTTTACTTGATGCGATAAGTATGGCTGGCGATTTAACCATTTACGGAAAACGCGATAATATTCTCTTAGTTAGAGATATGGGAGATAAGAAGGAATTTGTACGCCTAGACCTTAATTCTGCTACGATTTTTGACTCTCCTTATTTTTATTTAAAGCAAAACGATGTCATTTATGTGGAACCGACCAAAGGTAAAGCTTTAACTGCTGATCGTGAGGTATGGCAATATGTTAGTACTTTTGCATCTTTAGCATCTGTTTTAATTTTGATATTTATTAGATTAAATTAACAAATGAAAGAAAACGAAGAATTCATCCAACGAATTCAAGGGGGAGAGGAAGATAATTTTGACCTCGCACAATGGTTCTATAAAATTTTAGCAAATTGGTATTGGTTTGCACTATCTGTGGTTATATTTTTAGCCATAGGATTTTTATATCTACGCTATTCTACTCCAATTTATCAATCTACAGCAAAAGTGTTAATCGTAGATGGAAATGCGAGTGCAAATTTAGGGGGTGTGTTATCAGAACTTACTGGTGCCATTGGTGGTTCCAGTGGTGTAGATAATGAGGTGGAAGTGTTAAAAACGCATGACTTAATGCGTGAAGTGGTAGAAGAAATTAATGGACACATTATTTATAAAGTTCAGGGTAGAATAAAAGAAATAGAAACCTTAGAACCGCAGTACCTTGTTCAAGTGATTACCCCTTTAGACTCTATAAAATCAAAAACAGAAATAGCAGTTAAAAAAGATAAAGATTCTGAAAAATTAAATATAAAAACTCAACACTTTGAAGCATCTGTTGAACTTGACGCTTTAATTAATATCCCAAATTTAGGTTTTGTTCGATTTGTTAAGAATCCAGAATACTTTGATGTTTCTAATAATAAGACAAATAATTTAATTATTGAGATTTATCCTCCTGAATCCATGGTAAATGCCATGATAAGTAATCTTACAGTAGATGTGGTGAATAGGCAAACTAGCATTATTAATTTGGCATTTCAACATCCAATTCCTAAAAGAGGCGAACAATATTTGAATACCTTAATTCTAAAGTATGTAGATAGAACCTTAGAAGATAAAAATACCATTGCTGATAGTACATTGTCCTTTATTGATAACCGTCTTCAATATGTAGGCCAAGAATTGGGTATGGCAGAAGATCGCATTCAAACCTTTAAACAAGAAAGTCAATTAGCGGATATTTCAGCACAGTCTCAAGTTTTGATTCAAAGCGCTAGTCAATATTCAAAAGATTTAGCTGCGGTGGAGAGCCAATTGCTAATGATTGACGAAGTAGACAGGTATTTAGCAGATGTAAATAATCCCAGGGTAGTGCCTACCACCATCTCTAATGAAGATCCAGTGTTTAGTGGGTTGGTACAAAATTATAACCGTCTTTTATTAGATCGTGAAAAATTGCTGATGAACTATACGGAGGATAGTCCATATGTTAGAAATGTCGATCAACAAATGGAGACTCTTCGTAGTGATATGCGCATTAACTTACAATCCGCAAGAAGACAGTTACAAGTAACTCGAAATGCATTACAAAGACAGAGTAACCAAATTGATGCAGAAATTCGTAGAGTTCCGGCTACTGAACGAGGATTTATTGACTTAAGTAGGCAACAACAAATTAAACAAGAATTATATTTATACCTACAACAAAAATGGGAAGAAACCGCCATTGGTAAGACCGCAAATATTTCCAATGCAAAGGTAATTGATAAACCTAGAACAGTAGGTGGACCAATAAGTCCAAAAGGTACCAATATCTATTTAGCTTGTTTCTTAGTGGGATTGCTTATTCCTATCGCAGTTCTATATTTAAAAGAATTGTTAAATGTTCGAATACTTACTAAAGACGATATTACCAAACGAAGCAATCTTCCAATTATTGGAGAAATTGGTCATAATAAAGAAGACGGTGGTAATATCGTAGTTACTAAAGAATCTCGTGCTCCTATTGCTGAACAGTTTAGAGCGCTGAGAACCAATTTGGACTTCTTTGCAGGATTATCGGGAACACATACTATTTTATTTACTTC
>CAYTDM010000017.1:0-18999 GCA_964436635.1 uncultured Sphingobacteriaceae bacterium
GACCGGCAGCTCCAGCAGCCCCGGTTGCTCCGCGTTCTCCTTGGGCACCGGTAGCTCCACGTTCACCTTGTAATCCTTGAGGGCCTTGAACACCGGTAGCTCCGCGTTCTCCTTGTGGACCTGCAGCTCCAGAAGCACCAGTAGCACCTCTTTCTCCTTGTAGGCCTCTAATGTTTCCAACAGATGCGCCCCAAGAGCCTCCAATTTTTTCGTAAATATTGCCCGTTAGAACGTCAAGATAGACGTCACCTTCTATCCCAATAGAATTATTTGGCAAGCCACTTCCTTGATAAAATGAGGTAGCCTTTAATGACGTTCCTGTGCCCCAATCATTTCCTGATTTAGGGCCATATAACAAATAGCTGGATGAGTCTAAGTAAAAATCACCTTCTTTACCCAAAGAAGAATTCGGTGCAGCATTCCCTGTAAGAATCCCTGAACCGTCACTGCCTTTTAAATTATCTATAAAATCTGACTCTGTTTTGCCAGCGTTGCCAGGCAAATCCAACCATATCTCATACGCAGATTTAGAGGGTGAAGAAACTGGTATCTGTATCGTAACTGGAGAACCAGACTCATTTGTATAAGTTAAAGTGCCATTTCCATTATCTACTAAAGATGTAATGGATTCTGTTGCTTTAACAGCATTGTTCAGGCTGATCGTTTGTGGATTGCCATTAATATCTTGAAAGGAAATGGTGTGAGAATTCGGATCATAAGAAATCGCTGTACTTGCAGGTCCTCCTGGACTTCCTGAAGCAGAAACAGCCACCCAACGAGCACCATTGTTATAATAAATACCAGGAGCGACATCGTTCACACTCGCAGTATTATACACCATCATCCCTTCAATGTGTGAAGTCATTGGATGTGGGTCGGTAAGTTTTCTTAGAGGAAGCCTAACATGCAATAATCCTTTGTTTGTACTCTCAAGTTCAAGGATTGCATCTTTAGTTGGTAAAATTTGACCTTGTGTAGTATTATCACGAACTTTTTGTTGTGCCGAAAGAATTCCAACAAAGCAAAAAGTAATTAAAGCGGTTAATACTAATTTTCGATAAAGTTTAAATAAACTTATATTCATACAAGGTTTAAGTATTTTTTAGTTACATCAAAATGTAGACTTAAAATTTTATTATAATTTTGGTTAAGCAACAATTTTAAATTCAACACATTAATCACATGATTACGTGAATTGAATTAAATTGACGGCCAAAAATACTTATCTCATAGGGTTACAATCTACACTTTTGCTTTAAATAAATTAATTTGTAGACATTGAACTACAAGAAATTAAGCACTGTAAATCAACTGAATAATAAAATAAACGATTGGTAAATGAAGGTAGTTATTGAATAATAAGTTTCCTTATTCGCAATTAGTTTTGTAATATTTAATTGCTCGCGCAAAATTTTCTAAGGCTGCTAAGTTTATAAAGTAACAGCCTTCTTCCTGATTGCCAGTCTGTATCAAACTTACGCCGAGTAGGTATTCGGTGAGCCCGCCAGATAGACCTGGCTTATTAATTGCTTTTTTGAAAATTGGGATGGCCTTCTGATAATTAAGTTTGTTATAATAATAAATGGCCATATTTTGTAATGCAAAAACATTTGTTGTGTCCACGTTTAGTGCATTTTGGAATAATTCAAAGGCTTCTTTATCGTTCCCTAAATCATATTGGGTTTGTGCGTCTACAAGATATTGGGTAATCTTTAAATTATTTAAGACCTCATTTACTATTGAGTCTTGTGGAAAATTTTGCGCAGCACGTTCTGCAAACGCTAACACACTTGCATGCTTTAGTCCGGCAGATTTTAATGCATTAATAGTAGTTTCAAAGGTGTTAGAAATTGGTTGCCTTGCGCTTGCTAAATACAAATCGTAAGACTCAAAAATACGAGTTGTATCTTTTCTTCTTCCCGCATACCGTATGAATTGATTATACCAACCTTCGTAAAATGGGGCTTCCTGAAAAGTCCTATTTAAGTAAATATATGCACTGTCTGGGTTCCGACGTTCTTCAGCAATTAGGTATTTATAATAGTTTTCCCGTCCTAATTTACCATGAATGCTTCGACCTTTATCTAAATAACGAATTGCATCTTCGTATCTCTTTTCACGGAAATAATAAATGCCCGTATATTCATCAAAGGAAATAGAAGTTTGCTTGGCGACATTTGGAATTTTGGGCTGAAAATTTGCTAATTGATCACCTGTAAGCTGCCCACCTGCATTCACATCTATTTTATCTTTAATAACAATGAATTCAATTTTAGCTGTTCGATCTGCTTGCCACAAAATTAAACTGCTTACCACGCCGATGAGTACGATGGTAGCCAAACTAATTTTAATTGAAACAAATGATTTCGGTGCAAGTATATTGGCGTTTTTTGCATCCAAATTTTCAGCTTTACTGCCTTTATTTACATTTAAAATAGTCAACATCATCAGCATCGCAAACCCTAATTGCATGGTTGGGCGGTGCAAAGGAAAATTTATTAAAGCATCAATGGAGTAAACTAAGAATAAGGACAAAGCAAGAAATGCAATGAATTGATTTAAGTTGCTTTTATTCGCTCTAATTCTATTTACATTGATATAAAATAATAATATAAAAATAAACCCATATAATAAACCATTTATCCATCCGGTTTCTGCCAAAATTTCTATAAAATCATTGTGTGCATTGATGGAAAACACATATCTATTTTTGCCATATGGTATTTGTTCAATCATCCAATTCCCTATTCCTACCCCAAGAACAGGATGAGCTTTAGCGATTTCTATCCCATTTTCCCAAAACCAAAATCGAGCTTGTGTAGAACTTTGTTCCAAAGTAATTTGGGCGACGCGAGCTGCCGTTGATTCAAATCTACCTTCACGTCCGCTGTTTTGTAAAACATAATTTGCCGACAGAAATGAGAAAATAATTGGCAAAAACACAAAGGCAACTTTATACAGAATTGCATTCAGTTGTTTTCTAAATGAAAATAGATAATAGCCATATACGAGGAATATTACTGGCAAAGTGATGATGGCGGTACGAGCATTTATAATAAAGATACAAAAGAATATAAAGAACAATGCGATCGATAAAAACCACTTTCTGAAACCTTGATATTGCGTAATCGCAAACAAAATAAATGGCACTTTTAACAACAATCCAGAAGACATGATATTCATATTTCCTGCATTCCCTTCTAACACACTGCCGTTTAAAAATTGTTGAATGAGGTGTTCATCTGTCAATGATTTTATTTGTGAAAATATCAAGGAAGCTTGAAATAACCCTACAAATCCAATTATAAATCCGGCTTGAGCGATTAAGTGAAGCCTATTGTGAAACAATATACAAAGATTAAAGATCATAGTACAGATGATCAACATCTGAGTGAAGTTCACTATCGCTAAGCTCAAATTATGGGCTGCAATCATGGACAAGCCACATAAAGCTATAAAACCTACATAAAGTTTGGATACAAGATTATTTAAAAGAATTTGTTTCAGGTTTAAGTTGAATTGGTCCTTATTCAAATAGATAAAACCCAATACAACCAGATTGACCACACTAATTATGAAATATTGCAATCGCACTATTTCAAATCGATTATCGCCTCTTTGTATCATATCGATCGAATAATACAAGAAGACAATAAATAATATGATTTTATCCAGACGAGAAACGATCCAGTTATTCACTGAAGGCAATGAATTAGGATGAGATGTTTGTCGACTCTTCTTAGCGCTTTGATTCATAATTTGGTTCCCAAAATTAATGAAACTTTGAGGTTTAACAAATTAATTACCACCACCAATTCTTTGTCGAATCATAGGATTGGATATTAATTTACTTGATGGAGCGGGACAATTTTTTACAGTCAACTCAAATTGGACTGTATCCGAGCATGATTCTTCGGTTTTTGTATACGATATCATAGTAGTGCCAATCGCTAAACCGGTCACTATGCCTGTTTCGTCGATGGTTGCTACACTGGTATTTGAGCTTGACCAAACCCCTCCCTCGATCAAATTACTTAATGCTAAAGTACTTCCAACACACACTTCATTCGAGTTTCCAGCAGCAGTAATAGCTGGCAGGTTGATATTGATCAACTTAATCGTTATTTTAGTTTTCGGGCTCGGATAAGTCACCACATCGCCGGATCGCTTATTCGATATTCTATATTCAGCTTCAAAAACTCCTGCAGTAAACGAGGGGTCGGGAACAAATGTAAATTGTCCTAATGCATCGACTTGAAGCGTACCCTTTCCCGGAATCGTTAAAGAGGTAGTATTATTAGTAGGATTGGACAAATTAGTATAATCGAATAATTTTATAGTATTTAACAACAAGACAAATGGATCACCGGCTACTGGATCTGCTGGTGTCGCGTAGTCATCTATGTGAAAAGATATAGAGAGTAAGTCGGCAGGGTCACACACAATAGTTGAATAGGGAAGAGTAATAGGTGGCGAGCCTGCATAAGTCGGCGGCGCTTCGCAATTATATGAACTTAATTCCTGCGGGGACATGGCACCTGGTCGAATAACATTCTGCGTAGTAGCCCCTGGTGCGTCAAACAATCCACTTGCAGGAGGGCTTGCATCGTAAAATAAGATTTGTTCCGTTGCACTGCTGCCGATGAAACTTCCCGCGCTATTGTTATTTGTATTTCCAGTAAAGTAGAAAACGCCATAGCCAGAGATGTGTCCTGAATTTCTAAAATTCATACCTTGAGTAAAGCCCGTTTTGCCAGAAATAAAAAAAGACGAGGAACCTTCTATCACTAAACCGTCTGGACGACCTCCAGTTGAACTCGTCCCAAAAGAATTGATCAACCCATTATTTGTAGCACTACCATTCCCTACGAAGAACGTCTTACAATCAATGGTACAGTTATTCACTAAAATATTTCCTGCTGCATTTTGTTGAAATTCACCAGTGATACTAATCAAACCATTGTTATACACTTGATTAATCGATTGGTTCATCTTAAAATTTCCTGAGGTTGGATGGGAAATCGTTAAGGTTCCATTGTTTGTTAACATGGGGCCATTATATTGCACTTCCGCTACATTGATAAACTCTAACAACCCATCATTCGTAATGTATGTGGTGGAAGAAATATTACTAGCGGTATGGTGGACTTTCATTTCACCATAGTTATTCAGGGTCGATGAAATCCCACTAATTCTTCCAAATTCCCAATAGCCAAGATTATCTATGTTGCCCGAAAAATTCACGTTGCTATTGCTGGTGCCTTGAAAATGAATGGTTCCTCCAAGTTTGTTTTCCCAATCGCCTCCTGCAACAGTAACACCATGGGAAACAATAAAATTACCTTCTGCATGATTGACCAGGGTAGATCCATTAAAACTAATTTGTCTTGCATTTAAATCACCATAATTATGGATGACACTACCGTTTATTGTGGAAAATTGCCCCGAAATATTCATGGTTCCATAATTGAAGAGTTCTCCCGAAAATGTTTGAAGGTACGGAGCAGAAATAGAACCAAAATTTAAAATCGTTAAATGTTTAGAGGCGCCTGAAATCATTGGAAAATTAGTAATCGTTCCATTATTTTTGATTACCCCATCCAAATCTCCATTAATATAATTTACAGTCATAGTTGCCCCAGAAGAAACACAAATGGTTCCCCCATTCATCGTAACTCCACCTGACCAACTTCCTGATTCTAAACAATACACTTCACCAGCATTCACAACAATTACGCTTCCAGTTATAGGGTGCGTACAGGCATCACAAGCAAAAGCCATGGAGACTGAACTAACATTATTATTTGAAACTGGATCGGTACCATCGTGCTGAACACTTACAGATTTAGTATAAGAACCTGTAGAGAGTCTTTCAGCCACCACATTCAAAGTAGCAGTTCCACCTGAATTTAGTGAACCTACATCCCATATTCCTGAATTAGAATTATAATTTCCTACAGAAGCTACGTGACTAACATATGCAAATCCAGAAGGCAATAGAGCATTCACTAACACGCCAGTTGCATTCTCGACAGATAAATTATTGACAGTGGTCGTGAATGTTACTTGTGATCCAATAGCTGGTGTATTATTATTAACCGTCACATTTAATCCTAAATCGACCGATGGAATAATAGGTGTAAATATTAATTCATGTGTATTATTAGACGGTTGGTTATCGACTTCTGATAATGTAAATAAAGAATTTAACTTATATGTCCCCGTGTTTAGTACTTTTGCTGTAACCTCTAAAGTTTGCTCCTGATCTTTTCCTAAGACGCCAACATTCCAAGCACCTGAATTCACCGAATAACTTCCTATAGATGGTTGGCTACTTACATAAGCAAGCCCAGTTGGCACCAAATGATTAACTATTAAATTGGTTGCAGCGGAAGGCCCAGAATTCGCCACTTTAATGGTATAAGTTACATGACTACCAGCCACAGGTGACAAATTAGAAATGGTTTGTAATATACTCACATCTACAATTTCCTGTGGTGCCGGATTACTTATGTTAATATCTACGATTGCTGGCGTAGACGTTGTATATTGATCTGTGATTGTATATCTAAATTGATCTGGTCCTGAATAACTATTGTTTGGAGTATAGGTAATATTTGAAATTCCGTTTACAGTTACACTACCATTCGTTGGAGCCTGTGTAATATTAATACTGCTTAAATTAGAATAGGTGTCGTTCGTTAAAACATCAATTGTAATAGGAGTATTTAAAATGGTCGACACAACATCATTTTTTGCTTCAGGTGGTTCAGCTTGAATCACATTTCCTGTAATCACCGGGGTTTGCGAAAAATTGTTGTTCGCATTCGAATTCATCATTCTTTTTATCTGAAATTCTAACCCATAATCAGCAAATGCATAAATTCGTATTTTTAATGGCTGAGTTGGAATAATAGGATTTAATCCTGAAATATTAGCAGAAACTGACGTCCAACTTGTTGACAAAACAGTGCTTGGGTGAGCAATTTGATAAGTCGCAAAGTTGTCTTTTGAAATTCGAATTTGAAATTGCGCATTATCACCCCATTGCTTTTTAACGTAAAAATTAAAATTCTGCAATTGCAACATATAACCAGATTGCGGAGAAACCGTTATTTCTATATATCGGTCAACGTTTAATCCACCATTTGACCAATTTAGAAATTGAAAAAAATTATTTTGATTATCCCAGTTTTGATGCGCAATAGTCACTCCACCACCTGTTGTGATATTTGATGCAATGACATTAGAATTTAATATGGTTGGAGTAAAGTTAACATTGGGCCATCTGACTAGATTACTTTGAGCCAGGCTAACAAATGAGGAACCCATTGTTAATAATAACATAAAAAAATATGGCATCCAGATGTTTAAAAATCCCTTTCGAATACCCAGTTTGAACATGTTAATTAACAACTATATATTAAATTATTGGAATGTTTATAAGTGTGATCAGTTTATAATCGTTGTAAAAATATTTAAATTATTAAGACATTCTCATTTCATATCAAAGCATAATTATATTTGTAGTTATTTGGCCACAAAATTCAACATCATAGGCAGTTAAATAACGAATCCTTGAAATATTTCTTGAAAATTTTGTTGCCAAAAATGAAACGAACAAAAATTATTTAAGTAAGTTTGTTCATATAATTTAATAAACACAGAAATTTAATATGTCTGGCTTTAAACGCATCCACACACGTCACAAATTGGAGGAAATTTAAATCATGTCAATAGTTAGAGAAACCGACCTTATTGGAATTGGTAAAAAGTATCAAATCGAAACCGATGCCGGAGATCAAATGGTGGTCGTCATTCACGATGACGGTAGGAGAGAATTATATCGTTACGATGAGGAAGAAAATGAGTCTCGCTGCGTGATGACCCTTTCAGATGAAGAGTCAAGACAGGTTGCTGGCATTATTGGAGGCTTATCATATAAACCCAAAGCCTTAGAAACCATAGAGGTAGCACTTGACGACCTAATCATCGAATGGATCAAAGTGGAAAATACTGGTTTAAGCGCCAACAAATCTATTGGAGAGTTAGAGGTTCGTAAACGCACAGGTGCGACGATTATCGCTGCTATCCTTGATGGTGAAAGCACGATTAATCCAGGGCCAGATTATAAATTAATTGCTGGAGCCACTTTAGTGGTCGCTGGGAAAAGAAATCATATTCGATTATTAAAAGAGATCCTATAAAAAACGAAACGTTGATTATAACTATTTTATTCATTTAATCGAACTCATATTGTAAAAACTTGATAGAACATATTTAATGGCGTCACACACCTTGATATTAGAAATAGGAGTCGCGGTAGGCTTGGTAGCTATGGTTGGATTAATTTCTAACAAGCTACGATTTTCTGTAATTCCCTTTTTTATATTAATAGGAATGGTATTGGGCCAACATGCTCCGCAAATCGGGAATATAGATTTAACCTTTACAGAAAGTAAGCCCTTTATCGATTTTATGGGTAGGCTGGGTGTCTTATTTTTACTCTTTTATTTGGGTTTAGAATTTTCCGTAGGCCGGTTAATGAAATCCGGAAAATCCATCGTAACGGGAGGCTCTATCTATGTATTTCTAAACTTTTGTTCGGGACTGTTAATGGGCTTCCTAATGGACTTGCCTTTTAAAGAAATCATGGTCGTATGCGGAATTATGACGAGCTCCTCTACTGCGATCGTCGCAAAAGTTTTAACCGACTTAAAAAGAACTGCAAATCCTGAAACGGAAGTGATCATGGGAATGATCATGTTTGATGATTTATTTATTGCCATGCACATATCGTTCCTTTCGGGACTCATTCTAACAGGGAGCAGCTCATTTTGGACCGTTTTAGGAACATCTCTCCTTGCATTGACCTTCATTTTAGCATTTCTCATCCTGGGGCGAAAATTAGTCCCAAGCATAGACCGAATTTTACAAGTAAATTCATCTGAAATCTTCATCCTCGTCATTTTTGCTTTATTATTTATCGTTGCTGGCTTTTCAGAAACGATTCATGTGGCGGAAGCGATCGGCGCACTCATGGCTGGTTTAGTGTTAGCAGATTCTCAATACATCAAAAAAATTGAACAAATGGTCTTGCCCTATAAGGACTTTTTCGGGGCCATGTTTTTCTTCAGTTTTGGATTAGCAATAGACCCGATGAGTCTAAGTGGTGCCCTGCTATGGGGAGGTATTGCGGCCTTGATCACCGTAATTTGTAATTTATTATCCGGCTATTTCGCCGCCAAATTTTCCGGATTAAAAAAGAAAGCAGCATTTGACATTGGCTTCACCTTAGCTGCCAGAGGAGAGTTTTCTATCATTATGGCAAATATTGGAAAAGCAGGAGGATTGTTACCAATTATCCAATCATTTGTAGTAGTATACGTATTGCTTTTATCAATGATTGCCCCCTTATTGACTAAGGACTCAAGAAAAATTTGGCAACTCATATTTGGAAAAGATAAAACAGCGGTGCCAATCACAAAGAAATTAAGTGATTTAGAATCTTAAAAGCCTATAAAAAGCCTAATTCAAGTTGTGCCACTTCACTCATCATGCTCTTATCCCAGGCAGGATCGAAAGTTAATTCCACTAATGCGTTCGAAACTCCAGGAACACTCGCGACTTTTTGCTGGACTTCATCTATAATATTGCCAGCAACCGGACAATTGGGAGCAGTAAGAGTCATCACCACCTTTGCTGTGCCGTCAACTTTAGTGATAATTTCATACACCAATCCTAATTCACAGATATTTACTGGAATTTCAGGATCATATACACTTTCAAGCACTTTTTTTATTTCTGGTGCCAAATTTAATGGATCGATGATTATCATATGTAGACAAATATACGAAATTTAAAGTTTTTAGTTGCAAATGATTAAATTTGTGTTTCATAGATACGTAATCATTCAAACAAAACACGCTTTTCATGCATTCAAATTCCTCCCAAATCAAATCAGCAGAAAAACCAACCCTCTTATGGCAGGTGAAAGAATTTTCTGATTTAACTCCATTAGAATTATATGAGATTTTGAGGTTGCGAAGCGAAGTGTTTGTCCTTGAACAGACTTGTTTATATCAAGATTTAGATGGCAAAGACGCAGCATGCTTACATGTATTTGGCACTGAAAATGGATCGAATGAATTAGTCGCCTATGCGCGCATCGTACCAGCAGGATTATCATACGAAGTACCTGCAATCGGAAGGGTAATCGTTTCCCAAAAGTATAGAGGTCATGGATTCGGATATGACTTAATGAAAAAATGTCTCGGAGAGATCCGATCAAAGCAAGCCACTTCCCCAATAAAAATAAGTGCTCAAGCTCATTTGGCTGATTTTTACGAAAACTTGGGTTTTGAAAAAAATAGCGAATTATATGAAGAAGATGGGATTCCTCATGTAGAAATGATTTGCTATTAAACTTTTTAATATCCATGGAAAAGTCCACTCCCTTTCTAGACTTTCATACCCATATCAGGCAGTCAACGAACGAATGCTTATTGGAAAATGAATTTCAACACAAAGGCACTTTTTCCGTCTATTCACTTGGCTTGAATGAGGTCCAAACCCTTCAAGAAAAGCCTTACAGCTCGCCTTTCGGGCCATGCTCAGTTGGATTGCATCCATGGGAGGTGAACGAAGTAACGTATAAAAACGACCTTGATCGCATTGAAAATGTCATAAACAATGAAAAGGTGATTTTCATCGGTGAATGCGGTTTAGACAAATGGAAAGGTGGAAATTTTGCGTTGCAAAAAGAAGTCTATTTAGCACATATCCGCATGGCGAACAAGGTGAACAAGCCACTTATTTTACATTGTGTTAAGGCCTTCGATGAATTAATTTCTTTGAACAAAGTTGAAAGACCACATGTTCCACAGATCATCCATGGATTTAACAAATCTCCGGATTTAGCTAAACAATTGATTAATAAAGGATTTTTCTTGTCTTTTGGACAAGCAATAAAATGTGAAAACGGGTCAAATCATGCCGCAGAAAGCCTAATAATTTGCTTTGAATCCAACCTGCCATTTTTCTTAGAAACCGATCAAGCAATGCTTTCGATCGAAGACATTTATGAACAGGCGGCTAATATTCTTAAAATTTCAAAAGAAGCGCTAAAAGATGTTATTTTTGCAAATT
Source organism: uncultured Sphingobacteriaceae bacterium (assembly GCA_964436635.1). Classification (GTDB taxonomy): domain Bacteria; phylum Bacteroidota; class Bacteroidia; order Sphingobacteriales; family Sphingobacteriaceae; genus DASRQK01. The sequence goes on from CAYTDM010000017.1 coordinate 11,149, forward strand.
GGAAAAAAATAGGAGTAAATCATGAGTGACGTTTCTTGGCTATCCAGATCAGCCTTGCTTGTAGGGGACGACGGCATCCAAACCTTGCAATCTAAACATGTATTAGTCGTGGGGCTTGGAGGAGTGGGCTCTTTTGCCGCAGAATTTATTTGTCGCAGCGGTGTAGGTGAAATGACGATCGTCGATGGCGATGTAGTTGATCCTACAAATAGAAATCGCCAACTACCTGCCTTATCAACGAATCATGGAGTCAGCAAAGCGTCCATCATGGCAGATCGTCTTTTAGCGATAAATCCTGATTTAAAATTACATGTCATTGAAGATTTTCTTACGCCCCAGCGCTGTAAGGAAATTTTAGCCACACCCTTTGATTATGTATTAGATTGCATTGACAGCGTTACACCTAAACTAATGCTTTTAACAGCAGCTATTCAAACCCAAATTCCCATCGTAAGTTCTATGGGTGCCGGGGGCAAATTGGATCCAACAAAATTAAAAGTAGGTAGATTAACCGAATCGTATCACTGTGTATTTGCCTATTACATAAGAAAGCGATTAAAAAAATTGGCAGATGCATCCGGGGTGAAAGCTGTATTCTCAACAGAACTACCCAAAAAAGAATCTTTAGTCATGACGGATGGAAGCAATTTTAAACGTTCTGCCTATGGAACCATTTCTTACTTACCCGCAGCATTCGGAGGAGTCTGTGCTTCAGTAGCGATTCGAGAATTGTTGGGTGAGCCGATTGCATTAGAAAAACGTCCTCCTGGTATATTACCACCAAACAAAAAAAGTAATAATAATAAAAAGTCAAATCCACAGGTAAAAGCCATGCAGCAAGCAGATCAACTTCTTGAAGAGCCTGTAGGAGAATAGCATTTGTTTATTTAAACAGGAATTATAGATTCTTTAAACAAACATTTGGAGATTCAAAATTCGGAAATTCCATTATTACTTGTTAAATTTAGCAGGTTTGCACGATTAGCACGTTAGCACAATTAGCACGTTAGCACAATTTACACGAAATACTGATAAAGAGTTAAATGGGGATCATTACATTAACAACAGACTTAGGGAATGCTGATTTTTACCAAGCTGCTTTAAAAGGTAGTTTGTTAAGTTTGCTTCCTACTGTTCAGATAATTGACATTTCCCACAACATTCCGTCCTTTAACATTCAGAATGCGGCATTTATATTAAAAAATGCTTACCCATATTTCCCAAAAGGTACGGTGCATTTAATCGGAATTGACTCTGTATACAGTGAAGAAGCACGATTTATTGCATTAAAATACGACGGGCATTATTTTGTCGGCACTGACAACGGAATCTTTTCATTAATGTTTGAAAACAATCCGACCGAAATCGTCGAGATAAACTTAATGCAGGACTTAAAATATCTTCATTTTCCTTTAACAGACATTTTCAGTAAAGCCGCTTGTCATTTAGCAAAAGGTGGTAAATTAGTTGAAATTGGAGACCCAATTGACAACATAGTTCAACGCACACTAATTCAACCTGTTGTGGAGAAAAATGTACTAAAAGGTTGCGTAATATACGTAGACTCATTTGGTAATTCGATTACAAATATTAGCAAGGAGTTATTTAATGCGGAACAAAAGGGGCGAGATTTCTTCGTCCAATTTAAGCGAAACGAAACGATTAATCAGCTGAGTTGGCACTATAACGAAGTATTAGAAGGTGAAAAACTATGTCTCTTCGGCATCAGCAATTTACTGGAAATCGCCATTAATAAAGGAAATGCAAGCAAATTATTGGGCCTTAATCAAGGCGAAATTATTCGCATTGAATTCATGTAAACAATACTAATCGGCACTCAAACTAATTGGCATTTATATGAACACTCATTTTGCAAAACAAATAAAAAAGCGCACGGCTATAGGTCTTGCTCCAATACTTTTTGGATTCCTTTTCATCATGCTGAATATTGGCTTTCTTTCGGCAACATTTGCGAAGCAAGAAATTGATGTCTATGCAAAGGCTGACAGTTTGAGTTACGAATTGCAACGCCAAAAAGTCAACCAATTATTGGATGAACGACGAGCTCGTTTTGGACATTTTGATGAAAGTCTAAAAAAGAAGACAGGGATTTTTGGACTAAAAACCAAAAAAGACATGCAAGCCTCGATTGATATTTTGAACAGCATCGTGCAAACCGACAATCATATTTTTGTAGAAACTAAAAAATTATTGGACTTCAAGGACCAACAATTAGATTACAAAGAATTTGAAAAAGAAAGAATTGCGGAGCTTGCAAAAGAATACGACAGCAGAATAAACGGGTATATAACCACCATAAGCAAATTACAAAAAGAACAAGAACGACTAACTTCGGAGAACAGAAATCTTAAAAACAACATGAGTTTATCAACTGGATTTTTCACATTTAGTCTAATTGGATTAATTGTTTTAGGGGTATACACGTTCAGAAGAAACAAGAAGCTAAACCAACTGAAAATTAAATAATGGCAAGATCACGGTCAAATAGTGGAGGAAAGTTCAATGAAGAATTGCCTAAGCGAAAATTAGATAAAAAAGCTATTAAAGAAGTAAATAGACTTTTACATTATATAAAGCCCTATCGAGGAAAGTTCATAATAGGCATGTTCTTTCTTTTTATTTCAAGCTTAATTTCACTGTCCTTTCCGGCTTTATTAGGGTCGATGATCGATGCCTCTCAAGGAATTCAAACCTATGCTTGGCTTCCTGCCGATTTATGGTCCATTGGAGGAATTTCGTTTGTTCTTTTAACTGGCTTAGCCATTGCCTCCTTTTTCAGAATTAGACTCTTTGTAGAAGTAGCGGAAAAGTCGCTTGCCGATATCCGTAAAGACTCTTATTACAAACTAATTACATTGCCTTTGGATTTCTTCGCAAATCGTAGAGTGGGCGAATTAAACAGTAGATTGTCCGCGGATTTGGCACAAATCCAAGAAACAATGACGACCACCTTAGCTGAAATGATCCGTCAAATCATCCTTTTAGGAGGAGGCATCACGCTATTATTCATGGTTTCTGGGAAACTAACCTTATTGAACCTTGCAATCCTCCCATTCTTAGTAGTGGCAGCAGTGTTTTTCGGTAGATTTATTAGAAAACTTTCTCGGGCTACGCAAGATAAATTAGCTGAATCCAACACGGTCCTTCAAGAAACCTTACAAGGCATTAGCAATGTAAAAGCATTTACAAATGAAGAATATGAGGCGAATCGCTACGCAACTTCCCTCCAATCTGTCGTGAAACTGGCGATCAAAGGTGCTACCTTTAGAGGGATGTTTGCCTCCTTTATAATTTTTTGCCTGTTTGGCGCAGTAGTCGCCGTCATTTGGTTCGGTTCGACCATGGTGTTATCTGGGGAAATCAGTGTAGGTGACTTAACCACATACATCTTATATTCCATTTTTGTAGCAGGATCCATGGGCAGTTTCCCTGAATTTTATGCGAATGTTCAAAAAGCTGTAGGTGCAAGTGAACGTGTAATGGAAATCTTAGATGAAAAAGGAGAAGCGATTCAAATAAAATTAAAACAAGACGCGGTTGTTCACCAAATACCGTCGAGCGAGCAAAGCTTAAAAGGGAATTTAAAATTTGAGAACATCCATTTCCACTACCCTACTCGACCTGACAACCCAATCCTAAAAGGCATCTCCTTTGATGTCGCAGCCGGAGAAAAAATTGCCATCGTCGGCCCAAGTGGTGCAGGAAAATCCACCCTTGCCTCCCTAATTTTGCAGTTTTATCCATGCACTGAAGGGACGATCTATTATGACCATTTACCTGCAAATGAATACGAATTGATTGCTTTGCGCAAAAACATCGCGATCGTTCCTCAAGATGTATTGCTATTTGGCGGAACCATAAAAGAAAACATTGGTTATGGAAAATTAAATGCGAGTGATGACGAAATCATCGAAGCTGCAAAGAAAGCGAATGCACACGCGTTTATTTCGGAATTTCCAGAAGGATATGAAACCTTAGTGGGTGAACGAGGCGTTAAATTATCTGGTGGCCAAAGACAACGCATTGCGATCGCACGAGCCTTATTAAAAAATCCTGCGATTCTTATTTTAGATGAAGCGACCTCCTCCTTAGATTCTGAATCCGAACGTTTGGTACAGCAAGCTTTAGAAAAATTAATGGTTGGTAGAACTTCGATTATCATCGCCCATCGATTATCGACCATCCGAGAAGCGGATAAAATACTCGTTTTAGATGGAGGTAAAATCGCAGCATTTGGAACCCATAATGAATTAATGCAGGAAGATAACGGTCTTTATAAATACCTTGTCGAGCTACAATCCACAAATTCATAAACAAGGGCAGATTAAACACATGGAAACACTGACTCAAATCCGACAATTACTCTATAAAGAAATGATTCTTGAATGGAGGTCTAAATATGCGATAAATGGGATTTTGTTATATGCAGTTTCCACCATCTTTGTTTGCTATCAAGCCTTTCAGTCCTTAGATCCAACGACTTGGAACGTGCTGTTTTGGATCATCATGCTCTTTGCATCCATTAACGCGATCAGTAAAAGTTTTATTCAGGAAAACCCATCGCGTCAACTATACTATTATTCTATTGTAAGTGCCAAAGCGGTCATCCTTTCAAAAATCATCTATAACAGCTTGTTAATGATTTTATTAACCTCATTAGCACTGATTGTATACATGGTAATTTTTGGAAATCCTTTAGCGGACCCCTTGCTTTATTGTGTGGGCGTACTATTAGGAGCGATCAGTTTTTCCACCGTGTTCACCATGGTTTCAGGCATCAGTGCCAAAGCTGGACACAACACGACCCTCATGGCCGTATTAAGTTTCCCTATAATCATTCCTTTACTGATCATTTTAATCGAATTATCAGGGAACGCCATTAACGGAGATCCACGAGCTGAAAGTTATCCTGAAATCGGGGTTTTAGTCGCAATAAATATCATCTCCATAGCTATTTCTTTATTGTTATTTCCTTACCTTTGGAGAGAATGATTAATAACATACTATGATAAAAAATTGGTGGAAAGCATTAAGCATTTTGTTAATTACCTATAGCTTAATTGCCGGTATTTTAGGACCTGTCCCTGCATTACCGATTATTAACGAAACCATTCGGAATCTATATTACCATTTACCGATGTGGTTCACCATGTTCACACTCTATTTCATTTCGGTGGTATTCAGCATTCGTTACCTCGTTAGCGGGAAGACTGAACACGACCTGATCGCTGTGGAGAGTGTCAATGTGGGTATTTTATTCTGTTTTTTAGGATTAGGAAGTGGCATGATTTGGGGCAATTATTCATGGGGTGATCCGTGGCCAAACGATCCAAAATTAAATGGTTCAGCGATCGCAACTTTAATGTATTTAGCCTATTTAGTGCTTCGCAATGCCTTAGAAGAAGAACAAAAAAGAGGTAAAATATCCGCCATTTACAATGTGTTTGCTTTTCCAGTAATGATCGTCCTGATGTACATTTTGCCAAAAACTACCGATTCCCTGCATCCAGGAAGTGGAGGAAATTCTGGATTTGGACAATTTGATATGGATGGAGCGATGAGAATCGTTCTCTATCCTGCCGCTGTTGGTTGGATTTTAATGGGCTTATGGCTAACGCAAATTAAATATCGAATCCGAAAGTTACAAATGCGTATAGACGGCTAAAATGATCATGCCATCAAAAATTGTACATCACTTTTGAATTTAAATTTTGATTTTATGAAAAAACTAACGACCTTTCTCCTACTTACCTTACTTTGGCAAGTAAATGCTTGGGCACAAGCTGCAAGTGAAGTTGAAATGGCAACAGGCCTTAGAAGTTCTGGTAAAATTTATGTAGTGATATTGGTGATCGTTCTCCTTTTTGTCGGGGTGACTGCTTATTTAATTTCAATAGACAGGAAATTAAATAAGCTAGAAAAGAGAAAATGATCAGTATGACTGCGCTAACCTCTTAAAACCAAAAATTATGTCAAACAAAATCATTGCTGATCAAGAACAACCACATTTTTTTCAAGATTTTTCTGAATTTTTTGATAATGCTGCGCAATTCACAAATCATCCGAAAGGATTGTTAAAGCAAATAAAAATCTGTAATAGTGTATATCGGTTTAGTTTCCCAATAAAAAGAGGCGATGATTTCGAAGTGATTAATGCATGGCGCGTTGAACACTCTCATCACATGCAACCCACTAAAGGCGGGATTCGCTATAGTGAAATGGTGAATGAGGATGAAGTCATGGCATTAGCTGCATTGATGACTTTTAAGTGCGCCATTGTAAATGTCCCTTTTGGCGGTGCTAAAGGAGGCGTTTGCATCAATCCTAAGAATTACACGGTAGAAGAACTCGAAAGAATTACACGTCGTTATACGGTAGAATTAATTCGAAAAAACTTTATAGGACCAGCCATCGATGTACCTGCGCCAGATTATGGTACAGGGGAAAGAGAAATGAGCTGGATTGCGGACACCTATGCGACCATGAACCCGGGGCAATTAGACGCATTAGCCTGCGTAACCGGTAAGCCTCTTTCTTTACATGGAATTGCAGGCAGGCGAGAAGCTACTGGTAGAGGCGTAGCCATTGCCATCAGAGAATGTGTAGACATCGCCGAAGACATGAAAGGACTTGGCCTAACACCGGGTTTAGCCGGAAAACGCATCATTGTACAAGGAATGGGTAATGTGGGCTATAATGCCGCTAAAATATTGAGTGATTTTGGAGGTATCATAGTAGGAATTTGTGAGTGGGATGGCGCATTATACAATCCGGATGGATTGGATGTAGACGATATCCTGATTCACCGAAACCAGACAGGATCCATCAAGGGATATGCGAAAGCCACCAAAGAATTTGCTAATCCTGCTGAAGGTTTGGAACAAGCCTGTGATATTTTAGTTCCAGCAGCCTTAGAAAATCAAATAACTGAAAAAAATATCGCTCGAATTCAAGCAAAAATCATTGCTGAAGGAGCAAATGGACCGACAACACCGGGCGCTGCAAAATATTTTTCTGAAAATGGAGGAATCATTATCCCAGACATGTACTGCAATTCTGGTGGGGTGACGGTATCCTATTTCGAATGGTTGAAAAACCTTTCCCATGTTGCATTTGGTAGAATGGGCAAACGATATGAAGAATCTTCGATTTCTCAATTAGTGGGCACCATAGAATCCATGACCGGTAATTCATTAACCTTTGAACAGCGTAAGAGCGTAATAAAAGGAGCTTCTGAGTTAGAATTAGTAAATTCAGGCTTGGAAGACACGATGATTGGTGCTTATCACGAGATTAGAGAAATTAAAAATTCGAAAAAAGATATTGGCACACTAAGAACAGCAGCACTAATTGCCGCGATTAATAAAATAGCCATATCGTACCAAAACCTTGGAATTTGGCCGTAATCTAACTGATAATTAGGTAGAGTTAAATACATGTATACTTTCGGAATTGATTTCGGAACTGACTCTGTACGAGCAGTTCTTGTGAATGCATTGAATGGAGATGAAATAGCAGTTGCTGTCCAAGAATATCCCCGTTGGAAAGCGGCATTGTATTGCGATCCAACCCTCGATCAATATAGACAACATCCCTTAGACTATATTGAAAGCATGGAATTAGCGATCAAACAATGTGTACAGACCATTGGCCCTTCAAATGCACATCAAATAGTAGGATTATCGATCGATACGACCGCATCCACACCCATCGCAGTCGATCGAACAGGCATGCCATTATCCCTAAATCCCGAGTTCTCTGAAAATCCAAATGCATTGTTTGTACTCTGGAAAGATCATACAGCGAATAATGAGGCTGTAGAAATCAATG
>CAYTDM010000017.1:19009-49657 GCA_964436635.1 uncultured Sphingobacteriaceae bacterium
ACGCAAAAAAATTTGAAACCAACTATCTAAAATATGTAGGCGGCATATATTCGCCAGAATGGTTTTGGTCCAAAATCCTCTATATTAATCGCACAGATCCAAAAATTAGGGCAGCTGCTTTTACTTGGGTCGAACATTGTGATTGGATCCCTTTTTTATTAACAGGTGGGACAGACGCTACTCAAATCGTTCGAAGCGTCTGTACAGCTGGACATAAAGCATTGTGGGCAGAAGAATTTGGCGGCTTTCCTCCAAATGAGTTTTTTAAACGTTTAGACCCGTCTTTAGATGGATTAGTAGACACATTCAAAGGACCTGTTGCTGATGCAGCGACCGCGGTAGGCACTTTATCTGCAGCTTGGGCGAATCGTCTTGGCCTTAGCACAGAAGTGAAAGTAGGTGTGGGAATGATAGATTGTCATATGGGTGCTGTCGGAGGACAAATTGAACCCTATTATTTAAGCAAAGTCATTGGCACCTCCACCTGCGACATATTAATCGCACCTGCAAAAGATTTAACGTCTGTATTAATTCCTGGAATTTGCGGTCAAGTTACGGGATCAGTCGTGCCAAATTTCATTGGATTAGAAGCAGGTCAAGCAGCTTTTGGCGATATTTATGCTTGGTTTAAAAACTTACTATTATGGCCAGTTAAAAATATAAAATTACAAGGCTCGAATGAAATTCATGATCAATTGTTGAGGGAATTAGAGTCGCGCCTGCTTAAAACTTTAAGTGAAGAAGCGTCAAACATTCCACTGACTGAAGAATTAGAATGGGCAGTTGACTGGTGGAATGGCCGGAGAACGCCATTTACAGATGCCTTTCAGAAAGGTTCCATCCATGCTTTGAGGCTTGGAAGCGACCCTGTTCGAATCTTTAGGGCACTCGTGGAAGCAACCCTGTTTGGTTCTAAAAATATTGTGGAACATTATATCGCTAAAGGAATCCCTATTAAAGGAATCATAGCTTTAGGCGGGATTAGCAGAAAATCGGATTTTATCATGCAAGCCATGGCAGACATCCTAAATATGCCCATTAAAGTCCATCATTCAGAACAAACCTGTGCTTTAGGCGGAGCGATGTATGCCGCCACGATCGCTGGGATTTATGCAAATATTGAAGAGGCCATGGAGGCCATGGGCCAAGGATTTGACAAATCCTATCAACCAAATATGGAGCATCACAAAATTTACGAGGCACGCTATAAAAAATATAAAATGCACTTCGAAAATTCTCTAAATTTGTAGAAAATCAAATCAAATGAATGACAATATAAGCTTATTAGTCACAGGATCTAACGGTTTATTAGGTCAAAAAATTATAGATCAAGTACTGAGCGATCATCGTCTAAAAAAGCTGCCATCCATTAAGTTAACAGCTGTTTCAAGAGGGAAAAACAGACACCCGATCCAAGAAGGCTACACCTATATAGATCTGGATCTCTTAGATTTTCATGCTCTACAAAGTTTAATTGATGACATTCAACCCGACACCATCATCCACACGGCTGCCATGACAAATGTGGACCAATGCGAGGTCGAGCCAGAAAATTGCGAATTATTAAATGTCACCTTAGTAAAAGAATTGGTAAAAAGTTGCGAAAGAAACGACATCCACTTTATTCACCTTTCTACTGATTTCATCTTTGACGGAGAATCTGGTCCATATGAAGAAGAAGACACACCCAACCCATTAAGCATTTATGGTAAAAGTAAATGGGAAAGTGAAAGCAGCCTACAACAAGCTGCTTCCCCATGGACCATCATCCGAACCATCCTCGTTTACGGAGTTTTAAATGACTTAAGCAGAAGCAATATTGTCTTGTGGGCAAAAAACGCTTTAGAAAATGAACAAAAAATCAATGTGGTAAACGACCAATGGCGCATGCCCACCCTTGCAGAGGATCTTGCCAACGCTTGTTTGGCTGCAGCCATTAAACGAGCGACCGGAGTCTTCCATGTTTCGGGCCCAGATTTACTAAGTATAGAAGAAATTGTGCATGAAATCGCTGACTTTTGGCACTTAGATAAAAAACTAATCTCTTCGATTAACACAAGCACCTTAAATCAAGCAGCTGCGCGTCCTAAAAAAACCGGATTCATTTTAAACAAAGCAAAAACCCTATTAGGCTATGAGCCAAGGAGTTTAGAAGAGGGATTAATGCTTGTAGATCAACAATTAAAAACACTTAAGTCAGGAAGTTAATCGGAGCTTCTGTTGTCAAATCGATGTTATAATCGCATCTTTGCATTATGGAACCAAAATTTGCACGGGAATCAAACACCATCATGAATGAATTGGTGTTACCCAATGACACGAATACATTAAATAATTTAATGGGTGGTCGTTTATTACATTGGATGGATATTGCGGCAGCGATCGCTGCTCAAAAGCATTGTAATAATATAGTGGTTACCGCATCGGTAGATAATGTTTCCTTCAAACATCCCATTAAATTAGGAGCTGTAGTCAGCATTGAAGCTCAGGTTACTCGAGCATTTAAGACATCGGTAGAAGTTCGTTTATCCGTCTCCGCTCACAACATTCCCAGTGGAGAGCGAATCGAATCAAACACTGCTTATTACACTTTTGTCGCATTGGATCAACAGGGAAATAAAGCAGAAGTTCCGCCCGTTATCCCTGAAACTGAAGAAGAAAAACTTCAATTTGAAAAGGCTTTACAACGGAGGGAACTTCGATTAGTATTAGCCGGGAAGATGAAACCTCAAGATGCCGGCGAGATAAAATTAATCTTTAACAAGATTGATGCTTAAAAGGTTCAGCGATTAATCGTTCGTTCCTAAAGCAATAATCCGATCAAATTCCGCTGGCAATAGCGGCATCACAGAGAGCCTTCCTTGCCGAACCAACGCAACATTTTGGAGCAATGGATCTTTCTTTATTTGCTCCAAGGTAACTGGTCGATCTAAGGTTTGTACAGGTACTAAATCCACGGCCACCCAACGAGGGTCCTCGATGGTTGGATCTTGGTAGGCTTCTTTTACTACTTTTGCGATGCCTACTACAGACTTTCCTTCATTACTATGATAAAACAAGACTAAATCCCCTTGTTTCATCAATTGCATATTATTTCTTGCTTGATAATTACGAACTCCATCCCAAAACGTGCCCTGGTCCTTTAAAAATTGGTCCCAACTATACTTAAAAGGCTCCGATTTTACCAAAAAATACTGCATAATCTTATCCTATTAATTTTTTATCTAATTATTGAGGCGCATTGATTTCCATCTTTTCAGCAAAGTGCTCACAATAATCCCTTAAATCCCCTATGACCGCTTCAGCTACCGGGTCGTTTGGCGCAGCGCGCAAAAAGGTGTCCCCCAATGTCTGTAAGGTTTCATAAAAAAAACGCTTCATTTCATCCAATGGCATATCTTTCGTCCAAAGATCAATGCGTAATGAATTTTTATATTGGTGATCCCATAAAGCTAAAAACATTGCTTTTGCTGCCAAGGCTTCTTGTTGCTCACCATCAGTAGACTCCCAAGTTAATTTATCAGGAATATTTTGATCATCTAACTCTACTGTTAATTTTATTTCTGCCGTTTTCATATTTTGACGCTATATAGTACTATGATAATTTTCTACTTTTATATTTTTAAACTTAAGACAGTTAGAGCCCAATTAATTGAGGCAAAACCTAATTAAATCAGCCAGGACCTAATTAAATCAGCCAGGACCTAATTAAAAAAGCCACTGCCCCCACCAAGACCAAGAACACGATCTGAATTAACCAAACCCGCTCGATCGTTTTAATAAACACCCTAAAATATTGATCTGCTATTACTAAAAATAATAAAAGCAAACCTAAAACCCAAACTTTTGACCCTGCAAGTATCCCATCCATTCCATCCCAAATCCACCATGAAATAAGTGCCGCTGTCAATAAATTAATCGGAGTTATTCTCAAGGATTTCATTACTTTTTCTTACGAAAACTCTTATTAGAACGATCGTTTCGCTTTTTTGACGAACCGGGATTTGAACTAACTTTTAAAAATTTTGCATGCTTTTTCTCGTGGAATGCTCCTTTAAAATCCGGATTTTCTTTACGCTTTTGTCCATCTATCTCACGTGCGATTTCCTGCCGCTCTTTGAACGGAGTTTCATCAATATAAACGCCTTCTGGAATCATTTCCACAGGAATTTTTTGACGAATCAACTTCTCAATCGCATTTACGTAATACTGCTCTGCTGGATTACAAAAAGTAATGGCATCCCCTTTCATTGAGGCACGCCCAGTTCGACCAATTCGGTGTACATAATCTGAAATCACAATCGGTACATCGAAATTAATAACATGACTCACATTAGAGACGTCCAAACCCCTCGCAGCCACATCGGTAGCAACCAATAATCGGATTTCTCCTGATTTGAATGCAGTCATGGAGTTAATACGCGTATTTTGCCCCTTGTTTGCATGTATTACCCGCACTTGTGCAGTCCCAAACTTTCTTTCCAGAAAATTAAATATTTGATCAGCGACCACTCGAGTTCTACAAAACACGATACAACGAGTGAACGTTTCATCGTGCTCAAGCAGGTGATTCAATAAATTAATTTTAGTTTTATGGTTAGGCACATAATATAATTTTTGTGCAACCGTCTCGGCTGGAGTTGCCTGTTCATCCACAGCAATCACCGTTGGGAATGCTAAAAAATCTCCAGCTATCTTTTTCACCAAATCGCTCATAGTCGCTGAAAACAATAGATTCTGACGCTTTCTTGGCACTACTTCCAATATTCTATGAAGCTTACCAATAAAACCCATGTCCATCATTTTATCCGCTTCATCCATGACTAACACCTTTAATGTTTTCGTCACGATGTGCCCTTCCAAATACAAATCCAAAAAGCGCCCTGGTGTAGCCACTATGATGTCCACCCCTGCAGCCAATTGTTCGATCTGAGTTTTAGGGCCCAGTCCACCATACAGCACAACGGTTCTTAAATCCAAATATTTAGATAATAACACAATATGCTCATGAATTTGCATAGCTAACTCACGCGTTGGTGATAAAATGAGCGCCCGAGCATGCATACCCTGTGCATAGCCCAATTGTTTTAAAATGGGCAATACAAATGCCGCGGTTTTACCCGTACCAGTTTGAGCAATACCCATCACATCTTGACCCCCCAAAATTGCTGGAATCGCTTTTTGCTGAATCGGAGTAGGTTGTTCATACCCCGATTCAGCAATAGCTTCATTTAACTGTTTATTAAAATTAAACTCTTGAAATTTTTGTTGCGACATATCGCAAAGGTACTAAAAACCTTACGAATCAGTTCCATTTAATTGATTGTTGCTCCCAAATTTAGGCGGAGGCAAAATCATAATTCCATATTTAGTAATGGAATAAGGCTCATCATACACATAGCGCCAAACACGACCTTTTGGATCTTCCACCAAATGTGTAAAATACTTTAAATCAAAACCGCAATCTCTTAGCTCCAGCACGGAAATAAATTTCCAGCCTTCTTGACGTCTCCGTTGTAAAAAATTTCGATTTCTTTTCATCGCGCGCTCAATCAATCGAAACTTTTCTGACGCAATGCGCTGTGTTCGGTTATGATAATTAGTTCTGCAATCGCTATCACAAAACTTCTTGTCAATTCTCCCCGCAAGAATTTGCCCGCATTCTTGACAGGTTTTTCTGTTTTCAATTACCATTTGAAAATAATTTAGGTAAATAATTGTTAGTAAAAAAAAATAAAAACACTTTCAAAAACATCATGTAACAAATATAATAATTTTCAATACTAATAAACAACTATTATTTTATTTTAATTAACTTTTTTAAATTCCTTAACAGTTATATTAATTTATTAGAAATATTACAATATGTCACACTTATTTTTATTACATTTGGAACAAATGCGTGTTTTAATTATACATAACGAATACCAAAATCCTGGAGGAGAGGACGTTGTATTCGATCAAGAGACCGAAATTCTGCGTGAAATTGGTGTAACCAAGAAAATCCTGTTTAAAAATGAAACGGGATGGAAAGGATTTATTCAATTTCTCAGCTACCCATTTAATAAGCGCGCCGCAAAAAAAATAACTCAGGAAATAAACGCATTTCAACCAGACATTATTCATTTCCATAATCTTCATTATGCAATCGGCCCATATGTCATACGGAAGATTCATCGCATGAAGATCCCCATGGTCATGACCTTACATAACTATCGGTTGATTTGCCCCTCAGCAACCTTATATTATAATGGCCACATTTATACAAATAGTATCCAAGCAGGATTTCCTTGGCATGCAACCCTTCACGGCGTTCACGAACATTCCATCATTAAAACAGCTTGGATAGCCCTCACCTATTACATTCATAAAAAGTTAGGCACTTTGAATAAAATAGACCGCTACCTGGTGTTGACGGAATTTGCTAAAAATCAATTCCTAAAAGCGAATCTGAACATATCAAAGGATAAATTTACCGTCAAACCGAACTTTATAAAAGAAATCCCAGGATCAGAAACAGTACAGTCCGCTGATCCATCCACCCAAACTCTAACAAAAAATCGAAGCGACGCATTCCTATTTGTAGGACGACTTTCAGCCGAAAAAGGCATACAAACCTTACTTAGTGCATTTGAGAACAAAAGCAAACCCCTATTCATAGTCGGAGATGGCCCGTTAAAACACTTGGTAGAAGCGCATGCGCAAAAACACGAAAACATTCAATATTTGGGCACAAAAACGCCATTAGAAGTTCGCGCCCTCATGCACGAATGCAACGCGTTGATATTCCCCTCAGAATGGTACGAAGGGATGCCGATGACCATCATCGAAGCGCTCTCAACAGGCACAGCGGTCATTGCAAGCAACCTTGGAGCCATGCAAGAAATGATCAGCAACGATAAAAATGGGTATTTATTTGAAAAAGGCAACGCTGAAAGCCTGTACCAAACCATCGAACAATGGGATGATTTATCTGATACAGAAAAAAATCAGATAAGAGCACAAGCGAAAAACCTCTATAATCAAAAATACACAGCAGCACAAAATCGCTCCATGTTAATAGATATCTATCGCCCATTATTGAAATAAATTGTAATTATTTTCGCTACAATCCAATTCCATTGCATATTATTGTATATCAAAACATCAAAATCTAACCGAAAAAGAATGAACGCAAACAACCCGAATTCAAATTCGACGATGGGCCCCATGATTATTATTGGAGCCTTATTTTTTATTTTTGGATTTGTCACCTGGCTAAATGGCCCGTTGATTATTTACGCAAAATTAGCCTTCAACCTTGACACCTATTCGAAGGCCTTTATGGTAACTACCGCCTTTTACATGGCCTACTTTTTCTTAGCCTTACCCTCTTCCTGGATCTTAGAAAAAACAGGTATGAAGAAAGGAATGGCATTAGGCCTACTGGTCATGGCGATTGGAACATTTATTTTTGGCACATTTGCTACGCAAAGAAATTACCCTATATCCTTAGTCGGATTATTCGTAATCGGATCAGGTTTATCCTTATTGCAAACCGCATCCAACCCATATGTCACCATCCTGGGCCCTATTGAAACCGCGGCAAGAAGGATTAGCATCATGGGAATTTGTAATAAATTAGCCGGGATTCTAAGCCCGATTATCATTTCAGCATTAATTTTTTCTGGCGCAAAGGACCTTGACTTAGAATCTCAAGTTGCTCAAGCCGCCACTCAAGCCGAAAAGGATGCCATTTTAGATGGTTTTGCTTCGCAAATCTATATGCCTTACATGGTAATGGCCATTATCCTTGTAATTTTAGCTGGCTGGATCATTAAATCCGCCCTACCAGACATAGACCCTTCACAAGCAAACGAAGAACCTGTAGGCGATTCCAGCATTAGCAAAGAAAAAACCAGCATCTTACAATTCCCTCATCTATTATTAGGCGCACTTTGTTTGTTCCTTTACGTAGGGGTAGAAGTAATGGCTGGCGATGCGATCGGTGTATATGCATCAGGATTTAACATTCCTATCGGCGAAACCACGATTTACACTTCATTTACATTAGGAGCCATGTTAGTGGGATACATTATTGGTCTCGTTACCATTCCAAAAATCATGACCCAAGAGCAAGCACTTAAAATATCTGCTATTTTAGGTGTGGTATTCACATTAGGTGCCTATTTCACCAGTGGGTTTGTATCCGTAGCATTTGTTGCATTATTAGGCTTAGCAAACGCATTGATGTGGCCTGCAATTTGGCCTTTAGCGATCTCAGGATTAGGAAGGTTTACAGAAAAAGGATCAGCATTATTAGTGATGGGTATCGCAGGTGGTGCAGTAATCCCTCAATTATTTGGAACACTAAAAGATCACTTTAATTTCCAATTGGTGTTCTTAATTTTAATGGGTCTATGCTACCTATTCATCTTGTATTACGCAGGAAAAGGGCATAAAGCAGGGAAACAATAACAATCAACCAATCTATCAGATTAAAGATTATTAACATTAAAAAATTAAAACCATGAAGAAGACCTTAATTATTGCAGCCATCGCAGTAGCCACCTTATTTAACATTGATGGGGCGCATGCGCAAATGAAATCGCCTCCAGCGAGCAGCTTACAAACGATTTCACAAGGCTTAGGCATTTCAAAAGCCACCCTTACTTACAGTCGTCCAAACATGAATGGACGTAAAATATATGGAGGTTTGGTTCCTTACGGAGAAGTTTGGAGAACCGGCGCAAACACCGTAACGGCCATTACGACTGAAACAGATTTAGTCATTGCAGGCAACAAACTACCTGCAGGCACCTACGGCATTTTATCTATTCCAACAGAAAACGAATGGACGATTATTTTTAGCAAAAACAGCAAACAATGGGGTTCATACAGCTACAAACAAGAAGAAGATGTATTTCGCTTCCAGGTGAAACCTACTCGCTTAGCAGAAGCAGTTGAAACCTTCACCATCAATTTCTCGAATGTAAAAACAGAAAGTGCGAGCATTGACATCTTATGGGAAAACACGAAAGTGAGCTTCCCGATTGGCTTTGATCAAAGCAAAGAGATCTTAGCATCGATCGATGAAGCGATGGCTGGAAGTGGAAATAAACCTTACTTTGCTGCTGCCCAATATTACTTCAATAATAACCACGACATTAAAAAAGCTGTGAGTTGGATTAATGAGGCTGCTAAAGCAAGTGAAGCACCGCACATTTTATACTGGCAAGCACGCATTTTATTAAAATCGGGCGATAAAGCAGGAGCAGTCGCTGCCGCAAAAAAAGGTGTAGAAGTCGCAACCAAAGCGAATAACAGCGAATACATTAAATTAAATGGACAAGTTTTAGCCGAAGCACAACGCTAATAATTCAGTTCAATAAAAAAACCGCCGCACCTGCTCATCTTATTAAAATTAGAGCAGGTGCGGCGGTTTCTTGTTCCACCCAAAAACTTGATCCAACCAGGAATATATTCCACCCAAAAATTAAATCTCAGCAGCTAATAAATCTTCGAGTTTCTCAAAACTCACATTATTCCAAATTTGCCCATCCTTCGCAAAAGAAATCTCCCCCGTCTCCTCCGAAACAATCACACTCACCGCATCGCTGACTTCAGTCACACCAATAGCTGCCCGGTGCCTTAACCCAAACTTAGGAGGCAAATCCTCATTTTCCGACAAAGGCAACACACAACTGGTCGTCACGATTCGACCATCCACTACAACTACAGCGCCGTCATGCAAAGGACTGTGCTTATTAAAAATACTCTCTAATAAACGCTTAGATAACTTCGCATCGATGAGCTCGCCGCTGGTTTGATAATAATCCTCGTCGGCGTATTTCGCAAAAACCAACAGCGCGCCCGTCTTCGATTTAGACAAGTTTTTACACGCGTCAATCACGGTTTTAATGATGGCCTGATTATCTCGTTCCACGATTTTCTTGCTCACAAAAATCGACCACAAACCCGTCTTCCTCCGAATCGAAATATTCCTCCCAATATGAATTAGAAATCGCCTAATTTCCTGCTGAAAGACCACGACCAAGGCCAGCGCTCCCACAGAAATAAAGCCCCCAAAAATTTGCGATAGCAAATGCATATTAAACTGCCGCACCAAAATCGAAACCAAGTAAATAATCCCCAAACCGATCAAAATATTCACCGCGATCGTACCTCGAATAAGCGTGTAGATATAGTATAAAATGATGGCTACTAAAAAAATATCCAACACATCTAAAATGCGAATATTAAAACTACTGATGTCGACTCCATTCATATTATAGGCAATTTATACATTTTTCAGCAAAGTTGTATGCTGGATTTCGTATCTTAGAACATTTAAAGCTGTAAATAAGATGACTAGACTTTCGGTAAATATAAATAAAATCGCAACACTTCGAAATTCAAGAGGAGGAAACAACCCAGATGTACTTGCCGCAGCATTGGCTTGCGAATCATTTGGTGCCCAAGGCATTACTGTCCACCCGCGTCCAGATGAAAGACACATTCGCTACTCCGACGTGTATGCCTTAAAAGAACATATTAAAACAGAATTAAATATAGAAGGCAATTGTCGCGAAGCAAAATTTGTAGAATTGGTGTTGGCCACCAAACCCGCTCAAGTGACTTTAGTCCCAGACGAACCCGGCCAAATCACCTCCAACCACGGTTGGGATACCGTAAAAAACAAAGAATACCTCATCGAGATGTGCGCGCTTTTTAGAGAAGCAGGCATTCGAGTATCAATTTTTGTGGATCCAAACCCAAAAATGGTGGAAGCTGCAGCCATAACCGGCACTGATCGTATTGAGCTTTACACGGAAGCCTATGCCCATCATTACCCTACCAATCCAGCACAAGCCATTGCACCTTATATCGCTGCCGCAAATGTGGCCAAAGAGGTAGGATTAGGCATCAATGCTGGTCATGACCTCGACCGAAACAATTTGCGGTACTTCCAACAACACATTCCCGGCTTATTAGAAGTGAGTATTGGTCATGCCTTAATTTCGGACGCCTTGTATCTTGGGTTACACGAAACTGTTAGACAATACTTAGCCGCCTTAAAATAAATTCACTGATATTCAGTAAATTAAAATAATCACGATTTCATTAACTAACTTTTTAGTTGTATAATTAAAAACTTAGTTATACCTTTGATTCACACAAAATATATTCTATATGAAGGACTTAAAAGAACTTACAAAGGCAGAAGAACAAATCATGCAAATTATTTGGGACATTGAGAAAGGTTTTGTACGCGATGTCATCGACCAATTACCGTATCCCAAACCGGCATACAACACCGTTTCCACCATTGTTCGCATTTTGGAAAGCAAAGGTTTTGTATCACATGAAAGCTTCGGTAAAAGCCATCGCTACTTCCCAATGGTCACGAAAGAAGAATACCGTGCTTTTATGGCTACAAAACTGCTCAACGGTTACTTCGATAACTCTGTTCAAAATATGCTTTCATATTTCATAGAAGAAAAGAAACTCGATTTGAAAGAAGCAGATCAACTCCTTTCTCTAATTGAAAACGCTAAAAAAAATCAATCATGATCTCTATAATCTTATTAGCTAATCTATATTTGGTCATTTTCTATGTCTTTTATAGGTTAACGCTCAGGAACACCACCTTTTTTCAAGTCAACCGCTTTTACTTATTAAGCAGCGTTGTTTTGGCTTTCGCTTGTGCCTCAATGGCGCTTCGGCAACCCTTTAATGTTTTTTTTGCGCCGCAATCGTTGGCTGATTGGGTTAATTCGACAGAATTAGCAACCATCACTATTGGACTTTCTGAGAATACTGGCTCCAATCACCTTAGCTTCAATCCCTTGTTATCGGTTGAAAAATTCATTTCCTCGCTTACATGGATATACTGGACTGGCGTTGCAATAGGTTTTTTATTGTTTGTTTATCGCCTATTTAAAACCTTTCGCAACCTAAAAGCTTCGACTACTAGACAGGCGTTCTCCTTTTTTAATAATATAAAGATCGATCAAACCTTAATTGGTTTTGATCAAATTGTGGAACATGAAAAAATTCACGTGCATCAAAAGCACTCCTTTGATGTACTCTTCATCGAGTTAGCGTTGGTTTTTAATTGGTTTAACCCCTTCTTTTATTTTCTTCGAAAAGACCTTAAACTTCAACACGAATTCATAGCAGATGATATTGCTTCCCAATCCAATAAAATCAGTTATGCAGAATTATTATTGGCCAACACTTTTGACGTACAACCTCATTTGTTAACTAACCAATTTCACAATCCTTCAATCCTAAAAACTAGAATTATGATGTTACTGAAAAACAAAACCTCAAACAAGCACCTTGCAAAATTAGTCGGGGTGTTACCCATGTTGGTATTCATGCTTATTGCTTCATCAACAATAAGCAGTTGTAATAATAGCAAAACAGAAAATCAACAAAACGAAGAGATTGAAAACATAATTGAATCTCCTATAGATGAAACATTAGAATTAACTATTCAGGAACTCGATACTAATGTAAGGAAAGATGAAATTCGACCTCCTGTAGTGGGTTTAGATAAAATAGAAATTATGGCAGTTCCAAATAATGACCACTATAAATCTATTAATGAGTTTAGAGCCTGGGTTGCCAAAAATTTTGTAATACCAAAAGAGGCTGTGAATGCTAATATTAATGATTTAGTTGAAGTAGAATTCGTTATAAATCAAAATGGAAGTATTTCACATGTTAAAATAACCAAAGATCCAGGATACGGATTAGGTAATGCGCTCAAAAAATTGATTGAAAATAGTTATTCTTGGTCTCCTGCTATTATGAATGGGCATCCAGTTACCTCTCTATTTAAATTACCGATTAAAATAAATACAGAAGACTTAAGAAACTAGTTAAACAAAAAATCCCTTAGCCACTCGACTAAGGGATTTTCTTTATACCATTATTTTAACGATTCATTATGGTTTGTTCGAATCTACAACAATTCTTTTCTCCCTATTCGCCAATTCCCATGCTGTGTGGAACACTAATCTTGCGCGTTTTACCATCATTTCGAAGTCGATTTTATCTAAAGTATCTTCTGGTGTATGGTAGTGAGGGTGTAATCCACTGAAATAGAAAATCGATGGAATTCCTTTTTCTGCGAAACTGTAGTGGTCAGAACGGTAGTACAAACGTTGTGGATCTTTTGGATCGTTATACGTTGTATCTAATTCCATGTGCGTATAGTTAGCATTTGCATTGTAATTGATTTCATGTAATTCTGAACTCAATTTATCTGCACCCATTACGTGGATGTAATTATGATTTTCTTTCAAATGCTTGTCATCAATACGACCGATCATATCCATATTCAAGGCAGCTACTGTATTCGCTAATGGGAAAATTGGGTTTGCTGCATAATATTTAGAACCGATTAATCCTTTTTCTTCAGCACATAATCCGATAAATAACATGCTTCTTCTTGGACGATTACCATCTTTTGCAGCTGTCGCAAATGCACGAGCTACTTCCATCATTCCTACTGTGCCGGACGCATTGTCGTCTGCACCTCTAAAGATCGTTCCATCTACCATTTTACCATCGTGATCGTAGTGTCCCATGACCACAATTAGCTCATCTTTTTTATCTGTACCTTCTAAATAACCCAACACATTGTGGTCATTGAAAGAAGTAACTTTAGCACCATATGTAGCACGAACAGCTCCTTTTAATTTTTTGCTTTGTGCTTTTTTAGAAGAACTAATCGCTGTTTTTAATCCAGAAACTGAATTTTTAGAAGCAGCTAATAATTGGTCTGCTGCCGCAACGGTTAAATTCACCACTACAGGTGCAGCGGAAGCACTAGAATTAGTAATTGCTGATTCCAAACCAATTCTTGGACGGCTTAAACGACCAGCCATGCGCGAAAGCATTTGTTCAGTGGTGCTCGATACCGCTAACACCATTTTTGGATTCTTAGCATAAATCGCTTGCATTCTTTTATTTCTCGCAGTACTCCACTCAGAAAGGTTTTTTGTTCCTGTAATGATTGAATTCCCTTGCGCATCCATTGGCTCGCCTTCATTAATCACCATCACCACTTTTCCAGCCACATCTAAACCTGCGAAATCATCATAAGCGCCTTCTGTGATCCCATATCCCACAAAAACGAAATCACTGACATTGATCTTTGTTACAGGACCAGAACCCGTCACATAAAAGTCTTTTCCATTTTCTAAAGCCTTTTTATTTAAAGAAAACTCAGTTACTTCAAATACAGAACTTGCAAGTGGAACCGCTTGATAATAAGAACCATTCACTGGGCCTTTTAATCCCATTTTTTCAAATTCATTTTTAATGTATTCAGCAGTTTTTTTTCCACCAGCCTCACCAGTACCACGACCTGCAAATTCATCAGAGGTAAACACTTCCATGTGTTTATAAGAAGTTTCATAAGAAATCTTCGAAGCATACTTCTTTTGTAATGGATCTTGCTGAGCCATTGACGTGCTCGAAAGCAAAGCCGCAGCTAAAAATAATAATAAGGGTTTTCTCATAATTGTTGATTTATAATTTTCTTTAAATTTTATACTTAATAAATGTGTTGAATTGCCTTCAGGCATGAAGGATTCCCTTCCTCTACCTATTAACAAGAAATCTTATTCACACGATTTGCGTGACGACCTCCTTCGAATTCAGTAGAAAAAAAGCGGTCTGCAATGGCTTTCATTTCATCCTCAGAGATGAATCGAGCGGGAATACATAATACATTAGCATTATTATGTTGTCTGGCTAGCTCCGCAATTTCCGTCGTCCAACAAATGGCTGCACGAATTTGTTGATGTTTGTTTGCTGTAATGGCAACCCCGTTTGCGCTACCGCAAATTAAAACACCAAAATCAAACGCATCGCTTGAAGTAGCTTCCGCCACAGGATGTGCAAAATCAGGATAATCCACTGAATCAGCAGAATAGGTGCCAAAATCCTTTAATTCAAATCCTTTTTCTTCCAAATAAGGAATCAATACCTGCTTATAGGCAAATCCTGCATGATCGCCTCCGATTGCTATTTTAAGTGTGTTCGACATGTTAAATATTGTAATAGTTTTCTTATGCTTCGTTGCCCTGGTAAACCTGAACTTCTTTGCTCTGCAATTTACGGAAAACTCGCGCAGATATCAAAATACTAAATTCATATAACAAAAACATTGGAAAACTTACCGTCATCATGGTCATGATGTCCGGCGTAGGAGTAATAATCGCTGCGATTAATAAAATCACAACCACCGCATATCGACGAGTAGATCGCATAAAATGGGGAGTTAATAAACCAATTTTAGAAAGGATATAGACTAAAATCGGCAATTCGAATACAATTCCGCACCCTAAGGATAAAGTCGCCACAAAAGAAAGATACGACTGAATGGTAATGGTATTCGAAATGGAATCACTAATGGAGTAATTCGCTAAAAAATTCATAGAAAGCGGTGTCACGACAAAATAACCAAAACACACTCCTATAATGAATAGTAACGTGGCATAAAACACAAAACCACTTGCAGATTTTCGCTCTACTTCCGTTAATGCGGGCTTAATAAATAACCAGATTTCGTAAAGCAAATAAGGGAAACCGAGCATTACAGCGATCAATAAAGAAGAATTGATCTGCATTAAAAATTGCCCAGCCATCTGGGTATTGATAATGGTTCCTGGCACTTCGGTCACACAAAACCCTTCTACATTTAGCCATTCACCAATTTTACACATCATCCTATAGGTCCAAAAATCTGGACTTTTTGGACCCATAATGATGTCATCAAAGATAAAGTCATAAAAGGAGAAAGCAAGAATTAAAAACACCCCCACAGCTATAGCCGAACGAACCAGATGCCAGCGTAACACCTCGATATGCTCAAAGAATGACATCTCTGCTTCGAGGTTTTTACCCTTATCTTTAATCGCGGAAATAAGCTTCTTAGTAGATATTTTACTCATCTTTCCTCCCTAGACCGAAAATTACTCATCGCTCAAATCAAAGGTTTCCATAAATTTAGTGGTAAAATTACCTGCTCTAAAATTAGGGTCACGCATCAACCTTAAATGCAAAGGAATCGTTGTTTTCATTCCTTCCACTACAAATTCACTTAATGCTCTTTCCATCGTACTGATGGCTTCTTCACGCGTTTGGGCCGTACAAATTAGCTTCGCAATCATGGAATCGTAATTCGGAGGAATGACATAACCTGAATATACGTGTGTATCCACGCGAACACCATGTCCACCTGGAGCATGGAAATTCGTGATCTTACCTGGTGAAGGTCTGAAATTATTAAATGGATCTTCCGCGTTTATTCTACATTCGATGGAGTGCATGGTCGGCTCATAGTTTTTTCCTGAGATTGGAATTCCTGCCGCTACTTTGATTTGTTCTTTGATCAAATCAAAATTAATCACTTCTTCTGTCACCGGATGTTCTACCTGAATACGGGTATTCATTTCCATGAAATAGAAGTTTTTATGTTTGTCCACTAAGAACTCAATGGTACCAGCGCCTTCATAATTCACTGCTTGAGCGCCTTTGATCGCCGCTTCACCCATTTTTTTCCTTAGTTCAGGCGTCATAAATGGAGAGGGAGCCTCTTCCACTAATTTTTGGTGTCTGCGTTGGATAGAACAATCGCGTTCAGATAAATGACAAACAGTGCCGTATTGGTCACCCACTACTTGAATCTCAATGTGTCTTGGATCTTCAACGTATTTCTCAAGATAAATACCGTCGTTGCCAAATGCAGCACCCGCTTCTTGCCTTGCTGAATCCCACGCACCTTCGAAATCTTCATCTTTCCATACAATTCTCATTCCACGTCCACCACCACCGGCAGTCGCTTTTAAGATAATCGGGTAGCCAATTTCGTTTGCTATTTTCAGCCCTTCTGCCACGTCTGAAACTAATCCATCAGAACCTGGAACAATCGGAACTCCTGCTTGACGCATGGTTTCTTTTGCAGAGGCTTTGTCACCCATGCGCTCGATTTGGTCAGCAGTCGCACCAATAAATTTAATTCCATATTGACTACAAATGGAAGAAAAACGTGCATTTTCTGACAAAAACCCATATCCTGGGTGGATGGCATCTGCATTCGTTAATTCGGCAGCAGATATAATATTCGGAATATTTAAATAGGAATCTTTACTAGCTGGAGGGCCGATACATACAGCTTCATCCGCAAAACGCACGTGTAAACTATCTCGGTCTGCAGTGGAGTACACCGCAACACTTTTGATTCCCATTTCACGGCAAGTGCGAATAATGCGCAATGCAATTTCGCCTCGATTGGCAATTAAAATCTTCTTAAACATATAAAATCTTTATAAAATAAAGATCCAATTATCTAGGATCTACCAGGAAAATAGGTTGGTCATACTCAACAGGTTGTGCGTCATCTACTAACACTTTCACAATCTTACCAGAAATTTCTGATTCGATTTCGTTGAATAATTTCATCGCCTCTACAATACAAATCACTTTTCCAGGTGCTATATCATCTCCAACATTTACAAACACAGATTTATCTGGTCCTGGAGAACGATAAAATGTTCCAATCATCGGTGATTTAATCACTACATAATTATTTTCTTCACTTGCTGCTGGTGCTGCAGAAACTGGAGCTGCTGCCGCTGGTGCTGCAGGTGTAGGCAAAGAAGCCGGAGCTGCTGCTGGAGCTGCAACCGGAATCGAAGCAGTCACATACGTAGGTTCCTGATTGGTTTTTATTGTGATTTTAAAATCTTTTTCTTCAATTGACACTTCATTTACCCCTGATTTTGAAACGAATTTAATCAGGTCCTGAATTTGTTTGATGTCCATACTCATAGTTAATACAGGTTTGATTTATAAATCAAATTTAATTAAAATTATACTTTTAACAAGAAAATACAAATTATTCAACATTACTTAGGATCATACGCCCATTTCAAATAGACTGACCCCCAAGTAAATCCACCTCCAAAAGCCGCTAAAATTAGATTATCCCCCTTTTTCAGTTTGGATTCCCATTCCCATAAGCATAAAGGAATCGTAGCGGTCGTTGTATTTCCATAACGTTGGATATTAATCATGACTTTGCTGGTATCGACGCCCATGCGGTTTGCGGTAGCATCAATAATCCTTCTATTTGCCTGATGGGGCACTAACCAAGCAACATCGTCAGCTGTTAAATGGTTTTTTTCCATAATTTCAGCAGAAACGTCTGCCATTCGAGTCACAGCAAACTTGAAAACTGCTTGACCTTCTTGATAGGCATAATGCCAACGATTATCTACAGTTTGATGAGAAGCAGGCATGGCAGATCCTCCAGCACGTATTTTCAAGAACTCCCTTCCAGAGCCGTCGCTTTTTAAAATGGAATCCATGACCCCATTTCCTTCTTCATTTGGCTCCAACAACACCGCTCCGCAACCATCCCCAAACAAAATACAAGTCGTCCGATCCGTATAATCGACGATGGAAGACATTTTATCTGCTCCCACCACCAACACTTTTTTATGTTTTCCGGCCTCAATAAATTGAGATCCAGTTACTAAACCATATAAAAATCCTGAACACGCTGCTTGCAAATCAAATCCCCAAGCATTTTTAGCGCCAATTTTATCTCCTAAAATATTTGCGGAAGCAGGAAATGGCATATCAGCCGTGGCAGTGCAAAAAATAATCACATCGATATCTTCTGGACCGATTCCACGTTTTTCCAAAAGCCCCATTACAGCAGGAACGGCTAAATCAGTGGTCGCTTTTCCTTCGCCTTTTAAAATTCTACGTTCTTTAATACCGGTACGGGTGGTAATCCACTCGTCATTAGTATCCACCATGGTAGCTAATTCCTCATTCGTTAACACGTAATCAGGAACATATCCATTGACGGCGGTAATTGCTGCTCGAATTTTTGACTGTATCATTTTTAATTGAAAACAGATTTAATCTTTTCCACAATATCTGATTCTTTCATTGAACGTGAAAGTAACAGCATGTTTTTGATTGCTTCTGGACTTGATATACCATGACCGATAATGACTGGAGCATTCACTCCCAAAATTGGGCTGCCACCATATTGTTCATAATTAAATCGATCAAAGAAATCATCCTTAAAACCCTTTTTCAGGGTCATCACATAGAAAGATTCAGCTAATTTCAAGACCACGTTTCCAGTAAAGCCATCTGCTACAATGACATCGACTTTATCGTCAAACACATCTCTTCCTTCTATATTTCCAATAAAATTAATTCTTGGATTGCTTGCTAAAAGTGGGTAAGTAGCTTGAGTGAGCATATTGCCCTTCTCTTCCTCCTCACCAATATTCAATAAGCCTACGGTTGGTTTTTGGACACCGATAACATGTTCCAAATACAGGCTGCCTAATAAACCAAATTGCACCAGCATTTCAGGTTTACAGTCCGCGTTTGCCCCCACATCTAACAACAAACCAGAACCATTTTGAATTTTTGGAACGTTCGTCGCTATAGCTGGTCGCAAAACCCCAGGAATCGTCTTCACGCTAAACATAGCACCAACTAACATGGCACCCGTATTTCCTGCAGAAGCGAAGGTATCTATTTCTCCATCTTTTAAAAGCTGGAAACCTCGGCTGATACTTGAATTTGGCTTTTTAGCAAAAACTTTAGCAGGGTGTTCCCCCATCCCAATAACATCGGGCGCATGGTAGAATTCAAAAAAAGCAGGGTCTTCTCCTGCTTGATTTATGATATTCTTGGCGGCTAATTCGTCACCAATCAAAACGATTTTTTGACCTTCCTGCATCAACTTAGCAGCCATAATGGCTCCTTTTACTGCTGATTCAGGAGCGAAATCGCCCCCCATGATGTCTAAACCTATCTTCATTCGTGATTATGATTAGGATTCAATAATACGTAAAACATCCCAAAGTACCGCATAAAAAATTTAATACGTACTATGGGATGATTCGTTTAGAAGCAGGAGTTACGCTACTGATGTTTTCTCAATCAGCAACTTACCATTGTAGTAAAGGTTACCATCTACGGTATATGCTCTATGAGGCAAATGCACCGCACCAGTTTCTTTACATACTGTTAAACTGGGCTTTTCAGCTTTATAATGCGTCCTGCGTTTATCTCTTCTTGATTTGGACGTTTTACGTTTTGGATGTGCCATCTCTTACTAATTTGTTACTCTATTAATTATTTTTCTTTAATTTCTCTAACATTTCCCATCTTGGGTCCACCTTACCGTCCACTTCCTCGTTCTTTGGTTCCAATTTTTCAAGCATGGCAATCATTTCCTCATCGCAACCTTCACCATCTATCGTATCCTCGCAACGAACAAAAGTTGGCACAGCCAAATTGATGTGCTCATATAAAAACGACGCAATAGAATACTCATAATCGTTTTTATTCAACACCACAATATCATCCGTAATTTCATTAATGTCTTCGTCGGTAAATTTAAAAAGCAATTGAGCTTTGATATTCAATGCTTTCCCAAACTCGCGCAAACAACGATCACAAACTAATTGAACATGACCACTGATCTCGAAATCCGCCACCATCATGGTCGGCATTTTGTCTAAGGTCAATTTCACATCCAATTCACCATCTTTTACAATGGAATACGGATAACAATCAAAGAACTTTTTGTCAATTTGGAACGCAAAATCGTGTTTCCCGACTGTTAAGCCAGAAAACTGAATCTTATATGTATCCAAATGTTTCAAAATCCCACAAATGAGCCTGCAAAGATATAAATTAAAAACGAGGATTGAAATTTTTTTTGAAATCGAATTTTTACACCTTACGAAGCTCAAATAATTTGAAAAACGCGTCCTTATAAGTGTCCCCTATGGGAATAATTTGATCACTGATATAAATACGATTTCTATCCACTGATTTTATCTTTTTCAAAGATACGATATATGATCGGTGAACCCGCATAAATTGATCAGAAGGTAAAAATTCTTCCATTTTTTTCATAACTTGAAGAGTGACGACCCTCCCTTCATCCGTATATATGGAAACATAATCTTTTAGCCCTTCTATATATAAGATACGATCAAAATCTATGCGATGATTTTTATAATCTGTTTTAACAAAAATATGATCGGGACGATCCGTTTGGCCATCGGGATTCTGCGTGCCGGAAATAGAAGCTTGGGATGGAAGAGCATCTTTTCGTTGAAATTTGTCGACGACCTTTTGAACCGCCTTCCTAAAACGGTCCATAGAGATAGGTTTCAACAAATAATCAATCACCTCTAACTCAAAACCATCCAATGCATATTGAGGAAATGCCGTTGTTAAAATCACCTCACAACGACCATTCAATAACTTAATGACATCGATCCCGGTCATTCCTGGCATTTGAACGTCTAAAAACAACAGATCCACCTGGTGGTCATCCACTAACTGGACCACCTCATAGGGATTGCAAGTAGTCGTGACCAACTGCAAAACAGGACTTTGCTCAATATATTCGGTTATAATATCAAGCGCTAATGGTTCATCATCTACCGCAAGGCATTTAATTGGTTGTTGCATAATTCTGGTAAAGTTATTATTTATCAGCATCAAGTCCAACCATTTACACAAAACTTTTAAGGATTCATCGAGAAAAACTTTAAAGATTCATCGAGAAAAACTTTAAAGCTTGGTCGACAAATAAAGGGTATTGGTCGATTCGTCTGCCGATTTGTCGATAAATTTCAGGGATTAGTCTAATAAATTTTTTGTTAATATTAACTATCTGCATATTTGTACTGTTGAAATTGACGAACAAATAAACATTAAGGCAATTAAACATTAAGGTATGAAAAGGTTAATTAAAAATACTTCTCCATTTTTGTTGTTAATAATTCCGTTTTTGGTAGCGGTCTTATTCATGGCATTACAATCGGGAAGTGAAATGATTCAAGAAAGAGTTCAACTTTCGGCATCTGTTATTCAATTACCCGAATTTAACATCTTTCAAGTATTTACATTTTTATGGTAATTAGGTAGCATTCCTCAGAATGTTTCATACCTAATTTCCCAATATTAAACGCGTAATTCAGTTAAGAACTACGAAACGATCCATTATAGCACATCGAACGTTCCTAATAATAGAACTACAAACGTCCCTAATGTAGAACTATAGAAACTACAAAAAGGAAGTACTAAACAAGTTTACCCGCACGTTTCTTCCCATCAAAAATTAGCAAATTTCATTACCTTTGCAAGATGGAAGAAAGACAGATCGACCTCAAAGATTTTATCGGTGAACATCACACGAACACGGCGATTGAAGATTACGAAGAACGCCTCAATATCATCATACATAAGTTAAAATTTATTTCTGTTGAACATCGACCGAAAGTAGCGGTGTTTGAATTTACAGGTTCATTTCAGCAGAATGAACGGAGTTATATTCAACAGGCGATTTTACTTGCAGGCGGGATCCCATTTAATCAGCTTGAATCCTACTGGCCTTCGAACCTCGAAACTCCTCAATCTCCAGACATCTTGCTTTTAATAGCGAAAGAACCACATAATATCGTATTAAGTGAAGCTCCTGGGTTTATATTACAAAACTTTAACGCTGAAAGTCCACTTGTTAAAAACGGACAATTTTACATAATTTACCATGCCAATTTCGCGGAAGAATCAGGTAAAACTCCTGCTGACGACGTTGAAATTCTTGCTGAGATCCTTCATCCAGGCTATTTTATTTTCGGAAGGAACGAAGATGCATGGATGCAATTTAACATTCATTAACATAAAAAAGCAGGGATATGTTTGAGGTTTTAAAACATTTTTCCCTACATTTGTCATTGTTAATTTTAAATGATCAATTAACAAGGATGGCCTAACGCCAAAACCTTCACTAAATTGAATTTTTAATGAAAAATAAATTTTGGTTATTTACCTTATTATTTGCGCTAGCGGGCCAAACCGCCATTGGACAGACAGTAAGTGAAACCACAGAACCCAGCGACCCAGACAACCTGGCGAAAGAGTATTTTTCTCAGATTATGGATGTCGCAGTTTCGGCCACTACAAATACTAAGTTATATCAATTCATTTACGAATGGATTGGAACGCCATACCGCTTAGGAGGAAAAACCAAAAAAGGAATTGACTGTTCTAAATTTGCTTACGAAGTTTATAACAATGTATTTAACACCACATTGGGTTCAAACAGTCGTAGTATTTATACACAAGTAACATCGGTTAAAAAGAATGAATTAAAATCAGGAGATTTAGTATTCTTTAAAATTCGTAGTAAAAACATTACCCACGTAGGTATTTATATCGGGGATGATAAATTTGCACATGCTTCTTCAAGCAGAGGTGTGATGATCAGTAATTTAAATGATGCTTACTGGAAACGTTATTATTTTGATGGAGGTCGTGTATTAACAGCTGATAATGCGGAAGCGCCAAAATTGGATCCGCCTCCAGTAACTAATACGGTAGCTCCGAAATTATTCTAAGAAAATTGAAAATTGCCTGATTGGCTTGGTGTGGAACGTTTATGAGTGAAACCAACAAAAAAGTATTAATCCTCAATCAGGATCAAATCCGCAATAAAATAATCAGAATTGCTTATCAAATATTAGAAGATAATTTTGATGAGCAATCCATCGTTTTAGTGGGCATTGCCTCCCATGGTTATGTGCTGGCTGAACGTCTAAAAAACATCTTAACCGATATTACTCAAGGCCAAAAAGAAATTTTATTAATGAAAGTAACCATTAATAAAAAGAAAAGCTTCTTGGAGGCAAGTACGGATATCCCAGTAGATCAGGTAAAAAACAAAACGTTGATTTTAGTCGACGATGTATTAAGCAGTGGCCGGACTTTAGCGTATGGCATGGGCGTATTTTTCGACATTCCTTTGAAGAAAATGAGAACTGCTGTGTTAATAGATCGAAGTCATCACCTCTTCCCCATCTTTAGTGACTTCTATGGCTTGAAACTCTCTACGACGATCAAAGAACATGTATCGGTCGAATTAAAAAGTGAGGGATCTGAGGCCAGAGAAGACGCGGCTTGGTTGTCGTAAGCAGTGAGGCTCCTTAAAGAATTTGCAATTTCATTCCTGGATTAATTCGATTGCTTTTCAAATTATTGGCAGTTTTGATACTGCTTACCGTAGCTCCTTTAAACTTCTTTGCGATTCCAGACAAAGTATCTCCACGCTTTACAGTATACGAAACACCTCCAGAGGCCTTTCCATTTTGATTTGCTGCAACCAATGTCTCCGCTTTTACAGGGTGGTCCACTTTATTAAGCACAGCATATAACTGATCATAATGAATGGCCTCTACGGCTGGGAGAACTAATCGCATAGGCGAATCATGAGATCCATTCACAAAACCTTGCTTATATGCAGGATTTAGAAATTTAATAACCGACTCATCCATATTGACTGCTTCGGCGATGGCTTTAAAAGGAATAGCATGATGGACCCGGATCGTCTGTGTCCCTTCTGCGAAAGCAGGAACGTCCTTTGCTTCGATTCCATGTTGCTCATGATATTCCATCATATAGGTCATCGCGATGAATGCAGGCACATAATTTCTGGTTTCCTTAGGCAAGAATGGACTTAATGCCCAATAGTCCGGATTTTCAAGACCCGAGCGCTTGATCGCTCTTGAAACATTACCTGGCCCACAATTATAAGCAGCAATGGCCAAAAACCAATCTCCAAATAGCTCATAGCATTCCTTTAGATAAAGTGCCGCTGTTTGGGTGGCTACATAGGGATCTTTCCGTTCGTCCATGTGCTTATCCATGCGCAATCCGTAAATTTTTGCGGTAGCAAACATGAATTGCCACAAACCAGTGGCTCCTACACGCGATACAGCGTGCGGATCAAGGGCCGATTCGACGATGGACAAATATTTGAGTTCCTTAGGCATACCTAAAGATTCAAAAACTTGATCGTAAATCGGGAAATAATAAGTGCCCAATCCCTTCATCCTGGATAAATAAGACAGGTAGCGATCGGTACTATATTTATCAATAAAAGATTGTACTTGTGCATTATGGGTAAAAGGTAAAGCAGATGTTAACTGCTTCAGCTTACCCTCTACTGTTGGGGCGATCAAACGAGGCAAATCGGCCGTCCAACCCAAGTCTAAAAACAAGGGATCAGCGGAGGCAGAAATAACATCAAGCGTTTCGTTAATGTGTGACTGCAGGTAATTGGAGTCTACTTTATTTACATCCTCACTTACTTTTTGTTGCATAGCAAAACTGGATTGCCAAGAAAAAATAAGCGAGGCAGTAAGAATGATACATCCTTTCACGAGCGATTGATTTTTAGGATAAGGCAGGTTGAGGTCCTGACCAAATCCCGTTCATTCATAATAAACCTTATTACTTAGAAGCCTCTTCAGACTCTTCGCTTTTAGGAATTTCTTTTTGACCTTCTTTAAATTCGCGAATTCCTCTTCCCAAACCACGCATTAACTCAGGAATTTTACGACCTCCGAACAATAATAATAAAGCAATGACGAGAAAAATAATCTCTTGCGCTCCTAAAAACAATAATGTTGAACTAAACATATCCGAAATATTAAAACAAAAAACACTCGCTGTCGGCGCATTAACGCACATTTACAAGGAGTAGATTACAAATGTAAGGATTAAATTTTATTATTTAGCAAGCCAATGTTCAGGATTCTGCCTGTTGGTCGCTTCAATTAATTCAAAATACACTTCAGTCATACCCTCGGAATCGGTAATAGCAGTTCCTAATTGTTGACCTACACGCACTTTATCGCCCTTTTTCACGCGTAGAGAACGAAGGTTTCCGTACAAGGTGTAATATTTACCGTGTTTTACTAATACCACATAGCCTAAACCTTGCATAGGAATGACGACAGAAACTTCTCCATCAAACACAGCCGTCACTGCCATGTCTTGATGCGTCTGCACACGAATCCCGTTTATTTCTTGACCGACATTCAGTCCTGCGGTATGCTTACCAAAGCCTACTGTGACTACTCCATTTTTTACTGGCCACGGCAACTTTCCTTTATTATCGGCGAAATCAGCGGATAAACGAGCCGCTTCAGGGGTTGCCGCCAATAATTCGGCGTCGGTTTTCTTCACCGTTGGAGTGGCTGCTGTCACTTCTTCTACCGTTTTTCCTGTTCTTTCCGCTTCAGCTTTTGCGGCAGCTATCCGCGCTTCTTCTTCCCTCCTGCGCTCCTCTTCTAATTCTCGCTTAATGGCTAAGTCAATGGCCGCTGTCAAACGCCTTAACTCTTGCTGGCGCTTATTAATTTCTTGTTTAAACTGTGTTTCCTGCTGGGTTAAGGCCTTCAACACCCTTGATTCTTCACCCTGTTCTTTCGCGATTTCAGCTCGCTCAGCCTTTTGATCATCTAATAAAGTAGATTGCACGACGCGGTTTGCTTCTAATTCCGCGATTTTAACTTCTATCTCCTTTTGAGTATTTCCGATTTCGACGGATTTAACTTTTCTTGATCCATTTAATTGCTGCAAATATTTAACACGTTTAAAAGCCTGATTAAAATCTCTTGAAGCAAAAATGAACATCATTTTATTATAGGCATTGCGATTTCTGTAAGCAAAAAGTACCATGCGTTCATAGTCCTTTCTGAGTTGCGCTAACTGATCCTGTAATTGCTTGATGGCCCGAGAATTGGTTTCAATTTGATTATTCAAGAGACGAATTTCTCGATTAATCGTCTCTATTTTTTGGTTCCGCAAACGCAACTGAGTGGTCAACGCATTCACCTGCCTCAGGGTTAAAGTCTTATCACTGGAGGTTGACTTTAAACTTTCATTTAATTGTTTGATTTCACGATCTAAACGCTCTCTTTGACGTTGCAACTCCGCACTGCTTTGCGCCTGCGCGAAAGAAAAAGAGGATAGAATAAATAAAAATAAACCAATTAATACCCGAGATGCCTTCATGTTCTGCGAAAGTAATAAATATCCAAAGAAATTCAATGAATTTGACGATAACCTTTAGGAATGGAAAACGGAAAATTCACCGTTTCTGGCCAATCTGTCCGCTGGTATTCTAATGAGCCGATAAGTTTTATTTTTGGCGTTTGAAAAGAAAGGCTCGTTTTTGAGGGCAAATTAAGGCCCATGCTTCCTGTTGAATAGGCATGTTTTACCCACAAAGATTCCTGATACACATTCGTCATTTGCCAGGCCGATAGATTGAATGCCGGAGTGAACACAAAAACTCCTCCTTCTTTCCAATCCATTTTATAATCCCCATTTGGATTCGTCGAAATGTTCCATTGTGCCTGATTTTTTACCTGTTCTAACGAATTTTTGGTGGCCAAATTCCCTTCAAAACTAAAGCGGCCAATTAATAACATTTGCAACGCTTCAAAAGAAATCGGGAGACCGATCCAATCCTGCAATTCAGCAAAAGAAACTTGTTGATAAGTGGATTCCATTCGGTTCAACACAAATAAGCTGTCTGGCCGAATGTATAACCTGCCAGCTTCCATGCCGAGCATAGAGGTCGCCGAAATCCAAATGCCTTCTCTATGTTTAAATCGCATTTGAAAATTAACTTCCTGACTGCTTTCGCCGTTCATCGTCAAAAACGCCTTTCCTCTGGATTGAAAAACAGCATGAACGAGGGTGTCATCCAGGTGCGATCCGAATTTAACTAAAAAGTCATTTAGCTGATCCGCAGGGAGGGCACGCCATTCTTCCGCGTCGTGTGTATTCGACAGGTGTTTTTTGCTCGCGCAACTTCCTGCAAATAATAAAATTAACAGCCCTACTAAGTAAAGTTGGGTCCTCCACTTATTCATCGACAATCCGCTTTTCCTTTATTTTTTGTGACAGGCGCACAGCATCTTCATCGGATCCATCCGTTACTTTTAATGCATTTTTCCATTGGCTGACTGCGCTCCGAATCTTACCATTTTTATATAAAATATCGCCGTAATGCTCTAATAAAACAGGACTTGGTCCGCGCAAATCGTATTTTATCGCCGATTTTATCCATTTTAAAGCTTCCTTATATTCACCTAACTTATAGAGAATCCATGCATAGGTATCCTGATTATTCGAATTATTTGGATTTAATTCGATAGATTTCTTCGCCATGCTTTTCGCCTGTTCTAATTTTTCATTGCGCTCAGCTAAATAATAAGCATAATTATTTAAAGCCAATGCATCCAAACTATCGATCGCTAAAGCCTCTTGGTAAGCCACATCGGAAGCCGCATACATCTCCAAGGCATAATACACACCTCCTAAACTGGCATAAATATCACCTAATAAATCTGTATTGTTCTGAGGTGTATTATTTAGTGCGGCTTCAAAATAGGTGCGCGCTTCTGCATTGTTTTTATCCATTAAAAACGCGTTTCCTGTATAAAATAATAACTCAGGATCATTTGGGAATAATTCAGCCGCCCGCCTTCCTGTTTGCTGGGCCTCCTTCCAATCTTCTCTCATGAAAGACAAATAGATTAATTGCATCCAAATTCCCGGGATATACCGATTAATTTCTAAGGCCTTTAAATAAGAAATCCGTGCTTCAGAAAAATTTTGCATTTGCCCATAAAGATCCCCACGAACAGCGTGTGAGCGAGGGTCGGCAGGATAATCGTACACAAATCGATCGGCTAAGGTTAACAGTTTTTGCGCATCATACACCCGTTCCTCCATGCTTTTATAAAGCAAACTGGTTTTATAATCGGCATCGACCTGTGGGTTCTGAAATCCTTTTTCTAACAGCGCGAAGGCTTGAGAAACTTGATTTTTTGCTTTTAGGACGTCCGCTTTGCCAAATAAAAGTAACGGATCGTCTTTAAATCTTGCCAGACCTGCGTCGTACATATTCAAGGCCTCATCGAGCTTGCCTTCTTCAAAAAATAACTCTCCCAGCATGCCATAGGCGGTACTTTTATCCGTCCCTTTCTCGATTAGCGCTTCCAATTCAGCTTGGGCCTTTGCTTCTTCTCCCTGCATTTTATAAACGGTAGCAATGGCTGTGTACACTTGATCATCTTTGCCTAACTTTTGCACCAACTCATCATATAATGCAAGTGATTCGTCGTATTCACCCAGATACGCTAATAAAAATGCGCGATCTAAGTAATGCTGCCGCTCTTTAGGCTCCAATTCGATTAAGCGTGCTAAGATTTTAACAGTGCCTTCGACGTCGCCCTGACCATGTTGAATGTGCATTAATAACTTCCAATAATCGGCTTGATTTCCATCTAATTCGATGGCGGAGCTTACCAATTGTTGAGCGCTATTAAAATTTTGTTGTTCAAAATGTTCCTTTGCAATTCTAAATAATGAATCCGCTTTTAATGAATCTGTTCTTTGAGAAGCGGGTGCCGTTACAGTTTTTGAAATTTCAGAGGTGGGGCTCGACGCAAAGCTCGTTGAATGGCTCGTGGCAGGGCTCGATGAATGGCTCGACGCAAAGCTCGTTAAATGGCTCGACGC
The DNA here is from genome assembly GCA_964436635.1 of uncultured Sphingobacteriaceae bacterium. Lineage (GTDB taxonomy): Bacteria > Bacteroidota > Bacteroidia > Sphingobacteriales > Sphingobacteriaceae > DASRQK01. The sequence continues at coordinate 48,446 of CAYTDM010000017.1, forward strand.
AAAGCTCGTTGAATGGCTCGTGGCAGGGCTCGATGAATGGCTCGACGCAAAGCTCGTTAAATGGCTCGACGCACCGTTCGATGGTTGGCTCATCGCAGCAGGAGCATTTAACAGGGTACTGAAGCCGATCAATAATCCTGCAAAACCCACTCTTAATAATGGTTGAATGTGAGTAGAAAATCCCTTTTTTATCATCTAATATATTTTTAATACAAGCCTTATAATAAGGTTGAAACAACAATAATCGTACAAAGAATTAATGGGTGAAAGATAGGAATTAAATATTTAGGTTTGAAGATGATTTGAATTTAAAATCCATTTTGAAATTTTAATATTTTTGTTGTACCTTTGCAAACCCTAAATGTTAGGGGAAGAAATTTATTATTTTATTTAATCAAAACAAAGCAAGTGAATACGTTAAGTTACAAAACTGTCTCTGCCAACAAAGGCACCGTCGACAAACAATGGGTGGTTGTTGACGCTGAGGGCGAGATTTTGGGGCGCTTGTCATCCGAGATTGCTAAAATCATTCGCGGAAAACACAAGCCATCGTACACCCCACACGTAGACTGTGGAGATAATGTGATCGTTATCAATGCAGACAAAGTTAGGTTGACCGGTAAAAAACTAGGTGACAAAGTGTATGTTCGTTATACTGGATATCCAGGTGGACAACGCTTTATCTCTCCTAAGGAATTGTTAGCGAAACATCCAAATCGCGTTATTGAAAAAGCGGTTCGCGGGATGCTTCCTAAAAACCGTTTGGGTCGTGCGTTATTTGGAAACCTTTATGTTTATGCAGGAGGCGAACACCCACACGCAGCACAAAATCCTAAAACCATTAAATTCTAAGGAGAAAGACTATGTCAACAACTAACACTTCAGGAAGAAGGAAAACAGCAGTTGCCCGTATCTATTTGGTACAAGGGAACGGCAACATTACCGTAAATGGTAAAGATTATAAAGAATATTTCCCAACATTGCCATTGCAATACATTGTGACCCAAAGCACCGAAGTAGCTGGTGTAGCTGGGAACTTCGATGTACAAGTTAACGTTGCGGGTGGTGGAGTGAAAGGTCAAGCGGAAGCTGTAAGGCTTGCGATTGCGAAAGCACTTGTAGAACTAAACCCGGAAGTAAAACCTGCATTACGTGCAAAAGGTTTAATGACTCGCGATGCACGTGCTGTTGAACGTAAGAAGTTTGGCCGTA
>CAYTDM010000018.1:0-49632 GCA_964436635.1 uncultured Sphingobacteriaceae bacterium
AATGCACATGCCCGATGCCTGCCTGCGCTGGAACTTTATATTGATTATCCATATTGAATGCTTTTTGGGGTCGGAAATTATTTGGATTCTTTTCTAAATTCAAAGGCTCCTCCGCCTTGTTTTAATGTGAACGTACTGCCTTTTCCGTCAAAAATGATTTCGAGGGCAGCCATGTCAAATTTAAAATGATGCTCTCCCACTGCTTCTAATGGAAAAGCAGGTTGCCCGGTTCCTTGTGCGAAAATTTGTCCTCCTTCGTGTGTAATTGTGATTTTAAGAGGTAGAGCATCCGATGAATAGGTACCAGTATAACTCGAAATGTGTTCTTCTTTAATTTGGAAGCCTGCAAAATTTGGAATATTATAATCCTTCCCATAATAGGCGCTTAACAGGGCAATGGAAATTTCATTATTATTATAATGCGTGCCATTCGATGTCAAGGCAAAGCTGAGTCCATCGGCAGGAAAATAGGCAAATACTGAAGTAAAACCATCAATTCCTCCCGTATGACCCCATCCAATTTGGTCGTAAAACGGCACTTTAAACAGGCCTAACCCATATTCGCCATTCTCGGACATCATAGTTTTTAGGCTTTCAGCATTTACAACTTGACCATTAAAAAGTGCTTCACTAAAGTGAATTAAATCGGTTGGATTGGAAACGATCGCGCCCGCACCTAATGGCACAGAGGGATGTGTTTGAGGTGACACCACCCAGTTTGAAAGTCGAATAAAGGACTGAACTTCGTTTTTATTAGTTTGGATACCATCCCCCAAATACGTATTCTTCAACCCCAATGGTTTCGATATTTTTTGTTCCAATAATTCCCCGTAAGAAGCTCCGTAAATTTTTTGTAAAATAAAGGAGAGCAGAACATAATTAGAATTGCTATAAGACGATTTCGTGCCCGGTTGGAAATCTAAGCCCTTATCTTGTATTAACTTTACAAGACTCGCTTCACTGATCGCTTGGGTATAATAAGTCGCATAATCTGCATCGTCTGTAAAATTATGAATGCCACTGCTATGATTAAGCAGGTGCCGGATTTGAATATGCTTGGAGGAATCGATTGCTGGATAAAAATCTGCTAATGCCTGATCGAGGCTTAGCTTATTCTCTTCCACTGCCTTTAAAATCAAGGTCGCTGTAAAGGTTTTCGAAATGGATCCAATGCGATATTTGCTGGAAGCATTTGATTTGATTTGTGGATCCAGAGTCGCATATCCTAAGCTCCTTTGATAAAGGATTTGACCATTTTTTGCGATCGCAACGCTCCCCATAAATCGATCGTTTTTTTCCAAGGCATCAAAATATGCATCTAATTTAGCACGGTCAATTCCCTCAACGTTTCCATTAACGGATGCAGAATTCGCTTGCGCAAAGCATGGTAGAGGATTAATCTGGGTAATGAAACCTATTAAAAGTACAAAGAATGTTTTTCTCATTTTTTCAAATTTTTGGATTCATAGCTGTGAAAATCTCACGCTACATTATCCAACTTTTTTCTTTCCATATGCAATTCGAGTGATGACCACAAAGAGCACAGGAACGATAAAGATAGCTAAAATTGTTGCTATTGTCATACCTCCAAATACCGTCCAACCAATAGTTTGCCTAGATATTGCGCCAGCGCCTGCAGAAAACATCAAAGGTACAATCCCCAAAATAAATGCCAAAGAAGTCATAATGATCGGTCGTAAACGAAGCTTAACCGCTTCCATGGTCGCTTGGATGACATTCATGCCCATATCTACCCGTTCTTTTGCAAATTCCACGATCAAAATTGCGTTTTTGGCCGCTAATCCGATAATGGCTACTAATCCGATTTGTGCATAAATGTTATTATCTAAATAAGGCAATAAAAAGAGTACCATGATGGCGCCGAATAAACCCAAGGGAACAGAAAGCAAGATTGAAAATGGAACTGACCAGCTTTCATAAAGGGCTGCTAAAAGTAAAAACACGAAGACGATACACAGTACAAAAATTTGTATGGTCGTGTTTCCGGATTGACGTTCTTGAAGTGTTAAGCCAGAGTATTCAAAGGAATAACCTTCCGGTAATACAGATGCAGCCACTTCTTCCAAGGCGTTTATGGCATCTCCGCTGCTGTAACCAGGCGCAGCACTACCGCTCACTTCGATCGATCTGAAAATATTAAAATGGTTAATAATGGACGGTTTCTCGACTACTTTATAGTGAACCAATGAACTGATGGGAACTGCGACCCCTTGTTGATTCTTTACATATAATTTATTGATGTCCTCAATGGCCATTCTATACGTTGTGTCGGCTTGAGTCACCACGCGGTAATTCCTGCCGTACCTGGTGAAATCATTCACATAACTGCTTCCAAGATAGCCCGATAGGGTGCTGTATACTTGGCCAATGGAGACGCCCATGCGTTTGACCTGCTCCCTGTTAATGCTCACCTCATAATTAGGTGTGCGCGAATTAAATAAGGAATAAGCCTGGCCGATTTCTGGACGTTGATTTAATGCGGCGACATATTGTCCGACCACTGCCTCGAAATCTTTGATATCGCTGCCTCGCTGATCAATTAATTGAATGGCGAAACCTCCGCTCATGCCTAAGCCCGGAATGGCTGCGGGAGAAACCGGTAGGATGGAGGCCGATTGATACCCTGCATACGTACCTCGAATTTGATCTAAAATTTCAAAAACGCTTCTTTCTCGATCCTCCCAAGGTTTAAGTTGAACGAAGAAGGTAGCTCCATTTGACTTAAACGATCGATTTAATAAGTTAATCCCTGAAATTTGGGTGATGTTATTAATTTCAGGAATCGAGTTTCTAAATTCAGCTTCTATTTCTGTCAGGACTTCATTCGTTCTAATGCCGGAAGAACCTTCAGGTAGAGTTACGCCTACTAAAAATAAGCCTGCATCTTCGTTTGGTATAAAGCCGGTAGATTTTGTTTGGAACAATCCAAAGGTGCCTACATACACACAAACCAATAGAATCAGAACCAGCGGAGCCCGCTTAATGCTTTTTTGCACCCCATTTGCGTATTTTTCTGTTACGCTCGCAAACCATTTGTTAAATCGGTAAAAGGCACGGTTCATGCCAGTAGAGGTGTTGTCGATTTTAGCCGGTTTCAACATGATTGAACACAATGCAGGCGTTAAAGTCAAAGCGACAAAGGCCGAAATCATAACGGATACCGCGATGGTCAATGCAAATTGTTGGTATAATTGACCGACCATCCCTGGAATAAAGGCCACCGGCACGAATACTGCGGCCAAAATTAATGCGATGGCAATTACCGGGGCTGTAATGTCTTTCATCGCCCGCCGAGTCGCTTCTTTTGCATCCAATTTGGCTTCATCGATGTAATGTTGCACCGCTTCCACTACGACAATGGCATCATCTACTACGATCCCTATCGCTAACACAAAAGCTAACATCGTTAAATTGTTTACAGAAAACCCAAACAATTGGAAAAAGATAAATGTGCCCACGATGGAAACGGGGATCGCCAAAATCGTGATGATCGTGGCTCTCCAGCTTTGCAAAAACACAAAAACAACAATCGTGACTAATAACAAGGCTTCAAGGAGTGTTTTGATCACAGCGATAATGGATGCTTCGACCACAGAAACCGTTTCATAGGAAACCAGGTAATCCACATCGCTTGGGAAATTTGCTTTTAAGTTATCCAAGGCAGCGTAAATTCCTTTTGCTGTTTCCATGGCATTTCCTCCGGGGGTTTGATTAATCATCATACCCGTAGAGACCATGCCATTTACTTTTGTGGTCGTCCCATAATTGAACTGTCCGAGTTCTATCCGCGCGACATCTTTTAAGTAAACGAGCGATCCATCCATATTCGTTTTCACCACTATGTTTTCGAACTCTTCCTCCGTACTTAAATCTCCATCTAACACCACAGGAAATTCGAACACTTGGTCGCCAGATTGTGGTCTGGAGCCCACGCTACCCCCCGGAATTCTTGTGTTTTGTTCGCGAATGGCCTCATTCACTTCGGCAGGAGTTAAATTCAAGGCCGACATGCGCGCAGCATCTAACCAGACACGCATACTAAAGGGCTGCCCAAAAGCGGTCACATCTCCGACCCCCTTCACACGCATTAAGGCGTCCCGCACATACAGGTTAACATAATTTGCTAAGAAATTCTGATCTCTACTTCCGTTTGGAGAGTACAAGGTGACCATCATTAAAACGTCTGTATTCGCTTTTCTGGTCGTCACCCCTAAACGCCTGACTGCTTCTGGAAGTGCAGGTTCTGCTATGCCCACTCGGTTTTGAACATCCAAGGTGGCGATGTCAATATCTGTTCCTACATCAAAGGTTACTGTGATGCTCGATCCTCCATTGGAAGTACTGTTCGAGCTCATGTAGGCCATCCCTGGTGTACCATTAATTTGACTTTCTATCAGGGTCGTTACCGTTTGTTCTACGGTTTCCGCATCTGCACCGGTATAATTTGCGCTCACGGTCACCGTTGGAGGCGCGATATTGGGATATTGACTAATTGGTAATGAAAAAATCGAAATCGTGCCGATCAACACGATTAAGATCGATATGACAATGGCAGTAACGGGCCTTTTTATAAATATTTCTGATATCATTATTTGCTATTCAAAAGGATGAAAACTTGTGTACCTAAGGGAGAAATTTTTTATTAATTCTCCGTTCTGATCTGTGCTCCATGTCTTAAATTAATCATGCCTTCCGAGACCACCTGATCCCCCAAGGATAATCCGCTTATTACCACGGCTTTTTCTCCTGCTTTCATCCCTAACTCTATGATTCTTTGTTCCACCCGATTGCTATCAGCTAAAACATAAACAGACGTTTGCCCTAATTGTTCAGAAATGGCTTTATAAGGAATAACTAACTGTTTTGTATCTGCATGTTGCTTAATCTTAATAATAGCACTTAAGCCTGCGCGCAATAGCCCCTTCGGATTTTCAAAACTCGCCCGCACAGTAATCGTCCCCGTGTTTCTATTGATGGCTCGATCCACCACCGTTAGCTGCCCAGGATGCGTATAGGTCTCACTGCCATTCAATACTAAAGTGATAATGGAATCCTTAAGCACTTTTGGTTGATTTTGGTACCCAATGATTTGGCTGAGTTCGTTTTCGCTAACTTGAAATTCTACCGCGATCGGATTTACAGTAGAAATGGTATTTAATAAGGTGCCTCCAGCTGAAACCAATGCACCATTGCGGACTTGAGATATACCAATAATGCCATCAAAAGGCGCGCGAATACTTGATCGCTCTACGTTTGTCTTTGCGGTCGTATAAGCCGCTTTTGCAGACATCAATTGTGCTTCTGCAGTTTGCAGTTCGGTGCGACTATTATCTAAAATTTGCTTCGCAATGGCTTCCTTACTCGCCAAAGTTTCATAGCGAGCTAAATCCCGCTGCACTCGTTCACGATTTGCTTCCGCAATTTGTAGGTTCGCTTGGGCTTGTTCCAATGCAGCAGCATACCGAACTTGATCAATTTCATATAGTTTTTGCCCCGCTTTAACCACTGCTCCGTCATTCACAAAAATTCCTGTGATGTATCCCGATACTTCTGCACGCAATTCAGTTTCCTTCAGGGGAACTACATTCGCAGGATATTGCTTATATCCAATTACAATTTCTTCTGTAACAGGTGTTAGAGTAACTTTTGTGGCCATCTCGCCTTTTGGCTGCGCCTGACTCGACGACTGTTCAGAACCGCAGGATGCCACGCTTGCAAGCGTAAGGATCATTAGGCTCGATTGCATTAACTTGTATAAAGTATTCGTATTCATGGATATGGTAGTTTGCTAAAAGTTTTTAATAGTTTGAATTCTTAAAAATCGGAGGGAGAAAGTTTCCCTAATGCTTTTTCTGCGTCGATTTTCACGGATAATACCGCATTCAATGCGTTTAAATAATTAATTTGGGTAGTCCTCAGTTCAGTTTCAGAAAACATCAATTCTAAATACGATTTAATCCCTTCATTATATTGAAGCTGAATGACTTCATACACTTCCTCCGCTAAGATTAAATTATTTTTGGCTGTTTTCCAATCATTCAAATGGGCCTTATAAGTGGCCATGGCTCGTTGGTGTTCGGTCCGCATCGAGGCTTCTAAGAGTTCCAATTCCCATGCTATTTTATCTTCTTGAAGTTTAGATTTTCTTATTTCGTGTACTCTTTTAAATCCCTGAAAAATAGGAATGTTTAAATTAATTCCGAAAAGTGAACGCGGAAAACGCTGATCGAATAATTCATTAAATTGGTTGTTCCTGACATCTATAGCATATTGATAAGAAGCAGAGATGTTTGGAAGAAATGTCCACTTATTATACTGAGTATTGATTTCCTGTATCCGTCTTAAGTTGGAAATTTGTTGATATTCTATTCGCTTTGCTGGCGCAAATACTTCCATCGTGTCCAATAGGATTTCCTCTTCCATGGCCTCATAAGTGTAGTCTAAATTGAGCTCCTGGTCTGCATCCAATCCAACTAATTCCTTTAAGTACGCATATTTAATAGTTAAGAATTCTTCGCCTCGTTTTAGATCCGCTTTTGCATTGCTAATGGAAATTTCCGCTCTTTTATAATCCGTTTTGTCCACAATTCCTGTTTCGTAACGGAGTTTGGCATCGTCTAACTGCCTTTGAATTCTTGCAATGTTTTCTTTAAGGATTTCAATTTGTTGTTGACTTATTAGTACATCGTAGAACGCCTTACTTACTGCAGCGATCAAATTTATTTTAGTCAATTCTGTGTTTAAATCGTTTTGTTTAAGAATCGCCGGGGCAGCCTTACTCGCTTGTATTAAACCCGGATTTAGAATCCGCTGTTCCGCTTGTAATAGGAAGGAACCCCCATGAGCTTGTCCTATAGGCACTACTGAGTTTCCGACTCCTGATGTTGGTAATTCTATATTTCTGGTATAGTTTATTGCACCGGAAAGTTGCGGATACCATCCTGAAAGTGCTGAAGCGATTTCTGCCTCTCCTATTTCTTCATCGATGAGGGCTTTTTGAATGGATCCCTGATGTTTTAAAGCATATTCAATGAGTTCAGTTAAAGATGCTTTGTCCGAATGAGTGATTGTTGACGTTTGGTTTACTGCCTTGTTTTGCGCGAGCAAAGGAAAGCATCCGCATGCCCAAATCATAAATGTTATACCGATCTTGTTATATTTCATTATTAAAAACTATGTGCGTTAATTATGTGCATATCCTAATTTTATTCCATCCCAAATAATTCCTGCCATTTCATTCATTTGTGTGTCATCAAATTTATAATGGCCATAATTATAGCGTTTGGCGGTCGCAATGACGGTTCCTACAAAAGCAGCACTTAGGATGTTAATATCTAACTTTTTTATAATTTGCATTTGAATGCCCGATTCTAAAAACAAAGCCACCTCGCTTTGTAAACAGAATTTTTCGTTTGTGAATGCTATTTTTGAAAAAGGCGAGGCATAAAATTGGTCAAAGAAACTCAAGACGGCCGGATGTGCTATGTAATATTGCACCAAATTATTCCAGATTGTAAAAAAGCGCTTCCTATAGGGTGTTTCCGCGTGATCATTCTCAAACATAGCCTGATGGGCTTGAATGCGGCAATAATTAAACAGTTCGATGATCAAGGCTTCTTTTGAATCGAAATAATGATAGATGGAACCAATAGCCACCTGTGCATTCTCAGCAATTTTGCTCATAGGAGAGCCATGAAATCCCTGCTCATGAATTAAATGTAAGGTGCTTTTAAAGATTGCTTCCTTTTTTTCTGAATTGGTAAATTGAATGTTCATTCGGTCTGTAAAAGTGCGGATTTATTTTGATTATTTTGTGAAATAAAAAGGAATAACAAAAGTTTGACAAATTTGCTAAATTTGCTAAAGTTAGTGGAATTGACCACTATCCAATAAGTACGTAGCATTGAATTTTAATCATTTTAATTTCCACGAGCCTTTACTTGAAGGCCTCTCCAGCATGGGCTTTAAATCGGCGACGCCCGTTCAAGCCGCTGCCATTCCTGTTATTCAATCGAATAGGGATTTAATTGCTTGTGCGCAAACAGGCACAGGAAAGACTGCTGCGTATTTATTGCCTATTATGGACGCGATTTCCAAAATGGATCCGGAAAATAAACCGAAGATTGGTGCTGTAATTTTAGCACCCACTCGGGAATTGGCTGTTCAAATCGATCAGCAGGTTGAGGGCTTGGCCTATTTTACCGGCATCAGTTCCATCGCCATTTACGGGGGCGGGGACGGCATGGCTTATGAACAACAAAGCAGGTCCTTGCGAGAAGGTGTGGATTTAATCATTGCAACGCCAGGTCGTTTGTTAGCCCACCTTACCTCCAAATCGATTAAGTTTGATGATTTAAAATTTTTAGTCTTGGATGAAGCGGATAGGATGTTGGACATGGGCTTTAAAGATGACATTATGCAAATCGTTAAACGTTTGCCTACCAGTAGGCAAACCGTCATGTTTTCCGCGACCATGCCCGGGAAAATTAGGCAGTTTGCGCAAAGCCTTTTGAAACACCCAGAAGAAATTAATTTAGCGATTTCTCAGCCTGCTGAAAGAATCCGGCAAATTCAATACTGGGTACTTGAAGAGAATAAAATTGCATTACTGAAGCATATATTGTCGCAGAGTGATTATAAAAGTGTGATCATCTTTTCGTCGACGAAAGAAAAAGTGAAATTGGCAAGCCGTGAACTGAAGAAGCTTAAATTGGATATTCAAGCTTTTCATTCTGACTTAAAACAGCCTGAACGGGAGGCATTATTGCTGCAATTTAAAAACAGGCAATTGCAAATATTGATTGGAACGGATGTGTTATCCAGAGGCATTGATGTAGTAGGAGTAGATTTAGTGGTGAATTTGGATGTCCCTCCAGATCCAGAAGATTATATTCATAGAATTGGACGTACTGCACGGGCGGAACGAGAAGGGGCTGCGATTACTTTCGTTACGCAAAAAGACATTCGAAAATTCGTGGCCATAGAGCGATTAATGAATCAAGAGGTAGAAAAAATTGCTGTTCCAGAAGAAATTGGGCCTACGCCAGAGTTGGTGGTTTTAAGGAAAAATATTGAAACAGGCAAAAACACGCACCCAAAAAGAAATACGAATCCAAAAGGCAAAAGACCAAAGAAATTTTTCAAAAACAGGAAGAAAAGTGGAGGAGAATCGCCAGCCGCTTCTTGAAATATCAAGATTTAGTCGGGAAATATCATAAATAATAAAATTTTATATAACTGAAAACCACTGTTTTAAATGATTTTATTGCGGAAGTAAAAAAATATTAAAAAATACTTGCATTGAATAGTAAAATAGTCTTACCTTTGCAGTATCATAATTTAGGTTTATAATTGGTTAGTAAAGGTTTCCATTCTCCCCGTTTGGAAACCTTTTTTTTGCCTTTTATGCTGGTTTCTGCCAATTTCAACAGACGCGAATCCATGCTGGATAATTTGAATGCTCTAACTATTGATTTTTAAGCCGTCACTTTTGCTTTGACAGATTCGACTCCACCTCTTCTTCATCAAAAATACCTTGTTGATTCCCAAAGCTATTCGTAATATAAGTTAAGATATAAGCGATTTCTACACTGCTTAATTTAGGGTTAGCCGGCATTTCCATGTTGTATTCTTGTCCTTCAACGATGATGGAGCCTGATAAACCATTGGCAACGATCCCAGGAAGCTGATGCCGGTGTTTAGCCAAGTAGGTCGTATCGGTTAAAGGCGGGTACAGGGCCGCCAATCCTTCTCCTTGCTGGCCATGACAATTTGCACAATGCGTACTATATAACTGATTCCCTTGGGTATAATATTGTGCAGTTCGTATATCCATATTGTTTTGGCAACGAATCGTCATAAAATAAAGCAGGCCACATACCACAAGTACCCAAGCAGACTTCATCCGGATCATTGTTCGTTTAATAAGCGTGTTAAATCTTTTTGTAATTGTTGAATGGAGGCTTTGTCGGTTCCATCATAGGCTCCACGGATATGCTTATTTTTATCCACCAAAACAAAATATCCCGAGTGCTCATATCCACCTGGAGCTGCAGCTTCTTCAGCCGCATAGGAAAGGTAATGCTCCGCCATTCCGTAAATCGCAGCTTTCGTCCCCGTAACGAATTGCCATTGATCATTTTGAACACCTAAACGATTCGCGTAGTTTTTAAGGACTGAAGGTTGGTCGTATTTGAAATCGATGCTATGGGACAAAAACTTGACACGATCATCCCCTAAATAGGTCTGATAGACTTCAAGTAAATTCCGTTGCATGGTGGGGCAAATGCTTGGGCAATGCGTAAAAAAGAAGTTTGCAATGTAAACACTGCCATCAAAAAAGCTTTGATCGATCAGAACACTGTCTTGATTTGTAAATTCAAATGAAGGAATTTTATGATAGATCGTGTCTACTTTTTCAACGCCATCCACCAGCACGCTTCGCGTATCAAATTGGCCCAAATAAGGTAGTGAATCGGAGTTCGAATTATCAGATGTGCCATTACAACCAATAAATAGGGAAAGAAAAGGAGCCAATAATAGGCTCCTCCAAATTAATTTTAATTTCATATTAATTTTAATTTCACTCTTGAATCTTAAATTAGAAGTTGGATAGTTTTTCGCTCGCTTCTTTCGTTACATTTTCAAAAACGGTGCGCATATTTTTAACTTTTTCCACTTCTGAAGCAAAATAAGCTTTCAATTCCTCTTCAGATAGTCCTTCTGGATTCATGTCGTATTTCATCATCCACTCCATCATTTGATCCGTTGCACCCTCTAATTTCCCTTTTAGCTCAGATAATTCACTTTTCAGTTGATTCGTGTCAATGCCCGCGTTGTTCGCATGAATGCTGCTCATATTAGCGATTAAAGAATCAATCTTAACCGTTTGTTTATCAAAAAAAGAAACCTGTGGCATGATTTCATCATGAATGGCCATCGCTTCATCTTTTAACGCATTCACATCGTTTACTTCTTTTTTTTCTCCGCAACTTACAAACATTGATCCGCTGATTAACAAAGCTGCCAATGCCATTCCAACATAATTTTTATTTTTCATATATTTGATAATTAATGGTACCTGAGCTGATTAAAAATTTATAGACTGTTCAAAACAAGTAAGAAATCGATTAATAAAGTGTGAACTCTACGCGTCTATTCTTCTGTTTTCCCTCTTCCGTTTGGTTGTCCGCAATCGGTTGGGTAGAACCATAACCTACCGCTTCAATTCTCGACGCATTGGCCCCCTTACTGACCAAATAAGATTTCACTGCTTCTGCACGATCTTTCGATAGCTTCATATTCATGTTAAATCCGCCGGTATTATCGGTATGCCCCCCAAGTTTTAAACTAAAATTCTTCTCTATTAATAAAATGGCCACCTTATTTAAGCTTGGAAAAGAACTAGGGCGAATCGTGGCTTTGCTCGAGTCAAACTCTAAGTTTTGAATGGCTTCTTCCACAATTTTTTTATCCTCTTCCGTAATATAAATTTGTTGAATGATAGGAGCGACCGTTTTTGGTTCACCAATCGGACAACCTGCACCATCTACTTTTACCCCTGCAGGCGTGTCTGGACACTGATCATATCGATTGGCTACACCGTCCTTGTCATCGTCTGCTAAATCTGCATAAATTCGCTCGATTTGCCCTTTCAACCGGTTGTTTTCCTCTTCTAACACTTTCGTTTTGGCGGTTAATTCATTTTTTTGCTCGCGCAATTTCTCTACCAGCTCATCGTATTGTACTTGCTGAGCATCATAAAGTTCCGCCACCGGATTGGTATTCCCTAAGTACGGCTTAGAACGTTTGCCAATGGCTACCTCCAAACCAAGATGAGTATAAGAAAATACATCTCTTTTTTCAGTAGAAATACCGTCCAATCCATAGGTTCTCGCAAAATTCATTCTATACCCTAAGTCAACGTTGATCCCGTTAGTTACCCGAATTTTTGCGCCTAAAATCACAGGAATAAACATGCCGTCAGTAGCTGAGTATTGAGTTTCCACTTCATCCACATAGGTCCATGGTTTGTAACTCATCATCCCTAATCCTAAATTTAAATAAGGTTTTACTAAGGCGTCTTTATACCTCCAGTTGGTGTTTCCCAGGGTGAATTGTGCAGTAAGACTGGCCGACCAAGGTAATAGCGTTTGGAACTGATCGGCTCCTTGATGACCTTGAATCGCTCCGCCAACATACTCTAATTGCGCAGCTAAAGACGGTAAAAATTGTTTTTTAATATACGCTCCATAGGCAAAATTGTATACTAACCCCTCGTAATCCCTTCCTAACTCGAATAGGTTCGCTTGGCTCATGGTTCCTCCATGAATCCCGACCGACCAAGTTCTATAAGCATTATCTTTTTTGAAAGGCTGTGCCAAGGTCGAGCTTTGCGAAGCACTGGCAAGAATAAATAAACCTGTTATTATAGAATAGATTGAGTGTCTAATTTTCATCCTTTGAAAAGTTTACTATGATACTAATTTTATCAAATTTGAAGATATTGGGCTAAATTACAACACTTTTAAGTAAGTTTCAACTATTTCTAAGGATATCGCAATTTATGGGGGCTTATCCCATTTATTTGTCGCTTTAAAGCCTTAACTTTGTAACCATTGAATTTTGATAAAACATTGTATCATACATTATAAAAAAATTAGTTCGAACACATCCATGACCAGTAGAGAAATTCGTGAGGCCTATTTAAACTTTTTTAAATCTAAAGGACATCAAATCGTTCCTTCCGCGCCAGTAGTCATTAAAAACGATCCCACATTAATGTTTACGAACGCCGGGATGAATCAGTTTAAAGATTTGTTTTTAGGTGAGGCCGAGGTCAAATTTCCGAGAGTCGCCGATACACAACGTTGTTTGCGCGTTTCTGGAAAACATAACGACTTGGAAGAAGTAGGAATCGATACCTATCACCACACGCTCTTCGAAATGTTAGGGAACTGGAGTTTCGGGGATTACTTTAAAAAAGAAGCCATTCAGTGGGCATGGGAATTGTTGACTGAAGTGTATCATATTGATAAGGATAGAATGTATGTGACGGTCTTTGAGGGCGATGAAAAAGATGGGTTGGGGATGGACCAAGAAGCCTATGATTTATGGAAAGCCATCGTTCCGGAAGATCGGATTTTGATGGGAAATAAAAAGGATAATTTCTGGGAAATGGGCGATACCGGTCCTTGTGGTCCTTGTTCAGAAATCCATGTGGACTTAAGGCCGAATGCTGAGCGCGCTGAAATCGAAGGGGCTTCTTTAGTGAATGCAGATCATCCTCAGGTGATTGAAATCTGGAATCTGGTATTCATGCAATTTAACCGTCAACACGATGGTTCATTAAAGTCCTTGCCTGCGAAGCATGTAGATACAGGAATGGGTTTAGAGCGATTAATTCGCGTTATTCAGGGTAAATCTTCCAACTACGATACTGATTTATTTCAGCCATTAATTCAATTTATCGCCAGCCGGAGCGGTTTTACGTATGGGGCAAATGAACAAACAGATATTGCCATGCGTGTGATGTCTGACCACATTCGTGCTATTTGCTTTACCATCGCCGATGGCCAATTGCCTTCGAATAATAAGGCTGGATACGTCATCCGAAGAATTTTGCGCAGAGCAGTTCGATATGCATATACCTTTTTAGGCTTTAAAGAACCGTTTTTAAATGAATTGGTTCCTATCGTGGCTGAACAGTTTGATGGGGTCTTTAACGAACTAAAATCCCAAGAAAATTTCGTTCAAAAGGTGGTATTAGAAGAAGAAATTTCTTTTTTAAGAACGCTTATGACTGGTGTTCAGCGATTTGAACAGTATGTGGATGGTTTGAAGTCCAATGCAGAACAAAAGCAAATTGCAGGAGACTTTGCGTTTGAATTATACGACACCTATGGATTCCCTATTGATTTAACAGAATTGTTAGCGAGGGAAAAAGGTTTGTTGGTGGATATGGACGGTTTCCAACAAGCTTTAGAAATCCAAAAATCGAGATCCAGAGCGGCTACTGCCATCGATACTGGAGATTGGGTGCTGGTAGGAGAGGAAGAAGCGACCGTGTTTTTGGGTTATGATGCCCTTGAATGTTCCACTCAACTTATAAAATATAGAAAAGTATCGGCCAAAGGCAAAGATCAATATCAGTTGGTGTTATCTCATACGCCGTTTTACCCAGAAGGGGGCGGGCAAGTAGGAGACACGGGCGAGTTAGTCAATCAAGAAAGCGGTGAGAAAATTTTTATCACGGATACGAAGAAAGAAAATGGCTTAATTGTGCATTTTTGCCAACAACTGCCTGCCGAACTGGAAGCAAATTTTGTTGCAAAAGTAGCAGTTCAGAAAAGAAAAGATACAGAAAGAAATCACTCGGCAACGCACTTATTGCATGCCGCTTTACAAGAAGTGTTGGGCAGTCACGTCCAACAAAAGGGCTCTTTTGTCAACGAGGAAGTGCTGCGATTTGATATTTCTCATTTTTCTAAAATGACGGATGAAGAATTGCGATCGGTCGAAGACCGTGTGAATGAAAAAATCCGCGAAAATATTGCCTTAGAAGAACGTAGAAACGTACCATTTGATCAAGCGATTTCAGAAGGCGTCACCGCTTTATTTGGTGAAAAATACGGTGAATTCGTTCGCGTCATTGCCTTCGATCGGGCGTATTCCATGGAGTTGTGTGGAGGAACTCATGTGAAGGCAACGGGTGAAATCGGATACTTTAAAATTATCGCTGAATCCGCTGTGGCAGCAGGTGTTCGAAGAATTGAAGCCATCTCTGGGACCAAATCGGCTAAGGTGATCCGTGCACAATTTGAGCAAATCGATCAATTAAAAGGCCTGTTAAATAATCCGAAAGATTTTGCGGTAGCGGTCACCAAGTTATTAGAAGATAATAGTTCGCTGCGCAAAGAAATAGAGCGGACCATTATGGAAAAGGCCATGGCATTGAAAGATCAATTGTTAGGTGAATTTGAATCGATTAATGGGGTTCAGTTTTTGGCGACAAAAGTGCATTTGTCTTCTTCTGATGCGGTAAAAACATTGGCATATGCTTTAAAAGCCTCATTGAATGATGTATTTATCGTTTTAGGGCATGAGTCAGACGGAAAGCCTGGATTAACGGTCGTAGTTTCAGAATCCTTAGTGGAATCTAAAGGGTTAAATGCAGGAAATATCGTTCGCACCTTGGCAAAAGAAATTCAAGGTGGTGGCGGCGGACAGCCGTTTTTTGCAACTGCCGGAGGGAAAGATGCGTCAGGATTGGATAATGCATTGAAAAATGCAAAGCAATTTTTGCCAGAAGCGTAAATCGAATCTGTAAAATTGACTGGTGCCGGGGATATTCTGCACCATTTAAATCGAATTGGAAACGTATAAAACGTATAAAGGGTGGATATGAAAAGATTTATTGGGAGTGTTTTTGCATGTTTATTGTTATTAACATCATGTAATCAAGGGACAAAGGAGTTTGTCATCGAAGGAGTGATTGAAAATGCAGGAAACGTAAAGACCGTCGTACTAATCGAGGGCGATCGCCGTTTAGATTCTGCTTTTTTGACTGAAAATGGCCGATTTGTACTCAAACGATTAGCCACCCAACCTCGTTTATTTCGTTTAGAAGCGGGTAAATTCCAGTATCCCGTTATTGTAAAAAATGGAGAGTCCCTGCAGTTTAAGGCAGATTTGCAGAACGAGGGCGGTGATTATGAAGTGGCAGGATCAGAATTAAGCGAGAAGATCAAGGAATTTGCTGCGATTGAACGTGAAAAAAAACGTTTAGATGAACAAATGGATGCTGATTTTCTTGCACTGTCAGCGAAATTGGATCCACAGGCTGTAAGTGCATTGCGCGAAGAATTTATCCTTCGCTTTCGTCAACACATGAATGATTACATCGAGAAAACCATTGCGTTCGCTGATAATAATGATAATCTGGCTGGTTTTTATGCGATGACTACCTTAGATCGCGAATTTTCTGAAAGCGAATTGATTGCATATTCTGAAAAAATAGCAGATTCATATCCTGATAATCCGGTCGTCCGACAATTTGTAGAAGAAATGGCCAAATATAAACGACTTGCTGTGGGCCAACCTGCCCCAAGTTTTGAGTCGTTAACTGTAAATAACCGAATTGTTAAGCTGGAAGATTTCAAAGGGAAATATACTTTGGTGGATTTTTGGGCCTCCTGGTGTGTACCTTGTAGAGAAGAAAATCCAAACATTGTAGCCCAATATCAGAAGTTTAATAGCAAGGGTTTTGATGTTTTGGGAGTTTCTTTGGACGGAAATCCTGGATCCTGGTTGAAGGCGATCGACGAAGATGGTTTGCCTTGGACGCAGGTGTCGGATCTGCAAGCATGGAAATCTCCTTTGGTGGAATTATACGGGATTAAAGCCATCCCGACGAGTTATCTGTTGGACCCGAACGGCCTAATTCTTGCAAAAAATCTAAGAGGAAAGGAATTGGAGGATTTCTTGACGAATCTTTTTAATGATCGCCGTAATTAATTAAGTAGTACATTTGTACTTGAATGTTAACAGTTGCTGACTTAACAATTTGTTAATATTGACTTTACGCTGAGTTACCATTAACTTCATATTTTA
The DNA here is from genome assembly GCA_964436635.1 of uncultured Sphingobacteriaceae bacterium. Taxonomy (GTDB): domain Bacteria; phylum Bacteroidota; class Bacteroidia; order Sphingobacteriales; family Sphingobacteriaceae; genus DASRQK01. The sequence goes on from CAYTDM010000018.1 coordinate 16,633, forward strand.
GCAAAAAATAAAGCGATGAGTATTCAAAAGCAGAAAATTTTGGTGGTAGATGACGAAGCAGATATAGTCGAGTTAATTACCTATAATTTGCAACGCGAAGGCTATCAAGTAGCCAATGCATCCAATGGGCAAGAAGCCGTTACCACCGCAAAAAAAATCCAACCCGATTTAATTATTTTGGACATTATGATGCCCAAAATGGATGGTATAGAGGCCTGCCGGATTTTAAGATCCATGCCAGAATTTAAAACTACATTTATCGTTTTTCTAACCGCAAGGAGTGAGGAATATTCTGAGATTGCTGGATTTAATGTGGGGGCAGACGACTACATTGCGAAGCCAATAAAACCAAGAGCCCTCGTCAGTAGAATTAATGCCATCTTAAGAAGAAATGCACATTCGGAAGATTTGGCTGATCACAAATTAGAAATTGCCGATCTAGTCATTGATCGGGAAGCCTACCTCGTTTATAAAGGTGATGAAAAAATTACATTGGCTAAAAAGGAGTTTGAACTGCTTTATCTATTAGCCTCTAAACCGGGGAAGGTGTATACTCGAGAAGTCATTTTGAAAAACATTTGGGAGGATTCTGTGGTCGTTACCAACCGTACCATCGATGTGCATATCCGTAAATTAAGAGAAAAAATTGGCGACCATTATGTGAGTACCGTGAAAGGCGTAGGCTATAAATTTGAGTCTGTGGATCGCTAATATTGCATTTTAACATAAATTTCCTTAATTTTGTTCACTCAATTCATACCATGAGTGATTCAATAAAACACGAATGCGGAATCGCGCTTATCCGCCTCTTAAAGCCTCTATCTTATTATCAAGAAAAATACGGCACGGCCATGTACGGCGTCAATAAGTTATACCTATTGATGGAAAAGCAACACAACCGTGGACAAGATGGTGCCGGAATTGCTACTATTAAATTTGATGTCAAACCCGGGAATCGCTACATCAGCAGATACCGTTCTATGGCACCCAATGCAGTGGCGGATATTTTTGAATATGTACAGAAAAAGTTTTCTGCTGCGCAAAGACTGTATCCGGAACAATTTAAAGATAGCCAATGGCTAAAAGATAATTTAAGCTTTACAGGCGAAGTGTTATTAGGCCATTTGAGGTATGGAACACATGGAAAGAACAGCATAGAAAGTTGCCATCCTTTTTTACGTCAAAATAATTGGAGAACACGTAATTTAGTCATCGCTGGGAATTTTAACATGACCAATGTCGATGAATTACTGGAACAGTTATATGAACTCGGCCAACATCCGAAAGAAAAGGCAGATACGGTAACTGTGCTGGAGAAAATTGGTCACTTTTTGGATTCTGAGAATCAAATTTTATTCGATCAGTTCAAGAAAGAAGGCCACTCAAACGTTGAAATCTCATCGCTCATCGCAAGAAATTTAGACGTTGCTAAAATATTAAAGCGCTCCGCAAAATCATGGGATGGAGGGTATACGATTGCGGGAATTTTGGGTCATGGCGACACCTTTGTGATGCGGGATCCAGCAGGAATTCGCCCAGCATTCTATTATCAAGATGACGAAGTTTTGGTCGTCGCATCTGAGCGCCCAGCCATTCAAACGGCCTTTAATGTAAAATACGAGCACATCCAAGAAATAAAACCTGGACATGCGTTAATCGTGAAACGCGATGGAAGAATTTCTGAAGAAGTGTTTAAAGAACCAGTGGAATTGCGTGCATGTTCATTTGAACGCATCTATTTCTCCCGAGGAAGCGACGCAGAGATCTACCAAGAACGTAAACAATTAGGTAAACTTTTATGCCCACAGGTGTTAAAGGCCATCGATTATAACATTAAAGACACCGTGTTTTCTTACATTCCAAACACCGCAGAAGTCTCCTTTTTCGGGATGTCAGAAGGTGTCAGCAGTTATGTGAGGAATTTACAAAAGGAAACCCTGTTAAATCGTGCGGATAAAGTTTCTGACGAGGAAATGAATGAGATGCTCAGCATCACACCTCGTTTTGAAAAATTAAATATCAAAGACGCCAAATTGCGTACATTTATCACACAAGACGCAGATCGTCAAGACATGGTTCAACACGTGTACGACACGACTTACGGCATTGTTAGAGACCACGAGGATACCATTGTAGCGATGGACGATTCCATTGTTCGTGGAACGACCTTAAAGCAAAGTATTTTAACCATTTTAGACCGATTAAATCCTAAGAAAATTATTGTGGTTTCTTCGGCTCCGCAAATCCGTTATCCAGATTGCTATGGCATTGATATGTCAAGAATGGGAGAATTCGTGGCCTTTGAGGCAGCGATTTCTTTGCTATACAAAAACAATAAGGACCACATCATTAAAGATGTATATCAGAAATGTGTGGCATCCATGTCCTTACCAAAAGAGCAAGTGGAAAACTACGTAAAGAAAATTTACGAGCCATTTAGCGATGATGAGATTTCGCAAGAAATTTCTACCATTATTAAAGGTGCACATATTAAAGCCGATGTGCATGTAATCTTCCAAACCTTGGATAATTTACATAAAGCCTGTCCAAACCATTTGGGAGATTGGTATTTCTCAGGAGACTATCCAACCCCAGGAGGAAATCGGGTAGTGAATAAGGCATTTATGAATTGGGTGGAAGGGAAAAACGTCAGAGCGTACTTTAGTGCATAAATTATAAGCGAATCAAATTCCTTGGATTAACATGTAATTCTCTACGAACCCTTTCACAGATTTTTGATATATTGACAAAAATTTGTGTTTATGCGGAATATGACCGATCATCTCAAAGATGTGCTTGATGTGCCATTGAGTAATCCGGTTTTGGTATTTACTTTAATCCTGTTTATTATTTTGCTATCTCCCATTTTATTGAGGAGAATCAAAATTCCGGGCATTATCGGGTTAATTTTATCCGGAGTGTTAATCGGTCCGCATGGCTTGCACCTGCTTGAAAAAAATTCTGCAGTCGACCTATTTTCTACCATTGGGTTATTATACATCATGTTCATTGCCGGTTTGGAATTGGATATGAATGAATTTCGTAAGACCAAGCACAAAAGCATAACATTTGGATTTTTCACCTTCCTCATTCCCATTTTAATTGGATTTCCCATTTGTTATTACCTTTTGGGATATGATGTTTTAGGAAGCACCTTAATTTCGAGTATGTTTGCGACGCATACCTTAGTCGCATATCCAGTCGTGAACAGTTACGGTATTTCTAAAAACGAGGCGGTGGCCATCACCATTGGCGGTACCATCTTAACAGATACTGCGGTCTTAATTATTTTGGCTGTTTTGATCGGGGCTTCTCAAGGTCAATTAGATCAAAGCTTTTGGCTCACTTTAGGTATTTCCATGACCATTTTCTTGTTAATCATGTTCGGCCTCATTCCGCGCATCGCAAAATGGTTTTTCGAGCGGGTCGAAGGAGAGAAAACAGCCCATTTTATTTTCGTTTTGTTTGTGGTTTTTTGTGCGGCCTTTATGGCTGAATTAGCTGGTCTGGAGCATATTATCGGTGCGTTCGTAGCCGGACTGGCACTGAATAAATTGATCCCGCATTCCTCTGCCTTGATGAACCGCATTGAATTTAGTGGGAATGCTTTATTTATTCCATTCTTTTTAATCAGTGTCGGGATGATAGTCGATGTAAGCGTGCTTTTAAAAGGGCCGATGGCCATTTACATTGCAGCTGTTTTGACCATTGCGGCTTTGGCTGGGAAATGGATAGCGGCTTGGGTCACCCAAAAGATTTTCCGATACAGCAATGCACAAAGGCAAGTAATATTTGGTTTAAGTGGTGCACACGCTGCCGCCACATTAGCAGTGATTATGGTAGGTTTCAACTATGGAATTATAGATGAAAATGTGTTGAATGGAACCATTATTCTGATCTTAGTGACATGCATGGTGGCGACCCTTGTAACTGAAAATGCTTCTAAAAAAGTGGTGCTTTCCGGAGAGCAGGATACCAGTTCTATGGAGGATGGAAGAACCTTGTTAGAAGAGCAACTGGTGCTGCCTATTGCGAATCTGAACAACATGGAATCCCTGTTGGATTTTGCCACGCTCATTAAAAATAAGAAATCTCATTTCCCTTTAACGGTGTTGACGGTGGTTCAAAACAACGAAATGGCGGAGAATAACTTGAAGAAGGCTCGAAAAAACCTCGATTCCACCGTGAAATATGCTGCTGGCAGTGAAATTCTCGTAGATATGATGGCCACCATCGACATGAACATCGCGAGTGGTATCAGTCGAGCAGCGCGTGAGCTGAGTGCTGATGGTATCATCTTAGGTTGGCCAAGCAAACCCAGCATCATTGAAAAGATGGTCGGAGAACGGACAGAAAGCATCCTAAGCCGTACCGACACCAACTTGTTCATGTGCGAATTTAACCGTTCCCTGGTGACGCATAAAAGGATTGCGGTCATTGCGCCACCTTTATCGGAATCAGAATTGGGCTTCGACTTTTGGTTAGAGAAAGTGTTTCGTTTAAGCCAAGAATTAACGATTGGAATTCTTTTTATTTGCGATCAGCGCACACAACAAGCCATCCTCCAATATGCAGCAGCCAACAAGTTAGCTGCCCGCACCCAATTTGAAAACTTATCGAATTGGGATGAATTAGCAGAAGTTAAAAAATTCACACAAGAAGGCGACCTCCTTGTGTTTGTATCGGCAAGGGAAGGTGAAGTATCGCATCGAACAGCCCTTATCGGCTTGCCATTGAAACTTTCTCGGCTATACCAACATTATAACCGAATTTTAATATATCCTTCTCGTCGACCAAGTTATTTATCGGACGAATACGAATTAACGATTTAAGGACTGACTTTGATTTAAGGACTGACAAAGGTGTAGTCCGCCGTTTGAAAATCTTCCTTAGAAAGCGCTTTGTCGGCTTGCTTCTGAATCGTGGTTAATAAAATCAATTCATTTGATTTTAGACCTTTAATATATGGGACGATCCCCTCCCCATTGGTGGAATGGTACGCACCGTGCACATGGAACATCACTTGCCCTTTTTTCTTCATATACCGTGAAATCCATTCCCCCATCGTCGCATCTTTCAACGCTTGAGATGCGATAAAATTTTGTGCACTGTGATCCGGCAACATGCTCGCCATGGACTTATAGCTTTCTAATTCCCAATCAATTTTGAATGGCAATTTCACCATCCACTTTTTCTCTGATTTTTTTACACGATTTAACGCATCCACACCTTGGTGATAGACCGTATTTGCATAGCGACGAGGCACATTGCTTGCGACCACCTGTAAGCCATTTTCGCGCGCATATTCCACCAGCGGTTTATAGTCTTTTTGATAATTGTTCCAAACCCTTGCCTCGGTTTCAAAACTCCGTTGATTAATAATGCCACTGAAATATTCATCCAAGATATGTTGAACATCTGTTTCAAACATTTCCATTCCCAAAATCAATTGTTTGCCATGCACCTTGTGTAGATGTTGCAACAGGATAAATTCCACTTCATGTGCCAATGGATTCCCATGAAGCTCTCCGAAAAAAACGTATTTTTTATCCTCCGTAGCCTTCAGCACCGCTTCGAGCGAAACACGTTCACCGGATCTATTATACACTTCTATTTCATTCGTATTTGGCTGCGCAAAAAGCTTCATGCTGACCAGCATCAGGCTTAGCATTAGAATAATTGGTCTCATATCTCGTAAAAGTAGCAAATTATTCATAAATAAATATGTTATTTTTGTCCACAAACTAACCCAACCTGAATGAAAAAGATTCGTAAACACCTTTATATTCAAGTGCTGATTGCCATCTTTATTGGAATTTTGATCGGTCATTTTTTTCCCGAAATAGGCGTGGCATTAAAGCCCTTAGGAGATGGTTTTATAAAAATGATCAAAATGATCATTGCCCCATTAATATTTTGCAGCATTGTGTTGGGGATTTCAGGGATGCAAAATGTGAAAAAAATCGGCTCTATTGGTGGAATATCTATGCTCTACTTTCAACTTAGTACTTGGGTAGCGATGAGCATTGCTTTGTTGGTGGTCAACTTAGCAAAGCCAGGAGCGGGGATGAATTTAGATGTCTCTACCTTGGATACCACCCAAGTCAGCTCATTTATTGAAGATGGAAAACAGCAAAGGGGTGTGGTTCAATTTCTTTTAGACATCATTCCAGAAAATGTATTTGCAGCCATGGTGAATGGAAACATCTTGCAAGTGTTGTTTTTTGCAGTGTTATTCGGGTTTGCACTATCCAAAATTAACGAGCGTGCGGAACCGATTAAGGCCGCTTTACAATCGTTTTTAGATGGAATATTTGTCGTCATTAAAATGATTATGAAATTGGCTCCTTTAGGAGCCATGGGTGCGATCGGTTTCACGGTTGGAAAGTATGGCTTAGGGGTGTTAAAAACCCTCGGCATCTTTATGTTTTGGTTTTATGTAGCTTGTTTGATCTATATTTTTATTTTCTTGGGAATCCTATTGTATCGATATAAGATCAGTATTTGGCGATTTCTGGGATTCATTAAAGAAGAATTGTTAATTGTGTTAGGAACCTCTTCGTCTGAATCGGTGCTGCCCGCCCTGATGGAAAAATTTGAGCGAGCCGGAGTGAACGGTCCATTGGTTCGATTAGTTATTCCCACAGGCTATTCCTTTAATTTGGATGGTACAGCGATTTACCTTACCATGGCAGCTATATTTTTAGCACAGGCCTTAGGAATACAGATGTCTTTTGGCGATCAATTGTTTTTATTATTTGTGTTAACCTTCACCTCTAATGGAGCTGCAGGCGTCACAGGTAGTGGATTTATCATTTTAGCCGCTTCCCTACCAGTAATCGGTAATATCCCCATTGAAGCCATTGCATTAATTTTTGGAATTGATCGATTTATGAGTGAAGCACGGGCATTAACCAATATGGTTGGTAATTCAGCAGCGACCATTCTTTTGGCCATATGGCAAAAAGAAGTGGATCTTGATAAGTTTCAAACAGAATTAACCGAATCTTAAGCTGTTAAACGCCTAAAAGCGATTTGGTTTTCGCCTCATCTTGTTGCATTTGTGCGATCATTTCTTCCATGGAATCGAATCGTTGATCTGGACGAATGAAGTCCAAGAAATCCACTTGTAAGGTCTGATCATATAGGTCTCCAGAAAAATCAAATAGATTCACCTCGATGCTGCGGCCCACACCATCAATGGTAGGACGATTTCCGATGTAACCCATGCCAAAAAATGTTTGTTTCGCAGTAGTCTGGATGAATTCACCTGTTTCAATCGTAGGGCAATCAATTATTCGTGCCCGAATCGCATAAATTCCATAAGCTGGAATTAATTTATGAGATTCATAGACCTGCAAATTCGCAGTTGGGAAACCAATTTTTCTTCCTAATTGATTTCCTCGAATTACTTTGCCAGTGATATGGAATGGATAACCTAAGGACAGGTTTGCGGTAGCCATATCCCCTTTAATTAACGCTTCTCTAATCCGCGTCGAGGAAACCGCCACATCGTTAATGTCTTGTTCAGGTATTTGTTCAACCTTATAACCATAAATTTTAGAGAATTCGGCCAATTCTTTCATAGAACCTAACCGGTCTTTGCCAAAGCGATGGTCATAGCCGACGATCAATATTTTCGTGCCAATTTTCCCTACTAATACATCGCGAATATAACCTTCAGGATGTTGGTTTGAAAAATCTCTTGTAAATGGTGTGATGATTAAGTGATCGATTCCAGCTTCATTCAGCAGCGAAACCTTTTCATGTAAATCGTTAATTAAACGTATACTATCATCCTCAGGATGCAAAATAAGTCGAGGGTGTGGGAAAAATGTCAACAGCACCGTTTCACCATTAATTTCAGCTGCCTTTGCCTTTAGGGTACTAATGATTTTTTGGTGGCCAAAATGCACGCCATCAAAGGTTCCGATGGTTACCACCGCCTTTTCTAAAGGGATAAAGTCGTCTAAACTTCTATATATTTTCATACTTCCCTTCTTTAATAACATGGATTAATTCTTCGAGTTGCCAAGCGTTTTCTACACGAAAATTCCCACTTCCCGTTCTTCTCAATTCGCTTAAATGCCCTCCACATCCCAGCTTGGCGCCTAAATCATGTGCCAAAGAACGAATATACGTGCCTTTGCTGCATATGACTTTAAACGAAATGATTGGGAATGCTGCGGTATTGACTTCAAATAATCGAATAGAGACGTTTCTTTTCTTCATAGTGACTTCTTCTCCTCTTCGCGCTTTTTCATACACACGTTCTCCATCTACTTTGATGGCCGAATGTGCAGGAGGAATTTGTTCTATGTCCCCGATAAAGCTGGCCGCTGCCGCCTGAATCATTTCTTCTGTAATGCCTTTCGTATCGAATTCTTCATCGATCGCTGTTTCCAAATCGTAGGAGGGCGTAGTAGCCCCTAAGGTAATGGTTCCAGTATACTCTTTTTCCTCCGCTTGAAAGGTGTCGATTTGTTTGGTAAGCTTCCCCGTACAAATGATTAATAATCCTGTAGCTAAAGGATCCAAGGTGCCCGCATGTCCCACCTTCATTTTTGTGGGCTTTATCGCATTCCGTATTTTATTCACCACATCGAAACTTGTCCAATGTTTAGGTTTGTCCACTAATAGCACTTCACCTACTGCAAAATTAAATCCTTCTACGCGTTCCATTCTTTAAATTTTGTGAACAAATTCTATCATATAATACTAAGACTTTGACCGGATAACAACATGATAATAATGATGCTTCCAACAAGAATTCTGTACCAGCCAAAGGCTTTGAATCCATATTTTGAGACTACGCCGATAAAGAATTTGATGGCAAGAATGGCCACTACAAACCCTACGACATTCCCTAAAATTAGCTGATTAATTTCAACAGAACTGAGCACATGTCCATCGTCAAAATAATCCTTTAATTTAAGTGCTGAGGCTCCGAGCATCATAGGCAAAGCAAGAAAAAATGAGAATTCAGCTGATGCTTTTCGTGTTAATCCCTGCGTCATTCCACCGACAATGGTACTTGCGGATCTGGAAGTACCAGGAATCATAGCGAGGCATTGGAATAATCCAATTTTTAATGCTTGCGCATAGGTAATCTGATCTGAGTCATCTTGCACGGGTTTGCTAAACCATTTGTCTACAAACAATAAAAGCACGCCGCCCACCACTAACATGACACCTACCGTCAGCGGGCTTTCTAACAGCCCATCGATCACATCACTAAAAAGAAAGCCAATAATCGCTGCAGGTAATGCAGCCACCACTAACTTGTAATAGAAATCCAGGGATTTAAAGAATCGCTTATAATACAACACCAACACAGAAAGGATCGTGCCTAATTGAATGGTGATCGTAAATAATTTAACAAATGGAGAGGGAGCTATGCCCATTAAGGCCGTCCCAATAATCATGTGCCCTGTCGAGGATACCGGTAAAAACTCAGTAAGTCCCTCGATGATAGCCAATATGACAACTTCAAGTATAGACATAAAAGGAATGAATGCGATGTTTTACAAAAGGATTATTCTCCTTTACGTTTCCATAAAATGGCCACAACGCCTAATGAAAATCCAATAATGACCACTAAAGGTGCCAAGGTGATTTTTGTAAAACTGTAGATATCCGTGGTGCCCATCATCAGCACGAAGCCAAGAATCACGACGATCATGCTTGCGATCAGTAGCTGATAATTTTTCTTACCCATCGGAAATCCAATCGGTTGTTTTGATTTTTCTTTTTTATCTAAAGACATGTTATTATCTATATAATTCGTTCGATCTTAATTTTAAGTATTTGCTTACCGCAAAATAGGTGCTTATCACGGAAATTAACACACCTAAGGCGATGACTCCTAAAAACACCAATCCAAATGCTGGCCAATCATTCAATAAAGCTAATTCTGGTATTTCACGCTGCGCCAAGTATAATGTCAAAATAAGCAAGCCAATGGCGATAAACGCACCCACTAAGCCATGCAGCATGCCGTAGTTTAAGAAGGGCTTGCGTATAAACGCTTGCGTAGCCCCAACCAATTGCATGCTTTTTATGATAAAGCGCTGGGAATAAATCGCTAATCGGATCGTGTTATTAATTAAGGCGATCGCAATAATTAATAGAATCACAGCAAAGGCCAAAATAATGAGTCCAATAATTCGGATGTTTTGGTTAATTAATTCGATTAAAGATTCTTGATATACCACTTCATTCACTTTCGAGTCAGCTGTAATTTCTTTAATAAAAATGTCTACACTATCCTTATTTGCATAATCAGCTTTTAAGTACACATCGATGGAAGCGGAAAGTGGATTGTGCCCAAGGAATGTAACAAAATCTTCGCCTAATTCTGCACTCAGTTTTGCGGCAGCAGAATCCTTACTGATGTATTCGGAACTCAACACAGCGACATTCGCATCCACGTTTTTTTGGAAAGCCAGTACCTGATTTTCTGTGGCAGACTCGTTCATAATAATATTCAGAACGATGTTTTCCTTCACATATTGGGATAAATTTTTTGCATGAATCAAAATCAAGCCTAATAAACCCGTCATCAATAACACGAGTGCTATACTGATCACAGTAGAAACATATACTGATTTTGTCTTCTTAGAAGAAGTGCTCACCTCATAAACATCCATACGCAAAATAGTTAATGATGCGAAAGTAATGAATTTCAACTAAAATACTAAAAAATTACTATTTTCGCTGTCATAATTGAATTTTCGAGGAAATGGAATATCATCATCAGGATTTAGAGAAAAAGTGGCAAAAGTTTTGGGCCGATCATAAAACGTATAAGGTTTCGAATCAATCAGATAAACCCAAATATTATGTATTAGATATGTTTCCCTACCCTTCGGGAGCAGGATTGCATGTCGGGCACCCATTGGGATACATTGCTTCAGACATTTTTTCACGTTATAAACGGCTTAAAGGATTTAATGTGTTGCATCCCATGGGATATGATTCTTTTGGTTTGCCAGCAGAACAATATGCGATTCAAACGGGTCAACATCCAGCTGTCACGACGGAGGTGAATATTGCCAGGTACCGTGAACAATTAGATAACATTGGATTTTCATTTGATTGGGATCGTGAAGTAAGAACCAGTGAGCCTGGATATTATAAATGGACACAATGGATTTTTTGCCAATTATTTGAAAGTTGGTACGATCAACAGGCAGATCAAGCACGACCGATCAAAGACTTAATAAAACACTTTAAAACACAAGGAACAGCTGGCCTAAATGCAGTTTCCGATGAGGATGTCATCACCTTTTCCGCTGAAGAATGGAATACCTTTACTGAGGAAATCCAGCAGAAGGAATTATTAAAATATCGATTAGCTTACCTAAAAGAAAGTACTGTAAATTGGTGTGCTGCTTTGGGAACCGTCTTAGCGAATGATGAGGTAATTAACGGGGTTTCAGAGCGTGGAGGCTATCCGGTAGAACAGAAAAAAATGTTGCAATGGAGCATGCGCATTACTGCCTATGCGGACCGTTTATTAAAAGGTTTGGAAACCATTGATTGGCCGGAACCTTTGGTCGAAATGCAAAGAAATTGGATTGGAAAAAGTGTGGGAGCCAGTGTGAAATTCCCATTAGGGAAAGACCATGCTCGGCATATTGAAGTGTTTACGACTCGTGTAGACACGATTTTCGGAGTGAGCTTTTTAGTGTTAGCACCTGAGCACGAGTGGGTAGAAGAGTTGACCACCTCAGATCAAAAGGCAGAAGTCGCGGCTTACATCGAAAAAACCAAGAAAAAAAGTGAATTGGAACGCATGGCCGACACGAAAACCGTGTCTGGAGCATTTACCGGAAGTTATGCTGTGCATCCGTTTACCGGAGAGCAAGTGCCGATTTGGATCGGTGACTATGTATTAGCGGGGTATGGAACCGGCGCGGTCATGGGCGTTCCTTCTGGTGATCAGCGCGATTATTTGTTTGCCAAACATTTCAGCCTTCCAATTTTACCTATTTCGGATGCTCAAATCATAGACGAGCAGGCTGACCCCACAAAAGAAGGTCGTTACATCAACTCGGATTTCATTAATGGATTGACCTACGAGGAGGCTGTACCTGCACTAATAAAGCAGTTAGAAGCGTTAAAATTAGGGAAGGCACGGGTGAATTACCGATTAAGAGATGCAGTATTTGGCCGTCAACGTTATTGGGGAGAGCCAGTACCTGTCTATTTTAAAAATCAACTTCCGTATTTAATTGATGAATCAGAATTGCCATTAATTCTGCCAGAAATTGATAAATATTTACCGACAGAAACCGGTGAGCCACCTTTGGCACGAGCGAATGACTGGAAGTATCAAGACGCATATACCTATGAGTTAAGCACCATGCCTGGTTGGGCGGGCTCCAGCTGGTATTGGTATCGCTACATGGATGCTCATAACGATCAAGCATTTGCCTCGAAAGATGCCATTGATTACTGGAAAGACGTGGACTTATATATTGGAGGTTCCGAACACGCCACTGGTCACCTTTTATACAGCCGTTTCTGGAATAAATTCTTAAAAGATTTAGGTCACGTAAATGAAGAAGAGCCATTTAAGAAGTTAATCAACCAAGGCATGATCCAAGGGCGAAGTAACTTTGTATATCGTATATTGGATGAGGAGGGTCGGGGCACAAACACCTTCGTTTCGCATGGATTGAAGGATCAATACCGGACCATACCATTGCATGTGGATGTGAACATTGTGGCCAACGACATTTTGGATACAAAAAAATTCAAGCAATCTCGTCCAGATTTTAGCGAGGCTGAATTTATCCTTGAAGATGGAAAATACCGCTGTGGACACGAGGTCGAAAAAATGTCCAAATCCAAATTCAATGTGGTGAATCCGGATGACATCATCCAGCAATACGGAGCAGACACCCTGCGCATGTATGAGATGTTCTTAGGTCCATTGGAACAAAGTAAACCTTGGAACACGAATGGCATAGAAGGAGTTTATAAGTTTTTAAGAAAATTGTGGCGCTTATTCCATGATGCATCGATGAACTTTAATGTGTCGGACGAAACCCCAAGCAAAGAAGAATTTAAAGCCCTTCATAAAATCATTAAAAAAGTAGAGGAAGATATTGAACGATTCTCCTTCAACACCTCTGTTTCCGCATTTATGATTTGTGTAAACGAGTTGACAGACCTAAAATGTAATAAACGCGCCATTTTAGAGCCATTAATCATCACCCTTCACCCTTACGCTCCACACATCACTGAAGAATTATGGACGCTTCTGGGGCATGAAGCAGGAACACTTTCGTATGCAGCTTATCCTGAATTTAAGAAAGAATACTTGGAGGAAAGTGAGTTTAGCTACCCGATATCCATCAACGGAAAATTAAAGACAAATAAATTATTATCTTTGGATTTGACCGCAGAGGAAGTGGAGCAGCTATTAATGAATGACCCTGATATTCAAAAATATTTAGACGGGAAAGCTGTGAAGAAAATGGTGTATGTAAAAGGTCGAATTGTCAACTTTGTTGTCTAATCATTTACAAAATAGAACCGATTAATCCATAGAATTACCAAGCATAACATAATTACGATGAAAAGAAATCTTTCTTTATTTACATTAGTTGCCTTTGTGGTTTGTTTACAGGGAGCAGTTACGACTACGCTCGCGCAAAGCAAACGGTTAGATCTTCAACAGTCCTTAGGTCAAAAAGAATCCTTAACCAAATCAATCGTTTCCATTCGTGGCTGGGCCGATGCCGCTCATTACATTGAGTTCGATCCGGCAACACGCCAAAGCAACAAAGTGCACGTGAAAACTGGCGAGCGATCTGTGTATACTCCTCCACCAAGCAGTACCATTTCGGTTTATGTACAAGATAAAGATATCTTTATTCGTGAAGGTCAGGGTACCCCAAAACAATTAACCCAATCCCCAGACGTGGAGGAAATGAACCCTACCTTGTCTCCGGATAATCAATACGTAGCGTTTACGCGGAACAATGATTTATATGCATTGCGCGTAGCAGATTTAAAAGAGATTCGTTATACGCACGACGGAACCGATGTGATCTATAACGGTTGGGCTTCCTGGGTGTATTTTGAAGAGATTTTAGGCAGAAGCACTCGTTACAAAGCTTTTTGGTGGTCGCCAGATGGCAAAATGTTATCATTCATGCGATTTGATGACACGAATGTACCGATGTTCCCTATTTATGGTTCAAGAGGTCAGCACGGCTATCTTGAGCAAACACGTTATCCAAAGGCTGGGGATTCAAACCCAACTGTCCGTTTAGGATTTGTGAAAGTGGAAGGAAGTCCTGTGGTATGGGCGGATTTCAATGAGCAAGACGATCAGTATTTTGGCCAACCGTATTGGAGTTTTGATAGCGGTAATTTAATGGTTCAATGGATGAATCGCGATCAAACCAACTTGAAGTTCTACCAAGTCGATCCGAAAACAGGAAGCAAAAAAGAAATTTACGACGAGAAGCAATCCGCTTGGATTGACTTAGATCATAGTGAGCGCATTACCTATTTAGCTGATAACAAACATTATATTTTAAAAAGTGATAAAACTGGCTGGGCACACTATTATTTATACTCTTTGGATGGAAAATTAATCAACCCGATCACGGAAGGAAAATGGCAAGTAAGCTCATTGGCACACATCGATGAGAAAAATAAAGTCATTTATTTCAATGCAAGGAAAGAGCATTCTGCGACCTCTGACCTGTATCGTGTAGATTATTCAGGCAAAAATTTAAAGCGTTTAACATTTGGGGACTACACCCATCAAGTGAGCGTTTCTCCTGATGGACAACATTTTGTAACCACCTATTCCAATGTGTCTACGCCAAACAAGATTGCTTTATTAAACAATAAAGGGGAAATCATCCGAGAGATTGCGGACAGCAAAGCTGCTGATTTCAACGACTACATCTATGCCAAAACAGAATTAGTTTATATTCCTACTCCGGATGGCTACCAATTGCCCGCGACCATTACTTGGCCGACCGATTTTGATGAATCAAAAGAATATCCTGTCATCTTTAGTATTTATGGTGGCCCAAATGCAGGAACCGTCAGAAACACTTGGAAAGGAACCAGCAATCAACATTGGGCAAATGAAGGAATCATCCAAATAGCTGTCGATCACCGTGCCTCAGGACACTTTGGGAAAGAAGGGGTGGCTTTAATGCACCGTCAATTAGGCTACTGGGAAATGGAAGATTATATTACAGCTGCAAAATGGTTGAAAAGCAAACCTTATGTAGCTAAAAATAAATTGCTGATTACTGGACACAGTTATGGTGGATACATTACAAGTTTAGCATTAACCAAAGGAGCTGATTATTTTGATTTCGGGATTGCGGGAGCGCCCGTAACCAGCTGGGAATTATACGATACACACTACACTGAGCGATTCATGGATACTCCGCAAGATAATCCAGAAGGCTATAAAGCAGGATCTGTTTTAACCTATGTAGATCAGTATAAAGGCGTGTTAAGAGTGTTGCACGGCGACATGGATGATAATGTGCACATGCAAAACACCATGCAATTAGTGGATGCGTTGACCAACAGAGATAAACATTTCGAATTGATGATTTATCCTGGAAGCCGCCATGGTTTTGCAAGAGAAAAAACAGATTACGACCGCAAAGAGCGCAATCGTTTTTACTATCAATATTTATTAGAAAAGCCGGTGCCGGAAGCATTGCGCTAATCAAAGCTTGGATTCAATACTGAATGGGATAAAATGAACATTACAGCCATCAAGATTTACCGTTTTAGCATCCCCATGGAGCCTTTTGTGATTGCCACAGGCATCATGGACTATGCGCAAAACACGTTAATTGAAATCCAAACGGATACTGAACACATCGGTTACGGGGAATGTTCTGCGTTTCCCATGATCGTCGGGGAGACCCAAAATACGTGCATTACATTGGCAAAGGATTTCGCCAAGTTATGGATCGGTAAAAGCGCTGCGGACATCGCCAGCCGCTTGACTGAATTGGACCTGTATATTTCCGGAAATACGACGATAAAATCTGCTTTTGATATGGCTTTGTATGACTTGGTAGCTAAAAAAGCAGGTCTACCGCTCTATCAATGGTTAGGAGGCGCTAAACGCACCATCACGACCGACATTACGATCGGCATTTCCGAGCCGGAAAACATGGCTGAAAAAGCTGCCGAATTTGTGCAAGCAGGAGCGACCAAGTTAAAAATTAAATTAGGGAAAGATCCAGAAAAAGATATTGAACGAATTCGGGTCATCCGTGAACGTGTAGGGAATGCCATCGTCATTCGTGTGGATGCGAATCAGGGATGGTCGCCAGAAGGTGCCCTCGTGGCTCTTAAAGGTTTAGCGCATTACGACATCGAGTTTTGTGAACAACCCATGCGCACGTATTATGACCATCACTTGCCGAATCTTTTAGAACAGGTGGAAATTCCCATCATGGCAGATGAAAGTTGTTACAGCCATTACGATGCGGAACGATTAATTCAACATCGTGCTTGCGATTTTATCAATATCAAATTTTCAAAATCAGGGGGCATTACTGAAGCCCTTCGGATTCATGAGGTGGCCAAATCCCATGGCATGCCTTGTATGATTGGTGGCATGTTGGAAACTCGATTGGCATTAGCAGCTAAAGTTCATTTTGCTTATGCTGCTCCATATGTCCAATTCTTTGATTTGGACACCTGCATGGTCGGACACTTAGAAGACCCGATCATAGGCGGTGTACAATATAATGGTTTTGATGTATCCATATCAGATGAACCAGGAATCGGAGCCAGTGTAGATCCTTCATTTTTGGCAAGTTGTGAAAGCTGGACGATTTAGCACAAAATTTGTGGAACAAAATAAAAAGTAAATTAATTCAACATACTATAATTAAAGCGTAATGAGCAAACAAAAAGGACCTATTTCGCAATTTATTGAGAAAAACTACTTGCATTTCAATGCGGCTGCCTTAGTCGATGCAGCGAAAGGATATGAAACGCATTTAGATGAAGGTGGGAAAATGATGATTACCTTGGCGGGAGCCATGAGTACTGCAGAGTTAGGTATTTCCCTTGCGGAGATGATTCGCCAAGATAAGGTGTCTATTATTAGCTGTACAGGAGCAAATTTAGAAGAGGACATTATGAATTTAGTGGCCCATTCCCACTACAAACGCGTACCTAATTACCGCGACCTAAGTCCACAGGATGAGTGGGATTTATTAGAAAACCACTATAATCGCGTAACAGACACCTGTATTCCAGAAGAAGAAGCGTTTCGTCGTTTGCAAAAACACATTTATAAAATTTGGAAGGACGCAGAGGACGCAGGAGAGCGTTATTTCCCACATGAATACATGTATAAAATGCTTAATAGCGGCGTTTTAGAGCAATATTACGAAATTGACCCTAAAAATTCTTGGATGTTAGCCGCTGCGCAAAAAAATATTCCTATTGTCGTTCCAGGATGGGAAGACAGCACCATGGGAAATATCTTTGCTTCTTACGTCGTAAAAGGCGAATTAAAAGCATCTACCATGAAAAGCGGAATTGAATACATGGGTTACTTAGCCGATTGGTACATCAAAAATTCCGATGGAAAAGGAGTAGGATTCTTCCAAATTGGAGGAGGAATTGCCGGCGATTTCCCTATTTGCGTTGTACCAATGCTGTATCAAGATTTAGAAATGGAAAACATTCCATTCTGGAGTTATTTCTGTCAAATTTCTGATTCGACGACCTCATACGGTTCGTATTCTGGCGCGGTGCCAAACGAAAAAATCACTTGGGGTAAATTGGATATTAACACTCCAAAATTCATTGTAGAATCCGATGCGACCATTGTTGCGCCGTTGATTTTTGCATGGATTTTAGGACAATAATTTCTGTGAAATGAATTTAAATTCAGCTTCTAATTGAGGACAATTAGAAGCTGAATCTTTTTAATGAAGCACCATAGCACGATGAACAATACGAACGCCGAAACTTCAGGAACTTCACCATTGATAACCACCGATCCGATTGCTTTGGTCCATTTAATGGATCAAACACTTTTTAATATTGAAGAGCCTTCGCAGGAAGGAGAGCCGGTTAAACTGGATGAGGTGGCCAAACCTGAAGAACCGGTTAGAGTGCAGGAACCGATTAAACCTGAGGAGCCGGTTAAGGTTGAGGAGCTGGTTAAACCTGAGGAGCCGGTTAAGCTTGAGGATCCGGTTAAGCTTGATGAGCCTAAGCAGGTGGCGGAACCTGTATCAACCTATAAGATATGGTTCCAAATGGGGTCCAAAACAGAAAAACCTCCTGTAAACCTCTCGTTTATCGGAAACGTAGCAGCACCTTGTTTGTTTATTTTTCATCACGCACAAGCCCAAGAACAGCATCAAATGCTTCCTCAAGAAATGGAAGCATTCGAAAAAATTCTTGGTGCATTAAAACTTAGGCTGGATCAGATCGCTTTGCTGAATTTGGCCATTCAACAGCCATCATTCGATTTAATGGTTTCTAAGATAAAACCACAAAAAATGGTTTTATTAGGGGCTGGAATCTCTATGGAAACATTGGGGCTGTCCGGAATCAACCTGCCATTGCACCAGCCAAGCCACATTCAGCAACTTCCTGTGCTTCAAAGCTACTCATTCCAAGAAATGGATCAGGATGTCGATAAAAAGCGTGTGTTTTGGAACGCCTTAAAACTTCACATGAGTTCTTAAATCAGTTCTTAAATCAACTCTAAATCATCTCAAGATGGCCAGAAAACTAGTGTTTGCTACAAACAACCAACATAAATTAGAAGAAGTTCAAGCGATTATTGGAGACACTTTCCAGTTGATAACTTTAGCGGAAATCGGCTGTCAAGATGACATTCCTGAAACAGGGGAGACCTTCCACGATAATGCCGCCCAAAAAAGTCAATACCTCTTAGATCACTTTCAAGTGGACTGTTTTGGCGATGATTCAGGCCTGATGGTGGAAGCACTGAATGGTGAGCCGGGTGTGTATTCAGCACGCTACAGTGGATCCCGTGACATGGAGAAGAACATGGATCTTTTGCTTCGCAAAATGGAAGGCATCACTAACCGTAATGCACGTTTTATTACTGTGATTTCCCTTCGCTTAGATGGACAACATTATTTTTTTGAAGGTCAGGTCGATGGTCAATTATTGACAGCCCGCCGTGGAGAAAAAGGATTCGGTTATGACCCATTATTTATCCCTGACGGATACACCAAGACCTTTGCTGAAATGGAAATGGAAGAGAAAACGGCGATCAGCCATCGCACGCGCGCCGTAAATAAAATGGCTGAATTTTTACGTGAATACTCCGGAAAATAGCAGGATCGAAGCGTAGTTGTGGTTGACTAAATCGGATATGAATGTTCGAATAGAATTATTCGGATCGATTAATTCGGATTGCTTAATTCAGATTGCTTAATTCAGATTGTTTAAAGGATCCGACTCCCTTTTTCGCAAGAGCAAATCGGCTTTCGACCTCGGTCGATCTCCAGGCTTCCAAATAAACCCTTCTAACACCTCCCGTTCTTGAGGCAATAATTGAATCGGATAAATCGTGCCGTCTGTGGATCGGATGGGGATAAAATCAGTTAATTCCTCATCTTTCATCAAAATCTTAATCCGGCTACTGCGGTTATGATGCATTTCAGTGAAAGCTGTCTTTTCTTTATTTTCTCGAAATGCAATGCTCTCTGCGTTTCCATCCACAAAAATTCTTTCCAACTCACCATTCGTAAAAAATCCCGTAATCTTTTTACCCTTTATTTGATTGAATTTGGAAGAATCTTGTTTCGTATTGGCGATAAATGCATTGCCCAACAACAGCAGATTATCTATTTTTTCGGATTTTAATTGCAGGTACAGTGAATCGCCAGAAAGTTGAGAACCTTGCGCCCATACCATTGGTTTGCCGAAAAATCGCATCATGGAGTCTGGATAACCATAATATACAGAATCTCCTACGGCTTGCAGATCCGTCTTGTAAACCCGCACAGATTTATATGCTTTAATGATCCTCGTCCGTGCTGTATCGCTCTCTAACACTTCCTGATTCGACGCTTTTTGAACGATTGAGTCCTGCGGCGACCTCACCTGAGCCACCGTGTCCAGCGTCAAAGAATCCAAGCTGTTAGAAGTCGCCGCGCGAATGGATCCCATCGCAGTATTTAACAAACTATCCGCTTCTCGCCCAGTAGGAAATTGTGTCTTTTGCCGTAAAACGCTATCGGCAATTAATTCGTTTGAGATCGTACTTCCTTGCACACGGGGTATAGCTGCCTTGACGTTTTTGGCACTATCTACAAAGCTTTTAGCATCCACAGCGCTCTTAACATCTACAGCACGAGTCGCATCCGCCATCCGAACAGAATCCAAGGGTGGTATGCTATCCAGCACCCTTGTAGAGTCCAACGGTGGTATGCTATCCAACCCTAAAGTAGCATCTCTCGGTGAACCCAGGCTCATTTGCGTAGAATCGGATCCCGCACCCCCATTTAAATTTCCATCTATATTCCCAAAATCCTCCTCCACTTCCTCAAAATCCCCACCCTCTCGATTTAACTTGAAGTTCATCGCCTTGTAATCCTTCAGCAAAATCATTTTTGAAAACAGGGTGTCTGCAGTCATATACACTGAATCCGGTACCCCATCATCATTTTTTAACACCATGGTCACTAAAGGCAGTTCCGTCAATAGAATCGATTCTTCCTCTTGCTTATAAAGTCCTTTTTGCGCTTCCGCAAAAAACTGATCCGTAGTGTCCACGAAAAACACATTCTTCACCCCTCTTCCGAAACCACTTTTCCCATCATAAAACAAGGTGTCAGCCTTTAAAAACCTTGTTTTTTCAGTATAAAGATTGTTTTTGTAAAACTCTGCTAACTCAGACTCCGTGTTATAGTAACCTTCCTCGGTATAAAGATTCTCCCCATTTTTACCCTTCAAATTCGTCGGGCCATAGAAGTACGTATTCTTTAACTCGCTATTATAGCGCATCGTGTCCGTCAATATCACCACATCCGGCGTTCGAACGATCACTTCGTGCCGAAAATAAGCATCTTTCGTTTCCTTGAAATACCAAGCATTTTTACTGACGATCGTATCCCTTTGATTCACAATTCGACCGCCCCCCGTATAGGTGCCAATCCCTGCCCGCATATTATATGTAAGGAAATTGGTCGTTAACACAGACTCGCCATCCACCATGCGTACGTTTCCAGTGAGCGTTGCAAACTGCGTTTCAGCTACGTATTTTAACGTACGCGCATAAATCATCGTCCCGTTAGATTGGGTAATGATCACATTCCCGAAGGCATCAAAATACTCCCTCCCTAAATCGTCTCTGTATAAAAATCCACTATCTGCGGATAAAGTAGATCCTTTGTGTTCATAGACCGGACGATAGTTAATCATGCGACCGCTCACCCCATCGATTCTACTATGCGAAGAGGACAGCAGCTGCATGCGATTATCGTCTTGACCCATTAACAGGTTCACAGACAAGAACGTCATAAATAGAAGGATAACTAGCTTTTTCAAATCAACACAAAAGTATGTATTTTTAGTATTAATAAGCGGGATAATAACAATTTTTAACCTTATCTTTGGGTATATGAGTACTCTTCAATGGCGTTTCGATCAATTTATTGCGGAGCAACAGTTATGCCATCCCACCACCCACCGAATTGTAGTCGCTGTCAGTGGAGGAAAAGATTCCATGTTATTGCTTCATTTGCTGATGCAATCCGGCTATGAAATCGGCATTGCTCATTGTAATTTTAACTTAAGGGGCGAGGAATCCGACTTGGACGAAGCCTTGGTTCAGGAGCTCGCGCAAACACATAACATTCCATTTTTTGTAAAACAATTCCAAACCAGCAGCTATGCAGAGCAGCATGGAGTGTCCACGCAAATGGCTGCCCGAACCATGCGCTATGCCTGGTTTCATGAGTTGTGTGCCTCAGAGGGTTTTGATTATATCGCTGTGGCCCATCACGCGACCGATCAAATCGAAACCATCCTCATTAATCAGTTGCGCGGTACAGGGATGCGGGGAATGTCGGGGATGGATCCGAAAAATGGAATCATTATTCGGCCTTTGTTATTCTTGACTTCCGATGAAATTGCAGATGCGGTGCAGGCGTTGAACATTCGGTATCGCGATGATCAATCTAATTTTTCTACCCATTATTGGAGAAATAAGATTCGATTAGAAGTCTTACCGATTTTAAGAGCGATGAATCCAGATTTGGAGCATACCTTTTTAAAAAATGCACAAGCAGCTCAGGATGCTCAAACTTTTATCGAAGCGAGAAAAGTGGAATTTGCGGAGCAATACCTGAAACAGATAGACCAACAAATTCACATGGATCTTCGCCCATTTCTTTTGGATCCATCCAATAAAATAATTTTACATGAATTGCTGCAACCTTATGGATTTGGAGGCACCCTTTTTAATGATATTTGGAGGACCCTTACCCAAACAACGCGCACGCAGAGCGGCCAACAATTTTTTTCTTCGGAATATCAACTACTGGTGAATCGGGAGACGGCTGTTTTGAAACCTATTTTACAGCAAGAAAACGGGATTAAAGAAGTGATTTTAACCGAGCCGAATTCGGGACATTTGCAGACCAAAACTGTTCCTGTCCGAAATTACGAAGAAGCGATGGAGCTGGTGAAATTGCATGCGAATGATCCCCATTACGCACTTTTCGATGCCGATTTGATTCCTATGCCGTTGCACATTCGCAGCTGGAAAGAAGGGGATGTGTTTAAGCCTTTTGGGATGCAGGGCAAACAAAAAAAAATAAGCGATTATTTCACACAGATTAAACTTTCCCGATGGCAAAAAGACGAAGTGCCCCTTATGGTGGACGCGAATGGCCGTATTTTGTGGGTGATTCCGTACCGCATGTCATCGGATTATAATATTTCAACCACTACTCGAAATGTAATGGTAATATCGTATTTTTGTCAAAATGGCGGATAAACCCATCTATATAGAAAATCAATATCTTGGTCGTGACCGAGGTTGGCTAAGTGTGCGATTAATTTTGGCGTTATTTTGTTTTGTAGCGTTTTACATTAATTTAGATCGCGCGGTCGATAGCCAATTGTTTTTTATTGTGGGGGCTGCCATTGTATTCGGTTCCGTTGCGATGATGTATGTGTTACATTACCGCATTACCGTTCAACCAGGTAGTTTATTATTAAGTGGATTGTGGACGACGCGATTAGTGAAGATTGATCTTCAAAGTATTCGCTCTGTGGAAGCAAAACCATATAGTTCCTATTTCATAAACAATCCAGTCTATAATTTACATCAAAAGGGAAAAATTCGTTTTTATGCCGGTGGAAAAGATGCCGTTTGGTTAACGGATAAAGACGGTTTGGTTTATATTATTGGGTCGCAGCGCAGCAAAGAATTGGTTTCGGCCATTCAAGTTGCGAAGCAACAGGCAAGTGAATAGTTGATACGTATATGAACTTTTTATTAAAATTTTTATTAATCGCAATTTCTGTCATTTGGTTATTGCGTGTGTTAGCGAGATTTCTGTTTCCTTGGGCGATGAAAAAGGCAGCAGAAAAAATGATGAAAAACGCACAAGATCAATTTCAAGGAGGCGGATTCAATTATCAAAATAGACAACAATCTCAACAGCGTCAGCACACGGCCGATGGCAAAGTGCGCATTGATTTTGTTCCACCTAGAGAGGGTGAGCGCAAGGGCGCAAATAAGGCTGGAGAATTCGTAGATTTTGAAGAAATAAAATAATCCTTTCCATGTGGTTGAGGAATTTGTCCGTATTCAACTTTAAAAATTACGATCAGGCAAGCCTCGAATTTTTGCCAGAAGTCAATGTTATGGCTGGAAATAATGGATCTGGAAAGACGAACCTCTTAGATGCCATTCATTACTTATCCCTTTGTAAAAGTTATTTTAACCCCATTGATTCGCAGCAAATTAAATTAGGATCGGACTGGTTTATGGTCCAAGGTACCTTCGAAAAAAGCGACTTGGATCATCAAGTGGCTTGTAGCTTAAAACGGAATCAAAAAAAGGTTTTTAAAAAGGATAAAAAGGAGTATAATCGCTTAGCGGATCACATCGGTCAATTTCCTTTAGTGATGATTTCGCCCTCAGATTCCAGCATCGTCATGGATGGGAGTGAGGAGCGAAGAAAGTTCATGGATACCGTGTTATCCCAAACAGATCCTTTTTATTTGACTCAGCTCATTGCCTATAATCGCACCTTATTACAACGCAACACGGTATTAAAAAACGTAGGGAAATCAGGATCTTTAGATCGTGAATTGATGGAGGTCATGGATGCGCAATTGGCGGAGCATGGCCGGCAGATTTATGAAAAAAGAAAGCATTTTTTATCCAGCTTTGTTCAAGAGTTTGCCCGGCATTATTCCTTTATCACCGATGGGGCAGAGGCCGTCAGTTTAACTTATGAAAGTCCTCTTCATCAACAAGATTTTTTGAGTTTGCTTGGCGCAAATTACGACCGCGATCGCGTTTTAGAGCGCACAACGGTCGGCATTCATAAAGACGATTTGATTTTTACGATTCACGAACAATTTCCACTGAAAAAGTTTGGTTCTCAAGGTCAACAAAAATCCTTTATCATCGCCTTAAAATTAGCCCAGTACACCTATTTTAAAGATGTAAAGGGGTATAAGCCGCTGTTACTGTTGGATGATATCTTCGATAAGTTAGATGAAGTCCGCGTGCGAAAACTTATGGAAATGGTCTCCAATGATGAATTTGGACAGTTATTCATTACCGACACCGACATGGCTCGAATCCAACAAATATTTGCTGGAATTCCAACGAATATTCGTTACTTTGCCATTCAAGAGGGCGTTGCAAATTGCGTTGAATAAAGCGTAAATTTGCCCTATTTTCACTAAATTATACACCAAAACCGATCTTGCTGTGAGTAGAGGAGAAGACATAAACGTAAAAATGGCGCTTGAGCAGTTGCTGGACACGTATAAAATTCGAAAGAAATTTGACGAAACAGCTGTGGTGTCGGCTTGGGCATCCGTAATGGGTACCGCTATCGCAAACCGCACGCAAAAGGTGTATGTGAAGGATCAAAAGCTTTATGTCAAAGTGGAATCTGCGGTGGTGAAGAATGAACTACTTTTTATGCGTTCGCAAATCATTGCACGCTTAAATGAAAAAGTGGGACAAGAAGTCATCGATGATCTAGTGATTCTCTAAGCTGCGCAGCCTTTTGGCTCCCCACCTTTATAAATAATCTTCTATGTCGCCCTTTCCTTCCCGGATAATCTCGATCGTGCCACTGGTTAAATCCACCACGGTAGAAGGAGTGAAGTCCCCATAACCACCATCAATCACTACATCTACACGTTCAGCATATTTTTCATAGATTAATTCAGGGTCTGTAGAATATTCTAAAAGTTCATCGTCATCGTGAATAGATGTCGAAACGATCGGGTTTCCTAACTGTTTCACAATTTCTCGCGCGATGGCATTGTCAGGCACCCGAATACCTACCGTCTTTTTCTTTGAAGACAATAATTTTGGAACCTGATTGCTCGCATTAAAAATAAAAGTAAATGGACCTGGAAGTGCTTTTTTAAGCATCCTAAAAGTCGCGGTGTCAAAGGGTTTCGTGTACGCAGAAATGTCGGTCAGATCATAGCAAATAAAAGACAAATTTGCTTTTTCTGGCTTAATTCCTCGAATTTCACACACCCGTTCGATGGCTTTCGGATTGTTAATATCGCAGCCCAATCCATAGACCGTATCGGTCGGATAGATGATTACTCCTCCCTTTTTTAAGATGTCAACGATTTGAGCGATGCTCTTTTCGTTTGGATTTTCTTCGTAAATTCGGACTAACATAGCACCGAAAGTACAAAATTATCAGGATAATCCATTTGCCTTCGCAGTAATTTCCGCAATGTCAAGCACCTGAACTTCTCCTTCTTTCTCCTTAATCTTCACCCCATCGTTTAACATGGTCATGCAAAATGGACAAGAAGCAGCTACGATCTCAGGCTTGGTTTCCAAGGCTTCTTCTATGCGCTCAATATTAATGTCTTTATGCCCATTTTCAGGTTCTTTAAACATTTGCGCCCCACCCGCTCCGCAACACAAGCCATTTGACTTACATCGACGCATCTCGATTAATTCGGCATCTAAGGCCTCCAAAGCTTTTCTTGGAGCCTCATACACCCCATTTGCACGCCCTAAATAGCATGGGTCGTGATAGGTGATGCGTCGACCTTTGAAGGATTCTCCTCCTTCTGCTTTTAATTTACCTGCATCGATTAATTCTTGAATCAACTGCGTATGATGAATCACTTCATAATGCCCGCCCAATGCAGGATATTCGTTTTTAATCGTGTTGAAACAATGCGGGCAAGCCGTCACGATTTTTTTGATTTCATATCCATCTAACACTTGAATGTTCATCATGGCCTGCATTTGAAACAGAAACTCATTTCCAGCCCGTTTCGCGGGATCACCCGTACAATTTTCTTCGGTGCCCAAAATCGCATACTTCAACCCTACGTGGTGAAGGATTTTGCAAATTGATTTGGTGGTTCTTTGTGCGCGCTCATCGAAACTGCCGGCACAACCTACCCAAAATAAGATTTCTGGACTTTCTCCTTTTGCTACTAATTCTGCAACGGTTGGGATGTTGAATGTTTCTGCCATGACTATATGATTATTCAATTGCGTTCTAAATTTCGTTATGCGTCCTTCCAATTTGCACGATCTGCTTGTGCATATTTCCAAGGTGCTCCATTATTTTCTATGTTGCCAAACATGGCATTAATGCTCGCTGGTGCTTGCGATTCTTCCATCACCGCAAAACGTCTTAAATCTGTAATGATTTCTAAAGGATTAATCATGACAGGACAGGCTTCTACGCAGGCATTACAACTGGTACAAGCCCAAATCTCTTCGCGCGTGATATAAGTATCCAAAAGTGACTTCCCATCATCCTGGAAGCTTTTATGTTGATCAATATTCTTACCCACTTCCATTAAGCGATCACGGGTATCCATCATGATTTTTCTTGGGGAAAGCAATTTGCCTGTGATGTTTGCTGGACACACTGAAGTGCATCGCCCGCATTCAGTACAGGTATAAGCGTCTAATAAGTTTTTCCAAGTCAAATCCATCACGTCTTTGGCACCAAAACGAATCGGCCCTTCTGGAGTAGATGGTGTATAGGATGGATCCAACATCGCTTTCACTTCATTCGTCACAGAATCCATATTGGTAAATTGACCTTTCGGATTTAAGTTCGAAAAATACGTGTTCGGGAAGGCCAATAAAATATGCAAATGCTTTGAGTACGGTAAATAATTCAAAAATGCGAATACCCCAATGATGTGAAACCACCATGCAAATCGCTCAATGAAAATTAATGAATTTACCTCATTCGGTAACAAGCCCACTAGCCATTGGCTAATAGGAAACGAACCCGCTTGAATATAATGCGGTGCGCCCAAGGCCTGTAATTTTTGGTCTGCTGCATTCATGGTTAAGAACGCAGTCATCAGTAAGATCTCAGTAATTAAAATTAGATTCGCATCGGTTTTTGGCCAGCTCGTCATTTCTGTGCCAAAAAAGCGTTTAATTTTAGATAAATTTCTACGTGTTAAGAAGATGATACAGCCTACAAGCACCAGGAAAGCTAACCATTCAAAAGATGCGATGAGGACATTATAAAGTTTACCCATGCCTGCAAACGCTCTGTGTGTGCCAAATAATCCATCGACCACAATCTCCAACATTTCAATATTGATGATAACGAAGCCGACATACACAAAGAGGTGTAAAAGCGCGGCAAACGGTCGCTTAAACATTTTTTGTTGACCAAAGGCCACCAATAACATGGTTTTTAATCGCACTCCAGGCTGATCCGTTCTATCCAAAGCACCCCCTAAACGGATGTTACGAACGATTTTAGCGCCATTGTAGGCGGCAAGTCCAATTGCTGCTAACAATAAAATTCCAAAGATGATTTGTGTTATCATAATGGTAAATAAGGTCCACTGCTAAATTACCTAATAAAAATTACTATGCAAGCATAATAATTTATTTAGATAAATTATAAACAAATAAAAAAAATCCTCGCCAAATTGACGAGGATTTTAACTTTTTAATTTTTTATTCGCGATGGAATACAGAACGATTAGTTAACTGTAATGCCTAATTTGATTTTAACATCGTTGCTTAAATCGTCTCCTCCTTCAAAGTAAGGAACGTTTGTGCTTGAAATGTCAAATACATATGCGTATCCTTTTTCTTTCGCAACATTTTGGATCGCCACACCCACTTTTTGGTGGATAGGAGCAAATAATTCTTGTTGTTTTTGAGTCAATTCTTGCTCAGCCATTTGTTGTTGTTCTTGTAAACGACCTTCAATTTGCTGCAATTCTTGTTCTAAAGCTTGTAACTGAGGATCGATTTCATTTTTATTCGCTTCACTGCGATTCAATAATTTCTCTTGCGCCTCGTTTCTTTTTTGTTGATAAATGTTAAACATTGATTGCAATTCACCTGTTTTTACACTATCCATTGCCTTTAACTCATTCTCTGCTTTTTTAAACTCTGCAGTTGCAGTGAAAATTTCAGCATAGTTAATATGTCCGATTTTTTGTTGTGCATTTGCCGAACCAATTGTTAAAAAAAGCACTGCTACCACAGCCAGGCTCTTCAATACATTTCTCATGTTATTCATCTTTGATTTAAAATTACCAACCCCAGTTGGCCCTTGTTAATGTTTATTTTTTGGTTTATTAATTCACTTTAAGCAATGATACTTAGGTGAAACAGTTTAATTGCCTGATTCTTATATTTAATTCTTAATCATTTCAGGATCCGGTTTATATCCAAGTTTCACAATCACCTCATCGCTTTTATCTAAACGAGGATTCGCATACAAAAATACAACTTCTCCACTTTTATCCAAGATAATATCTAACGCTTGTTCAGCAGCGATTTGTTGAATGGCTTTCGCAACCCGTTCTTGAATGGGTTGAATTAATTTGATTTTTTCTTGGAACAAATCTCCTTCATAGCCAAACTTTAAGCGTTGAAATTCTTTCGTTTCAATTTCTAAATTAATGATTTCATCCTCACGCTGTCTACGCATTTCAGGGCTTAATAAAACCTGTTCTTCTTGATATTTTTTGTACAGATTTTCGATCTCTGTAAAGCGCTGATCAATTTCTTCTTGCCATTTTATAGAGATATCATCTAACTGTTTTTGCGCAGCATTGTATTCAGGAATATGTTGTAAAATATATTCAGTATCCACATATGCAAAACGTTGAGCGAAAGCTGAGTTCACACTCAGGGCGCTAATAAACAATGTAAAAAGGGCCAGTTTTACTATTTTCATAATTCAACAATTAAATTGAAAATCGTGTTTTAATATCTCCTTATTGGACAATATATGTCGAAAAAGGTTTAACTGCGTTTAATATATTATTAATTAATTAAATCCTCCCATGGATTGCATGATGCTAAATGTAAATGTTTTCTTCCATGGCATATTGACATTTGGTGGCATCGCAATCGGATCGAATGCATGTCCGTAATCTAAACCTAACATACCGAAGATCGGCAAGAAAATACGAGCTCCCACACCAACTGTACGCCTCACTTTAAATGGATTCACATCGCGGAATCGATTCCAAGTGTTACCACCTTCTGCGAAGGCTAAAACAAACACTGTAGCTTGATCATTTAATAGTACCGGGTGTCTTAACTCTAATTGATATTTAGCATAAATCGGGCTTCCCGAGTTTTGTGCAACCACCACATCCGATGTTCCTTCAGGAATAACCATGCCACTTTCGTACCCACGCATGGCGATGATTTCTGATCCTTGCAAGAAGTCAAAGCCCATCATCCCATCACCCCCTAATTTAAAACGTTCGAAGGCAGAAGATCCAGTTACACTGCTATATGTGCCTAAATAACCGAATTGTGCTTGAGTTTTCAAAACTAATTTGCCTGCAATCGGAATAAACCACTGAGAATCGAATTTCCATTTATGGTATTCCACCCATTTGTAACGTTCCTCATCCGGTGCCGTTAAGTAGTTAATTTTATTAAACAAAGAATACGGCGGCGTTACTTGAACCGTTAATTTTAAGTGCGATCCAGAAGTCGGATAAATAGGCGCATCCACCGAGTTTCTGCTCAATTCCTGCGTCAAGTTAATGTTATACGAAGTACCATTATCGAACAGGAAGTAGTTACCATAGTTTTGCAACTTATACTGTTGGAACCCTAAAGAGTAATTCAATTGGAACCAGTTATCTGGCCACTGCAACTGTTTACCTAAGGTAAAGGTTACCCCATTCATCCATATTTTTTGCATCTCATTATCCGGAATGTTAAAATAACGACGGTAATATGGGTTTGCTTGCGGAGCGGACCTTGATGTGTAGGCACTCACCCCAAAATAAATCGGTTTTTTACCTCCTAACCAAGGTTCTGAGAATGAAAAACTATAAGATTGGTATTGTTTACCGCTCGTTTGTCCGCGCAAACTTAACTTTTGACCATCTCCACGAGGCAATGGTTTCCAAGAATTTTTCTTGAAGAAATTCGAGGTAGAGAAGTTATTAAAAGATAAACCAACTGTTCCAATGATTTGCCCAGCTCCAAAACCAGCTGATAACTCCACCTGATCAGAAGGCTTTTCTGCCACGGTATATTCAATATCCACCGTTCCATCGTTTTGATTCACATTCGTAGGAATCGGGTTAGTTTTTTGCTCATCAAAATTCCCTAATTGAGCGATTTGACGCACACTTCTCATAATCATCTCTTTCGAGAATTTTTGCCCAGGTTTGGTGTGGATATTTCTTAATAATACACGATCATTGGTTACATCGTTTCCTTTTAGAATGATGTTATTGATGGTGAATTGCGCACCCTCGTATAAGCGAATATCTAAATCGATGGTATCCCCATAAATGCGTGTTTGAATTGGATCTGCCGTAAAGGTGAGGTACCCATCATTCATGTATAAAGTTGCTACATCATCGTTGTTCCGGGTAGGACCTTGTAATTTTGTTAACAATTTCTTTTCACTGAATACATCCCCCTTTTCGATCCCTAAAATTTTAGTCAAAACAGTATCGGAGTATTTAGCATTTCCTTGCCAACGTATATCTCCAAAATAATATTTCGGGCCTTCGTACACATCGATGTCAACAATGACATTTTTCGCATCTTTTTGGTACACGGTATCTCGCAAAATCTCTGCATCCCGGTAACCACGTTCATGCAATTTTTCGATTAAACTAACTTTTGCTTCTTCGAATTTATCCTGTTTAAATTTCCCAGGACCAAAGACTCTAAACCAGGCTTTCTGACGAACTCCCTTGAAAAATTTGCGAAGCTGTGCATCCGAAAACTTCTCATTACCAGTGAAATTAATTCGTTCCGCACGCACTTTATAATTGCGATCCACGTTTACGATTAGAATCTCATTATTCGCCTGAGAACTGTCTTTTACCGTAGTCATTTCGATATCTGGGTATAAGAAGTTTTTCTCACTCAGATACTTAGTAATTGTGTTTTTCGTAGTATTTAACAGGTTTTGGTTGACAATTTTTCCTGCATTTTCATTTAAACGTTTACGAACCTCCTCGGTTTGACTTTTGCTTAAACCGTTCACTTCGATCCGGGTCAAACGCGGACGCTCCACCACATGGATATTGAAGAAAATCGAATCTCCGCGAATGGCATCCGCATACAATTCCACTTCATCAAATAACCCTTGATCCATTAGATTTTTTACTACGTTCGACGTCTCATCACTCGGCACCTCGATACGCGCACCTTTGACCAACCTTGAAATCGTAATTAAGACATCTGTGTCTAAGTATTGTGCCCCACTCACCGTCACCCCACCTATAATATAAGATTGAGGTTGTAAGTAACTAAATTCATTTGGGTCACCTACATTCACACGTTGTCCTTGTTGTTGAGCAAAAACTCCGCTTACCAGAATACTGAAAAAAGAAAATATTATAAAACGCTTCATTTATCTAATTTATCGCCGCTAATCTACGCTGTTATGTTGTTAATTTTTGTTAAATGATATTATTTTTCTCGAATTAAGGCTTCGATTATAATTGTTCACTGATTTTTCCAAACCGTCTTTCTCGATTTTGAAACACCCGAATCGCATCATGCAAATCCGCCCTGCTAAATTCGGGCCACAATTTATCCGTAAAATACAATTCGGAATAAGCCAATTGCCAAAGTAAAAAATTACTAATTCTGAGCTCACCACTGGTACGAATTAATAATTCCGGGTCCGGCATTTGGGCAGTCGTTAATTGCGAACCAAAATAAGACTCATCGATCTGATCCGGTTTAACATTCCCATCTTCTACCGCTCGCGCAATTTTTTTCGCTGCTTCTACAATTTCCCACCGAGCACTGTAACTGATCGCCAAAGTTAACGTGGTACGCGTATTATGAGCGGTCCGTTCAATGGCATTTTGTAATTGCAATTGACATTCTTTCGGCAATTGCTGTATATTTCCAATGGCATTGAATTTAATACCATTCTCTATTAATGATTTAATTTCTTTATTAATCGTTGCCACAAATAATTCCATCAAGGCATTGACTTCATAGCTCGGACGGTTCCAGTTTTCTGTAGAAAACGTATAAAGTGTTAAATATTTCAATCCTAAGGTAGCTGCTTCCTCTACAATTTCCCTGACGGTCGCTACCCCAGCTTTGTGCCCAAAGACACGCATTTTACCTTTCTTTTTTGCCCAACGACCGTTCCCGTCCATGATGATCGCAACATGGTTTGGCAAACGTTCAAGGTCAATATCAGAAGGAATCCTATTTCCCATTTTATTACTGTGCTGCTCTAAATGATTAAACTGTGCTGCTCTAAATGATTAAACTGTGCTGCTCTAAACTACTAA
>CAYTDM010000019.1:0-47531 GCA_964436635.1 uncultured Sphingobacteriaceae bacterium
CACCTACACCAGCAAATACAGATAAACCTGAATATGCTTTCGCAATGTTGTTGATTAATTCCTGAATCAATACTGTTTTACCTACACCGGCACCACCGAATAATCCAATTTTACCACCTTTTGCGTAAGGTTCAAGCAAGTCAATTACTTTGATCCCTGTGAAAAGAATCTCTGTTTCAGTAGAGAGATCTTCAAATTTAGGCGGAGTATTGTGGATGCTTTTACCATTCGATTTATCTAATTCCTTGATTCCATCGATTGGATCACCAACAACGTTAAAAACGCGTCCTTTGATCGCATCACCAACAGGCATTTTGATAGGGCCGCCAGTTTCGCGAACTTCCATGCCGCGTACCAAACCTTCGGTAGCATCCATGGCAATTGTGCGCACACGTTCTTCTCCTAAGTGTTGCTGTACTTCCAAAATTACACGTTGACCATTCTCTTTTTCAATGACCAACGCATCTAAAATCTTCGGTAGACTGGCATTCTCGGTAAAGCTGACGTCAACTACCGGGCCAATGATCTGGGCTATTTTTCCAATATTGGACATATTACAGGGATAAAATTTTAATACAAACCATCATAGTGTCAAGCACTTATTTTGGCTTGCAAAATTAGGCTTTTTCCTTTCTAAATCCAAATATTATTTGAACTTAGCTTTAGGAGTTTCTCTTATTAATTTCGTCTTGTAATTGACGCATCAGTTTTTGCTCCTTTTCGAGTGACTTTTTACGGTGTTGATCGAAGGCATCTTGCAGATTATTTAATGCATCTTTCGATTCTTTTGTCGTGATGTTATTGTGGGTCAAACGAATAAAAGCAAACACTAAAAGGGCGATAAGCAAAATAATAATGCCTAAAATTACAATGTTAAAAGAAATGGGAGAGAACGAAATTCCCAATAATTTGATGGATTTTTTTTCATTCACCGTTTCAATTAGCTTCTCGGACACCGATTGTAAACTGTCATTTGCAACTTTTAGTTGATCTTGCAATTCATCGCGCACCTTTTTTAATTCAAAAGTTTCACTTCGTAGTGCTTGAACGGAATCTAAAACATTTTGCTTGATCAAATCCAAGTTTCTTCTTCGAACTAACTTAAAATCTTCTTGAGATTTTGATATCCAATTCAAATAAATAAATTGACTATCTAAAGAACCGGCAGTTAAGGATCCTCTTGAATTTAGGTTAGATGGGTTGGTCGATTGTGCTTCCGATCTAAGGTTGAAAACGAAGCCAAACACACAGATCGACACAAAAAAAGCAAGTTTGCCCATGATCAAAATTTTATTTTTGACAGATAATACCTTGCTAATATAAACATTTTTAAAATTATTCCTATTTATACACCGTTTTAATCTTGGATGTTACAATCGCGTGGTTGGTCCAAATTTTCTTTGATAAGAAAAGGAATTTTTAATTTCAATGCCTAATTCGACAGTTGTGTCAATTCTTAGAATCTTCTATATAAACAGGATTCTTGATATGGTGCCTGTAAATTAGTCAGTATGGAAGTTGAACAGTCAGTATGGAAGTTGAACAGTCAGAATGGAAGTCGAATAGTTTAGATGGAAGTTGAAAAAATCTGTTTTCTTGGTTTTAAATGATTTTTTATATTTGACTCAAATTATAACCCCATATGAAGCACCAAGTCCTCTTGCTGGATGACCATCCTATCTTAACGGATGGATTGAAGATGATGCTTGAAAATGATCAAAGTTTTCAAGTTGTGGGTACTTTCAACAATGCCAATTTTGCACTTTCCTTTTTAAAGTCCGGCGTGCAGGTAGATTTAATAGTGGTGGATCATTCCATGCCCGATATGACGGGGATTGAATTTATCAAACAGGTGAATGCATTTCCTTCGCCTCCGAAGATGATTATGCTAAGCATGCACGATGAACCTGTGATTATAAAAGAAGCGATTTCAGCGGGTGTTCAAGGATATGTTTTGAAGAAAACCGTTTCGGATGAACTTTTACAGGCCATGCATACCGTGATGGAAGGCAAACCCTATTGGAGTGCTGAAGTAGGTTTACAACTTTTTCAGAAGGCCAAAGACAATGATTTTGTCGAATGTGCATTAACGGATCGCGAGGTGGAGGTGCTGCGGTTGATTGTAAAGGAACACACAAATAAAGAAATTGCTAAAAATTTATTTATAAGCGAACGAACGGTAGAAGTGCATAGAAAAAACTTAATGCGTAAAGTAAGTGCCACAAATACCGTTGGGTTAATTAAGTATGCTTACGCAAAAGGTTTAGTGTAATTAAAAAAAGGGGTACCAGTGAACTGATACCCCAAATCAAGATAAAAAACCCCACTTACTTGATTATAATTTAAACGCAACACCTGCATTTAAATTTCCAAGACCATATCCAACTTCAGCGAAAACAGCAAATTTTGATGACAAGTAATACCTTGCACCCGCGTGTCCCCCATAGACTACTCCGCCAGCTGAAGGACTAAATGCTCCACTGCCTCCTGAACTCCACTCTCCTTTTGCATAATTGTACCCTAAGATTACACCTAAATATGGATCAAGATTTTCCACGTTGAAATCAAAATGGTACGAAGCTCTTGCCGCTGCTAAACCATAGGTCCACTTCCATTTAGCTACGCCAAAATCTTCACTCGTAGAAGCATACCCCAAATAGGCTCCTGCACTGATCTTGTCGCTAAATCCGTGTTCAAAACTTAATCCGATGGGCATTCCAAATCCCCCGCCAAATCCAACTCCGATGTTTAATAAATTGTCTCCTTTTTCATACGATTGGGCATAGGAAAGAGAAAGCCCAAACACCATCATGGCTGCTGCTGAAACTACTTTTTTGAATAAACTTTTCATAATTTAAAATTTAGTAAGTGTGTGATTTATTGATGTTAAAATGATTTTAAATGATTTTAAATGATTTTACTTAATTTCTATCCCCGTCATGGAATACGAAGATTGGCGCACGAAATACACCTTTTTACCACCGATTGTCTCATTTGTAATGGTGTACGCGTTGGTCTGCACGATGGCATTGCTTGTATTTCCAAGCTCAGCTAATTCCGCAGCAGTAAATGAACAAGAAGTGCTATTCCCACTTAAGGTCTTCATCACTGATTTATTGTTAGCATGAATGGCATATAGCACATTTTGTGCACCACTTGACGCGCTGTTAGTAATAACAAATCCTTGAGATTTTGTAATCGTTTTACCGCTATTCACAGTCGGCTTGCCTGGCAAATTAGTTAGGGTTTTTTGAATGGTTGGATTGGTAACATCCCAGGTAATATTTCCATTTAGATTAATACCAGTTAAGCTGGTAGGGTCCGTTACATTGCTGAAATTCGGCATCCATGTGTGCACCCCATTTGTAAATGTAAGTTCGGTGCTATTTAATAAGACTTTGTCTGCCTTCGCATTGTTTTTAAAAACAGCAATTCCAAGCCCAATATCTACCGTAATATCCATGCCTAATCCTGGCATTTGTACCGGAGATGGAACCGATGACTTCACAGCCACTAAAATAGCGTCTGCATCCGAAGGTGTTGGATAACTCGGCATCGGCATCGCGCCGCTCATAGGGTTGTCAGGATCTGTTTTTTCTTTCTTTTTACAGGCAGGGGCAAAGGCGATTAGTGCCATAATCAATAAAGCAAAACTTGCTTTCGTGAGGGGTTGTTTCATGTTGGTTTTCATAACTTTTAACTTTATTTTGTTAGAACAAAGTTAGCCGTGCGAAAGACCCTCATAAATACAAAGAATTCCGTATTTTTAATAAGGGAAAATACTTAGTAATGGAGTAAAAAAAAACATCGCAATGTTTTCTTCCATTGCGATGTTTATATAAGGTATATGCAGATCGAATCGACCTGTTTTTTAAGCTGCTGCTTCTATTTTTTCCGCTTCCACTTCTTCTTCCTTAAAATAGCGCTTCTGAAATAATAAAATAATGATTACGCCTAAGGTGATCGCGGTATCTGCAATATTAAACACGGGCCTAAAGAACATAAAGTCCTCACCACCCCAAATCGGGAACCAGGTAGGATAAGTGCCTTTTATCATCGGGAAATAGAGCATATCGACCACTTTTCCATGAAAAACACTGGAATAACCGCCTTGCTCAGGCATAAAAACAGCTTTTTCAAACCAAGTGCTCTCACTAAAAATCACACCATAGAAAGTAGAATCTATAATATTTCCTAATGCGCCTGCCAAAATTAAACCAACCGATAAAACAAATCCATGGTGGTATTTATTTTTGATCATGTAGTGTATCCCGTAACCAATCGCGATCACAGCGATAATTCTAAACAGTGACAAGGCCAATTTCCCAAACTCCCCACCGAACTCCATGCCAAAAGCCATCCCATTGTTTTCAGTAAAATGAATAATAAACCAATCGCCAAAGATTTTATATTCTTGGCCTAAGGTCATATTCAATTTAATCCAAATTTTCGAAATTTGGTCTACCAATAAAACAGATATAATAAGCAATATCGTTTTAACAGATATATTCATATATTGCTTAGTATTGTTTTAATTTAGCTTCCATGCTTAACGTCGTATGCGGCACTGCACGTAAACGTTCTTTTTGGATTAATTTACCTGTTTCCCGGCAGATACCATACGTTTTATTTTCAATTCTCACCAATGCAGCTTCAAGGTTGTCGATAAATTTCTTTTGCCTTGCCGCTAATTGATTTGTTTGCTCTTTCTCCAAAGTTGCTGAACCATCCTCTAAAGTCTTATAGGTTCCTGCCGTATCATCTGTGCCGTTTGCGTTGCTACTATTTAAGGTTTTGGTTAACTCAGCTAACTCTTCTCTTGCAACTCTTAATTTTTCCAAGATAATCTCTTTGAACTCTTTTAGTTCGCTATCGCTGTATCTTGTTTTTTCTGTGTTCGTAGACATATTCCTATAATTTTTCGATTAATACCTTAAGTTTGTGATCTTCAATTTCAATTTCATCACCTCCCTTAAATTCGCCATCAAACTGCAAAGACTCTGCCAAAGTTTCTGTTTTAATATAATTCAGATTTTCTTTGCAAGCCTCCGTGATGAATGGCACATCGCTCACTATAACTTGAATCTTATCGGTCACTTCAAAGCCTTTATCTTTTCTCAAGTTTTGTATCCGATTCACCAATTCTCTTGAAACACCCTCTGCTTTAAGGGCAGTAGTTACTTGTATATCTAATGCAACTGTTAATTTTCCTAAACTCGCCACTTGCCAACCTTCCACATCTTCTGCTAAAATTTCCACATCTTCCAAGCCCACACGATGCCCCAGTTCATTTAAAGTAATCCAACCTTCTCGCTCTAAGGTAGCGATTTCAGTCTGATCTAATTCTAAAATCGCTTGACCCACCGCTTTCATATCCTTGCCGACTTTTGGACCTAAAACTTTAAAGTTCGGTCTTACTTTCTTTTTAATAATGCCAGCAGTGTCGGTAATCAACACTAATTCCTTTACATTCGTTTCAGATAAGATTAGGTTTTTCACCTGTTCGATTTGCTCCGCAAAGGCCCAATCCAATACAGGGACTAAGATTTTTTGCAGGGGTTGACGAACGTTTAAACTGGTTTTCTTCCGCAAAGATAATACTAAAGATGATATATCTTGTGCTAAGCCCATTCTATATTCTAAATTCTTGTCCACCAAGGCTTCATTATAGACAGGGAAGTCCACCAAGTGCACTGATTCAGCACCCGATTTTTGCGATACCGCATCCAAATCTAAAAATAAACGATCGCTGTAAAAAGGTGCGATCGGTGACATCAAACGCGCTACAGTATCCAAACAAGTATATAAGGTTTGATACGCAGAAATTTTATCCTCCGAATAATCGCCTTTCCAAAAACGTCTTCTACATAAGCGCACGTACCAATTGCTTAAATGTTCATCCACAAAGGATTGGATTGCGCGAGCAGCACGAGTCGGTTCAAAATCAGCATAGAATTCATCCACTTCCTTCGTTAAAGTATTCAAAAGCGATAAAATCCATCGATCGATTTCTGGACGCGATGCAATCGGCAACTCCTCCTCCTTGTAGCTGAAGCCATCGATATTGGCATATAAAGCAAAGAAAGAATATGTATTATATAAGGTGCCAAAGAATTTTCTACGCACCTCGTCTAAACCTTCCAGGTTAAATTTCAAGTTATCCCAAGGGGATGCATTGCTGATCATGTACCATCGGCTGGCATCTGCCCCATATTTTTCAATGGTGGCAAACGGATCCACCGCGTTTCCAAGACGTTTTGACATCTTGTTACCATTTTTATCCAGCACCAATCCGTTAGAGACTACGTTTTTGAAGGCCACAGAATCCTGAAGCATCACAGAAATCGCATGCAAAGTAAAGAACCATCCGCGAGTTTGGTCCACCCCTTCAGCGATAAAATCAGCAGGATAGGCGCCGTCAAAGCCCTTTTTAAATGGTCTTGCAGCTCCATTTTTCACTTTCTCTGCATCCAACCCCCATTGTGCAAACGGCATCGCACCACTATCAAACCACACATCGATAAGATCCGTTTCACGCTTCATTTTTTGGCCTTTAGGCGAAATTAAAATCACATCATCCACAAATGGACGGTGTAAATCCAAGTTCTCCGTGCCAAATTTATTTAAATACGCTTCGCAATTTGCTTGCTCCGACGCGGATAATTTGCCCGAAGCAATGCTTTCCTCCAATGCAGCCTTTAACTCCAACATAGAACCAATGCACCGCTCTTCCGATTCATCCTCTGTTCTCCAAATAGGCAATGGCGTTCCCCAATACCTGGATCTT
Source organism: uncultured Sphingobacteriaceae bacterium (assembly GCA_964436635.1). Taxonomy (GTDB): domain Bacteria; phylum Bacteroidota; class Bacteroidia; order Sphingobacteriales; family Sphingobacteriaceae; genus DASRQK01. The sequence continues at coordinate 6,788 of CAYTDM010000019.1, forward strand.
GAAAGGTTCCAGTCGACTAAATTTTCTAACCAGTTACCAAAGCGCCCTGTGCCGGTCGCTTCTGGCTTCCAATTGATCGTTTTATTTAAGGCGATTAATCGATCCTTAACAGCCGTGGTGCGGATAAACCAACTATCCAACGGATAATATAAAACAGGCTTATCAGTTCTCCAGCAATGTGGGTAACTGTGCTCGTATTTCCGAACATCAAAGGCCTTATTTTCTTCTTTCAGTTTGATAGCGATTAACACATCCGTAGGACGGAAGGCAGGATCCTTACGCTCCTCATCCGAATAATATTCTTCTTTTACATAATGGCCAGCCAAATCGCCCATTTCAGCCACGTATTTCCCTTGACGATCTACGATGGGCACATCTTTTCCGTTTTCGTCTTTTACAAAAACGCCCGGCACCCCTTGCTCGCGGCAAACTCTAAAGTCGTCTGCACCAAAAGTTGCGGCAGCGTGCACGATACCCGTACCGTCCTCTGTCGTTACGAAATCTCCAGGAATCACCCGAAATGCCTTCTCTTCCAGTTCAGCGTTGGTCACATACGGTAATAATTGATCGTATTTCAACCCGATTAAATCCGCGCCTTTAAAACGATCTACGATTTCAGGCGTCTCCTTAAAGTGCTTAGCCACCAAATTACTAGCCAACACCACGCTCACAGGTTTTTGCGTATACGCATTGTTGGTTTTAACTTTCACATACTCGATGTCTTTCCCCACCACTAACGCGCAGTTTGCAGGCAAGGTCCAAGGCGTGGTCGTCCAAGCTAAAATCGCGGTGTCTTCCTCATCGTTTTCGAATAAGCGATCCATCATTGGATGCGATTGTTCCTTGCGAATGCGGAATTGGGCCACGATGCTCGTGTCTTTCACATCCCGGTACGTGCCCGGCTGATTCAGTTCGTGCGAACTTAAACCGGTGCCTGCAGCAGGTGAGAAAGGCTGAATGGTATAGCCTTTATATAATAAATCCTTATTGTAAAGTTCTTTCAGAATCCACCAAAGCGTTTCAATGTATTCATTTTCATAGGTGACGTACGGATGATCTAAGTCCACCCAATACCCCATTTTTTCCGTAAGGTCATTCCACACATCGGTATACCGCATCACTTCGCGGCGACATGCAGCATTGTATTCTTCGACGGTTATTTTGTGGCCAATGTCTTCCTTCGTAATGCCTAACGATTTCTCCACCGCCAGTTCAATAGGAAGTCCATGCGTGTCCCAACCGCCTTTCCGCTCAACGCGGTATCCTTTTAATGTTTTATATCGACAGAAAATGTCTTTAATCGCCCTCGCCATCACGTGGTGGATGCCGGGCATGCCGTTCGCTGAGGGAGGCCCCTCAAAGAATGTATAAGGCCTGTTTTCAGGCCTGTTTTGAATGCTTTTCTCAAAAATCTGCTCTTTTTTCCACCTGGTTAGCATGTTTTTGCCAACTTCCGAGAGGTCGAGCTGCTTATATTCGTTGTACATCAGCAAATTGTCTGTGAAATTTTAAGACGCAAATATAACGAATAAAAAGAAGATTTTACAGAGAAAAAAAGAACGGACTAAGGAGTGAGAATTGTACGTTTTCTTACGCAGAAAAGGAAGTTCCACACCCGCAGGTTTTCGACGCATTTGGATTATTAAAGGTAAATCCTCGCGCATCTAAGCCCTGTTGGAAGTCGATTTCCATCCCCGCTAAGTACATACCATGTGCTTTGTTCATAAACAAACGAATGCCTTCCACTTCATATTCCTGATCACCATCTTTCTTTTGGTCAAACCCAAGTATGTAATTCATCCCAGCACATCCTCCGCCTTCCACACCTACACGTAATCCATACTCAGTCGCCAATTCTTGTTGAGCGATTAATTTCTTAAGTTCCTGAAGTGCACCCGGTGTCAGGGTCACGGGCGCATTGCTTAATACTGTTGTTCCCATAATGCAAAATTACATAATTTAATAGTTATATTTGTCAAATTCATTTCACAAGAATGAATATTTATCACAAGAATGAATATTTAGTTTTAAATATATTTCCAGATTTTAGTATCAAAATTTTAGTATCAAAAATTTAATGCCATGAAAAGGGACGACATCATATTTGATTTAATACAAGACGAATTAGTAAGACAACAAGACGGCATCGAGTTAATTGCCTCAGAGAACTTTGTGAGTAAGCAGGTAATGGAAGCCATGGGTTCGGTGCTTACAAATAAATATGCAGAAGGGCTCCCGGGTAAGCGGTATTATGGTGGATGCGAAGTGGTGGATGAAATCGAAAACATCGCGATCGACCGTGCAAAGGCATTGTTTAATGCTTCATGGGCAAATGTTCAGCCCCATTCGGGTGCACAAGCAAATGCAGCTGTTTTTTTAGCACTTTTAAATCCAGGGGATAAAATATTAGGATTTGATTTAGCTCATGGTGGACACTTAACCCATGGGTCACCGGTGAATTTTTCAGGAAAGTTATACGAACCACATTTTTATGGTGTTGAGCGGGAGACGGGTTTAATTGATTACAAGCAATTAGAAGAAGTTGCGCTGCGCGAAAAACCAAAAGTGATCATCTGTGGCGCTTCTGCCTACTCCAGAGATTGGGATTATGCAAGAATTCGTAAAGTAGCGGATGAAGTAGGTGCGATCGTTTTGGCGGACATTTCTCACCCTGCAGGCTTAATCGCGAGAGGATTATTAAATGATCCGATTGAACATTGTCATGTCATCTCGACCACTACGCATAAAACTTTAAGAGGTCCAAGAGGAGGGATGATCTTGGTTGGAAAAGATTTTGAGAACCCTTGGGGCATCAAAACACCTAAAGGAGAATTGAGGACCATCACAAACATGCTGGATATGGCGGTATTCCCTGGAACACAAGGAGGACCGTTAGAGCACGTCATTGCAGCGAAGGCAGTCGCTTTTGGAGAAGCTTTGAGCGACGAATATTTTGACTATATTTTACATGTAAAACAAAACGCCGCTGCTTTGGCACAGAGTTTTGTAGACAAAAATTACGACATCATTTCAGGCGGAACGGATAATCACTTGATGTTAATCGACCTGCGTAATAAAGGAATCAGCGGGAAAGCTGCCGAAGCTGCATTAGGGAAAGCAGGCATCACCATTAATAAAAACATGGTTCCTTTTGATGACAAATCACCGTTTATTACCTCAGGTATCCGCATCGGAACCGCAGCCATCACCTCAAGAGGATTGAAAGTAGCGGACATGAGCGTGATCGCAGAGTACATCGATGAAGCATTAAAGGCGCACGAAAACGACGCAGCATTAGAAGCTATCGAAGAAAAAGTGGTGGACTTTATGGCTAAATTCCCATTGTACGGAGAAGAATAATCGTACAATCGGCTAAACGCACTGAATTTCTTAAACACAGTGAATAAATAGAATTCACGTTAAATATAATCAGATCTCCTTTATTCGCTTCACCTGTTTAATGGGTGGGCAGGATAAAGGAGATTTTTTGTTTCCAGGCCCTTCATTTTTGTTTCCAGGTCTTTGATTTTATCCTGGCGCTCTAATTTCCACTTAGTATTTTGTGAAAAAATGTAAATCATTCGGATAATCCGCAAGTATTCTTTATTTTCGACCCGTAAAATTATAAAACTGAGCTATGGAATACCTTCACAAGGATTACAATAGAATGAACAACCTGGTAGGGTGGGTGTGTGCAATCATTGCGACGACCGTATATACCTTAACCTTAGAGCGCACCACCAGCTGGTGGGATACCGGAGAATTTATTGCGGCAGCCTATAAATTACAAATCGTGCATCAACCAGGAGCGCCTTTGTTCCTTATGTTGCAAAATTTATTCTCTAATTTCGCCATGGGCAATCCAGAACGCATTGCATTTTGGATGAATATGGGATCTGCAGTCTCCAGCGGGTTGACCATCCTATTCTTGTTTTGGACCATTACCGCTTTGGCACGCAAAACCGTGCTTAAAAAAGGTGCGCACATGGACCAAACTTCCTTGATAAAAATTCTGGGAGCGGGCGCTGTCGGTGCATTAGCGTACACCTTTTCAGATACCTTTTGGTTCTCTGCGGTAGAATCCGAAGTATATGCCATGTCATCCTTATGTACAGCTGTGGTGTTTTGGGCCATATTTAAATGGGAAGCCCGTGCAGATGAACCGGATGCAAATAAATGGTTGTTATTCATTGCCTATATCATGGGCTTGTCCATCGGGGTCCACTTATTGAACCTATTGGCCATTCCGGCATTGGCCTTAGTGATTTATTTCCGTAAAACGGATAAAGCGACCAATATGGGCGCCATTAAAGCCTTATTAATAGGATGTGTGGTGGTGGCCGTCATCTTATGGGGTGTCATTCAATACCTATTAAAGATCGCTGCCCAATTTGACTTATTCTTTGTAAATACCTTAGGCATGGGCTTCGGCACAGGAGTCATCGTTTTTGCTATCTTATTAGTTTCAGCTACCGTATACGGAATTATCTATTCGATTCGCAAGGCAAAGCCTATGTTGAATATTATATTGTTATCCTTCTCCCTAATTGTGTTCGGGTACAGTTCCTTTGCCATGGTTTTAATTCGTGCCAAAGCAGACCCAACCTTAAACAATAGTGACCCTGATAACGTATTCGCTTTCCTTAGTTATTTAAACCGGGAACAGTATGGCAATGAGCCGAAACTCATAGGCCCTTATTTTGATTCCAGACCAGTAGACATGAAGTACGGTTCGGTATCCTATAGAAAAGGTGAAACTAAATACGAAGTGGCCGGTCGTGCCATCGATTATAAATTTGACCGAGAAACGATTTTCCCAAGAATTTATAGCTATCGTGAGGCTCACCATCAAAACTATTACCGAGAGTACCTGAATTTGGGCCCGAATGATAAACCCACCTTTGGTGATAATTTGAAGTTCTTCTTCAGTTATCAAGTGGGGCACATGTATGGGCGCTATTTATTGTGGAATTTTGCGGGGCGACAAAATGACCAACAAGGGCATGGAGATTTCACCACAGGTAACTGGGTCAGTGGAATTAAAGCCGTCGATCAGCTTCGCCTTGGTGGGCAATATAATTTGCCAGAAAATCAATTGACGGATCCTTCCTATAATCGTTTGTTCTTTTTACCATTAATCCTCGGGTTGATCGGAGCGTTTTGGCACTTCAATAGAAATCAAAAAGACGCAGGCGTAGTCGGATTGCTTTTTTTCTTTACGGGCTTGGCTATCGTATTGTACTTAAATCAAAACCCACTGCAACCTCGGGAGCGCGATTATGCCTATGCGGGATCCTTCTATGCCTTTGCTATTTGGATCGGCTTAGGGGTGTTGGCGATTCAGGAATGGTTACAAAAAGTTGTGAACGGTAAGAATGCAGCCGTGCTTGCTTCCGCAATAGGTTTGTTAATAGCACCGATCTTAATGGCGAAGGAAGGCTGGGACGACCACGATCGTTCTGAAAAATTTGTAGCCCGTGATTTAGCAATAAATTATTTAGAGTCTGTGGCGCCAAATGCCATCTTATTCTCATATGGCGATAACGATACCTATCCATTATGGTATGCACAGGAAGTGGAAGGAATTCGACCAGACGTACGGGTAGTGAACTTAAGTTTACTAAGTGCGGATTGGTACGTGCGTCAAATGACTAAAAAAGTAAATGAGGCGGAGGCTCTACCGATAAACATTCCAGAATCTAAATATGTAAAAGGTGTGCGAGATGTGATCTATTATCAAGATGCGGGCATTCCAGGTCATGTGGATGTGGATAAAGTCGTGGCGTTAATGTTGTCCGATAACGCAAATGATAAAGTGAAAATTTATGGGGACGAACCAGAAAACTTTTTGGCCACAAAAAAACTGCAGTTAAAAATTAATAAAGAAGATGTAATTCGTCACCAGGCTGTACCAGAAAAATGGCACGATAGTATTTTGGATACATTGCGTTGGACGTATAACCGCGACTATGTAAGCCGTACGGAATTAGCTATCTTGGATATTTTGGCAAATAATAATTGGGAGCGTCCGATTTACTTTGCTACGACGGTGCCTTCAGACCATTATATGGGCTTAAATAATTATATGGTGTCGGAAGGTTTTGCGCTGCGCTTAATGCCGGTAGCGATTGAGAAATCAGAAGAAGGAGAAATGCCGGTGAATGTGGATGCCTTATATAATAATATAAAGAATAAATATGTATGGGGGAATTTGAAAGGTTCGAATTATTTAGATCCGGAATCCTATAATATGATCAGCATGATTCGCAATAGCGTGTATACTGCGGCTGCGGAAGGCTTGTTAGCAGAAGGGCGCGATGCTGAGGCACGTGAAGTATTGCAAAATGCGATCGATAATTTGCCTGAACGTATTTTCAGAATGCGCGATGCATACACGTATAATTTCTTCATTAACAATTTGTATGAGGTGGGAATGACTGAAGAAGCTGCGCATTTTGGGGATATAAATGTGAAATATGTTACAGAATACCTGGATTATTATTTTGCGATCGCTGAAACCAAGCCGAATTTAGAAACGGAGAATATTCAGTTCGGTCTATATATATTAGGGCAACTTTCAGATATTGCAAAAAATCATGGGCAAGATGAAACCCATAGTCGTGTAGAGCAAATATTAGAACGATTTCACCAAAGAATTTTGGGCAGATAATTAAAGCACCAAATAAAAAAGTTAAAAAAAATTTGTTTTTATAAAACCATATTGTAGATTTGCACCGTGAATGCAATTATGCAAAAAACAGGGTAAGCTGAAAACTGATTAGAGTAAGCAAAAAAGTTAAATTTTAAATTTTAAATTCTTAAGTATGAAAAAAGGTTTAGTAACAGCATTTGTGTTAGCCTCTGTGCTTGTATTTAATGCTTGTAAAAAAGAAGAAGGCCCTCAAGGTCCTGTAGGTCCTGTAGGTCCTCAAGGTCCTCAAGGTGCTGCTGGTGCTCAAGGTCCAGTTGGTCCAGCGGGTGCTACAGGTGCTGCGGGTAAAGACGGTAAAGACGGTGCTACTATCCGTGCTGCTGCTGGTGCTCCAAATGCTTCATTAGGTGCTAATGGGGATTTCTATTTTGACACTCAAGCTAAAGTTCTTTACGGACCAAAAGCTGATGGCGCATGGCCAACAGAAGGTGTGAACTTACAAGGCCCTAAAGGTGACAGAGCTGGTTCATCAGTAATCGCTGGTGCAACTGTTCCTGCTGACATCGCTGAAGGTGATTACTGGTTCAACACTTCAAACTCTACATTATACGGACCATTTGATGCAGATGGAAACTACGCAAGTCAGTTCCCATTAAATCAAGGTGGTTCTAAAACTTACATTTACACTGCTGGTTTCTCTAACGTAACTGAGAAAACTGTTGGTGGTACATCTGTTCGTTTGAACTCTGAAAAAGTTGTTGTTAACTGGGGTCCTTATGAGATTATCTCTGAGTACAAAGTTAATGCTGCTGATGTAAATCGTATGCAATATTACCCAGGATGGGGTGAAAACCGTGAAATGGTATTTCAATCTGCTCCAGGTGTTTGGGATGCAATTCCTCAAGCATACACAGACTTTAATACTCCTCCATTTGTAGTGGGTGCTAAATTCCGTTTCACTGGAAATACAACTAACCCAACGCATGAGTTCACTTTAACTGCAGAAGATATTGCACGTTTAACTGAAAACAATGGTGCGGCATTCGGTTACTTAACCTATGCAAAAGTAGATCCTACTACTATGTCTTTAGGTCAAACAATGAACTTTGCACGTACAAAAGTTATTACTCGTGTAGCTGATACTGATAACTTCTATACAGAGTATACTGCAAACACTACTATTGATTTAAGTACTATTGTTCCTGAATTAGAGAAATACAAAAAAGAAGGTGCTTATGTATTCGTAGGATATAACTACTACAACTACAATACTTCTTTAACTTCTCCAGCTCAAAACAACACTTTAGTTGATAATGTTAATGCGAATGGTCCTCAAGGAACTCCAGCATTCCGTGGATACTACAACTTAACTAACTACGTTAATTCTTATGTTAGACCTAACGTATCTTATGGTAATGGCCAAACAACTGGTACAGTAGGAATCGTTGCTAATGGTAACTTTATGGAGAATTACATGGCTACTGGAGGTCGTTTCGGTACGGTAGCAATTGATTTAGGTTCAGGAACTGTTGCAACTCCACAAACTATTACTGCTGCTAACCAAAGAAATGGTCGTTTGAGCATTACTTGGGATATCACTTCAGGTCAGACTTTAGGTAGCAATGGTGTTCCTAATGACCCTGCTGATGCTGGTACTCGTGCTAAAATTGTAGTAGGACCAACAACTGGTTCTGGCGGATCTTTAGCTGTTAGAAGCTGGGCTACTGAATACTATTCTGGTGCTAGTTTACAATTCCCTACTGCTATTGGCCATTCTACTACAGCTCCTGGTCACTTAGTACAACAAGTAGGTACAAAAGCTTGGGAAAAACTTGCATTCCCTGTTGCAGGAACCACTTCAACTGTTCAAGCATACACTCGTTGGGGAGGATGGTCAGCTCAGCAAATTGGAGCACACAAATTGGTACGTTTTGTTATCAACGTAGTTCCTTCGACTGTAGTTGCTCAAGCTAAAGCAGCTGGTATTGATACGAATAACCCTGAGGCATTGGTTAACTTTGCCAACTCTTTGCAATAATATCTGATAATATTACATTATTAGAATGTATCACAAAAAAGGCGGACCCTAGGGGGTTCGCCTTTTTTTTTATTAATTTTCCTTGTTCTTTCTTCTTTACTTCTTTTTAAGGGATCCCTTTTGGAGGTCTTTATTCCTTCTTCTTTTGGATATTAATTGTTCAGGAAATCTATTTATTATTCGTGTTTATTCGGTATTCCTTTAAGTTGGATGAATTGTGAAGTGGTTTAGCTTTAATTTATATGCTTCAATTATGTAGGGGTTTAGTTGGTTGATGGAAAGTTATATTTTTTAGCTATAATTTTGTGATTTGATAAAAGAGGGATAATCATATCCTTCAAGATGTAATAAAGTCTAAACTTTTAGCCATTATGCGATTTAAATATATGCTCCAGGATGTTTTCTTTCGATAGGATGTAGTTGGAACTTTAAGTGTTTGTTTTACTTCCTGCTTCTAAAAAATTCCTTTAGGCTGTCGAATTCTCGTCGGTAGATCAATCCCAGGGCGGAGATGTATTCGTCAGTTGGATTTAGCAGGAATCTCCGGGTGTTTAAGCGGTTGGATCCTCTTAATAAAAGACGTCCGTCTTTGCGGATTAAATAGATCAGTTCTGCATCGGTGGCGATCCCGTCTCGTTGGAAGACATTCCAATCATTTAATTGTTGCTGGCGCAAATCGATGATGCCGCCGGTAAAGAGTAGTCGATCATTGAATAAGCGCAAGGAAGCGCTGGCATCATTCAATGATCGGATGTTAAAATCTATAAAGTTTAGATTTAGGGATTGACTGATTAGGTTGTTGATTTGGTTAAAAGCTAATTCGGAGCCTGCATTTAATAATGTGCTATTTACTTCCCTACTTAGGTCTGTAGTGCTTCCTGGACTAAAGCTTCTTCGGATGATTAAGCTTAATGCTTGTTGATTGATGTTGTTTACATCGCTTAAATAGCCTTGTAGTTCATCGTTCACATAAGGGTCAGAAGGAAAATCTAATCCAAAGCTGATGTTTGGTCGCATTAGATTTCCGTTTAAGTCCATTTCAGCTCGTGCGGTGACACGTTGTTCATTTGACGCCCTCCCTGCTGCATTGTATAGGGGAGAGAGGCTTGTACGTTGTTCATAGTAGGCAGTTAGCCCAATAGTGGCATCGCTTGGCTTACCGGACCAACGGATGCTTCCGCCTTGTTTGATTTCAAATATTTTGTTTATAAAGTCTTGAGCGGTAAAAGTAAATTTTCCACTATTGATATAATAGTCGCCAAACATTTCAAAGTCACCCTGACTGCTCATGCGTAAGGCTAATTGTCCATCTCCGCGCCCTGATAATTCACCTAAGTCTGTTTGAATGTTTGCAAGTGCTGCAGGCGTCATGGTCAGGTCCATTTGAAGGCGAAGGCCATTGCTTTTATTCTTGAATGGATCTACCTCTTGGTTTGATTGCTTTCCATTAAATTTTGTGAAACGAATGAACTCATATGCCCCTAAAGACAAAGCAGTATTTAATGGGATATTAAAAACGGTTTGATCCTCTGTGCGCGCATTGATTTGTATGTACATGTCATCTGGCACTCCTTCGAAACTAAAACGTCCTGTTCCATATGCCGTTCCGTAATAGAGCGGATTGTCTGAATAGCGTGTGTTTAGTACCAGAAAATTATTGGTTTGTATGTATGCACGAATGGCAGGCTTGGTAGGATTTTCCATGCGAATACTCCCTGAAACGCGCGCCTCTTGATTCCGAGGATCGATTAATAAGAGGTCGTTCAGCACAAACTCGGTATTCACCATGCTCAGATTCCCATTCGTACGGTACGGCGTTTTTAAGTAATTGACCGTAAATTGGGCGTTATTTAATTTTGCCTCGCCATTAATTATTAATTCGTTTAATCGCCCATGGATCGCAGCCTCGCCGGTCATTGATCCACCCACATCGGACACCAAATTCTTCAATAACACGTTTAAAATGCCTAAATCAGTTTCATCGAAGCGTGCTTGTAGATTTAAATTATTCTCTTGTTGGCCCAGTTGATAGGTTCCCCCAACAAAAAATTCTTGTTTATTGTTTTTATCTAGTGATAAGGCCACATTGATGTAGTTTCGCTGTTGATCGAAGTCTGCGTCTATGCTTAAATTACCTAATAGGTGTTCGTCGATGGAAAGGTCATTTAAAAACAAGTTTGCTGTCGCATAGGGTTTATCCAATAAGGTTCTTAAGCTGGTGGAACCATTTAAATTTCCACTTAATTCGTAATTGAAATTAGGAATAAATGGGTTTAAGGTGCTCACTTCAAAAGATGAAAACCTTAGTTGCAATTCATCCGTAGGCGCAGAGGAGATTTTGCCACCGACTTCAATGGCTTGAACGCCATTTATTGCTTTAAAGGAAGTAATTTCAGTTAAATTCGCTGAATTGGATAGTTGGAAAGGTTCGACATCCCATTTTTGGTCATTGATCACCAGTTTCGAACGATGCGATTGAATGGAATGCACCTCTTTGCCTAAGATGGTCCAGTTACCTTTAAGGTCCGTCTCGTTATATTTTAGCGTGTCCTTAAAGCTGATTTCATATGCAATTTTATTAGCTTTCAGTTCTTGATGGACCCGCACATGAGGCATTATAAAATCCTCTCGTATACGAATGGTGTCAAAACTCCATTGTATACGCGATTCCTCCTCCAAGCCCTGTTGATTTACAAGCACTTTTTGCGTTTTGATATTCCCATACCTTAGTTCTGGGATATTTACTTCAAAGGTGGAGGTGGTAATGGGGTTAGATTTTGGAGTTGAGTTCGGAGCAGGATTAAGATTTCCACTCTGAGTTGACCTTAGGCTCGGATTCGAATGAGCGACCTTGAATGCGCCGCGAAATGTGCTTTTCGGAGCCACATATAAAGTAGGTGCAAACACCTCAGAAATTAGTTGGAGATCCTTTGTTTCTATGGATATATCAAAGTTTTGCGCGAGCAAATCAATTCCGGATACTTCCAAAGCAGGGATGTATTGCGCCGCGAGTCCCTTGACGATTTCAGGGAGTGCCAATATCTTAAAATCGCCTACGATCTGGGCATTCAAAAAATCAGATTGAATTTCTAATTCCCGGGACACTTCGATTTCTGAAGATGCGCCGATCTCATTGGATGCAGCCATTTCTGAAGACGCGCCGATTTCTTTAGACGATTCGATTTCTGTAGATGCGCCGATCTCACGGGCTATCGCTGAAAGCTCATGGATCAATTTTCTTTCTTTGGCCCTCTGATGTTCAAACAAGATATCAGACGCCCTGACTGAACCGATCACATTGTTAAAGTTTGTGCCAACGAGCTGAGAAGAAAAGGCTGCCGAATGGATAATAATGGAATCTTTTTCCAATAAATTTGTGCGCTTTAAATCCGCGTAATAAATCGTAGTTCCAATATCATGCACGATGGAATCTGCGTGAATGCTGGAATTTCCCCTCATTAGCAAGCGCAAATTAGGATCGATGACTTCTACCTCGCCAGAAAGTTGATTCCCAATTAACGTAAGCTCCGAATGAATTTGTCTATACGAATAGTTTAAGAATTCAATGCGAGGAACATGCATTTCGATTTGAATGACACGATTCGATGGTTCGAAATCTTGCCCCTCTACACGGGCGATAAACGCGGTTTGCCCCAATTGTTTGGTGGCTACAAATTCTCCTAAATTAAAATCTTCAGCAATCAGTTCGCCTTCGTAAAAAGTGCTGCCATTCGCTAAGCGGATATGGAGATCGTTTTCTATGGCACCTAAATCTGTATTGAGGGCTCCCAAAACTTGGAAATCATGATAATGCCCTATTAATTTTCCCTTAAATTGAATCATACCCAAATGATCCATGATCTCGGGTAAATCGAATTGAATTCTTTCACTTAATTGAGGAACGAGGGTCTCGATTTCTTCAATATTCGTGATTAATTCTTTGGCGTCAATTTCGAAGACGGTGGTTTGAATATCCGGTAAACCTCGCATTTTTAATTGACCGCTCAGGTGCGTATCGTTGCTGGTGGCCAAATGGATGTCTGTCCCAGTTAAGTTAGCGACGGTACCCGTGAAGTTTCCTTTTAACTGGACGTCAAAAAATAATTTATGTAAATCCGGGGCAAAGAAAGCAATATCTGAAGATGAAATTCGACTCTCTTCTAACTCGGCATTCAATTCTACTTGCTGGATAAAGTCCTTGAACGCAGCCATGTTTTCGTAATTCAGCCGAATGTAATCCTTAATTATGCTTTGATTCGTTTCTAAGTGTAGGTCGCTTAATTCCAGCTCCTGTTGTGTGTATTTGCCACGGGCGCTTAAATCTTTTAAGATAAATCCGGATTTTTCTTTAAATCGTAAATTTTTGATCTGGCCGCTAATCGTATTGGTGCCAAATTCAATGGAAGAAAACGATCCGTATAATTCCGTCAGCCAAAGGTCTTCAAAATCAATGGCTGGCAAAGCAGCAGGAGAAGCAGCAGGAGAAGCAGCAGTAGAAGCAGCAGTAGAAGCAGCTAATGATGTGCTGGAACTGCCTGTTTTGGTCGTTCCGTCGATTTTTTCGATTTTAATACTATGGTTGGAAAGGCTGGAATTTAATTTTTTGTATCGGAAGGCCAGGTTCGCCAAATCAATTTCTGCTAAATCGAGCTTTAATTTTTGCCGTTTAGGCCGAGGGCTGCTTGGTGAAAAATAATCAATGATAAATTGCAAATTATTATTGCCGTTTGAATCGTTCGCAAAAGATAAGGTAGCATTTTCCAAGCGGATGCGATTCACCGTTACTTGGTTTTGAAAGAGTTTCGCAAGGTTTAATCGCGCATCCAATCCGCCTGCATAAAACAAGGTGTCTCCTAACTGATCGGAAACATACAGCTGTTTTAATTGGAGGCTGGAGAAAGGTTTGAAGTAGATGCTCTCTATGCGGATATCGGCCTGAAGCTCTTTCGATAAAAATCGCGCGGCCCGTTGCCCAAAATAACTCTGAACCGGCTTATATTGTAAGGACAATACCAAGCCAATGAAGAGTCCAATAATAATCAACAGACTCCAAGCGGTTATTTTGATAAATCTTTTAATAATTTCCGTAATTTTGCACCATCAAATTTTTTAACATGGCAATCATTCTGGGCATTGAATCTTCTTGTGATGAAACCTCTGCAGCTGTTTGCATAGACGGTCAAATTCATGCGAATATCATTGCGACGCAAGCAATGCATGCCGCCTATGGCGGAGTCGTGCCCGAATTAGCGTCCAGAGCCCATCAACAGAATATTGTACCCGTTGTTGAACAGGCGCTTGCCACGGCAAAAATAGACAAAAAAGATTTAGATGCGGTAGCTTTTACGCGTGGTCCTGGATTATTAGGGTCTTTATTAGTGGGAACGTCTTTTGCGAAAGGGTTTGCGCTAGCGATGGACATCCCGCTTATCTCCATTAACCACATGCAGGCACATATTCTGGCCCATTTTATCGACGAGCCAAGGCCCAGCTTTCCATTCCTTTGTTTGACGGTTTCTGGCGGGCATACGCAAATCGTGCTGGTTCGAGATTACTTTGATATGGAGGTGATTGGCCAAACCTTGGACGATGCAGCCGGCGAAGCTTTTGATAAAACTGCAAAAATCCTTCAATTGCCATATCCGGGGGGTCCTTTAATCGATAAATACGCGAAATCCGGAAATCCAAAGGCATATGCTTTCCCAGAACCCCAGATTCCTGGCTTGGATTTTAGTTTTAGCGGCTTAAAAACGTCGATTTTGTATTTCGTTCGGGATCATGTCGCTAAGAATCCAGATTTTATTTCAGAGAATATCGAAGACATTTGTGCTTCCGTCCAGCATCGCATCGTGTCGATTTTACTAAATAAGTTAAAAAAGGCAGTTATAGAGACAGGCGTTCGGGATATTGCGGTAGCCGGCGGAGTTTCTGCGAATTCAGGCTTGCGCAATGAATTGCATGCTTTAGGCGCAAAGCAAAACTGGAATGTCTTTATTCCAAAATTTGAGTATTGTACGGATAATGCAGCCATGATCGCCATAGCTGGGTATTATAAATTTCTTCAACAAGATTTTTCTCCTCAAAGCGTAGAACCCTTAGCCCGCTGGTCTTAATTTTTCTTTTCGCAAATTTCCCCTTATTAAAACGGTTTTGTTTTCTCGAAACACTCTTCGGAGAACTGAATTGTTACAAATCTTTGGCTTTAGCACCCAAATTTTAACATTATTTAACCTTTTTTAACAAAAATTTGCACAAATAATATTAATTACTACATTGCGTGTAAGAATGTAGATAACCAATTGAAAATTTCTACTACTCAAACCTGAAAACTTTTTAGTTTTTTTTTAACCAAATATAACAAACACATGAAAGAAAAATTACTTTTCACATTATGTTTTTTGTTGCTGTCTGCAGGCTTTGCACTCGGACAAACTCGAAACATATCCGGTAGGGTGACCTCATCAGATGATGGCTCCAACTTAGAAACTGTAACAGTAACGGTGAAGGGAACTTCCACAGCCACTGTTACCGACGCTAATGGTAATTACTCCATTAATGCATCATCTAATCAAACACTCGTATTTACATTTGTTGGATACGCCACTGTGGAAGAATCAGTTGGAAATCGCTCAGTAATCAATGTGAGCATGGTGTCTGATGTTCAACAATTAAGTGAAGTCATTGTTTCCGGTGTTGCTGGGGCGACCGATCGTAGAAAAATGACAGTTTCAGTAACGAAGGTGAGTGCTGATAAATTAAACATTGTACCAGCAACCTCCGCTTCCACTGCACTTTCTGGTAAAGTGTCTGGCTTAAGAACGTCTGGTGTGCGTGGTACGCCTGGTGCTGCTGCCGACATTTTATTACGTGGGGATAATAACTTAAACGTAGGATCTGGTCCATTGATTTTAGTGGATGGGACGATCTTATCAGGAACCCTTGCAGATATTAACGTGGATGACGTGGAATCTATCGAGGTAGTTAAAGGAGCTGCAGCTTCTGCACTTTATGGTTCTCGTGCAGGTAATGGGGTAATTTCAGTGATTACCAAAAGAGGTAGAAACTTGAATATGAACACCACAAGCATTAATGTTCGTAATGAAATAGGAACTGAACAACTTGCTAAATATTTGAAAACGTCTGAATCTCACTATTTTGCTTTGGCAGACGATTGGGAGACAGCGAAAGGAAAATATACCAAATATAAAGGAGCTAACTATCCAGCGGATTACATGGGAGAAGGTTATGATCCAAGAATCACAGGTAACCGTTCTGTAGATCCTGATGGTTACATGGATAATCCATTTGGTGTTTACCGCGATGAACAAAAAGAGTTTTTCCGTACTGGTACGAGCATGACTAATTATGTTTCCGTAGCAAACCGTACAGAAAGAAATAACGTATTCTTGTCGTTTGAAAACAATCAACAAGAGGGTGCCGTTAAATATGCAGACGGATACAAACGTCAAAATTTCCGCTTCAATATTGACCAACAATTATACAGCTGGTTGAAAGTTAGTGCTTCGAACTTATTTATTAATCGTTCGATCGGAGCACCTTCTGAGAATGCTTTGTTTTACAACATTGGTCGTTTAGAGAAGGATGTTACTTTGAAAGCAAACAATCCAGATGGCCAACCTTATTATGTGCGTTTTAATCAATGGAACGAAGAAACTGTGAATCCATTGTATACTATGTACAAGCAAAAAACAAAAAATAATACCCGTCGTTGGATGTCGAATTTCACAGGTAATTTGAAATTCACTGAATGGGCAAACTTAGATTTAACTCACACTATTGAGGTGATTAATCAACGTACAGAAACGATTAACCCGATGGATACTTGGCAACGCTCAGGTGGAACTCTAGATACAAAAGGCATGTCCTATACTGGAGGGAACATGAGCCAAGGTTCTAACGAAACAAAAACCAATAACACTCAAATTACTTTAAACTTAAGTGAAGAATTTGGTGATTTGGATGTTCGTGCTAAACTATCGTATTTATATGAAAACAGGCACTACAACAGCCACAGTTTAAGTGGATCACAATTTGTAGTTGCGGAAATTGAGAATTTAAACAACTTCCAAACTGCGACTACAAATACTTCATCGTACATCGATAATGAGCGTGCACAGAACTATTTTGCAATTTTAGGCTTGGATTGGAAAGATAAATTATTACTTGACGGTATGTACCGTTATGATGGTTCTTCATTATTCGGTCCAGACGCTCGTTGGAATTCTTATTATCGTGTATCTGGAGCATATAGGATTTCTGAAGATGTAAGCATAAACGGCATCGATGAATTGAAAGTTCGTGCTGCATACGGTACTGCGGGTATTCGTCCTTCTTTTGCTTGGCAATATGAAGTGTATAGCTTAAGTAATGGTAATACTTCTGCAAGTCAAAAAGGAAATACCTTCTTAAAGCCTTCTACTACACGTGAGGCGGAATTCGGCTTAAACGTTGAGTTTTTGAGGAAATTTAATTTCGAAGCGACTTATGCAAACTCGAAAACAGAAGATCAATTCTTAAACGTGCCTTTAATTCCATTCTTAAATGATGGTTTTAGTAGCCAATACCAAAATGCAGGTTCAATTTCCTCACATACATTTGAGGTTTCGTTGGGAGCTAATTGGGTAAGAAATGATAATTTCACCTGGTCTTCGAACGTAGTGTTTTCAAAAAGCAGATCAAAAATTACTTCATTACCGATTGCGCCTTATATGACTCCTGGACAACAGTCTAATGGGGATCAAAACATGTTCTACATTAAAGAAGGAGAAGTGTATGGAGCGATGTATGGTCGTAAGCATGTAAGATCATTAGAAGAATTGGGTCAACAACCATTGGCAGCTGGAAAATCCATTGGTGATTATGAAGTGAACAACGATGGATACGTAGTTCCAAAAGGTTCTCAAGGAACTTTACAAGAAATGCCAGTCTTGAAATTAGATGAAACCGGAGCGATTTGGTTTGGTAAAATTGGTGACGGTACTCCAGACTTTGTAGCCGGTATCACAAATAACTTTACATGGAAAGGATTCCAATTGTATGTATTGTTGGATTGGAAACAAGGTGGAGACATTTACAATGGTAAAGACCAACGTTTATCTTTCAACTGGGTTAGTGCTAAACAGGACATGACAAACGTCCCTGCTGGTCAGAAAAAGGTTGCGGCATATTGGGGATCTAATGCAGGTTTCTACGATAGCAATAATGGTAACCAATATTGGATTGAAGATGGTACTTACGTGAAATTACGTGAGGTTTCATTAGGATATACTTTGCCTACTTCCATCCTTGGACCACATATTAAAGGAGTTACTGGCCGTATAATTGGTAGAAACTTATTGACCTTTACCAATTATTCTGGATATGATCCTGAAGTGGGTTCACTTCGTTTCCCAGTCGATGGAATTTACGCAAATCCTATTTATAGAAATGTTGCGTTTTCATTGTCACTGAATTTCTAATATTTAATGAAGATAATCATGAAAAATATAAAAAGAATTTTATTATTAGCTGTGGCAGGTACCGTGCTACTTAGCTGCGATAAAAGTTTGTTGGATGTTCCAAATGAGAATAATCCAGACTTTAGAAAGGTATATGCGAAAGGTGATGACGTTGAAAACGTTGCAGCAGGTATCTACAATACACTATACAAGTCAGAACATGGATGGTCACAACCAGGAATTAAAATGATGTTTGCGGTAGCGGCAGATAATGTGACTTGTTCGCACGGTAACTTTGGAATGTGGCACGCATCGAGTGAGCCGCGTGATTTAGCTTGGGATAATTCACCAGCTTACAGTAATGCTTCGCAAACACAATGGAATTATGACCGTTCATATGCTGCAATTGCAACTGCAAATAATGTTATTAAGGCGATTCAAGGTGGCGTAGACATTGGTCCGAATGGTGTAAACAATGATCGAGTAATGGCAGTGGCACGCATGATGCAAGGGATTGCTTATGGAAACTTAGCCTTGTCGTATGATCGTGCACACATTGTGGATGAAGAAAAATCTGCAGAGGGTGTGTTGGATGCTTCTTCTTCTTACAAAGATGTGGCTGCGGCTGCTGTAGGTTATTTGGAGCAGGCTTTAACGCACACGAATACTACCTTCACCATTCCATCCCATTGGTTTGCATCGGAAGGCAATTTATCTAATCAAGATCTTGCAAAACGAATTCACACCAGTATCGCACGTATTTTGGCTTATGTGCCAAGAAACAAAACTGAATTGGCGCAAGTGGATTGGAATAAGGTGAAATCGCATGCCGATCAAGGAATCACTACTGATTGGACGGTAGTAGCAGATGATGCTAACTGGTATGATTTAGGAGGGTATTATTTGACCGTGAATGGTTGGGGAAAAACCGATATGTACACGATTCACATGATGGATCCTGCAAATCAGCCTCAGCATTGGCCAAATGTTGCATCATTTACGGCTCCTCCAGCATCCACAAATCCATTGGATAAGCGTTTATTGTCAGATTTTGAATACCAAGGTTCAAACTCTTTTCAACCAGCACGTGGATATTTCAATTTCTCGAATTATAGATTTAAGCGTCATGATGCGCATTATGCGACCTTTATCGGCCCTAAAGCTCATATTTTGAAAGCTGAAAACGACATGTTAAGAGCGGAAGCACGAGCATATACAAACGATGCAGCAGGTGCAGCAGCGATTATCAATGCAGGTACTCGTACCACTCGTGGTCAAATGCCAGCTGTTGCAGCGAATCAAGCTGATGTAATTAAAGCCATTCATCATGAGCGTTTTGTTGAGATGTATAACTCAAGCGCAGGTCTTCAGTTCTTTGAAATGAGAAAATTAGATTTGTTGCAAAAAGGAACACCTTTACATTTCCCTGTTCCAGCAGGAACGCTACAAATTTTTGGCGAGTCACTTCCATTCTATACGTTTGGAACGGTTGCCAAAGCAGATGGTATTAATACATCAAACGGTGGTTGGAGATAATTATTGAAACAAGTCAGTAATTGAATAAAATGGGAGCTGTCAACTTTTTAGTTGGCAGCTCTTTTTTTATCTACAAGTGCGATTATATATCTATTTCGCAGTGTTTACTGCTGTTCAGTTTATGCAAGCAGCTTGTTTTGCCTTACATACAGTAAATGAAAGCAACTTGTTTTGCCTTCCGTGCAGTAAATGAAAGTAACTTGTTTTTCCTTGATGGTGATGATGGGCGAACGGGTAGAAAGGATTTTCCTTAGATTTTTACTTGGCGACCTAACTCGCGCTTGATGTCGCGATCTTTAATGCTGTCGCGCTTATCGAAATCTTTTTTGCCTTGTGCCAAAGCAATTTCAACCTTTGCAAAACCTCGATCACTGATAAAGAGTTTCAACGGGATGACGGTGTATCCTTTAGTTTCAAGTTTGCTGCGCAATTTCTTTAATTCTTTTTTCGTCAGTAATAATTGACGGTCGCGCTTCGCTTCGTGATTATAAAAGGATCCATGCGAAAACTCTGCAATGTGCATATTCCGGATATAGAGTCCGTCCTCAAAAAAGGAACAGAAAGAATCATTGATGTTCGCCTTGCCTTCACGAATGGATTTAATTTCCGTTCCCAACAGTCGAATACCCGCAATATAAGTATCCAAAATATGGTACTCGAAATGAGCTTTCTTATTTTTAATTTGAACGTTTTTCGACAAGGCCATTTATCAATATACGATTTTTTTTTCTAAAATAAAATCCAGGGCACAAAGTTACACTTTTTTTATGTTGCAAATCAATGTAGATTTACCTAAGTTTGGACTTGATTAACAGGGGCGATTAAATTTTGAATCGTCATTAAATTAAAGCGTGCATTGAGTGAACAGGCTATTTCTCTAGAATATAACAATCCCATCTTGTTGTGGGGGCCTCAGAATGAGAATTTTGAGATAATTAAAAAGCGGTTTCCAAAATTAAAATTGGTGGCAAGAGGCATTGAAACCAAAGTATTAGGAGATCCGCAAGAGATTTTATTATTCGAAGCATTTTTCAAAAAATTAATAGACCATATAGACATCTACCAACAGCTAAAACCTGAGGATTTAGATGAGTTATTAGGGTCTTTCTCAGCACGCATCAGAGCCAGTGGGGATGGTCAAGCTCCAGAAAATAATCACGATCAGGATGCCACCAAGGTAACAGATGGAGTAAATACCAGCCAACAAACTAATACCAGTGAACAAGCTAAAAGTGGGGAAGCAGAAAGGGTGCCAAAAGGACTCGGAGAACCCATTGTTTACGGTCCGAATGGATTGGTCGTCCGCGCGCGAACTCCGAACCAGAAAAAAATGGTGGAGAGTCTTCAAAAGAACGATATTCTATTTGCTATTGGTCCTGCGGGTACTGGTAAAACGTACACGGCAGTCGCTTTAGCGGTGAGGGCATTGAGAAATAAAGAAGTGAAACGGATCATTTTGACCAGACCTGCAGTGGAAGCCGGAGAAAACTTAGGGTTTTTGCCTGGCGACCTAAAAGAAAAAATCGACCCGTACTTGCGTCCACTTTACGATGCTTTAGACGATATGATCCCTTCGGAAAAGTTAAAAACATTCTTAGAAAATAGAACCATTGAAGTCGCTCCATTGGCTTTTATGCGTGGGCGCACGTTGGATAATTGTTTTGTCATTTTGGATGAAGCACAAAATGCGACGGATACTCAGTTAAAAATGTTTTTAACCCGGATGGGACCTACAGCAAAATTTATTATAACCGGTGACGTTACCCAAATCGACTTGCCGAAAAAGCAACAGTCCGGACTAAATAATGCATTGAACATTTTAGAGAATATTGAAGGGATCGACCGCATTTTCTTAAGCGGAGGGGATGTGGTTCGACATAAATTAGTAAAACGGATTTTGAAGGCATACGGCGATATTTAATCGCAAGTTTTCAAACTGACTTTCTAAAAAGAAAAAAGAATATTATTGCTCCACCATACATGAACACAATTAGAGAAACAAACTTTCAATTCCAAGGACAGACATCGTTTTATAGAGGTAAGGTTAGGGATGTATATGCCATCGATCACCAATATTTAGTTATGGTGGCGACCGATCGTATATCGGCATTTGATGTGGTTTTGCCTCGCCCGATTCCCTATAAAGGACAAGTTTTAAATCAAATTGCGGCTAAATTTTTAGAAGCAACGAAAGATATTGTGGAAAATTGGGTGCTGTCGGTACCAGATCCATCCGTGACCATTGGACGCGTGTGTGAACCATTTAAAGTGGAAATGGTGATTCGAGGATATCTGTCTGGACATGCTTGGAGAGAATACAGTGCTGGAAGAAGAAGTGTTTGTGGGGTGGCTTTGCCGGAAGGGTTGCGTGAAAATGATCCGCTTCCAAATCCCATCATTACGCCGACCACCAAGGCTGCAGTGGGGCATGACGAAGACATTTCAAGAGAAGATATTTTAAGTAGAGGCATTGTTTCAGAGGAAGATTACATTCAACTTGAACACTATACGCAGGTTCTTTTTAAACGCGGTACAGAAATGGCCAAAGAAAAGGGGCTTATTTTAGTAGATACGAAATACGAATTTGGGAAAGCAGACGGAAAGATTTTCCTTATTGATGAAATTCATACCCCAGATTCTTCCCGCTACTTTTATGCAGATGGATACGAGGAACGCCAAGAACAAGGGACGCCTCAGAAGCAATTATCCAAAGAGTTTGTTCGTAAATGGTTAATTGAGAATGGATTCCAAGGTAAAGATGGCCAGCAAGTTCCTGAAATGACGGATGAAATAGTATCATCCATTTCAGAACGTTACATTGAACTCTATGAGCATATCACCGGAGAACCGTTTCAAAAACCAGCCAATGTAGATGCAGTACTTGAACGCGTTGAATCCAATATATTAGCTGCATTAGCAGCATTGAAAAATGGATAAAAAGATCACTATGAATGGGGGGCCAGCATGAATTTCGAAGTTTTAATACTCGGAAGCAGCTCGGCAACGCCCATGCATGGTCGACACCCAACTGCTCAAATCGTAGCGAACACTGAACAACATTATTTAGTGGATTGTGGGGAAGGTACCCAAATGCAGCTCGCTAAATTTGGTGTAAAACAGAACCGGATTAAAGCCATTTTCATCAGTCACCTTCATGGAGATCATTTTTTAGGATTGCCGGGGCTGCTTTCATCCATGCATTTAATGGGTAGAAAATCGGCATTGAGCCTTTTTGGTCCGCCGGGCATGAAGGAAATATTGGAGCTCCAGTTCAAGTATTCAGAGACCGATTTGCGCTTTGACCTTCACTATTTTACTACCCAACAGGAAGGCGAACAACTAATATTTGAAGACGAGTTTGTGCAGGTATACAGTTTTCCTCTCGATCATCGCATTCCATGTACGGGGTTTAAATTTGTGGAACAACCTAAGCAACCACGATTAATTACTGAGTTAGTCGAACGATTAGGAGTGCCAAAACCCTATTACAAATTAATAAAGCGCGGCGTGGATTATATCGATCCGCACGGGAAGGTGCATGCTTGGCAAAGCTTGACATTTCCTTCAACAAAGCCAAAATCATACGCTTATTGTTCCGATACAGCTGCGACGGGCCGCTATTTGCCCTATATTCAAGATGTGGATCTGCTTTATCATGAAGCGACCTTCTTGCACGACATGAAGAGCCGTGCGGACGAGACTCATCACACGACTGCCTTGGAAGCAGGAGAAGTGGCTCGCGAGGCCCAGGTGAAACAACTAATCATTGGTCACTTTTCAGCGAGATACAAAGATCTACAGCCTTTGCATCATGAGGCGAGTCAAGTATTTTCCCATTGTCATTTGGCAACTGAAGGAAAATGGTATGCTATCTAATTGATAGAATTACAATCTTTTGACCCTTTTTCCACTCACTTATCCTTAAATTTAACAACGTATATTTGAATAATTATGAATGCCGAATTTAATTTAGATTTACTCCTTCGAGACAACATTCGAAAGCTTACACCTTACTCCTCCGCCAGAGATGAGTTTCAAGGTGAGGCGCGTGTATTTTTAGATGCCAATGAAAATCCATATGGTTCTCCCCTGATGGATGAACAGGGATCTCATACATTCGAAGCGTCCCATCAGGCATTCAATCGCTATCCTGATCCCCTTCAACAGGAATTAAAGGAACGCATTAGCCGAATTAAAGGGGTGCCCACTCAGCATATTTTTCTTGGGAATGGCAGCGACGAAGCGATCGATTTATTAATCAGAGCATTTTGTGAGCCTGGAAAGGATAATGTAATCGTCCTACCGCCTACCTATGGGATGTACGAAGTTTCGGCGAATATTCATGACATTGAGTTGAAGTCGGTGCCGCTAAACGCAAATTTTCAGCTTGACTTAGAGGGAATTGCGGAAGCCATTAATGAACAGACAAAAATTATTTTTGTCTGTTCTCCAAACAATCCCACTGGAAATTCCATATATCGGGAAGATATAGAGACGCTGCTTGTTAATTTCAATGGATTGGTAGTGGTCGATGAAGCGTATATTAATTTTGCGAAGCAAAAAACCTTCATTCAAGAATTGACAGAATACGCAAATTTAGTCGTGTTGCAAACCTTTTCTAAAGCTTGGGGCTTAGCGGGATTGCGACTGGGCATGGCATTTGGAAGTTCAGAGTTAATTAATGTGCTGAATAAAATTAAAGCACCTTATAATATAAATTCAGCGACCCAAGCATATGCCATGAAGGCCCTGGATCAGTTGGATACGGTCAACGCTTGGATTCGTCAAACCGTCGAAGAACGCCAACGCTTAGCGATTCGTTTGAACGATTTAGCCATCGTTACCCAGGTTTACCCTTCGGATGCGAACTTTTTATTAGTTAGAACAAAGGATGCGAAAAAAATTCATCAAAAATTGATGGAACAAGGCATCATTGTGAGGGATCGTTCGAAAGTGGTGCTTTGTGAAGGATGTTTGCGGATCACCATTGGCACCCCAAATGAAAACGATGATTTATTTGCTGCTTTATCGGCTTTGGATCAGAATTTTTAAAATTAACCACCTTGAAATAGGTAGTTGTTATTGAATATCATGGAATTGACAAGAAAAAAAATATTATTTATAGACCGGGACGGGACTTTGGCCCTGGAACCTGAAGACGAGCAATTGGATGCGGTTGAAAAACTAATTTTTTACCCAGGAGCTTTGCACTATTTGCCTAAAATCGCTAAAGAATTAGACTACGAATTGGTCATGGTGACGAATCAAGATGGTTTGGGAACCGATTCACATCCTGAGGAGCATTTTTGGCCGGTCCATGAATTGATTTTACGGACATTTGCTGGAGAAGGCGCCTCATTCAATGCCGTTCATATTGATCGGACCTTTCCCGCCGAAGGAGCGACTACTCGAAAGCCTGGTGTCGGGATGCTTCAAGAATATTTTGACGAAAAACGATACGATTTAGCAAACTCTTTTGTGATCGGGGATCGGGTGAACGATTTGAAATTGGCTGAAAATTTGGGCGCTAAGGCCATTTGGTTAACTAACGCTTCGAGTCTACAGGAAAGTTTGGGGGCGAAAGAGAATTGGTCGGTCCAGCCGGAGACTATTGCATTGCAAACAGCAGCTTGGGAAGAAATTTATGCTTTTCTTCGCTTAGGGCAAAGAAAGGTTGTGCATGCGCGAAAAACTCGAGAAACCAATATCCACATTGAAATGGATTTAGATGGTAGAGGGCAAAGTTCCATACATACAGGATTGGGGTTTTTCGATCACATGTTAGATCAATTGGCGAAACACGGACAAATGGATTTATCTATTCAAGTCCAAGGAGATTTGGAGGTGGATGAACACCACACCATCGAAGATACTGGAATCGCATTAGGCGAAGCATTTGCGCTTGCATTAGGGAATAAACGCGGCGTCGAACGCTATGCATTTGTCTTGCCTATGGATGATTGTTTGGCCCAAGTGGCGATCGATTTTGGCGGGCGCAATTGGATTGTTTGGGATGCGGAATTTAAGCGCGAAATGATAGGGGACATGCCTACAGAAATGTTTTTTCATTTTTTTAAATCCTTTTCAGATGCAGCAAAATGTAATTTGAATATCCAGGCAAGCGGAACCAATGAACATCATAAAATTGAATCCATTTTTAAAGCGTTTGCGAAAGCGATCAGGAAAGCGGTTAAAAGAGATGTGAACTTTTTAGAGATTCCCAGCACGAAAGGTACCTTATAAGGAAACGGGCAAAAAAGAGAAGTAGAAATTCTGAAGGTAAAATGGAAAACAAGTTGAATCAGCGAAAAATAGGAATTGTCAACTACGGCGCAGGCAATATTTTTTCACTTTGTACTGCACTCGAAAGAATAGGTTTAGAATACGGGATGATTCATTCACCCAGCGATTTAGATGGCTATAAACGTGTAATTATCCCTGGAGTCGGGCATGCAGGAAAGGCGATGGAAAAATTAAAGGAGTCGGGAATGATCGATGCTTTATTAGACTTAAAAATTCCGGTATTAGGCATCTGTGTGGGCATGCAATTGCTAACTCGCTATTCTGAAGAGGGAAATAGCGATTTATTAGGTGTTTTTCCTTTGAACACGGTGCATTTCAATCATAAAATGAACTTAAAAATACCGCATATGGGTTGGAATACGGTTTCTGTGATTCAAAATCATCCATTATTCTTGCATGTAGATCAAGACTCGTATTTTTACTTCGTTCACTCGTATTATGTTCCGTTTGATGACCAATATACGATTGGTACCGCTGAATATGGTACGAAATATGCGGCTGCTATCGCACATAAAAACTTTTTCGGGGTCCAATTTCACCCTGAAAAATCTGGAAAAGCCGGGGAGCAGGTGTTACTGAACTTTGCTTCCAATATTTATTAATAAAGAATCCGAAATATTATGTATATCATACCCGCAATAGATGTTTTAGACCAAAAAGTGGTCAGATTAAGAGAAGGAAATTACCAAGACATTACGACCTACCCGGTTACTTTGGAAGAGATGATAGAGAAGTTCCAAGCCAATGGGACCGAATTGATTCACATCATCGATTTAAATGGGGCAAAGGGCGATTTCAGCAATCAATCTTATTTATTTGATGTATTGAAACGCACGGAAGTAAAAGTTCAATACGGTGGTGGCGTTCGAAGTGTAGAGATGGTTAAGAAATTAATCGAAGAAGGCGTGTATCGAGTGATTGTCGGTACCCAAGCCATCACTAATCCCTCGTTTTTGGACGAACTCAGTGTGTTAAGTTGTGGAAAAGATCAGTGCTCAGATCAAATCGTGGTGGCCATCGATGTATTGGATGAAGTCATTAAGTATTCTGGCTGGCAAGAATCCTCGCCCATTAAATTAATGGAATTTATGGATCGCTGTTTAAGTTTAGGTTTTTTCCGCTTCTTATGCACCGATATTAATAAGGATGGAAAATTGGGTGGAGCAGGAATTGAATTATATAAAAAGCTATTAAATCATTCTCCCATTATTAAGTTAATCGCATCCGGTGGGATCAGTTCCATGAAAGATATTGAAGAATTAAGCCAAATTAATATTGAATCCTGTGTGGTTGGGAAGGCTATCTATGAAGAGCGCATTTCCATAGAAGAAATTCAGGCTTGGAATTTAAAATCCTTAGTTCGCTTTTAATTTATCCGGAAGATGTTAGCAAAGAGAATTATTCCTTGTTTAGACGTGAAGGATGGTCGAACGGTGAAAGGCGTTAATTTTGTTTCATTAACGGACGCAGGTGACCCGGTAGAATTGGCTGCCCAATATGCGGCGCAAGGGGCCGATGAACTCGTGTTTTTAGATATTACGGCCACGGAAGAAAAGCGTAAAACGGTGGTGGAAATGGTGAAGGCGGTCGCTCGCCAAATTAATATTCCTTTTACCATAGGTGGAGGGATAAACAGTGTTTTTGATGCAGATGCCCTACTTAGTGCAGGCGCAGATAAGGTTTCGATCAATTCAGCTGCGGTGCGTAATCCTGCATTAATAGACGAATTAGCCAATAATTTTGGGCAACAATTTGTCGTCCTCGCAGTAGACACGAAATTTGACGGTGCTCAGCAAGCGGTGTATGTGAGTGGGGGGAAGATTGCTACGCAACTTAAAACCTTAGATTGGATTTTAGAGGCACAAGAGCGGGGAGCAGGAGAGTTATTATTGACCTCCATGGACCGGGATGGAACCAAAATGGGATTTGATAATACATTGTTAAAAAACATCAATGATGCGGTTCGAATTCCAGTAATCGCTTCTGGTGGAGCAGGTGAGGAAACTCATTTTGTATCTGTGTTTAAAGAGGCAGGGGTGGACGCCGCATTGGCTGCTTCTGTGTTTCATTTCGGTCAAATTTCTATTCCTCATTTAAAAGAAACTCTGTTTGGTGCTGGCGTTCCAGTAAGGCAAACATTATAATTAAATCACATGAATATGGTGAATGCAAGTAGTTTGAAATTTGAAGGGCTCATTCCGGCAGTCATTCAGAATGCACAAACTTTAGAAGTGCTCATGGTCGGGTATATGAACCAAGAGGCTTGGGAAAAAACCTTGGATGAGAAAGTAGTGACTTTTTTCTCTCGTTCAAAGCAACGCTTATGGACAAAAGGAGAAGAAAGCGGTCATTATTTAACTCTGATCTCCTATCATATTGATTGCGACGAAGACACGATATTAATCAAGGCTTTGCCGGCAGGCCCAACTTGCCACACCGGAGAAAGAAGTTGTTTTAAGACGGATTTTAATCAAAATTTTATTTTTGAATTAGAAAATATCATTGCGGATCGTTTTGCACAGTCGGATGACACTTCCTATGTTAATCGTTTGAGAGAAAAAGGTTTGAATAAGGTCGCCCAAAAAGTAGGGGAAGAAGGGGTGGAAACCGTCATTGCTGCGTTGGCAGAGTCAAGAGATGATTTTTTGAATGAATCTTCAGACTTATTATTTCACTTAATCGTGTTGCTGCGCGCAAAAGATGTAAAATTGAGTGAAATCGCTGAAACGTTATACCAAAGGCATTTAAAGAGGGGATAAATATGGAAATTCAACCGATCGCGGACCTTATTGGTCATCACCACCCCATTTATTCTTTGTGTGCAAATGAATCAAAACCTCTTTTTTATTCCGCTGGACACGACAAGGGTGTGGTGGAATGGGATGCAGAAACGCCCAAGTTTAATAGGGTCTTATGCCCGGCGGAACATACAGTCTATGAGCTTCGAGAAGTGCCTGAATGGGATAGTTTAATCATCGCTCAGCGAAACGGGGAAGTTCAGGTGGTTAACCGGTCAACGGGGAGGCTTGAGTGCGCGATTCGTCACCATAAAAAGCCGGTGTTTTGCACAGCCTACCACTTTTTATCTTCCGAAGAAATTATTCTTTATATAGGCTCAGAAGATGGTGTTTTGTCTTCTTGGAGGATAAACAAAAACGGGGAATTCAAAGAAGAAAAAACTCTTTATCTGCCCGATTCGGCCATTCGCAGTATGGCAAAAAGTCCAGATAATAAATGGTTAGTTTTGGGCACTAAAGATGGAAAGATCGTTTGGGTTGATCGGGAAAACTTGCACATCGAATCCATAAGAATTGCCCATGAAAGTGGATTAACCTGTGTGCGCTTTAGTCCAGACGGCACCGCCTTATATACCTCTGGTCGAGATGCGAGAATGTGTGTTTTCGACGTCAGTTCAAAGGAATTAGTGCGTAATTTTGTTCCGCATCTCTATGCAGTATATGCGTTGGATTTTCATCCTACTTTACCCATTTTTGCCACCGCCAGTCGGGATAAAGCCGTGAAAATTTGGTCGCATCCAGACGGGAAATTGCTAAGGTCTATAAGCTTAGATAAGGGGTTTGATGCACATAAATTATCGGTAAATAGCTTGTGTTGGAAACCGGATGGGTCGTCCTTGTTTACTGCAGGTGATGATAAGCGCATCCTCGTTTGGGAAATTAATTTTTCCTCTTAAATTTAGCGTAGAAATGGGTAAGCAAAAAACCGAAAGAATTATATTGGGCGTTGATCCTGGAACGAAAGTCTTAGGATATGGAATCATTCTCGAGCGAGGCAATCAGCTAAGTTTATTAAGCTTAGGGGTCGTTAAATTAGACCATTTGGATGACCATGCCCTAAAGCTCCAACGAATTTTCGATAAAACCAGTGCATTAATTGAAGAATATAAACCAGATTTTGTGGCGCTGGAGGCCCCTTTTTATGGTAAAAATGTGCAGGTGATGTTAAAATTAGGTCGAGCGCAAGGGGTCGCTATGGCTGCGGCCTTAAATCGCACTATACCCATTTTTGAATATGCGCCCAGGAAAATTAAGCAATCAGTTACAGGGAATGGAAACGCCAGTAAGGAACAAGTGGCAGCCATGCTAAAAACCTTATTGAAATTTGACGAAACACCCCATTTTCTGGATGCCACCGATGGATTGGCGGTAGCGGTTTGCCATGCTTTCCAACATCGCGGCTTGGCAGCGGGTTCATCGAGTAAAAGCTTCACAGGTTGGGAAGCCTTCGTAAAGGACAAGGGAAATGCAGGTAGAATTAAGGGAATTTGAAATTTTTATAAATTATTCCTAAATTTTCGCATCTATATTAAAATATTTGTTTTAATATTGTAATATATTGCCAAATTTTTTTATTTTTGATAATAAACCTGCATATTTCAATTTAATATACTCAACCTAATATGAAGAATCACGATCAACAAGCAGATTTGGATGAATTGGATATAAAAATCCTTTCCATTTTGATGGAAGAAGCATTGGTTCCTTATACTGAAATCGCGAAAAGACTTGATGTTTCTGGCGGCACGATTCATGTTCGTATGAAAAAAATGGAAGAGTTGGGCGTTATCCGTGGAGCCAATTTGCAAGTCTATCCTCAAAAAGTTGGTTTTGATATTACCGCTTTTTTGGGTATTTATTTGGAGAAGGGGTCCCAGTATCATCTTGCTGTGGAACAACTGGATGCCATTCCTGAAATTATTGAACTGCACTATTGTACCGGCTCCTACAGCATGTTTGCAAAGATCATTTGCCGCGATACGAATCACCTAAGACAAGTCTTAAATGATAGAATTCAATCCGTAGAAGGAATTCAACGCACAGAGACCATCATTTCCTTGGAAGAAAGCATTAAGAGAAACATCAAGTTACAAGTTAGCGAGTAATATTCCCTTTTAAATCGATGCGTACATCAAAAGGTCGACTGTATTCATCTAAAAGGACTGCTGCTTCTCTGCGTGAAATTTTCTTGGTTAAATCAAATGTCGAAGTGAAATTGAATTTTCTATGCCAATTTCGCTCTACCACTGCGTTTAACTCATTCCCCCTTTGGCTAATGTATTTAATCAGGCTCAAGACGTCATTTACGTTTAAAGTATCTAATTGTTTGTGTTCAGCAAACCAAATTTGACTTCTGGAATAGAGAGGTTCAATCGTGCTTTGAAGTTCCGCCAACTGCACGATTTCATCTGGAAGAAAAGCAGTTTGGTCATTTGTTGAAGGCGAAAATAGCCCCGTTAAACCTATGCGCTGTATAGCATAGAAGTTTGGATCTTCCACTAAAATATCTTCAAAGGGAAGGATTCGAGCACCATATTGTAATAATTCTCCTTGAATCTGCCGAACTTCCGCGCGCTCCGAAGTGATTTTAAAAAATGCCATATAGGCTGCGATTGCTCCCACCGATTGACCAAGATGAGCCAGGAGAGGTAGATCGTTTTCCGAATACGTTAATAGATCTTGCACCGCATCTGCATGCCTCGTATAAAAGATATTAAGTCCAATTTCTTTTCCATTTTTGTCTGCCGGAAAATGTTGCATTAGGCTCGCCAAGGGAAGAGATTGATAGGTTCCATTTGGATGCTGATAGGAAAAAATTGCCGTTCGAACATTCCTTAATTTGTTAGTGGCAAATGTGTTATTGGGAAATGTGTTGTTGGAAAATGTGTTAGTTGAAAATGTGTCGGGCGCAGTTGTGTCGGAAGTAGGTTCTGTTTGCTGCGCAAAATATTTCGCGTGTTCGATTTTTGCCAACCCACCCATTTTCCCTTCCGGACTTGCATCCACAATCGACCAAACGGTAAAGGTCTGTTTGTTATCGAGTGAAACTTCCCAGTCGTTTTTCCTTTGTTTAATGGTAGTCAATTTTCCATTGTAAACTATCGTAAGATGCGGATATTTTTTAATTTCCAGGTCGATTGCGTTTAATAAAAGCTGTGTGTTTAGTGGATTCAAAGTTGCGCTGAGCAGGGAATCCGTTAATTTATTTTGCGATCGCGACTGCCCGATCAATGCTGCCCAAATACCTCCATGAATTCGAGCATGGGATTCAATTTTTTTTCCATTAAATTGATTAAACGTTAATTCATTCAGGTGGTTGCCTTCCATAATCCAAACGGTATTTAATTTGGACTTCGCAGATTGAATGGCGGCAGTGACCGCATCTATTCCGTCACCGTAGACTAATACTTGAGGTCTTTTGCTTTGAGAAAGCGACACAAACGGCATCAACAGCATTGCAAGGAATAAGACGATATGGTTTCGCATATTAATTTCTATTATTTTATTCTTAATGAAGAACGTTTAGATGGTAAATTTACGGATTAAGGGGTGAATTTTAATGGATTGAATTGTTAAAACTAATCCTTAAATTTGCATTATTATGGAACATAACGAAGAGAAGCCTCTTGGAGAAGAAAAATCATTGAATTTCATCGAGGAAATCATTGAAGAGGATTTGCGGACAAATAAACATGGTGGAAGAGTATTGACTCGTTTTCCTCCAGAACCTAATGGGTACTTACACATTGGGCATGCCAAATCCATTGTGCTTAATTTTGGTTTAGCTGCTAAGTATCAAGGGAAAACTAATCTGCGATTTGACGATACGAATCCAGTTACAGAAGAAGTTGAGTACGTAGAAAGCATTAAGCGCGATATTCAATGGTTGGGATTTCAGTGGGCAGAAGAGCTTTATACTTCCGATTATTTTGAAACTCTATATCAATATGCGGTTTCTTTAATTAATAAAGGCTTAGCGTATGTGGATGAGAGTTCTCCTGAAGAAATTGCGGCAGCAAAAGGTACGCCGACTACCCCCGGAACACCGACTCCTGCAAGAAATAGAAGCGTAGAAGAAAATATTCGTTTGTTTCAAGAAATGCGTGATGGCAAACATGCCGATGGTGCGATGGTTTTGAGGGCAAAAATTGATTTGGCAAGCCCTAATATGCACATGAGAGATCCGATTCTTTATAGAATTAAGCATGCTCATCACCATAGGACAGGGGATGCTTGGTGTATCTATCCAATGTATGACTTTGCGCACGGACAAAGTGATTCAATCGAGAAGATTACACATTCTATATGTACATTGGAGTTTATTCCACATCGCCCATTATATGATTGGTGCATTGAGAAACTTGAAATATTCCCTTCTAAGCAATATGAATTTGCTCGTTTAAACCTGAATTATACGGTGATGAGTAAACGAAAATTGTTGCAATTAGTAAATGAAAATTTTGTGGAGGGATGGGATGATCCAAGGATGCCGACCATTAGTGGTTTGCGACGTCGTGGTTATACTCCGGCAAGTATTCGGAACTTCTGTGACCGGATTGGGGTTGCGAAGCGAGAGAACATCATCGATATGGGCTTGCTTGAGTTTTGTATTCGGGAAGATTTGAATAAATCAGCCTGGAGAAGAATGGCCGTGCTGGATCCAATTAAATTAATTATTACGAATTATCCAGATGGGCAAGATGAAGTGCTTTTGGGTGAAAATAATCCAGAGGTTGAAGGGGGAGAGGGAACTCGAGAGATTCCATTTTCTAAAGAGTTATGGATTGAACGGGAAGATTTTATGGAAAATCCTCCGAAGAAATTCTTCCGATTAGGTGTGGGTTTAAGTGTGCGTTTGAAACATGCTTATATTGTAACCGCTACTGATGTGGTAAAGAATGAAGAGGGTGAGATCATAGAAATTCACGCTACTTATATGCCGGACTCAAAAAGTGGAGAAGATACGAGTGGTGTAAAAGTGAAAGGAACGATTCATTGGGTTAGCGTTCCACATGCTAAAACTGTGGAGGTTCGTCTGTATGATCGTTTATTTAATGTCGAAAATCCTGCTGCTGAAGAAGATTTCAAATCGACTATTAACCCACATAGCTTGGAAATTCTACAGAAAGTTTATGTAGAGCCTGATTTATTGAACGCAGTTCCAGGAAAAGGGTATCAATTTATTCGAAAGGGATACTTTACATTGGATACCAAAGCTACGGAGGATCGCTTGATTTTTAATCGCACGGTGACTCTTAAAGATGGTTGGGCGAAAGAGTCTGGTAAATAAGAACAGTCGCATAAAATATTAAAAGTTTGGTTTGTTAATTAAAAAAGGAAGCTTCTTGCTTCCTTTTTTAATTAACAAAAACTTCTACCAAATTTAAACTAAAAACACATTTAACTTTGTGGATTATTCCCCAAATCGCCGGTCTACTTTATAGCGGGAATTTTCGACCGGCGAGTATGGAGAATTAGTTCACCTAAATGTATACTGAAGTTTTTTACCTCAATTGTCACAAATATACGACAATAAGTTTACCGTGCAAATTAATTTACAAATATATTTGTAATCATTTTGCTTGTTGTTTGTTTCTTTTTGCGAAGTGGACGATTCAACCAAGCATATTCGGCAAAAAATTGGTCTTATTATAAAAAAAAGGCGCGTTTCCTGCTCGTATTCACAAAGGGAGGTGTCAGAAATGACGGGTTTGACCGTTAATACAATCTCAAGATTAGAGGCCAGCGGGAATATTTCTTTGCATAATCTGTTATTGGTTTGTCAAGCACTAAAAATGCAACCTCGGGAATTGTTCTCCGAAGATATTTCTTTACAGCCACCGTATGAAATGCTTCCAAGTTCAAAGAAGCGTTTAGAGCTTTCTAATAAACTACATAAATTAGTGATGGATGATTCTTTTTTCTCGAACCCAAAGCGAGTTTCCGAGGTCATTCGTGAATTAAAAGAGGATCCAAAGATTAGCAATAAACTTTCCGTGCTCCTTACCCAATATTGTAAGCAAGGACATTTAGGTTTCGTGATGAAAGGAGCGATTAAGAAGTATCATAAAATCAATAATAATAATATTGATTGATTTTATGATTTGATTTTTATTAGCTATTGATTAGTTGTTTATTAGCTATTAATTCTACTTTTTAGCGCCCCTCCTCAAATAGCATGTTTGTTCTGTATTTGATAATTTTTAATGTGAGGTATAAAACTCCTGTTAGCAAGCAGAGGTATAAGATAGTATAGTCGATTTGAGGTTTTTTGTCAACAAGAATTTCAACGAGATTATAAAGAGCAAAGATTAAAAATATCGCTGCTAATCCGTTTTTTTCTTTTTTTAACACCTTTTTCCAACTAAATCTATATAGCGGCTTATGAAATTGTTTTTTCTTGAATGAAGGAATAAATGCAGGAGTATTCTCTGCCCATTCTTCATAATCTTTACCAAACTTATTTCTTAAGAACTGTTCCTCTGCGATCATAATGCGCTCATAATACAGCCAAAAGGCTAACACATAAAATAGAATAAACCAGATATTTGCTGTCATCATAGCTAATCCGAGCCAAATAAAGAAAATACCTAAATAAAGGGGATGCCTTACTCGAGAATAAATTCCGGTCGTATTTAAGCATTCTGCTAACTGCTCTTTTGTGTTCCTGCCAGAAGTTTGAGCCGGGGTATGCCCGACAGCATAAATTCGGATCCCTAATCCAAACAAACTAATGAAAAGGCAAATTCGCTCATAGTAGATTTCATATGGTTTGTTTTCAATGAAAGATGAATTCGGAGTAATTTCATTCAATGCATATAAGCCGATAGCGCCAAACAATAATAGAATAGGAAGATAACTTCTGTAACGAAAAAGCCAATTGCCTTGACGTTCCATTTCTTCAAGCATTGCCATAATAATGTATTTAAGTTATATTGGTTGGCCCAATATAGTAATATTTAATACATTAGCAGGTATTTCAAAAAAAATACTTGTTTGATTCGAAAAAATATTTGGTCGAATAAAAATGCGCTGATTTAGTTGGACAAATAAAGATCTATGAGCCCATCTGGAAGTTGAACCGTGATGGTTTTTTCATCAAAATCAATGAATGAAATCATGTCATCATTTATAGGGAAAAGCACTTCTTTGTCATTGACTTGCACAGCAGCAATTTGTTGTTGTGGGTATTCGTGAATAGCCATAATCGTCCCTAAATCACCATGTTCCTCATCGATGACAAAATAACCCACTAAATCTTTAATTCTGAAATCATCTTCATCGCGAACAGGCACTTTATCTTGAGGAATGTAAACCTGTTTTCTTAATAATGGGGTGGCTTTATCAATGTGATCCACATCTTCCAAGTAGACATAGGCCGTACTGTTTTCGTGGATTTTAATTTGGTCAATGAAATAAGGAACTAATTTCCCATCGTGATCTATGAAAATCAGGTCCACATCGAGTTCTTGGTAATCTTCGAATTCAAAGAATAACTGAATTTCTCCCTTTAATCCACGAGTTTTACTAATGTATCCAATATAGACGCTTGTTTCTTTATTCATGAGGGGAATTTACAAAATTTCACAAAAGGGTTAAACTTTCACAAAAGGGTTAAACTTTCACCAAACTGTTTAACTCGATTACAATTAAAAAAACCGTTTCGGAAATTTAATTCCCGAAACGGCTTACAAGTTTAATAATCTATTCAGATTAATTATTCTGCATTTTCAGTTTCACCTTCTGCTGCTGGAGTTTCCTCAACAACTTCTTCAGTTACTTCTTCTTCTGCAGCTTCTTCCGCTACAGGTGTGTTTTTAGCAGCTACGTTTTTAGCAATTTCAGCTTTTTTCTTAGCTTCAGCTTCTAATGCAGCTTTTTTAAGCTCTGCTTTAGATTTCGCTAAGTTGTCTTTTTTGCTGTCAACTTTTGCTTCTTTTTCTTTTAACCAAGTTTGGAATTTCTCTTCTACTGCTGCGGTGTCAAAAGCACCTTTTTTCACGCCGTCTAACAAGTGTTTTTTGTATAAAACGCCTTTGTAAGAAAGAATTGCGCGAGCGGTGTCAGTAGGTTGTGCTCCATTTAAAACCCACTCTAACGCACGTTCAAAGTTAATGTCGATGGTTGCTGGGTTTGTGTTTGGATTGTAAGAACCAATACGCTCTACAAATTTACCGTCACGTGGTGCACGAGAGTCAGCCACTACTAAATGGTAAAAAGGTCTTCCTTTTTTACCGTGTCTTTGCAATCTGATTTTAGTTGCCATTTTAAATAATTTATGTATTCAACATAGTTCCCGGAGTTCATTCTGCGGGGCGACAAAGATAATCAAATAATTTATAACAACTTATATTTGGTTAAAATATTTTTTGTGAAAGGAAGGATCTTTTGGATCATGCGGTCAAAGCCTAAATCGTTTGGGTGCGTTCCATCAATCGTGCCTTCATAATCATCGCCTAATAATCCTTCTGCACCCAGTAAATAAATATGTGGATCATGGGCTTGTAAGGCTTTTATTTCAGCTCTAAATCGTTCATTTCGTAGATTCATGTCGTCTGCGATCGAGCGATTAAAATTCCCGCTCTCAAACATCGCCCCCTCAATCGCTAAAATGGGTAAAGTTGGATGCTTTTCCCGAATGATTTGTATAAAGGTTGCGGTACGTTCTTGAATGTCATTCGGAGAACAGTTTGGGATGCAATCCAGGATTAAGGCATCCATTTCATAATCTGCAATCATTTTGGCCACCGACGCCTCCATTTTTGCGCTACCGCTAATGCCCAAATTAATAAAATCCACGCCCAGCATCCTCGATAATCTAGCCGGATACGCTAAACCAGCCCGACTCGCTGATGCACCATGTACGATGCTGGTTCCATAAATCGGTACTTTCGCTTTAAATGGACTCGGTAAAAAGGTCAATTCGGCATCCAAATCAATTTCCAACTCCAATCCTTCGACCCCATCGTATAAGGGTAAATATAGTAAGCCTTCTTTTTCTCCTTCATCCATGTTGCTGACCAGTGTATGCGCGTTGCAATCGTTTGCCCCCGGCCGACCCACTCCAGCATGCACCCATTGTCCATCCCTTTTTATATACAGGTCGAGGCCTTCAAATGCGATGGCTGTTAAATTGTTATAGGATTTAGCTCGTGTCGTACACCACAAGGCGCGAATCGAAGTGCTCGTCGTTTTGAAATGTACATACATGCCCGGGGTATGCGTGTATAAACTTTTAACACCGCTCGGCATATCCGCATATTTGCCTGTATCTACCCGGTGAAATGTTCCCCCTTCATGACGTTGATACCCATGAAGGACATCGCGCCCAACTTCAACATATCGCTTATCTTCTTTTTTTAGCGACGCGATCGTGGTGTTGCTTTGCGCAAAGCTAAGCGTAGTGCCCATAAAGAAGCATATACAAAGGAAAAATAAAAGGAAATATAATTGCCTTTGTCTCATAGCGAGCTTCCGTGAAAAATTGTTATTGTTCATAACCAAAACGTTGCAGGTAGTTTTTGCGTTTTCTCCAATCCGGCAAAACTTTTACAAACAATTCTAAAAACACTTTTGTCCCTAAAAATTCTTCAATGTCTTGGCGCGCGTAGGTGCCGACTTTTTTAATCATGCTGCCTGCTTTGCCGATGATGATATTTTTTTGGGAATCTCGTTCCACAATAATCTCTGCGCTGATCCTCGTGATGTTTTCTTCTTCCTTAAACGAAACCACCACCACTTCGGTGCTATAAGGGATTTCTTTTTCGTATAACTTGAACACTTTCTCTCGAATGATTTCGGAAACGAAAAACTTTTCAGGTTTATCTGTTAATGCATCTTTATCGTAATAGGGGGGGTGCTCTGGCAAATGATCGTGCACAAATTGCATAACGGCTGCCACATTATAGCCATGAAGTGCGGAAGTTGCAAATACGGCCTTTGGATTTAATGTTTCTTGCCAGTAATTGATTTTAGCCATGACCTCTTCCTCTGAAGACTTGTCGATTTTATTTACTAAAACGGCAATCGGAGAATCCATGTGCTTTAATTTCTGTATGACTTCTGCCTCGTCGTATTGTTCATGAATATCGGTCACCAATAACACGATGTCTGCGTCCACCAGCGATCCATGCACCACACTCATCATGGCTTCCTGTAAAGCGTAATTCGGTTTTATCACACCAGGGGTGTCTGAAAATACAATTTGGAAATCCGGTTCATTTATAATTCCAATAATCCGGTGCCTTGTTGTTTGAGCTTTTGGTGTGATGATGGACATCTTTTCACCTACTAATGCATTCATTAGCGTGGACTTACCCGCGTTGGGCTTTCCTATGATACTGACGAAACCAGCTTTATGAGCCATTTATATCTAATTTTTTTAAATAATACTTTTGCAAAATAACAAATAATTATTATCTTTGCAGTCCCAAACGGGAAGGAAATTGAAAATAAAGGCAGCAAGTGCCGATCTAAAAATACATTGCGGGGTGGAGCAGTTGGTAGCTCGTCGGGCTCATAACCCGAAGGTCACACGTTCGAGTCGTGTCCCCGCTACTACTGAAAAAGAGGCGATTAACGAAAGTTAGTCGCCTCTTTTGTTTGATGGGTCAAACATAGGTCAAACATTTTACCGATCCATATCTTTGTCATCTCGATCCTTTTTGACCTCAATATTTTTCAGTTTGTTATTTTTAGATAAAAATGAGAGGCTTTTCTCGAGCTTTTTCTCTACTTCATATTGCATCATTCCCAAACTAAAAGCTTTACTACGTGTTGATTGATTATTCCCTGAAACACTTTCTTTAGGGAAATCGGGGTGATATTTCGCCATATAATATCCCTGATTAAAGCTTTTTATATATTCTTGCGACGGTGTAATTTCGTCTTTCTCTAAGTTGCTCATAATTAGAATGTATCTTTTGAATGTTTATCCAAATAGGCTTCAATTGAATTCCTATCATATAAAATGATTTTCTTTTCTGGCTGCGTAAATCGGATTTTACCCTCAGTCCTTAGCTTCTGCAACGTAGTCTTAGATTTAACGTTCAGTAGTCGCATCGCCTCTTCATGTGACACCCATTTGTCATGTGTAACATTGTTTTTTTCTTTCAACCGCTCAACAACTTGTTCGACTAACTCATAAAAGGCTGCTTCTTCAAGGCATATTACTTGCATATCTGTGGCTATAATAAATTATCTATCGTCCATATCTTTATCCCGAACGTCCTTTTCTTTCCCCTTTTCTTTATCGGTTATTTTAAACGGTGAGTTAAAATTATTCAGAAATTTATCCAACTTCTCATTTATCAATTTTTCTTTCAGGGCCTTTTCATCATTGGCAGATTGATAAGGATGATTGAACGGGTCGGGATGTTGTTCTTCATATTCCAATCTTCGCAGGTCTTCTTTTGTAGTTTCAAACTGTTCTTTAGCTTTTGGATTTTTTTTGAAATATTGTTGATGCGCATATTGAGCAATTGCATCTTCAGGAGAGTTACCTGCTTTTTTATCTTCATCCGTTAATGCCCTAGAAAACTGGCTGCTATTCTCTTGATAATCCGTTAATTTATCATCAAATTGAGCGATCAACTCTTTAGGGCGTTCATAACCATATTTACATGCAATATTTAGAGCTTCTTTTTTGTATCTTTCTTCTATTGAATAAATTCTCGGTCTTGGATCAATCTCTTTACGCTTGCTTTCTTCAATAGTCTTTCCCCATCCTGTAGGTTTAAAAAGCGGTTTATATACTTGATTATTTTGCTTCTGATTAGGTAACGTACTTTTTAGATACCTATTTATTTCAAATTGATATTTAGCAGCTAATCCCCTGTAATCACTAAAGCTTTCCTCGCCTATGGATGCACAGTAATCCATCATCCACTCAGGCATTTTATCTATTTCCATATGGATAAATTGATTTTTAAATTTTTTGAATTAAAATGGGCTATGTCCT
>CAYTDM010000020.1:0-38275 GCA_964436635.1 uncultured Sphingobacteriaceae bacterium
CGTTATTTCGAACAAAAATGGTAATTTCAATTTGTCTTTTGATTATAAAAAGGGAATCCATATACTATATAAAGGTAAATATTTAAAACAAAAAAAGCCTGTCCAAAGACAGGCTTTAAATAGTATTTAAGTGTAGCCTTTTAAGCGTTTTCTTCAAGGACATGCTCTTTAGCTGCCAGATAACGTTCTGCTTCCAATGCTGCCATGCATCCTGTTCCTGCGGCTGTAATGGCTTGACGGTACACGTGGTCTTGTACGTCTCCGCATGCAAATACTCCAGGGACATTGGTTTGGGTACTGTCTGCTTTCGTGATTAGGTATCCATTTTCATCCATGTCTAAGATACCTTGGAAAAGTGATGTGTTTGGTTGATGACCAATGGCCACAAAGAAGCCTGTGATATCTAGTACCTTTTCTTCACCCGTAAGGTTATTTTGAACTCTTACTCCTGTTACATTCTGTCCATCTCCTAATATCTCCTTGGTTTCAGAATTATAGTGAATTTCAATATTTGGGGTGTTTAAAACGCGGTGTTGCATGGCTTTTGACGCTCTAAATTCATCTCTGCGCACCAGCATATGGACTTTATTCGCTAATTTTGCTAAATAGGTCGCTTCTTCGGCTGCTGTATCGCCGGCACCCACAATGGCTACGTCTTGCTGACGAAAAAAGAATCCGTCACAAACTGCACAAGCTGAAACGCCAAATCCACTGTATTTTTGTTCGCTCTCTAAGCCTAACCATTTTGCGGTAGCGCCCGTCGCTATAATTACCGTATCTGCCGTTACGACCTTATTTCCATCAAAGGTAACCCGATGAAGGGGTCCAGAAAAATCTACTGCCGTGGCGTAACCAAATCGGACTTCTGTGCCAAAGCGTTCAGCTTGAGCTTTCAAATCTTCCATTAATTGGGTACCATTTATTCCTGCAGGGTAGCCAGGGAAATTATCGACTTCTGTAGTGGTGGTCAGTTGGCCCCCAGGAACCATGCCTGTATATACCACCGGTTTTAAGTCTGCTCTGGCCGCATAAATGGCTGCTGTATAACCAGCGGGTCCAGATCCTATGATCAGGCATTTAATATGTTCAATTGTATTTTCCATAACTAAATTTATTTCTCAAAATTCTATTTTATAGGTTGTAAAGATACGGATTTCTAAGGCTTAACCCTTTTTAAATTTATCTTTTAAGCTTTGCAACATGTCGTTGGTTACAGGCTGAGTCGGTTCCTTTTTCGGCCTGGAGGCAGAAGGGGGAGCAGAAGCTTGATGTGGGTTTTGTCTATATCGTTGCCAAATTTTCTCTAAGCACTTCTTCGTGTATAGCGGAAAATCACCATTCATCATCCATGCATAATAACTGGGTTCCCGTTGAAATACTTCTACGACTGGCACCCCTTTATGCTTACCAAAATTAAAGACCTCTATACCTTCTTCATTGTAAACCAATCGTCCTGCGAAATCCACAGGCATGCTTAAATTGGTGAATTTATGAAGCGCTTCTACATCGTTCACGACAGGTTTAGACACTTCCCCAGCTTTATTTTCCCAATCCACCCCATCGTATTTTGCTAATTGCGATTTTAAAACCTCATAAGT
The DNA here is from genome assembly GCA_964436635.1 of uncultured Sphingobacteriaceae bacterium. Taxonomy (GTDB): domain Bacteria; phylum Bacteroidota; class Bacteroidia; order Sphingobacteriales; family Sphingobacteriaceae; genus DASRQK01. The sequence continues at coordinate 1,599 of CAYTDM010000020.1, forward strand.
CGCTCGAACATCGGCTTCTGCAGTATGTGCATTATCCAAATTCTTGTCGCAATAAAAGCGGTAGGCCGCTTTAAGGGTACGTTGTTCCATTTGATGAAAGATGTTTTGAACATCCACAAAAAACCGTTGATCTAAGGAAAAATCGACCCCAGCACGGAGAAATTCTTCCATCAACATGGGGATATCAAACTTGTTTGAATTATACCCGGCTAAATCTGAATCTCCTATAAAGTCCGCAATTTCAGGAGCCAAATCTTTAAATGTCGGTGCATCTTTAATGTCCTCATCGTAAATCCCATGAAAAAAGGATGATTCAGGTGGAATCGGCCGCTCAGGATTGATCCTATACGTTCTACTTTCCTCCGATTGGTCTGGAGAAACTTTAAGAATAGAGATTTCCACTATGCGATCCGTGGCTAAATTTACGCCAGTGGTTTCCAAATCAAAAAATGCCAGAGGACGTTTTAAATTAATATTCATGAATGATATAGATGAGAATGATGTATAATTAAAACCATATGGACACTAAAATGAATCCAATAATAATTCCGATGACCATAATGGCATATAACAGAATTTCATTGGTCGCAAATCGCTTATGTTTGGTCCAAAAACTAAAATCTTCTTTATTTTCCGGCTTGCTTTCCATTCTGCTACAAAAATAGGAATTTTTTTTCCTATTTTCGTGGTGAAGAATACGCCAGGATAGATCGAGCACGATGCAACTGACCAAACTAGAAATTAAAGGATTTAAGAGCTTTGGAGACAAGATGACCATTCATTTTAATGAAGGGGTTACGGCTATTGTGGGACCAAATGGATGTGGAAAATCCAATGTGGTGGACGCCATTCGATGGGTGCTCGGCGAGCAAAGTACACGGATGTTGCGATCTGAAAAAATGGAGAACATCATCTTCAACGGGACGAAAACCCGGAAACCTTCTCAATTAGCAGAGGTCTCCTTGACTTTCGACAATACTAAAAACATCTTACCTACTGAATTTTCTCAAGTTACGATCACCAGAAAACTGTATAGGTCGGGAGAAAGTGAGTATAGATTAAACGATGTGCGCTGCCGATTAAAAGACATTACGGATCTATTCCTGGATACGGGGATCGGTCCGGATTCCTATTCCATTATCGAGCTGCGCATGATCGATGAGATCATCAATAATAAAGATAATTCTCGGAGAAATCTATTTGAAGAGGCTTCAGGAATATCGAAATATAAGGTGCGTAAGAAACAAACCTTATCCAAATTAAAAGATACTCAAGCAGACCTGGATCGGGTGGAAGATTTGCTTTTCGAAATTGAAAAAAATCTGAAAACTCTAGAAAATCAGGCAAAAAAAACAGAGCGATATTATAAAATTAAAGCGCAATATAAGCAATATAGCATTGCGCTAGCCCGCCTTAAAATTCAAGATTTTCAAGAAAAACTTGCAGGCATTCAAGAGCAAGAACTGAAAGAGAAAACGAATCAAACAAAAGTTAGTACGGAAATTCATCAGTTAGAGGCCGCGCTGCAAAAATTAAAGCAAGAAAGCCTCATCGAAGAGAAAAATCTGGCCGCTCAGCAAAAAATTACAAACGAGCACATCAATAAGATTCGGGCCTATGAAAGCGATAAAAAAGTTCGGAATGAGCAGTTAAAAAATCTGCAAGGAATAGAGGCGCGATTAACGGCAGAATTAGCTCAGGATAAGCAGCAATTTAACCACATTGGCTATAACCTTAAGCGGATTACCGAGGAATTGGCGGAAGCGGAACAAAAATTAGCCTTAGGCACGGCGGACTTGACAAAAAAGCAAGCGGAAGTAGAAGAACTGCGCGGGCAGCAACAGCGCTTAAAATCTCAAGTGGATCAAGCGGGAAAGTCGGTTCAAGCCACCCAACAAGCGATTTATACCTTAGAAAAGGAGGTGACCGTTTGGACCATTCAGAAAGATGCGTTGGAACAAGAACGCATCCGGAATGTGGCGGACACCGAAAGCCGAGAGCAAGAATTGGGTCAGTTTCAAGTGGCCATCGCTGAATTGGAGCAACGTTTCGATGAGCTAGCAAGCCAACGCGATTTTGCTGCGCAAAAAGAAGCGGAACTGCAGGAAAATTTGCAACGCGTCCAACAAAGAATGACGACACTCAAAGAGGAAATCAATCGGGACAGCAGGACTTTAGATGCGAAGGAAAATGAGTACAACCTGACGAAATCCTTGGTGGATAATTTGGAAGGCTTCCCGGAATCTATACGTTTTTTGCGCAAGCACGCGGGCTGGAAAAAGCAGCATCCCCTATTTTCTGATATTTTATTTTGTAAGGAAGATTACCGCATCGCGATAGAAAATTACTTGGAGCCTATTATGAACCATTATGTGGTGGAAGATCATGAGGAGGCGATACAAGCGATCCAATTATTGAGGAATTCGAGCCGAGGGCGTGCGCATTTTTTTGTGCTTTCGGCTGTACAGGAACTTGCGGATGAGGCAGATGGGGCTGTGGATGGGGCTGTGGATGGTGTTGTGGATGGGATGCCGCAGGATGCTTACATCGCGGCGCTGGATATTATTTCTGTGGAAGAGAAGTATAAGTCCCTTTGTAAACACGTTTTAAAAGATGTTTACTTGCTTAAAAACCCGAGTGCGGAGGAGCACATCCCTGCGCCTTACCCGGGTGCAATCGTCATTCACCCTGAAGGTAAATTTTCCATTCAGCCTCTGGGAATCAGCGGTGGGTCGGTCGGGCTATTTGAAGGGAAGCGGATCGGTCGTGCCAAAAACTTGGAGAACTTAAACAAAGAAATAAAATCCCTTTCTACGCTCATCGAGCAGCATGCTAAGGAATTAAACGACTGTGCGGTGCAAGCGGAAGCCTGGATGGCGAATTCTCAAAAGGACGCCATTCAAGAATTGGATAAGCAGGTCAATCGCTTGAATCAAGAACTGGTTACTGTAAAGACGAAATACGAACAACATCAAGCCTTCATCACGAATACCCAAAACAGGAAGGAAGATATTAAAATAAAAATGGAAGCCATCGAGGCGGATTTGATGAAATCCGAACCGCGATTGCAGGAGTTGAAAGCCCGGAAAATCAAGGAAGACGCCGATCTTCAGCTGTTAAATGAGCAATACGTGGATTTGTCGGATTTGCTTACCGAAAAATCGGGCGAGTTTAATCAGGAAAATTTGCGCTACCACCAGCTTAAGAACACGGTGGCCAGCTTAAATAAAGATTTGGATTATCGACACAGCCAGCAAGATACCCTGTCGGCGCGTTTGGAAAAGAATGAGCAGGAGCTCGCGCAAACAAAAACAGCCATACAAGAAACCTTGCAACATGTGGACGATTCAGACGATGGGCTGATCGAAATGTATCAGGTGAAGGAGGATTTGGAGGCTGGGGTAAAGCAAATGGAGGAGCAATACTACGCATTGCGTGAGCAGGGAAATGCGCTGGAAGAAAAATTAGGGGCATTGCGCAGGGAAAAAGAGGGATTCGATGCCCAGCTCTTGCGCATCAAGGAGGAGGAAAACGAGTTAAAAATCGCCCTGAACGCATTAAAAGAGCGCTTATCCATAGAATTTAACTTGGATATTCGGGATTTAATTGAGGAAGCGGGGGAAGAAGCATTTGCGGAGCAAACCAGCGAGAAGATTGCGGAGCAAACCAGCGAGAAGATTGCGGAGCAAACCAGCGAGAAGATTGCGGAGCAAACCAGCGAAAATATCGCGGAGCAGGAAATTAGGGAATTGGCGGAGCAACTGGATGTTGAAAGCCTGCAGCAGCGCACTGAGAAGCTGAAAAAACAGCTGGATGACTTTGGCACCATTAATCCTATGGCCATGGAAGCGTATCAGGAGATGAATGAGCGGTACACCTTTATACAAAACGAGAAAAAGGACCTGCTGGACGCGAAAAATTCACTGATGGAGACCATTCAAGAAATCGATACCGTCGCTAAGGATCAATTTATGCAGGCATTTAATCATGTTCGGGAAAACTTTATTAAGGTGTTTCGCTCCTTGTTTAATGAAGAGGATAGCTGCGATTTAATCCTGAGTAATCCGGAACAGCCTTTGGAATCCGATATTGACATCATCGCCCGTCCTAAAGGGAAGCGGCCACTTTCGATTAATCAATTATCTGGGGGTGAAAAAACCCTGACTTCTACTGCGCTCTTGTTTTCTTTGTATTTATTGAAGCCGGCGCCATTTTGTATTTTCGATGAGGTGGATGCGCCTTTGGATGACACGAATATTGATAAATTCAATAATATTATTCGGGAGTTTTCTTCGGAATCTCAGTTTATCGTGGTGTCGCATAATAAACGCACCATCGCCAGCACGGATATCATTTATGGGGTGACCATGGTGGAGCAGGGCGTGTCTCGTGTGGTGGCAGTGGATATGCGCGAAGTGGCATAGGGGGCGAGGGTAAGATACGGCGCTAGCGCAAATATGGGGCGAGGGTGATTACGGCGCGAGGGTAAAGTGCAAGAGCGTAAAGAGCATAAAAAAAGGCCGATTTCAAGATGATGAAACCGGCCCATTTTTTTGGATTGGGAATCCACACTCAATTGTTATTAACTTATAATCCTACGGTCCATCCACGTGCCCAGTCTGGAACTTCCACACCCTTGCCTGCGCCTGTTGCGGATGGATTTTCACTAAACAATTTTTGTATATCTAAAGTTTGACCGGCTGTGTTTTTTCCGGTAGATTTTGTGCCAACATTCACAAAACGCACATTCGTCGCTTTCAACTGGCCATTCTCCACATAGGAAATGCCTTCATCATGTTGTACATCAAAGCCGACTTTCCAATTCGATAAAACCACATTGTCGAATTGAGCCTTGGTTCCTACACGTAATTTTATCGCTTGTGGCTCCGAACCGCCATCTCCATTTCCGATTAGGGTTAGGTTTTTAATAGTCGGATTAGAAATCGGGCCTGCTAAGTGATTGTTTGAATTATTATCGGCTTCAATTCCTCTGTTTCCGTCATTCTTACGGATGCCGTACCAGAATTCACCTGATCCTGACCAACCTTCTGTCCAATCGAACAAATCGTCGCCCACATCATTCGAGGTGTTATTAACGATTAAGTAATTTGCATTCACAGTACCGCCAAACCATTCGAATCCATCGTCTGAACCTTCATAAATTTGCACATATTCTATTTTCGTGCCGTTTCCTACACCGAATAAAGACAATCCATTGAATTCTTTTTCGCTATTATATGAGAAGCCGCTATACTCGATACGCATGTATTTAATAACGCCAGAGTGATCGTTTGCAACTGTTCCACCATAGGTCAAATCAGAAACTTCCGCTTGCGCTGTGGCACCTTTATTAATAGGTGCTTTACCTGCGATCACCAAACCGCCCCAAGCACCTGGCTTTTTCTCCGTTGCTGTTAAAACAATAGGATTGGCAGCCGTACCTTCTGCTTGAATTTTACCACCTTGAGCCACAGCAATGTAACGCACTGATCCAAAATCAGAAGAAGCCACGGTAGTCGCTTCTATGCGCACGCCTGGTTTCATGGTTAAGGTCGCTCCGTCTTCTACCAATAAACGGCCAGTTAATGAATACGTACCCGCTTCCAAAACCACATGATCTCCAGCTTTAATGTCGCCTTTAAGATTGGAGGCATCTACGACAAATTTTCCATCTTCGACTACATCATTTTCACTTTTTTTACATGAAACCATGACGAATAAAAGCGCGAAGCTCATCATTCCTAAGGATTTTTTCCATTGCTTTTTCATAGCATTACATTTAATTTATGTATTTTTTATTTATTACCCAAAAATCGAATTCCTGTGTTTGCTAATTGTTATTACAGGATTATTAAATCATGAAGTTTACTCTTTCTGTTAAAATTTATAGGCCATGCTAAGCGAGAAGAACTGCCCCTTTCTATAGTGCATGACTGGAATTTCCCCCTGTCCATTATCTTGCACACGTTTATACATGGGGTTCAATACGTTTTTCACCGCCATTTCCAAGCTGAATTTTTGGCTAAATTGATTGGTGAAGACCAAGTCCATTTGATGTACACCTTTGTTCACCAAATTCCCCCTTCCCTCTACACCGAGAGAATAAATGTAATCCGATGAATAGGCATACACGGCCGCCGCGCTGAATTGTTGGCCAGAAGCCTGGGTGCGCGTGTAGCTAATATCTGCATTCAGCAATAAGTCCGAGGCGCCTGTGAAACTGGCTTTATCGTGTGTCAAATTTAATTTCAAGGCTGTTTCTCTGGCCACTTTTTCAGAGTCCAATTCCTGATCCGTGCGCATATACGCTCCATTGAATCCAAGGCTTAATTTATTTCGCTCTGAAAAATTAAAAGGCAATTGTTTACGGAATTCCCATTCTACCCCCAGCACGGTTCCTACATCTCCGGTATTGACAAAGGAAATGTCATTCGAAGAAGACGCGATGGTCGTTTCATTGATCGGATTTTGTATGTATTTCCCAAAAGCGCCTATGGATAGAATCTCGCCCGGATTTGGAAAATATTCCCATTTCAAGTCGATATTATAATTATCCGAAGCATACAAATCGGGATTACCACGTTTTTTATCCGGAATGTCCTCGTATACAAATAAGGCCCGCTCCTTAAATTGCGGTAAGGTATAGGTTTTGCTCAGCGCAAAACGAAGATTTTGTCTTTCCGACAATTTACGGGTAACATGTAAGCTCGGTAAGATCGCTTGCTTCACCAAATCATTGGAATTGCTTTCAGGGTCCAATTGCGTGCGCCAATTGACCTGCTGATCAATGGACTCGAAACGCATGCCCAGGTCCCAAGACCAAGCTTCCGTAGATTTTTTCCAATTCGCAAAAGCACTGTGAATGTGCTGCTCACCCGCATAGGTTTGTGGCGTCTCCCCGGCAAAGGTTTCTACTCTAAAACCCTGGTCTTGAAAACGATTTTCATTAAAAAAGGCATCCAAATTCAAAGGGTCCACAGCCGTGTTCAACGCATTGGAGTTCATTCTGAAGTTATATTGCAAGGCTTCAAAGTTTCGATCTATCATGCGACCTTGATAGCCTACGATCAACTGGTTTGCACCAACATGTTCCGCATCCAATTGATAGATACCTTGCACATTCCAAGCATATTCTACCTCCTTCAGGCGTTGAAAATAACGATGATTATCGGTAATGGTATTTTGAACAAAGGTGTAGGTATTTGCATCTGCGCCCTGACGGAATGTATTTTGCATGCGATCGGGCATCCAATTATGCACTTGGTTCAAGGCCAGTCCCCCATCCAAAGTCAGTCTATCGTTCAGCACGTATTGCCCCGTTAACTGATGGACCCAAAGTTTGGTTTGCGTTTGCGTAGCGCGTTGAAGGCGACCATTATCTTCTTCTGCAATGTCCCGAATAAATCCGGTATAGACATCGCTCTTTTGCTGATGATTATTCACCAAAAGGGCGTGATAGGCGATTTTATGTTGATTTGGGTGCACATATTGGGCATTGAATAATCCCGTAGTTTGTGCAAGGTATGCATATTGGGTTTGGTCCAAATCGAGTAACCTGGCCCCTTGTGCGTTAATGGCACGCTGCACGCCATCAAACTGCTCAAAAGATGAGTTAAATTTAGCGGTTCCAAATAGGCGCAGTACGCCCCCATCTTGTAAATTCACCGAACGGCCTGCGATCACTTGTGCACTGCCGGGAAAGCCATTCATGCCCGCTTTTGGGTTCATGGAATGGGGGAAATTAAACTCTTTCGTGTAGTTTTTAGGCAAATCATAGCTTGAAAAACCCGTCCAATTCCCTCCTGCATACCTTAAAAAATCCCCAGACTTGTTTAGCGCTTGGGCATTCAGAGATGAACCAACTTTGAGTTCAAACAAGCTTCTATCTCTGAACTCTTTAGATTGAATTCCAATATGAGCGCCTCCAAAATCCCCTTGGAAGCTGGATTGATACGTTTTGTCCACTTGAACAAACTCTATGATCGAGGCATCAAAAAGATCCAAGGCCATGTTTTTAAATTCTGGATCATTGGAAGGCAGCGGCAAATGATTCAAAGAGGTCGTATTATATCGATCCCCTAATCCGCGCACGATGGTTTGACGCAAATCCCCTGCGTGTGCAATGCCGGAAATCTTGCTCACGGCGGCTGCTGCATCTCCCAGGCCTTTTCTGCTGAGTTCTTGTGTGCCAATTTTTTGAGTAATTGTAAAAGAACGTTGTTGTTCTGCGAGTAAGGCTATCTCATTTCCTCTTCGACGCGTTCCAACAACTTGAACTTCTGCTATTTTAGTGTCCTCTGGCATTAAATCGATCTCAATCGAGATGGTTTCTTGATTTTTCACCTGTATTTCCGATAGGGTTTGGGTCTCAAACCCCATATATGCAATGGTCAAGGCATAGGCACCGTCTGATAATCTACTAAAATCGAATTCACCCTGGGTTCCACTGTTCGCATGTTGATCCAGTGGTTGGAGTTGAATGGTGGCTCCAGCGATGCGATCTCCATGAAGAGCATGTCGGATGACCCCATGAATGCGACCATTTGCAGTTTGCGCCTGCGCCCAAAAAATCCCCATGAACATCCACCCTGCTGTACAAAGTATGCGAAATACTTTTCTTTTTATTCCAATCATAAACACAATGTTATTTTATTGTTCAAAATTGTTTCTTTCATGTAACCTTAGCATTAAGAAGGAATGAAACCTTCGTTACTAAATGGTTAATTTAAGGTTACGTCGAACAGAAGTGCTTGAAAGCCTTTGAAAATCGAAGTGAAAAATGTATACTTGTGATTGCATTCTTTTAATCGATCTGATCAAAACGCATGGGAAACGAACAACAAATAGATTTATTAACGCTGGAAAGCCTCTGTCACCAATATCCTGGTGGAGAAAAGATCCACTTTCCAGATGTAAGAATTTTGAAGGGGCAACACACCTTATTATTGGGGAATTCAGGCACGGGTAAAACTACTTTGTTGCATATTCTAACCGGTTTATTAAATCCGACACTTGGTCGAGTCCTCATTAATGGCCAACACGTCTATGAATTAAGCACTAGGAAACTGGATTTTTTTAGAGGCCAGCAAATCGGGATTGTGTTCCAAAACGCTCATTTGATTAACAGCTTAAATCTGTATGATAATTTGCGGATCGCTCAAGAGTTTGCGGGTAAAAAACACGATACAGATCGTATAAATGAAACCTTAGATGCCTTGGGTTTATTGGCTTTTAAACACAAGTTTCCTAAGAAACTAAGTCGAGGCCAATTGCAGCGGGCAGCGATTGCGCGAGCGGTCATTAACCACCCCAGCTTATTGGTAGCGGATGAACCCACTGCTTCCTTAGACGATTTAAATACCGAACGGGTGATGGATTTATTTTTTGAACAGGCGGCGGTGCATGGAGCGACTTTATTGATTGCAACGCACGATAATCGCATTAAAGACCGTTTCGAAAGTACGATTAACCTAAATGAATTAAAGTCATGAACACGTTTAAACTGGCCTTTCAATATATAAAGCAAAATAAAGCGACTGCTATTTTAGGGATTTTACTGGCGGCCTTTGGTAGTGCGATTCTCTGCATCTTGCTCTTGACTTCGAATCAATTGGAAAATCAATTAGATCAAAACAGTCGGGGCATCGATTTGGTGGTGGGCGCAAAGGGAAGTCCGACCCAATTAATTTTAAGCAGCATTTACCATGTGGACAATCCTACGGGGAATATCAATATGCGTGAAGCGCAATTGCTATCGAACAATCCCTATGTGCGTTTGGCGGTGCCTTTGGCCTTAGGCGATAACTTCAATGGACACCGCATCATCGGTACCGACAGCTCGTTCCTTGAAATTTATCAAATGGACGTGGAAAAAGGGCGGCTTTGGGAAAAGGATTTTGAAGCTGTGATCGGGGCAGAAGTGGCGAGTCTACAAGGCTTAAAAATAGGCGATCGCTTTGTGGGCGCGCACGGGCTAAGCCAGGAAGGTCAAATTCATGGGGAACATCCCTTTGAAGTGACCGGTATTTTAGGTAAAACAGGCAAGCTGACAGATCGATTGATCTTAAGTACTATAGGTAGTGTTTGGGCGATTCACGGCCTCCATGAAGGGGATTCCGATGAGGAGGATGCGCCTGCGGAGGAAGTGCAGTCTGAAGAGGAAGGTTCTGAGGGAGAAGAAGCGACTGCGGAGGAAGTGCAGTCTGATGAAGCCGGTTCTGATGAAGGAGATGCTGAGGAAGAAGAAGAAGTGGTTTATGTAAAAAGCATGGTGGATCCCGGCATTCCAGACAAGGAAATTACTGCGCTTTTGATCCAATACAATCATCCAGCAGCCATAGGCCTTTTACCGAGAATGGTGAATCAAAGCACGAGCATGCAAGCGGCATCTCCAGCCTTGGAAAGTGCGCGGCTCTTTTCTTTATTAGGCATGGGGATTGATTCCTTAACGAATTTAGCGTATATCATCATGTTTATGGCGGCTTTTAGCGTGTTTATCAGCTTATACAATGCCTTTAAAAATCGAAAGTACGATTTAGCCATTATGCGGACCTTGGGTGCGTCAAGGGGGAAACTTTTTGGAATGGTCATCGCGGAAGGTATTTTGATTACGGTGTTTGGAGCGATTTTGGGCGTGATTTTTGGGCACCTCACTATGTATTTGATTGCTATGCAAGCTGGCAATGCAGGAAGTTTAATTTCCGCCTTCCAATTTCAATGGGAAGAAGCCTGGTTACTTGTGGTGGGCGTGGCGATTGGATTTTTCGCGGCCATCATTCCTGCGATTAAGGCGTATAGGACTTCTATTTCGGAAACCTTGGCAGGCGCAGATTAGGAGCTTTGCTTTTTAGCAAGTTCTTTAAATAAATTCGTTAATTTTGTAGATACGACATTCAATATTATCATCGATGAAACTCAAGCAATATTTAAAAGCTGTTCTATTCCTTACTTTTCTGACTGGCAGCGTTTCCATTGCGCAAGCGCAAAAAGCCATTATAGACGTGAATCCAGATTACCAAGATCCCTTTACTGTCATCCCGGATCACACCCCGATGATGAACGATGTATGGGAAAAAATCAATACCTTAATGTATAAGGTGACGAAAAAGAATAATCAAACCATCTATACGCCGCACTTTCCGGAGCCATTAAAAAGCATTGAAAATAAAGTCGTGGAGTTACCGGGCTATTTGGTGCCTTTGCACGGTGGACGGAACCACGAGACCTTTATGTTATCTGTGTTGCCGATCATGCAATGTAGTTTTTGTGGAACAAACGACATCCCTCCTATGATAGAAATTATCATGAAAAAAGGTAAAAATGTTCGATTTACGGAAGATCCAATTCGGATTAAGGGCAAGGTGTACTTGAACCCAGATATTTCCAAGGGGAATGCGGAAATTCAAATTTTGGACGCGGAGATTGTGACGAAATAGCATTTTTGGAACCTCATCAGTCCGCATAAAAGGTTTTGCGAAGCTAAACCACCATTTAGCCTGAGTATTTAGAATCGATACGCGTAGCTGAGGGAGCCGTATTGATGGCGAAATAAGGAAGACGGGCTCTCTTTAGTATTGAAATAATATTGAATTTTAAAGGTGGAGCGCTGGTTGGCGTAGACCACTCCAAATTGATTGGAGAGTTGCCAAGTATGAGGCTTCGCTGTCACCGGCCCTTTGTCTTTCAAATAAAAGGCCCCTTGCATGCTGGCGTCATAGGCCATAAAGATGCCTTCAGGGCGGTAATACGCATACCATTCGGTTTCTATCGGTGTATCCCTGGATTGGAGACGGGCAGATAAGTGCGCAGATTTATCAAAGGAAGCTAACTTTCCGAGACGAAACAATGGCCCAGATTTCACATGAATTTGATAAGTACCCAGCATGGCGCTGCTCTGCCAGGACACATCTAAGACAGGTCGTTCTGATTTCACAAACTGCATATGATGCTGGACTTGAGCATTCAGCATAAAAGCATTTTTTAACTGGTATTCCCAACCAGCCGCATGGTACATATTTAATAAATCGTGCAATCCAGCTTGCAATTCCTCTCCAAAAGCCGGTTTCCCCATGCTTCCTATGGTCACGGAATAAGCTAAAGCATGTCCATTCGTGTAAAAATGGCTTTGCTCAAGGCCCAAATAGAGATATGCACTAATAGGGCGATCAATGGCTTCAATAGAATCGATTTGTGCGGTATAGGCATTATACATTTCGTGACCAATTTTCCAAGTCAGGATGCGGTTACGCTCATTTGCATGTAATTTGGAAGTATCGATTTTTTTTCGTATATTTAAGAATACACCATTCGTGTAATATTGATCCTGCATGATCATTAAATACATGTCATTATCGTTTCTTAACTCCAGCTCGTACTTTGGTGCTTTTCGATTTTCTTCCGCTTGCGCAATGGCTGTTTGACCACAAATGGCGAGCATGACCATAAGCATAATGCCTTGGCACAGAAACCTAAATCCAACAATTACCCCGGTGATTTTTTGCATGGATGCAAACTTACTAATTCTATAATTTAGAATCATTCTAAAAAACAGGATTGGTTTGCAAGATTCGCACCTTAATTTTACAATTTGTAATTTTGTAATCTCATAACTCATAAAGAGTTGATGATCGTTCATAGTTAAAAAAGTACCATGAAAAAAAGTTCAATCATTGGAATGATTATCATTGCGTTAGCGATCGCAATGATTGTTGTAATTTATACAGATTCAAGTACGTATTCAACCTTTACTGAAGCGAAAGAAAAAGAAACTGAATTATATGTGGTGGGCGTATTGAACAAGGAAAAAGAGTTGTATTATGAACCGACCGTAGATGCAAATCACTTCTCGTTTTACATGTACGATAACGACAGCACTGAATGTAAAGTCGTATTTAGAGGTTCCAAACCACAAGACATCGAGCGTTCGGAACAAATTGTTTTGACAGGGAAAATGGTTGGCAACGAATTCCATGCGAGCAAAATTTTAATGAAATGCCCATCGAAATACACAGAAGATGAGGTGGAAGTCGTTGAAGTTTCTACAGCGATGAATACGAATTAATTCAACTGAGCCCATTTACAGCTCCCAAACATCACATTAGCAAACACACACCTTTTAGATGGATATACAATTTGTAGGCGAACACCTGCTTCCTGGTAAAATAGGACAATTTTTTGTAGTACTTTCCTTTGGCAGTGCATTACTTGCGCTGATTTCCTATTATTTTTCAACGAAAAACAATGACGATGACTCATGGAAAAAACTGGGCAGAATTGGTTTTTGGTTGAATGCTATCTCAGTTATAGGAATCGGAGCTGCCTTATATTACATCATATATAATCACTATTTCGAATACCACTATGCGTACGCGCACTCTTCCATGTCGCTTCCGACTCATTATATTATTTCGAGTTTTTGGGAAGGCCAAGAGGGAAGTTTTTGGTTGTGGATGTTTTGGCAAGCCTTGATGGGTGTAGTTTTAGTGTTTAAGGCCAAATCTTGGGAAAGTCCAGTCATGACCTTTATCATGTTATGCCAGGTGATTTTAGGATCCATGTTATTAGGGGTGGAAGTATTTGGAGAACGTGTAGGAAGTTCCCCATTTATTCTCTTAAGAAATGCCATGGAGGGTCCGATATTCTCGAATCCGAATTATTTGAGCATGATTCCGGATGGACGAGGCTTGAATCCTTTGTTACAAAATTATTGGATGGTGATTCACCCGCCTACCCTATTTTTAGGATTTGGTGCGATGATCGTGCCTTTTGCCTATGCGGCTGCTGGCCTTTGGCAAAAACGCTATAAAGAATGGATGGGTCCAGGGATATCATGGGCATTATTTGCCGTGATGACCTTAGGGGCCGGCATTATCATGGGTTCGTTTTGGGCCTATGAAGCCTTAAACTTTGGCGGCTTCTGGGCCTGGGATCCTGTGGAAAATGCTTCCATCATTCCATGGTTGACCCTGATCGCGGCTGTGCACGTCATGATCGCTTTTAAAAACTCAGGCCACTCCTACTTTACGGCGACCTTACTCACTATGATTAGTTTTGTACTGGTTATATATGCGTCATTCCTAACGCGAAGCGGCATTTTAGGCGAGACATCTGTACACTCCTTTACGGATTTGGGCATGTTCTGGCAATTGGTGCTGTTTAATTTGATCTTCTTAGGGATCATGGTTTGGCTTTTAATTAGGCACAAAAAAACCATGCCGGGCATGGAGAAAGAGGAGGAATTATATACGAGAGAGTTTTGGTTATTTATCGGCGCGTTGGTGATGACCGTCGCTTGTATTCAAATCATTGCGTCGACATCGATTCCGGTATTTAATCGGGCATTTGGCACAAATATCGCACCTCCTGTGGATCCAGTCGCCCATTACAATAAATGGCAAGCAGGTTTTGCAGTCGTCGTAGGTTTAATTATGGGCTTTAGCCAATTCTTAAAATACAAACGCACAAAATCCATTGATTTTCTAAAAAGTACGTTAGTCGCATTCGTATTAGCCATCCTGATCACAGCAGGTGCAGTATATATCACAAAAGTGTACACGAACTTCATGTACATATTGATCACTTTCTCTGCTGTGTTTGCCATCATCGCGAATGCGCGCATTTTGGCGGATGCCTTTAAAGGAAAATGGAAGTTGGCAGGATCTTCAGTAGCGCATATTGGATTTGCATTGTTATTGATCGGTGCATTAGTCGCTGCCGCAACCAATGAAGTCATTTCGAAAAACAGCAGCAATTACATTGCGGTAGCAGGATTTGATCAAGTGGAAGAGCCGGGGGATAATTTGTTCTTAACAGAAAATGAGCCGGTTCAAATGGGCGACTATACCGTTACCTATGTAGGAGATAGCGTCGCTGCACCAAATGTATATTATAAAATTAATTATGAACGCATCGATGAGGAAACAGGGAAGGTTTTAGAAAGTTTCCAATTACGTCCGTTTGCCCAAAACAATCCAGCCATGGGCGGGTTAATCGGCACGCCAGATACGCGTCATTACGTCACCCACGACATTTACACATTGATAACGGCGGCTATGTCGGATACCTTTGCGAAAACTGCTACAGCGCAAAACACGGATGAGCCTGAAGGCTACGAATCCTTTGAAGAACCGGCTACCTATTCGATTAATGTTGGCGATACCGTTCGATATAGAAATGGATTTATCGTAGTGGATGGGGTGAATCGAGAGGCCAAAATCGAAAACATTACTCGTCAAGGAGACGATTTGATTGTGGGATTGAAGTTACAAGTGTTTTCTTCAGAAGGCAATAAATTTGAGGCAGAACCGCTCTTTATGATTCGAGGAGGAAACACTTTTGATTTTGCGAAGGATGTGCCTGAGCAAGGATTACGCTTCCGTTTTTCGAATATAATGCCGAGTCAAGACAAATTGGAGTTAATGGTGTATCAAAAACCTCTACCTGAAAAGAAATGGGTGGTCTTTAAAGCCATTAAGTTCCCATATATTAACTTCTTCTGGGCAGGCACGATCGTGATGACCGTAGGCTTTTTTATGTCCATCATGAGAAGAAACAAGGAGAAACGATAGAGCAAAACTCGTCAAAAAAAGTTTACTTAGAACATGAAAATTTGTTTGATCGGTAGTGGTAATGTAGCCACCCATTTAGGGGGAGCACTCATCCGGAAAGGACACGAGATTATTCAAATCTTTAGCAGACAGCTTGATCATGCGGTGGCGCTGAGCGCATCCTTTGCGAAGCAACAACAGGCAGCGGAAAGATCTGCAGAATTACCAGGTGAACAAGCAGGAAGACGGTCAGCAGAAAGTCCAACTGGACAGCCAGCGGAAGCGATCGATCAGTTAAAAAATATAGATCTAAGCGCCGATCTTTATTTCATTTGTGTTTCAGATTCTGCTATTTCAGCGGTGATCGAACAGTTACCTAACACCATAAAGGGCATAGTAGTCCACACTTCAGGCAGTACACATATAAACGTGTTCGACCCATATTTAGCAAGGCACTCGAGTTTAAAATATGGGGTGTTTTATCCTTTGCAAACCTTTACTAAGGAAAAGGAAATCGATTTTTCTGTCATTCCCATAGCATTAGAAGCACCGGAGGCTGCCGTTTATACGGTATTGGAAAAATTAGCAAAGCAAATAAGCAATGAAGTTTTTGCTTGCAGTTCGGAACAACGTGAAGCCTTACACATAGCTGCAGTTTTTGCCTGCAATTTTAGCAATTACTTCTTCCACGAGGCGGAGAAACTTCTTGAAAAAAACGGTTTAAGTTTTAACTTAGTGCGTCCACTAATTTTAGAAATGGCCCAAAAAGCGCAGGTAATTTCTCCAAGGTTTGGCCAAACGGGACCTGCTGTGCGCAAGGATTGGAATATCGTCAATAAGCACCTGGACTTCCTGGACCGAGATCCAACTACAGATCCAAGAATCCGAAGTTTGTATGAGCAACTCAGCTACTTAATCGCTGAAATGAAAGATAATAAGACTAAATAACAAACGCGCTTCGAGAGCGCGTTTGTTATTTATAAAAATAAGGTTATTGGGCTTAAAGCTTGAATTTTTTAATCAATTCTCCGGTTTCGTTTTCGCTGCAACCGATGGCTTTAGCCAGTGCAGTCACATCGCCATGATGCTTTTTCCAATGGTGCCGCAAATAATTCTCCTGCGCTTTATTTGTCAAGGCATCTAAGGAACTTAAATCTGCATAATTTAGCACCAAGGCTTCATTCAAACCCTGTTGATGCAAACCATTTGCATTCCCAGCAGGATTTGCGTAAGCAAAAACCTCATTTTCAGAAATCACCTTATCACTTAAGATAATCATCCTTTCAATGACGTTGCGCAGCTCCCGAATATTCCCCGACCAAGGCAAGTTCTGCAATGCCTTCATGGCCTTATCCGTAATCTGTTTGATAGGGAAACCGTATTCTTCACAAATTTCTTTGCAAAAATGAGTCGCTAATCCCGGAATATCATCTTGTCGCTCTTTTAAAGGCGGTACGTGAATCAAAATCACACTTAATCGATGATACAAGTCCATACGGAAATTTCCTTCATCGATTTCCTTCAATAAATCTTTATTGGTAGCGGCGATCACGCGCACATTCACTTTAATTTCCTTCTCACCCCCTACCCGAGTAATTTTATTTTCCTGCAAGGCACGGAGCACTTTGGCCTGAGCAGACAAGCTCATATCCCCGATTTCGTCTAGGAATAAGGTACCGTTGTTTGCTTGCTCAAATTTCCCAATACGCTGCTTGACAGCCGAAGTAAAGGATCCCTTTTCGTGCCCAAATAACTCACTTTCTATCAGTTCAGAAGGAATCGCTGCGCAATTCACTTCAATTAAAGGCGAAGAAGAACGATTGGATTTTTCATGTAACCAACGAGCCACCAGCTCCTTCCCACTTCCATTCGCACCAGTAATTAACACACGAGCATCGGTAGGCGCAACACGCTCAATGGCTTCCTTAATTCTTGCAATGGGTTCAGAATCTCCCAATATCTCTCGAGTCCGAGATACTTTACGTTTTAAAACCTTGGTTTCGGTCACCAAATTACCTCGCTCTAAAGCATTTCGAACGGTAATAAGCAAGCGATTTAAATCAGGTGGTTTGGAAATAAAATCAAAGGCTCCTTTTTTACTCGCTTCCACCGCAGTTTCTATAGAGCCGTGCCCGGAAATCATGATGAAAGGTAAATCTGGGTTGATTTCTAACCCCTTCTCTAACACCTCCATGCCATCCATTTGACTCATCTTAATATCGCATAACACGAGATCTACCTCTTCCTTCTTCAGGATAGCCAGTCCATCTGGACCGTTATCGGTATCCAGTACGCGGTATTTTTCGTACTCCAAAATCTCTCTCAACGTCCGACGAATCGCTCGTTCATCGTCTATGATTAAAATTGTCGCCATTCAATTTGGATTTAAGTAAACTGGTAAATGATCCTACGCATTTAGTAATATGCATTTAGTAAAAAAGAAGTAAACCCTATAAGCCGGATTCTGTCTTGTATTTCTACAAGTTCTATCATTTATCTAGGCCGAACATCACTGTTCGGCTCAAGCAACCTACCCATCACAGGTTCACTTAACGTGAAGGCAGCGAGCCACTACCAAACCTGTGACCTATTTGGTCTTACAACCCCCGGGGTTTACCGCAATGCTTGTCGCCAAGCAAGGCCGTGAGCTCTTACCTCACGTTTTCACCCTTACCTTCTGTTTGGAGTTACCTCTAAGCAAAAGGCGGTATACTTTCTGTGGCACTATTCCGTACAAATGAAGGCCTGACCCTAAGATCAGGCACCAAATTCATCCTTCCCGTTAGGAAGCGGGGCGCTCTATGTTGTCCGGACTTTCCTCTTTTCTGCTTGGCAAACACCTACAGAACAGCGATAGAACGGGTTCACTTCAATGCAAATATATCAAATTTTTTACCGAATTATCAACTCTGATCTGCCTTTAATCGGTCGACCTTGAGCATCCAATCCTTCTACCTCAACGATATACGTTCCATTCATGGAAGAGGTCATCACTGAAATTACGACATCATCTTTGCCATTTACTTGCAATTGATCATTCCAGTATAAGACATTTCTGAAATCTGGGATTCGGTCACTCAAGCGTGTAGATGCAGTTGCTCCATCCGTTGCTGTTGTTTGCGAAGCGTAATTCGGTATGAAAAAATCACGTTTAACTTGGTATCCATCGAATTCCACCATAATGGATTCACTGGTTAACTGAAAATCTTTTAAATCCCCCTGATACGTTTTAAAACTGACCACACCTGGGAAAGATAATGGGCCATAATAGAAATTACTGGTAATGATCGCGATTTCCTTGACTTTCTTAGGATCGTAATTGATGATTTGAGAAAAATCGAGAATCGGCACCCCATCTAATAATACGAGTGGATTTTGGTCAAAATATAAATTCGTGCGCTTATTATGCACCCTAAATTGGTAGTTGTTATTTCTTCGTAACACCATGACTTCAGGAATGTACTCTTTCAGCACTTCTTCCATTAATACGAAACGTGTATAATCATCTAAACGATAGATGCGGTCGGCTTCGCCATAAAATGGTGAGCGGTACTTCATAGCTGTACTATCGAAATTTGCTCTTTCCTTTCTGAAATACGCATTTTCCGTTTGTACACCGATATTATAATCAGAAATCCAGTTTTCCAAATTCTCTGGAATTCCGGCGTAGGGCAGTACTTCGTGAGTATTTCCTTTCGCTTGTTTAACAAACCCATAATCTTCCAATTGAGGATGCGACGTTTTTGCGTCAAAGCTTAAGCCTGAATAAGACGAAAGCACGACATTATGCTTTCCAAATATGGGGTCCACATGAAAAATGGCTTCCCCTTTTTCATTAGTTTTACTTAAATAAAGCCGCTCATTTTTGCCGGGAATGGCCAAAAAGAAATACTCGTTCTGAATCGGTCTGTTTTGCTTATTAGTGATTGAAAATTGAATCGTTTGATACGCATCTACACCATTGCTAACAGATTGGATGGTGATGGCATTTTCTGGTCGCTGCGCAATTAAATATGGATGATTCACTTCCCAAGGCTTTCCATCTGACAAACGCAGTTTTTCAGCCATCACACCGCCATCAAAAGCCACTCCATTGGCGGCCAATAAACGATCGACCAGGAAGCTATTCTGAAGACCTTCCGTTGCAATTTCAGGTTTTTTGTATACAGATACACTTAAGTTAGCAGGCCCTCCAATAGAGCTGGTATGCAACTTAATTTGTCCTTCACTGCGCGCATTAAATTGATTGGAAACAGGAAATGTAATCGCCGTATTTAAAGCATTCGGCGCTCCACGCAATACAAAACGGCTGGCAACTTTTTTACCATTTTGATGGATTTCGAACCATAAACCACCTTGAATCGTCGACTGAACTTCTATTTCTCGCAAATCTGTCGAGCCATCTAAATTAAGAGGTTGATTAGAAATAGTCTTCCCGAATTGTTGAATAACCAATCGTACATCACCCGTTAATCTACCATCCCAATATGTAAACACTCGGTAAGAATTGGCTGAATTGCCCGCATCCACCTTTAATCCAGGAAGATTGGATACTGCGTTTGGCCACTCAATATCTAACAAACTGCCATCTTTAAAACGCACATAAGCGGTGTATTCCTGCCCAGACCTTGGAGTGAAATCCATCAGGCCTGCACCATCGATCGTAGAGTGATATTCATACACCTCATCCCCAGATTTTGTTTGCACAAATACTGTAAAAGGAAACTGCTCAATATGTAAACCCTGTGTATAATAGGCGACTCGATTTGCTTTTCCAAGCACTAAATTCCCTCCTTCAGGTTGTATGATTACTTGAGGTTTGGCGGCGGCCAAAGCTGTTCGAAAGCCCGGTTCCATAGGATTTACAATCTTTAAAAGGCGTTTATTAACCTCAAAAGAAGTAGAAGGATTGGTATACGTTAACAACCAATACTCACCGCTGCTTAAGTTTCCAGGAATAAAAAATGACCCTCCTTGGGTAGCTTGCTGTGCCATAACAACACGGTTTTCCAGCACTTTTTTCCCGCTTAAATCCACCAAGTCAATATAAGCGACTCGGTTTGTCCCATAAAAAGGCATGGAAGTGTATAAATCGTAGGCATAGATGTTAAACCAAGCGATTTCACCTGGAATGTATACATCTTTATTTAAATGGGTATATAATCGTTCCTTCGAAACGTTCGTGTTTTGGCCCCACACCTGTACACTGACAGCATTTAACATCATCAGTATTAAGATGCTGTATACAAAGTTTTTATTTTGGATAAATCTTTTCATAATTGACTGCTCCATTAATCTTCTGTCCAATAAGCTGGTCGTTCTAATTGACCATAAAATCTACAATCTACACATCTTGCTGGTGCATAATTCACATCGGTTGGAAATGCACTGGCAGGATTGGCGTAAATGTACCAGCCTGGTAAGTAGCCCGGAAATTGGTTAAAAAACGGCATAGCATCCGCAATCTTAACCGTATCGGTTATTCGACAACCATTATAGAATGGAATATCCTTAATCCCCATCCATTGCATGGGCAAATGAAAATTATTAATAAATATGCGTTTTTCAGTAGGTTGCAACACTTCAACAAAGCCAATGACCTTTTCTAAAGGATCGTTGACATTTCGGATGTTCCCATTGATTTCACTTGGCATCACGCCGAAGATATCGCCTATCTGCTCGGAATTTTTCTTAATTAATTCCCAGAAATTATACGCTTCAGGACTGATGGCATATTGCTTCACCAGAATGGAATACCTTAAGCTGATCTTTTCTGAATAATTCGGGATGGATTGAACAGGCATTTTGAATATTTTATTCTCTGCAAATTCTCTGGTCGAAGCGATCAAAATATTTCTTGACTGATCAAATCGAAAACAGCTGCCATAGTTCAAATTATCTGGAGTTATGAGCGCCAACTCACCATTTTGAATAAAAACAGTCGGTTGAACTGGTGAATTAAATCTCCAAGCTTCTTTAAATTCCCAACGATAATACGGCGTGGCATGGTTCGCATCATCACTGGAAACTAAAATTTCAATTCCATCGTCTTTTATTTCATATTCTACGTTTTGAATCTCTCCGCTTTGCAATGCTTTTGCGGGTTGGGATTCGTATACATCCTGTCCTACCTGTATTCTAACAAAATACGTTTGGTTAGGGTCAAGTGCACCATGAACGATCTCATATACCCCGGAACTCGGGTTGTATTGAGCCGGATAACTTTGATTCGCAGAAGATACTATAGAAACATTCGCTGTTCGAACCGGACCCGAAGGTTGGCGATAGGAGTTTGTCCCATCTTCCCGAACAATCGGGCTTGAAAATGCTATTTTAAAATTTGAACTTCCACTAATGTCAATAAATCCATCTACCACCAAAATGGCGTCGGCATCCCTGACATCCAAATCTGGAGTATAAGGATCTCTACAAGCTTGAATTCCCATTAAAAGGAATAACATCCAAGCTGCTAATTTATATATATGATGTCTACGAGCTTTCATAAGAATTCGCTACTAAAATTTAAAATTATAGGTCACAAAAGGTATTTGCGTTCCAAATACAGACATTTTATACCCATTCAAATTGCCTCTTTCCGACAAGAAAAAGACCGAGAATGGATTTCTTCTTCCTGTAATATTATACACGCCGACTGACCATGAGCTGTGTGCTAATTTGTCCACGCGGTGATTACCTTCTATATTCAAAGACAAATCCATGCGGAAATAATCCGGAATACGATATTGGTTACGATCTGAATAGATCACTCGCTTTGAACCCGCATATTCGTACATCCCGATCGGTAAAGTGATTGGGCGACCGGTACTGTATTGTGAATTCACAGAAACACTAAATCTATGCGTCAATCGATAGTTACCTACAAAATTCACACTGTGCGGTTTGTCATGATTAGAGGCATAATATTCTCCCCGATTAATCATTTCTTCTGGCACTTGACCTACTGTACGCTGTTGAACGCGCGCATAGGTATAACTTATCCAACCATTTAATTTACCGGTGTTTTTCTTCAACATCACTTCCACCCCATAGGCTTTCGCTTCTGTATTAATAACATCGGTCTCGATGGCGTGATTCATCATTAATTTTGCCCCGCTTTTATAATCTAAGTAATCGTCCATGCGTTTGTAATAGGCTTCTACGGATGTCTCAATTTTATCTTGATTAAAGTTCTTATAGTAACCAATCGCGACTTGATCTCCAGTTTGTGGACGAATGTTATTATCACTTAATTTCCATGTATCGGTCGGTGTAATGGCCGTCGTATTCGATAACATGTGAATATATTGATTTAAAGTATTGTATCCTGCTTTAAGGGAGCTCGATTCATCGATGGTATAACGGATACCTGCACGAATCTCAGGAGCATGATAAGCTTGAATGGTCTTGCCTTTAGCAATCTGTTCTTCCGATAACATATTCCCCGGGCTCCTTGGCAAACCGTCCGCATAGGTACGTTTTGAGTTTGGTCCCAAAAACTGGTACAGGGTATAGCGAAGTCCCAAATCAAGACCAAAACGGTCATTCAAGGATATATTATCGCTCAAATAAATGGACGATTCCAAGGCTTGTTCTGTACCCAAATCGTTAGGTAAAAAGATCGAACTCAAACCTACTGGATTCAACTTACCCGGATTACTCTGAATATATAAAGATTGTATACCGTACGATAAGTTATGTTTTTGATTGATGCGGTGTGAAAAATCTAATTTGGCCACATATTGACGCATATCAAAGTTCCAATCAAAGGCATATACCTCATTTCCACGACCAAGAATTCCATTTCCAAATCCATCATAGCCCAGGGTTAAATTGGAATACAAATTACCTGAATGAATGCGGTTCCACTTAATGTTAAAGTTTTGGTTATAATAATTATACGTGGTATCAGAACTCAAAGAAAAACGATCCTTACTGTAATATCCCATCACTTGAATCGCATCCTTTTCAGTGATTTGACTGTTAATGGAAATATTTCCATCGTAGAATCCTGCAGAACTGTTTTTATAATTATCGTCTGGAATTAAATCCAACAACCAATCCGAATAAGTGCTTCTACCGCCAACAACAAAAGTGGTATTTTTACCTATAGGACCTTCAAACATCAGACGTCCGGTCAGAAGTCCGATTCCACCTGCACCTGAAAACTTATTCTTATTTCCTGTTTTAGCTGTAATGTCTAGTACTGAAGCCAGGCGTCCTCCATATTTTGCGGGGATACTGCTTTTAAATAACTCAATATTATTCACCACATCGGGGTTGAAACCTGAAAAGAATCCAAAGAAGTGAGATGGATTAAACACAGTGGCGTCATTAAATAACACCAGGTTTTGATCAGTGGCCCCTCCACGCACATTGAAACCTCCAGAAGCTTCACTCACCGATTGTACACCTGGTAAGGTGAGCACCACTTTAATGACGTCCGCCTCTCCCAAAACTGCAGGCGCTTGACGAATAGTTTGTACACTAATCTTCTCTACACCCATGGTCGTACGGCGTAAATTCGCACCACGTTCTGCAGAAACCACGACCTCACTTAAGGCATATACCACATCATCTAACTCAACGTCCAAACGGCCATTTTCATACATTAAGACTTGGCGTTTCGTACTAGATTTGCCAACACTATTAATGTGTATGGTGGCGGTTTCATTTGGGACAGCAATAGTGTAAAATCCATTCTGGTCGGGCTGCACATTAATGGAAGTCCCCGCAACTGAAATCGTCGCTTGAATAATGGGCTCTCCTGTATTGATGCTTTTAATATACCCAGTTAATATTTTCTCACCTGGTTTCGCTGAATACGGATTACCAAATTGGAAAACCTTATTTTCTATGGTAATGCTGCTTAATCGAGCTGTATCGACGTAATCACCAATTAAACGGTTATTCGCGATAAATTGCTCACCCACTCTACCTGCGCTATCTCTGGGCAAGGTTGTTAACAAAGGGGCTGAATTAGTAATAAAGACGCGTTTATTTTTATCAATAGCAAAAAACAAATCATTCGGTACTAAAGTAGCCTCAAGAATTTCTCTTAATGATTTTTGTGTAGTTTGAACACTGATATATAAATCGGCTGTCCAAAGTGGATCATAATAAAATGTATGTCCTGATTTCTTTTCTAACTCGAGGATGAATTCATCAAAATGAGTTCTCTGCAAATTCAAGGTAATTAAGTTGGATGCATCCGCTCCTCCTTGTACTTGCCCAAATGAGTTCCCTATTCCGGCCAGAAATAATAGTAAAAAACAAAATATGCGCATGGCCCTAATTAAAATATATATATTTATTTATTACTCGACTTCCTTGTTTGCGATAGCTGACAAAACCAGTAATACCGCATCTCCAAAACGTGCACGAGTATGCATGCGCATGGAATAAATATCCCGTCTGTTCTTCCGTCGATTTTCAGGGTCGAGTTTTAATAATTGACTAATTTTCGAAACTTCTTTAAACGATTCAGTTGGAGAAGTACGAATAAAATAACGTACTGTTTCATTCACCACCCGAGTACGACCACTTGAACTGGCCTCGTCTTTAAGCACTTTTGAATAAAAGGCTAAACAAGAAACACCGTTTAAATTAAAGTATTTATGATAGTATCCACTGTTAGAAATACCGGCGTAATCCTGCGCTTGAACGTGGATGAACGTGTCTTGCTTAATAATAAATTGATCCACCCATCCTTTAGGTAAGATCACAGGAACTTCTTGTTCCGGATTGAAAATAATTAAATCGTTGAGAATCAAATCATACATTAACAACTGATCATCAAAAGTATGGCCGTGATAGGTAACTTGAGACTCTGCGTCAAAATAATAATTCTTAAATGTAGGAGTTCCTACTTGAATAGCAGGATGATTCACATAACTTTTGCCAGTATATAATAAATATTCAGATGGCGCTATTTTTTGGCTGAACACCGAATATGAAAAACTGCTCAAAAGGAAAAGTATTAGTACCCTTTTTATCATAATTATTGAGCATAAAAATCCATGAAATGGAAGTATAGAAGGTCTATAATCAACAAACTTTCCCAATCTGTATCCAAATTAAGCAGATACAGAAAGGGGAAGTTTGATTTTTATGAGTTACTTAAAAGAAACTCTTAGTTAGATGTTGGGTTTTGAACCACTACACCTTGAGTACGATCGATCTCTCCTTGAGGGATCAAGAATTGCCATCTTACATCACCTGCAGGCACATCAAATGTAACTGCTAAAGTGTTGTTGTGGTTTGCTCCATTACGATCTAATGGTAAATTCAAACGTTTCAAATCATAGAAACGGAATCCTTCACCCCATAATTCAACACGACGTTGAGTCATAATGTGTTCAATTAAGTCAGCACCAGTTTTGGTGGTTTTCACGTATTGTGGATCCCTTACTGAAGCTAATTCATAGATTGCGTTTTGAGCATCCGCATCACGACCACCCAATCTTGCTAATGCTTCAGCTTCGATTAAAATCATCTCAGCAGAACGCATTAAAGCTAAGTCACCATTACTGTTTCCAGGGTTCGCAAGTAAGAACTTACGAGTCATATATGGGAATTTTGAACCATTAGCTGCAATTGGGAAACCTGGTTTCTTTCCGGTTGAATCCCATAATTGCTTACGAACGTCTGAATTCGAAATGCGTGCATATAACTTAGAGTTAATCGCTTTCGGGTTACCACGTGTGTTCGTAGAAGAGAAGTTACCTACATACGCAAAGAAAGAGTAGAAGTAGGTAGGTTGATCTTCTCTGTGCTCAAAGCCCCACATAACCTCTGGCAAATTGTAATTTGAGAATCCAGAAAGATATTCAGCTTCGTTCATTAAACGGAATCCTTGTCTTGCTTCTTTCGCCATGGTTGCAGCAGTTTGCCATTCTTGTTGGGTCAAAGCTACTCTCGCTTTCAAACCTTTTGCAACATTCACATTTAAGTGTGAATTGTTTGGACGATTAACCGCGTTTGACAATAAAGTGATCGCTGCATCCAAATCATCGTTGATTTGTTTGTAGGTTTCTTCTACTGTATTACGAGGTACAATTTCCGTAGTAGGCTCCAATACAAGAGGCATCCCTAAGCTGGAGTTGTCTCCACCTTTAACATAACGCTTTCCATATAATTGAACCATTTGGAAGTAACTCCATGCACGGTATGCCAAAGCTTGCCCTTTAATGAAATTACGATCTGCATCTGCTCCAGGAGTGTCATCGATGGAAGCAATGATTTGGTTCGCGTTACCAATTAATGAATAGTAAAATCCATAATTGAAACGTACCATATTTGAAGCAGCATTGTGGTTATTTAACCATTTGTATTCACTGTTAAACCAACCGTTACCAGCTGCAGTCATTACAAAATCCTCACCCAATACTTCCATGTATATCATGTTACCACTTTGACCACCTTCCGCTTGTACACCGTACCACTGACGGTATAAGCTACGGTGTAACCCGTTGACTGTAGCATATGCGTTGTCCATGTTAGAGAACACTGTTTCTGGTGCTACACGAGTCGTTGGAACTTTTTCGAGGAAACTGTCCTTACAGCTGACTGTAGTCGCTGCCAGGAGACAAGCCCCGATCATCCATTTAGAAACTTTATTTTGAAAAATTTTCATACTTCAATTTATTATAATCCAACATTGATACCAAAGACAACAGTCCTTGAGAATGAGTAAGATGCGTTACCAGCCGCACCAGTGAAACTACTTAGAGTATTGAAACCTTTACGTTTCGTAATGTAACCTAAGTTTTCAGCTGAAGCATACAAACGTAAGCTGTTTACACCTAAACGGGCTGCTGTAGTAGTAGGTAAACGGTATCCTAAGTTAATTGCACTTAAGTTCAAATAATCAGAACGCTCTAAGAAACGATCAGAAGCAGCACCAAATGGACCAGTTTGTAATAAGTCCATACGAGGGATGTTTGTTACATCACCTGGTTTTCTCCAACCATTCAATAAGTCTTTGTGTAAGTTCGCACCATTGCTTGGTCCAGGAGACATATAACCACCATATTGACCATCAATTGCATAACCACCTACACTGTATTGCAATACAAAACCAAATTCAAGGTTTTTGTACGACAAGGTGTTCGCTAATGAACCGTAAGCTTTAGGAAGCGCTGATTTACCTAACCAATCTTGTTTTGCAATGTTATGATCGTAAGTTAAGGTGTCACCATCACGAATAATGATGTTCGCGTTGGTTGGGCTGTAAGAACCTTCAGTTACACCTTTGTATAATACGCGTCCATTATCTGGATCTACACCGTGGAATTTACGAGTGAAGAACTCATAAATCGAATATCCTTCCATTCTCTTATATGGAGAAGATACGATACCTTTTTCACGGAACTCATCAGGAAGCGTTAACAATTTGTTATCTATGGTAGTGAAGTTAAAGGTCATGTTCCAGTTAAAGTCTTCTCTACGGATGATATGTCCGTTCAACTGTAACTCAACACCTTTATTTTCCATATCACCCACGTTTTTGCTCACTGAGAATGATCCACCTGTAGTACCACCATTGTGGTATGGTTGGCTTACTGAGAACAATAAACCGTCAGATGTTTTTCTGTAGTAATCAAATGAACCGGTTAAACGGTGGTTGAATAAAGAGAAGTCAGCACCAATGGTTAATGGCTTTTGACCCTCCCATCTTAAATCTGGAGAACCTAATGAGCTCAATACTGTACCTGGAGCAGATGCGTTGTTCACACCGATCGCATAACCTGGTTGGTAAGGATAAGTTCCAACGTCAGCGTTACCTAAACGACCGTAAGAAGCACGAAGTTTCATGCCGCTTACCCAATCCACATTAAACCAGTTTTCTCTCTCTAAACGCCATGCAGCACCTAAAGACCAGAATGCAGACCAACGATTAGCTACAGGGAAACGAGAGTCACCATCGTAACGAACTGATCCGAATACATAGTATTTTGAATCGTAGTTATACTCTGCTTGCGAGAAGTAAGATTCCATCGCACGCTCACTTAAGCTAGAAGATAAACTTGCAATGTCTGTAAAGTTAGACATCAACATAAAGTTTTGGAAACCTTGACCAGTTCTCATCCCACCAAGTCCAGTTGAAGTGGTGCTGAATGCCTCGTGTGCAGCAAACACATTCACATTGTGTTTGTCGAAGCTTTGGATGTAACGTAAGCTTTGTAATAAGGTATAACCAAATGTTCTACCATAATCTTGGCTGTAACGACCAGACGGAGCACCGTCACCCACTTCTGTATTTTCATACGATTCAGATGCAGAGTTAGTTACTTCTGGAGCTAATGAAAGTGAGAAGGTTAAGCTAGGTAAGATAGAGAAATCCATGTATGCACGTGCACCGATAAAATCACGTGAAGAGCGATCAAGGTTATATAAACTTTCCGCAATCGCATGACGACCTTGGTTAAATGGACGCAATTGATTAAATGTTGCACCATTATTTCCATAGTCAAAACGGTGGTTACCCAACGCGTCTAATACCGGTTGTCCAGTTACTGGATCCCATAAGTGAACAGGATAAATAGGAGCAATACCTCTTGAGAAATAGAATGGGTTGTTAATACCACCACCAGATGCAGCACTGTTGTATTTGTTCATGTTAGCAAACAAATTCACACCTGCTTTTAACCAAGGAGTAATTTGGCTGTTCACATTTAAACGACCACCAAAACGCTCCATAGTAGAACGTAAGCCCCAGCCTTCTTCATCTAAGTAGTTTAATGAAGCATACATGTCAGTTTTTCTCGCAATTGAGTTAGAGAAAGTCACGTTGTATTCATTACGTCTACCATTTCTAGATGCTTGATCTAACCAATTCAAATCATCTGCCCATCTTAACTGTGCACTAGGATTGATTTTACCATCCACACCCACTAAGTCAGAATTAGCAACATTGAATGCGTTGTAGTTACCTAAAAGTTGAACCACATCTTGGAAAGTACGACCATTCCATACTTGGTTACCTGCAGCATTTCTTGGCAATTTACCAGAAGCGATTTGCGCAGCAATATCAGCAGGCACTTGTTGTGCAGCTGAAGTAGCGTAAATCAATGAATTTTTGTAGGCTTCCCACATTAATTCATAGTACTCACCAGCATTTACGTTGTCGTAACCTGGATCACCATTTTGGTTCACCCCTAATTGTACTTTTGCATCTAAACGAGCACGGTCGCCACCACCTTTTTTAGTAGTTACCACAACTACCCCGTTCGCACCACGAGAACCGAAGATCGCGATTGTAGCCGCATCTTTCAATACCGTGATAGACTCTACGTCTTCAGGGTTAATGTTTGCAAAACCACCAGTAAATTCCACACCGTCAACGATGTATAATGCACCAGTTCCTGCTGAGTAAGATCCAACACCACGTACCAATACAGACGGAGAAGATCCTGGACCACCACCTGGAGTAGTAGTTTGAACCCCTGGACCAGCACCTTGTAATGCAACTAATGGGTTAGTGATAGGACGTTTGTCCAATTGTTTTGCAGTTACTGTCATCGCCGATCCTGTAAAATCAGATCTACGAACTGTACCGTAACCAACCACGATAACCTCGTCGATTTCCTCCGTCGTAGGAGTCATGACGACATTAATAGTGTTTGAAGAACCAACTACCGCAGTTACCTCCCCGTAACCTACAGCAGTAAATGTCAACGTAGCACCAGCAGCAGCTTGAATTGCATACTGACCTTGAGCGTCAGTTTGCGTAGCAGCCCTACCAGCACGTACAGAAACATTTTCAATCGGACCACCTTCTGAAGAAGTGACCCTTCCTGAGATGGCTCTTTCCTGAGCGAAGGCTGCAGTAATAAACATACAGCTCGCTAAAAAAAAGCTTAGTAATTTGTGTTTCATGTAATTGTTAATTGGGTTAATAATAAATTTACAACTAGGGGTCTAATATAGGACTAAATGGAGTATTCAAACCTATCCTACCTGTAACATTAATCCTACAAATAACAATTGTACATAAAACGAAAATTAAAAATATAAAATTTGTTACGTATTTTTTTAATACTTATAAAAACCTTCACCGGTCTTTCTACCTAATTTCCCAGCAGTTACCATATTTACTAACAAAGGACAAGGCGCATATTTAGGTTGCCCAAAACCATCTTGAAGCACCTTTAAAATAGACAAACAAACATCCAACCCAATAAAGTCCGCCAATTGCAACGGCCCCATTGGATGCGCCATCCCTAATTTCATCACCGTATCGATCTCTTCCACACCCGCTACCCCTTCATATAAGGTATAAATGGCCTCATTAATCATAGGCATCAGAATCCTATTGGCCACAAACCCCGGGTAATCGTTCACCTCCACAGGAATCTTTTCCAATTTTTTAGACAATTCTAAAACGCATTCAGTCGTTTCCACACTGGTAGAATACCCCTTAATCACTTCCACCAACTTCATAACAGGCACCGGATTCATAAAATGCATACCGATAACTTGAGCCGGTCGTTGCGTCGCTGCCGCAATCTTTGTAATAGAGATGGAAGATGTATTACTCGCCAGAATAGTTTCCGGACGGCAGGCAGCATCCAGATCCCGGAAAATCTGCAGTTTGATAGCTTCGTTTTCTGTAGCCGCTTCCACCACCAGATCTGCTTCCTTCACACCTTCTTTCATATCAGTAAAGGTATTGATCCGGTTCAGACTGGCTACTTTTTCTGCTTCACTCAGACTGCCTTTTTTGACCTGACGGTCAAAATTTGCCGAAATCGTCCCCAGCGCCCGCTCCAAAGCCTCCTGCCGGATGTCCACCAGAGACACCTCAAATCCATACTGGGCAAACACATGCGCAATACCATTCCCCATGGTACCGGATCCTATCACACTGACTTTATGTATATCCATAAATGATTCGGGTTAATCTTTTAAAATTTCCGGACCAAATTACAGATAATCTTTCAATTGTTGTCAATAGAAAGCCTGTATTTGCGCATAAAGCGCTTCGCCATCGCTGGGTCTCAGGGCATGGCCCGCTACAACCTTCCCATTCTTTACCAGAATATAACGGGGAATCCCCAGAGTAGAACCAGAGCCGAAACGCTGTCTCAGATCAGCCAATAAGGAGTCGGATGCCCGGATATGATGTCCTTTCAGATCGTAGTATCCAATCATCTGTTTCCACCGGTCCTCAACATCTGCCCTATCTATAGATATATATAAAAGTGTGATATTTTTCAATGCTGCGAATTCCTTCAATCCCGCGCTATAAGCAAACTCCCGCTGACAAGGGACACACCAAGTCGCCCAAATATCAATGTAAACGAGTTGATCAGGGAAATGCCGGGCTAATTCATCGAAACTGCTGAATGAAGCAGCATCCTTGATAAATCGATAACTATCCGGTTCGGCAGCTTGCTTTTTAGCATGGAAAGCATATACTTTATCCATAGCAGGTTCCAGGTAAGGGATATAAATACTATTGGGATAAGCTTCCACAAAATCGGTAAACATATCGATCAGGAAAGCCTGATATCTCTGAAATGAGGCAATAGAATGAATCTGGGATGCGAGCAGGTATTCCTGGAGGGGGCCGGCTGAATGGTACTCATTGATCAATTCGTAGAGTTCCTGCCAGTAATCATCAGTAGTTCTTCTACCCGGAGGCGGAAACCTGCCTTCACTTCTCGGCAGAAAAACTCCATAATACCAATGATTCGCACGATCATAATAGTCAAAATAAGTGGGCACCCTGGCAGCAGACAGATTGCCCATCTCCACTAACGAAAAAATAGCTGTCCAATACCGCCCGAAACGGTCTATCACTGCCCGGTCATAACCTGCACTATCCGGATGATAGATTATCCCATCATACAATCCAATGTTCAATAAAGCTTCCACCAGCACACTTGCATAGCGATTTTTTATCAACAAGGCTGCCGTTTCAAAGAACCCCTTATCGATTTGCCCTTTTTCATAAAGATTTTCAAAAACGGCCAATTGCTTATCGACTGTGTCAAGTACTTTTTGGTGAATGTTTTCAAATTCCGGATCCTGCTTCGAATAAACTTCAGCTTCCCTGGGTTCACGTCCGTATCCATACGAAAGCCTGCCTAAAGCCTCCTGCCCTTCGGGAAATGATCCACTGATCACCTGCAGTGGTTTTACCGCATCCTTAGCATCAATCCGAATTTCATACTTTTCCCCAGGACGTACATACAAGCAATAATTTCTGCGCTGATAATCAAATGTAAATAAGCCCGGTTCAGAAAGATCATGTTCGATCAGTATCTGCCCCTGACCATCCAGTGTATCAATCCGTTGGGCGGCCCAAAGATAACTCCCTTCCACTGGCGGATTAATTGCGAGCGGTTTACCGGCCCCATCTGCTACACTTAGCCCGATACTTGTATTTTGCGCATAAGCACCAACGGACATAAGAAGCAACACGACAACAACCGCTTTTACAGCGTGGGAAATAAGTGATTTCATATCAATAAAGATTTAAAGGTGATTTGAAGTAGGTGATTTGAAGTTTAAAGATGAGCGGCCCTCAGATAAATATTGCCGCCGGTAGACCGCAGATTAAGATGCAATCCACCATCATTGATTTTACCGATGACCCGTTTGAGCAGGGCATTGTGCTGATTCCGGGTATCTTCAACCGGTACGATATTCAATTCCTCGGCGGCAAATAGATGACCACCGGTACGTGTTGCCAGATCAATCGTGGCCCGTACGGATACGGGTACTGTCACATCGATATATCCCGAAGAAGTAATAAAGGAAACCGGACCTTCCATCACCGGCCCAAATCTGGCTTCAATGTTCCCATGATAGGTACTGACATTGACCGGACCGGTGTTGTTTTCCAACAAAACGTCCCCCCGGGCAATTATTTCGAGGGTGCAGTTCAATGACCGTACAGTGATAGATTGCTCTTCCGTGAGGAAAATACTTGGCAGGCCCGTGTTGATGGTGACACTGGAAATGCCGTACGGAACTTTGATTTCGATGAGATCCCTGCTATCCCGATCGATCATATCCACCGTCACGACATCGTCTGTCTCATTCATTTTCAGGTGCAACCCTATTCCGGTATTATTTTCCGGTCCGGCAGGTTTGAGCGGTTTCAATCCCCTTGCCCGTTCATCCGGAGCTACAGAGGCTGTTTTATTGATAAAAACCAACTCCTGGCCTTCATAACCGGTCACGACTACATGCTGGACATTCAGGATCAACTTGCCGCTGTTTTTGGAAATTTTATACTCCTGCGAAAAAGCCTGGATACCAGCCAGGAAAAACAGCATTAAAAGGATCATTTTATTTTTCATACATTCTATATTTTACATATTCTTGATTAATACCATGCTATTGATTTGTATAGATCTTCATTCCCTGATAAGTAAACAGGAAAGCCGCAGCTTCATCCTTCACCATGGCCAGAGTCGCAGGGTTTTGTACTAATTCATTCAGGCAATGCCGGAAGGTATCAACCGGCAACTGTGTCTCGACAAGACCGACTGCAGCATTCATCAGAGACAACTGCATGATCGGGTCTTCCTGTTTTGAAAGGTTGTAAACGATACGATCCGCGACTTCCTCAGCAGGGCTATGTCTGTTTAACAGGTCCAATGCAGCCATCCTGACATGAAGGCTGGGATCGGTCGCCAGTTTTTCTTCCAATACCCGGATCTGGCCAGCATCAAGTACAGGCAGCCCGGCCAGCATGAGCACCCCTTTCAATCGTGCACTGCCGGACAGGGAATCATTCAATAATACCATAACATCATTCAACTTAGGATCAGCCACGGGTTGGGTTTCATATACAGGTTGGACTTCAGTCGCAGGGGAAATTTCAAAACCATGAAGAGTTTCCGACCCGGTACCGGTCAGGTCAGATCCGGCAGAATGCCCTGCTTCCTTTTCCACTATTTCCACGAAAGAGAAATCAGGAATCGGGTCTGCCTTTTTCCCGCCCGGCAATAAGTATATCCATGTGAGCCCACATGCCAGTACCAAGGCAGCTGCCCCCGCAATCCGCCACATAACAGCAAATTTGCGTAGTTTTAGTCCCTTGTTATGATTTTCCATTACCCTTCGCTCCAAAGCAGCCTGTACCCCCGGCAGCACATCCGGAGCAGGCAAAAATTCATCAAATGCCTCTTTATTTTCCTCAATAAACCTTTTCAGCGGATCATGTTTCATAGGGATACTTCGTTAATTGTTTCAACATCATTTTTCTGGCACGGTGATACTGACTCCTGACCGCAATTTCCGACAGTCCCAATCGGTGGCCAATTTCTTT
The DNA here is from genome assembly GCA_964436635.1 of uncultured Sphingobacteriaceae bacterium. GTDB lineage: Bacteria > Bacteroidota > Bacteroidia > Sphingobacteriales > Sphingobacteriaceae > DASRQK01. The sequence goes on from CAYTDM010000020.1 coordinate 36,429, forward strand.
ATGCAGCATTCCTTCAAATGCATGGAGAACGACAATCGTCCGGTACACTTCCGGCAAACGTTCAATAGTAGCCTGCAGTTCCTCGATCCGGCACTCCAATATCATGGATTCATCTTCACCATCCTGCAAAAAATTTCCCGTCATATGGTCAATCATATCTTCATCCTTCAATTCTTCAAACTGCATCTTCTTTCTACGAAGTCTGGAAATCGAGCGGTTCACAGCTACCCTCCGGATCCAGGCACCCACATGATCCACTTCAGCCAACTTGTCCAACTCTGAGAATACCGTCACAAATGTTTCCTGCAATAAATCTTCGGCTTCACCAGTATGATTTACAAGGCGAAATATAGCGTTGTAAACAGATTGTGCATGCCGGTTATATAACATGGTATATCCCTGCTCATCACCCGACTGACACCGTGCGATCCAGTATTTATCGTCCCTTTTATCCAATACTATCCACCGTTTAACACTTGTTTCTATCCTTAGGTCGCCATTACCGGCAGAACGTTGCGCAGAAAGTTACATTTATTGTTAAATTCAACATAAGAAATCAAAAAGAAATATTTATGTATTACATACAAATATACAGTAACTTTATTTATATATTTGTAACATAAATAATATTATATCAGATGGATTTTGAAAAATTAGCTTCCCGTATTCAACAGACTAATGAATTTTTACAGCAAAATGCTGTAAAAGCCATAAACATACATATTACGATAAGGAATTGGCTCACGGGATTTTATATTGTAGAGTTTGAACAAAGCGGAAGCGACAGAGCAGAATATGGAACTAAGTTACTCGAAAATTTAGCAAAAAACATTAGTATAAAAGGGCTTTCAGCACCTGAATTATCACGTTGCCGACAGTTTTATTACGCCTATCCTCAAATTCTTGGGTTGATAATCCAAAAATTCAAAACAATGCTCCCTGTTGATTTTCTCGAAGATTTTATGCTTGGAAACATCCCTAAACAAATTCTTGGGGCGGCGACCCAAGAATTAGAAAACAGCAGTAAAGACAATGATTTAGAGCATATTTCCAACGTTTTTCAGTCTACTTCTTACGCACATTTTACCGAACTTATAAAAATTGAAAACCCTAACAAAAGGCGCTTTTACGAATTACTGATATTGAAAACTCAACCAAGTGTAAGAGAACTCAAACGGCAGATTGACACGCTTACCTACGAAAGAGTTGGATTGTCTGAAAATCACAAAGATTCATTCAACGAAGTGATGAAAAAGATAAATCCACAGCAAACAACTGATTTGATTAAATCACATTATTTCTTTGAATTTCTAAATATAGGGCAACCTCATTTAGTAGAAGAAAGCAAATTGGAACAGGCTCTTATCAGCCATTTGCAACAGTTTATTACGGAGTTGGGCAACGGTTTTTGTTTTGAAGCCCGACAAAAACGCATATTGATTGGCGATGAATATTACTTTATTGATTTGGTATTTTACAATCGTATCTTGAAGTGCCACGTTCTGATTGATTTAAAAACCGAAACAGCCAAACACGAGCATATCGGGCAACTGAAATCCTACCTCAACTATTATAAGAAAAACATTCAGGAGAGCAACGATAATCCGCCTGTTGGAATTTTGCTTGTAACCAATCAAAACAAAGCATTGGTGGAATACGCTATTGCAGATAGTGATTTGGATATTTTTGTGAGCAAATACCAATTACAGCTCCCCGATAAATCAAAATTGGAAGCATTTATTAATAATGAATTAAAGAATATTTAGTGTCTCCGATCGCCTGTTAAGGCCTGCTATGATAATTCGGAGCCTCTTTAGTAATCGCAATATTGTGCGGATGGCTTTCGC
>CAYTDM010000020.1:38375-41524 GCA_964436635.1 uncultured Sphingobacteriaceae bacterium
CTATGATAATTCGGAGCCTCTTTAGTAATCGCAATATTGTGCGGATGGCTTTCGCGAAGGCCTGCTCCGGTGATTTTCACAAATTGTGCTTGTTGTAAGTCTTCAATGGTTGCGGCACCGCAATATCCCATGCTCGCACGTAATCCACCTACGTATTGGTAAACGACTTCGGCTAAGGTTCCTTTATAGGCTACTCGTCCTACGATTCCTTCTGGTACTAGTTTTTTAATGTCGTCTTCTACGTCTTGGAAGTAGCGGTCTTTTGAGCCTTTTTCCATGGCTTCTAAGGAACCCATGCCTCGGTAAGATTTGAATTTACGTCCTTCATAGATGATGGTTTCGCCTGGGGCTTCTTCTACTCCGGCAAATAGGGATCCCGCCATGATGGCGCTTGCTCCACCGGCGATGGCTTTTGCAATTTCTCCTGTTTGTTTGATTCCTCCGTCTGCAATGACTGGTACGCCGGTTCCTTGTAAGGCTTTGGCACACTCATAAACTGCGTAAAGTTGTGGTACTCCCACCCCTGCGATAATGCGGGTGGTACAAATAGATCCTGGACCAATTCCTACTTTAACTCCGTCTGCTCCAGCTTCTGCTAATGCTTTTGCGGCAGCTCCAGTAGCTACGTTTCCTACGATTACTTGTAATTCTGGAAATGCAGCTTTTACTTCTTTTAATTTATCGATCACCCCTTTTGAATGCCCATGTGCGGTATCAATCGTCACCACATCCACTCCAGCTGCAACCAACGCTGTCACGCGTTCTAAGGTGTCTGGTGTCACACCCACAGCCGCTCCGACTAATAATCTTCCTTGTGAATCTTTGGCTGCATTCGGGTAGTGTTTATATTTCTTAATGTCTTTAAATGTAATTAAGCCTTTTAAAATGCCATCTTTATCGACCACTGGCAATTTTTCAATCTTATAATTCTGCAAAATTATTTCAGCTTGCACTAGATCTGTCCCCACTGGCGCCACCACCACTTCATCCTTGGTCATGACTTCACTGATCGGACGAGACATGTCCTTTTGAAACCGTAAGTCACGATTTGTCACGATCCCTACGAGTTTCATCTTTTGATTTACAACCGGTATGCCTCCAATATTGTTTTCACGCATAATTTTAAAGGCGTCACCTACCAAGGCGTTTTCATCGAGGGTCAGTGGATCTTGGATCATTCCACTTTCTGAGCGCTTCACTTTGCGAACTTCCGCTGCTTGCTCCGCAATACTCATGTTTTTATGCAACATGCCTAATCCTCCCGCTTGCGCAATGGCAATGGCTAATTCAGCACCAGTTACAGTATCCATCGCTGCAGATACTAATGGAATATTTAAACGTATCTTTCGCGTTAACCAAGTTGACGTGTCAACATCGCGTGGTAAAACTTCTGAATAAGCTGGGATTAACAGTACGTCGTCGTAGGTAAGTCCTTCAGCTACGAATTTTTGGGGATCTAATTGCATGGCAAATATGTATTGAGTTACTTATTTGCGAGGCAAAGATAACTGTTTTTTGTCTTTTTTGCAAGAATTCAAAAAAAATAATTTACCTTTGCCGGTCTTGTCAGTATCCTATAACCAAAGGTATTGAAAGCAAAACAATTTAGGAGAAAAACAATCAATAATTACAATTAGAAAAGAAAATGCAAGGAAAAGGGTTGATTAACTTTTTGGTAGTAATTGTCACCATTGCGTGCCTTTACTCCCTGTCATTTACATTTGTCACCCGCAAGGTGGAACGTGATGCAGCAGCATACGCTCAGGGAGATATTGCCCTGGAGAAAGCGTATTTAGATTCGATGGCTGGCGAAGTAGTGTATGATCTTGGGATCGCAAAATACACTTACAGAGAAGCTAAAGGGTATGAAATTCCTCTAGGATTGGACCTTAAAGGTGGTATTAACGTAACCATGGAAGTTTCACTTCAAGAATTGGTACGTAACCTTGCCAACAATCCTCAGGATGAAAACTTCAACAATGCGTTGAAAAATGCAGAGGCACGCACAAAAACCAGCCAAGGTTCTTATGTAAGCTTATTTGTTGAAGAATTTAAAAAATTAAGTCCAAATGTTCCTCTTGCGACCTTCTTTGCTACAAAAGATAACGCAGGAAACGTTCAACCAAACAGTTCTGATGCGGATGTTCAAGCATTTTTAGAGCGTGAATCTGTAAATGCTATTGATAACTCTTTCAAAGTGTTGCGTACGCGTATTGATAAGTTCGGGGTAACTTCTCCAAACATTCAATTGCAACAAGGTACCAACCGCATCATGATCGAGTTACCTGGTGTAACCGATGAGGATCGTGTTCGTAAACTATTACAAGGTTCTGCAAAATTAGAATTCTGGGAAACCTACGATAATTACGAGGTATACCCATTATTGGAAAATGTGAACCGCACATTAGCTGCAAAATTAAAAGACGATGGCAACAGCGCCTCTTCAGCAAACACGAACGCTACTCCTGCTACGCAAGACGAATCTGGCTTATTAGCTAGTTTAGGAGCAAGTGCAGATAGCACTGCTGTAGATTCTGCAAGCAATCAATTAGCGGGAAGTCAAAATCCTTTGTTTGATGTTTTACAACCAGTAACTGCTGTAAACCAACAAAATCAAGTGGTATTAGCACCAGGCCCAATGGTCGGTATTGCTAATTTACGTGATACAGCAAAAGTGAATCGTTACTTAAACGATCCATTGATTCAGCAAATCGTTCCTGAAAACGTTAAATTAATGTGGGCGGTTAAACCAGACCCTCAATCTCCTGAGTTCTTGACCCTTTATGCGATTAAGCCTGTTGGACAAGATGGAGCTGTGTTGACAGGAAATGTGGTGACTGACGCGAAAGATGAATTTGACCCTCAAACGAACCGCCCGATGGTGGAAATGTCCATGAATGCAGTGGGCGCGAGAGAATGGAGAAGAATTACTGCGGCAGCTTCATCAGACCCGAATAACTTAAAAGCTATTGCGATTGTATTGGATGGGGTGGTTTACTCTGCTCCTACTGTACAAGGTGAAATTCCAAATGGTATTTCATCCATTACAGGTAACTTCACTATTGAAGACACCAAGGACTTAGCGAACGTATTAAAAGCTGGACGTCTACCGACTACTGCGAAAATCGTGGAAGAAGCGGTGGTAGGAC
>CAYTDM010000021.1:0-14372 GCA_964436635.1 uncultured Sphingobacteriaceae bacterium
TGAACGCAGAAGCAATGCGTACGAAGAAAGTTATAGTGGAAGCACCTTAAACGATGATTTTCTTACCTCCACCGCGATTTTCAGTGAAGAAAAGAAAATTATCACCGCTAAGAATCTCCAAGGAGGCGAAATTCTTAATATATTTGGAGGAACGGATATTAATTTGCTACAAGCAGACATCCAAGAACCCATTGTGATCGACGTATTCCAATTATTTGCTGGCACAAAAATCATCGTCCCTGCGCATTGGAAAGTGCACTCTAAGGTCGTGTCCATCTTTGGCGAGGTCGATGATCGACGATTTTTTCAGGAAACACCGAAATCCGATAAAAAAATCATCTATTTAAAAGGCACCTCCATCTTTGGTGGGATTACGATAAAAAGCATGTAGGTCTTTGTAAGCATCCGTAAAAAGTATGAATAGAGATCCAAATTACGTTCAACCGAGACAGAAACTAGTAAACATTAGTTGTTTTGTAATTTGGGTAGGTTCCTCCTTGATCCAAACTGGAATCCTCATGTGGCATAATTTTTCCCGCGACATGGCGATTAATGATAGTTTGGTTTCCTCTACCATCTTAACCATCGCTTGCTTTATAATATCCAGCGCATTAAACTTTTACTTACCCAGTCAACGACACTATATATATGTAGTGATTTGGGGCTTGGTCTTGGCCGGAATCGACCTTTCACTTTCCAGATTGATTCTTCAATACGTCATTACTGACCCCATCCACTTGCAATCCATAGATAACACCCTGCCGATTCGATTTTTCTTTCACTTTATGATCATCTCTTGGATGGCCACGATTAACATTGTCTGGAACATACAGCAGGATTACAAAGAAAATGAAAGAATAAAAGCAGATGCCACCAAATTAGCCCGAGAAGCCGAGCTTTATAATTTGCGGCAGCAACTCCAACCCCATTTCCTGTTTAACAGCTTAAATTCCATCATCGCATTGATCGGGAGGAAGCCTGAACAAGCACGGGAAATGACTTTCCAGTTGTCGGATTTTCTTCGGGGGACGCTGCGCAAAGACGACCAACAATTTATCGCTTTGGGGGAAGAATTTGAACACTTAAAGTTATATTTAGATATTGAAAAAGTACGATTTGGCCACCGATTAAACACAGAAATCGAAGAAGACGAACAGGCTAAAGATTGTCTACTACCCGCCATGATCGTCCAACCCCTGGTCGAAAACGCCATAAAATTTGGCCTCTACGACACGACCGGATTTGTCACCATCAGCATTCAGGCTTCCTATAACGAAGAGGAAAAAAATTTGGAAATCCTCATTAAAAATCCATTTGACGCAGAACGATCGAGCAACCATAAAAAAGGGACTGGCTTCGGATTAAGAGGCGTCCAAAGGAGATTATTCCTACTATTTGGAAGAACAGATTTATTAGAAACCATCGCTCAAGATGGGAAATTTGCCAGCAAAATTAAAATTCCACAACCATGATAAAAGTGATCGTGATCGATGATGAGCCATTAGCACGCTCTATAATATTGGATTACCTTACCGGCTATCCGATGATCGAAGTGTTGGCGGAGTGTGGTGACGGATTTGAAGCTGCGAAAGCCATCACGAATTTACAGCCTGATTTGATTTTTTTAGACATTCAAATGCCGAAGATCACAGGATTTGAGGTACTCGAATTATTAGAAAACAAACCCCACACCATATTTACCACGGCATTCGATGAATATGCGATTAAAGCATTCGAGCAACATGCCATCGATTACCTATTGAAACCGATTTCAAAATCCCGATTTGATGCCGCCATCCAAAAATTCCAGCAATTACAACATGGATTGGGCATGAAACCAAACACTGAAGTCCTTCACAGCATCCAACCGATGGAGCGAATTGTGGTAAAAAATGGATCCAAAATAAACATCATTCCGATCGACGATATCCTCTATTTCCAGGCTGATGACGACTATGTTCACATCCATACCGAGACACAAAGTTTTATAAAAAAAGGAACTTTAAGTAATTTAGAAAAGACTCTTGATAGCCGCATTTTCGTCCGTGCTCACCGATCGAATTTACTGAATGTGAACTACATTCAACGCATCGAACCCTATGAGCGAGAAAATTACCTGGCAGTATTAAAAAATGGCATGAAATTGAATGTAAGCAAAGCTGGTTACGTCAGAATCAAACAATTATTGGGATTGTAAGTCCCTTTATGCTATTTTTGCAACATGGAATTACGGAAAACATTAATTCTTACCCTTTTATTTACAGCATTTGCATGGGTAGATTCGCTCGCGCAAACACGAGAAAAAGAGTTGGCACGCCTTGAATTTGTCATCGACTCAGCCAGCAAGGCCTATATTCAAAAACAGAATACCCATGCCTTGACCATCGGTGTATTAGAAGGCCCTCAAACGCAAGCTTATTCATTTGGCGCGATTGACCCTACAGATAATCGTTTGGCGACCGCACAAACCGTCTTTGAAATTGGCCCGATCAGCCATACCATCACAGCGGCGCTATTGGCCATTTATGTGAACGACGGCACGATAGATTTGCATAGCCCGATCGTACATTATTTGCCCGACACCCTAAAACAGCATCCTGTTCTAAGCCAAATTACCGTACAGCAGATCGCTAATCACACAGCTGGATTGCCGATCATGCCGGATAATTTCGCACATGTTGACTCATTAAATGCAAATAATCCCGATCCGGATTTCCCATTAGACCCGATTCAAGTCTACCAATCGGCTGATTTATACGAGTATCTCTTGAATTATCAAGGTACCGCAAATGCTCCGGGAACAGAATATGTAGTCAGCCATTTAGGCTACGCCATTTTAAGCGCCATTCTAAGCGAAACGACCGGCAAATCTTATGAGGAATTATTGATCGAGCACATGAACACCCCATTGGGTTTACAAAATACAGGAACGGTTCCCTATGCAGATCAAGATTACGCCATGAGCCACCTGCTTTCTGGAGAATTGGTTCTACCGGGCACCTATTCAGTCTTAGCAGGAGCCTTAGGGGTTAAATCCTCATTAAGAGATTTATTGCTTTACTTGCGGGCGCACTTTGCCTTGCCGGAAGCTCCCATAGAACATGCTTTATCATTAACTCGTCAATTTACGCATTATTTACCCCCTGAAACGGATTTAGGCCTGGCCTGGGAAATGACGCTGCAGCACGAACATTTTGTCTACACCTTTCAAGGAGACGCTATCGGAAGCAGCACGTACATTGCCTTTGCTCCAGATGGACGAAAAGGCGTGATCATCCTTTCCAATGCAGCAGAATCGGTAAAAGAGGTGGGCGATGCGATTTTAGAAGCCTTATTAAAGGTCAAACCTGCGAGATAGGTCAAACCTGCGAGATAGGTCAAACCTGCGAGATAGGTCGAGCCAGCAAGATAGGTCGAGCCAGCAAGATAATGATAAGGTCAAACCTGCGAGATAGGTCGAGCCCGAGATAGCTGAAGCTACGAGATCGGTGAAGCAACGAGAAAAGGTAAACATAAATTCCGCAAAATTAACATTTTGAATTATCAAATTAATCTAATAGCTTTGTAAATATCGTCCAGCAAGGATCGTGCATTCGATTATTTGCTATGCGCAAAAGAACATGAAAAAGAAAGCATTCATCGCATTTATCCTATTACAGTGCTACCTGGTGGCGGCTTTTGGGGTATCCCTGCATGAGCAATTTTGTTGCGACTCGCAAACAACTGCTCCGGAGGCGATGGAATGTCATGTGGACGAAACAGAAAAAAACGAGCTGGATTGTTTCTTGTGTGATGATCATCAAGCGCCTATAGAATTCGAAACTTGTTGCGAAGATTGCGCGGAATTGACCATTCAAATGGCCCCTGATGACCGCACTCAAACAGTTACGGTAACGGCGAAAAAAACCAACCAAGCCGATGAATTCCAACCCATCGTCCTTGAACTTTACGGGTTTCAACCCACCCCTACTTGGCGAGTAAATTATACGAATTTACCGCCTTCTACACAGAGTACCCTCCCAGTAAAGTCCTCGCTTTACATCCATCATTGTACTTATAGACTATAATTTATTCATCGTCCTATATTGGTTCAAACTTCATTGACCAAAAGGGAAAAAATTGATTTTGATCGATTTTGATTGATTTTGAATGATCTTACTCGATTTTGAATGAATTTCATTGAATTTAATTGATTTTCAGAGAATTTAATTGATTTTCAGTGATTACGAAGGAATTTGAATAAATAATTTTTATAAGTAAAAAACAAATACCATGATATTTAAGATAAATATGAGGAATTTCAGTCTGATGCTGCTATTCATAACACCTATTTTATTGACCAGCTTTTCTGGTTCAGCTAGCGCAAATCTGAACGGAAATGTTAGCGCAAATCTGAACGGAAGCGCGGACGCAAAAAGCAGCACAACAAGCAAGTCCTTGTTTGCGGTAGCACAAAAAGACAGCACCTTTACCCTACTTGTTTCTGGGAATTGTGGGATGTGTAAAAACCGAATCGAAACAGCTGCCAAAGGCAAAGGCGTCATCAGCGCAAAATGGCAGGCCGAAACCCAACTTTTAACGGTGACCATGAATCCAAAACAAACGGATAAAGAAACCATTAAAAAACGCATAGCAGAAGTTGGACACGATGCTGACGGCCTATTGGCACCAGATGATGTGTATGAAAAATTACACGAGTGCTGCATCTATCCACGCGTTCAAAAGAAAAGCCAAGAAAAGAAAGACGGCGGTGAGGCCAAAGTAACCGGCATTCTTTTATTAGAAAACTCAAAAGGAGATTTAGCACCGATAGAACGTGCGAATGTGCATTGGAAAGAAAACCCTAACATTCAAGCCGTTTCAGATAAAGACGGTGTGTTCTTCCTTCCATTTGAAGAAGGCGTTACCAAAAACCTGGTTTTTAGTTACGCAGGTTTACAAAATGAAACGATCGCAGTCGAGGATCCCTCACAAATCGTCGTCATTAACGCCCGCCAAAATCAATTGGATGAGGTCAGTGTAACCGTAAGACGCAGTTCAAACTTTATATCGTCGCTTTCACCTGCCCGCATGGAAGTACTTACCAGCCAAGAATTATTCAAAGCTGCCTGTTGCGACTTAAGCGAAAGTTTTGAAACCAACGCATCTGTGGACGTGGTAAACAGCGATGCTGTAACGGGAAGCAAACAGGTTCAATTACTTGGATTAAGTGGTATTTATACCCAATTAACAGTGGAAAATCTGCCCGGACCGAGAGGATTGGCTATGCCCTTAGGTTTAGGAAGCATTGCTGGTACCTGGATTGAATCCATTCAAATCAGCAAAGGAGTCGGATCCGTGGTAAACGGATTTGAAAACATGACCGGCCAAATCAATGTGGAATTAAAAAAGCCCGAAAACAGCGAACGCTTATTCTTTAACCTATATGGGAACGACATGGGTCGGGCGGATATTAACTTGAATTTGGCACAAAAAATCAACGACAAATGGTCGACGGGACTCCTGTTACACGATAATTTTATGGTGAATGACCATGTAAATTTTAGTAAAAATGGATTTCGAGATGTGCCTGTGGGCAATATATTCTCCGGCATCAATCGCTGGAAATATGAAAATGGTCAAGGTTTAATCGGTCAATTTGGCTTTAAATACCTAAAAGACGATCGATATGGCGGCCAAATCGCGTATTCGCCTTCAGGAAATGAACACCTTGGACATGGCGCAGCGCCCGTTTATGGGATAGAATTTGATATTAATCGCTATGAAATCTTTGGTAAATTAGGGTATATTTTCCCATCAAATCGACATAGAAGCATAGGATTGCAGTTCTCTGCAGCGGCTTATGATCAAGACGCCTTGTATGGGATAAGAACTTACGACGCAAATCAAAAAAGTGTATACACGAATTTAATTTACCAAGATATTCTCGGAACGGTGGACCACAAATACCGCACAGGTATTAGCGCACAAGCCGATTATTATGCAGAAAATTACTTAGCGACACGCTACACACGAAAAGAAATCGTGCCGGGTGCTTTCTTCGAATACACCTACTCTCCGTCACATGAATTTGATGTGGTGGCTGGCATTCGAGCAGATTATAACTCCCTGTATGGTTGGTTTGCAACGCCAAGATTACACGCACGCTACCAACCTGTTACAAACACTACCTTACGTATTAGCGCAGGTAGGGGTCAGCGTACCGCAAATATTTTTGCTGAGAATACAGCGACATTAGCGAGTGCTCGACAGTTAAGAATCGAAGGCACAAACGCCAAAGGTGCCTATGGTTTGGATCCAGAAGTATCCTGGAATGTAGGGTTTAGCGTAGATCAAGTGCTTTATTTTGGGAACCGCGTTGCAAATGTAAGTTTAGAACTTTTTAGAAGTGATTTTAGGAACCAAGTGGTGGTGGATTATGAAAACCCAAGGGAACTATTCATCTATAATTTAAAGAATGAATCTTATGCAAATGGCTTGCAAGCCGAGTTCCGGGTCACTCCTATAGATCGTTTTGAAGTCCGTACGGCATATCGCTTTTTCGACGTAAAAACAAATTACCAACATGCAGGTGATTATAAAGAACGACCATTAGTGGCACGCCATCGAGGATTTGTAAATCTTGCGTATCATACGAACGATCACCAATGGGCATTTGATTACACCTTAAATTTGGTGGGTCAAAAACGCTTACCTTCTACTTCTGCCAATCCTGACAGGTACCAAATGGCAGACTATTCTTCGGCATATGTCACAATGAACGCACAAATTACTTACAAATTAGGGAAAATTAGGCCGATTGATGTGTATGTAGGCGGAGAAAACTTAGGTAATTATTTTCAGAAAAACCCGATTTTAGGCGCAGACGACCCTTTTGGAGACTATTTTGACACATCGATGTTATGGGGACCGTTATCAGGAAGAATGTTCTATGCAGGTGTCAGATTTGGCATTAATTAAAAATTGGAACACTTTTTGTGGTACAACACATATCTGAAACGAACATGTAAAATCCTCATAATCAACCAGTTTTTTCCAAAAAATCAATTTTTGATTCAAGAAAATTGTGTACTTTTGCACGTTGTGACTTTAGAATAAAGAAAGGGTAAAATAAATAGATGAGACAACTTAAGATTACGCAGTCCATTACCAATCGGGAATCCCAATCCTTGGACAAATATTTGCACGAAATAGGCAAAGTAGATTTAATTACTGCCGAAGAAGAAGTAATTCTAGCGCAAAAAATCAGGGAAGGTGACCAGGCAGCATTGGAGCGTTTGACCAAAACAAACCTACGATTCGTAGTGTCTGTTGCAAAACAATATCAAAATCAGGGACTAACCTTAGGTGATTTAATTAACGAAGGAAACTTAGGTCTAATTAAAGCTGCTAAGCGATTCGACGAAACCAAGGGGTTTAAATTCATCTCCTACGCGGTATGGTGGATTCGTCAATCCATTTTACAAGCGATCGCTGAACAGTCCAGGATCGTTCGATTACCTCTTAACCAAGTAGGGTCGTTGAGCAAAATTAGCAAAGCGTACTCTCGATTAGAACAAGAGTACGAGCGCGAACCTTCTCCAGAAGAATTAGCAGATATCTTAGAAACCACGGTTGAAAAAGTATCGGACACATTAAGTAATTCCGGAAGACACGTATCCATGGATGCACCTTTCGTACAAGGAGAAGAAAACACCCTATTAGATGTTTTAGAGAATCAAGATCCGGACACGGATAGCAATTTGATCGACGAGTCCTTATCTGAAGAAATCAAACGCTCTTTGGCGACCTTGACAGAAAGAGAACGAGAAATTATTGTATTGTTCTTTGGTTTAGGTGGTGTGAATCATCAGCTTTCCTTAGAAGAGATCGGTGAAAAATTTAATTTAACCCGAGAGCGTGTTCGTCAGATTAAAGACAAAGCGTTGCAACGCTTAAGGCACACATCCCGTAGTAGAATTTTAAAATCCTACTTAGGTTAATAGAATCAGGAAAAACTGTTTAACGACCCGCGAGTCGATTGACATTAAAAGATCCATTTGTTTAGGAATTCACTTCCTTCCCAAGTGGATCTTTTTTTATGCCCAATTATGGATCATTTTTTATGCCCAATTATGGATCATTTTTTTGCCTTATTGGGCGCATCTTTAAATGTTTAACATATAAAAAAGAGCTCCATAATTCTTCCGAAATATGGAGCTCAAATCTTAGTTGTAAACGAATTAATTATTCCACTTAATTATTCAACACGAATCGTTTTGGTCACACGACCAATGCGTCCATTCATATCCACCCCTTCGATAATAAGCAAATACAGTCCCGGAGCATCTGCTGCATAAAATTCAAAATTAAACGCACCTTGTTCATCGCTGATAATATTTGGTTCCCAATGAATGGTCGAGCGCAAATCACGTACATGGCTTTGATTAGTAGTGTTCATGCTGTAATTAGGCGCATAGAAGGTTCTTGCTATCGTAAATCCTCGCGCTACCGTTCTTTTGGTATCAAACACCGGTTCCTTTTTCGCATCGAGTAACAAGTCCCCCGTTTTCGTGGTAATGATTAAAACACCTGCAAAACCCTTTGTACCATACACACCGATCATACCTGGACTTTTTAAGACTTCAATGGAAGCTACTTCATTAGGTGTTAAAAACAAAAGCGGTGATTCTTGCGCCTCCGCGCCAAATTCCATACCATCCACAATCACTAACATGCGTGGTCCCCCGCCTCCATTTGCGGCAGCTCCAGTAGTAAACATATTACTCATTAGATGTGGCCAGCCTTGATTCATCATAACGCCTGGCAACTTACCATACAAACAATTCGCTAAATTAATGCAGTTCTCTAAATCGTACATGGTAATTACGTGGTCGGCATTCCCAGGACCGTTAAAGTTAGAGGAATGCTTAGTCACTTCCTTCACTCTAGCCAGCGTCCTATCTACGACCACCTCTTCCAACACATTCACCTTAGACTTCATTCCTTGTGTGATCCAACTTTGATATTCCTCTTCTGCGTGTTGAGCATACGTATTCGTATTCACTTTAAACCCTTCGGCAGCTTGATAAGCACTTCGATCGGTGCCTTTTGGTAAAGTAAATTGATCGAACAAATGCAACATAACATTGTTTTTCCTACGTGCAGATTTGGCATGCACCATAAACAAAACCCCGTCTTCAAATAGCAAATCATTAAATTCAAAGTGTCCGTTTTCATCTACCGTGGTGGTTAACATCAAGCCATCGTTTCCAATAGCCATCAAAATGACTTCAGCATCATTCACTACTGTTCTGCCATTTAAAGTGGTTACCTTCCCTTGAATATTTAAAGATTTTTCAGCCGAAAAACGGATCGTTTGTGCAGGGTCTACTTGCATGCTTGCCCAGTCAATTTTCGTCCATGCTTGCGTCAACAATAAAGCATCCAACATATCCTCTGCTTTTTCTTGATTTGGGTCAAAATACTGCGCTGGATTTTCCACATGTCCTTGAATATACGGGGACAATAATAACGAAGTAAATATATTCCAAGATAAGTCTCGTTCTTGAATACCTAATTTTGACAAATCAATCACAGCAGCAGATAAGGACGCCATGCGATTCGTGTCTTGCGCCATACCAACTGTGGCTCCTACCTCAACTAAATTTCTAGACCCTACCTTTTCTGGAAGAGAAGAAATCTTGATCGGCAATACCTGTTGGGCCACCCGATTAAAAACCGCTCGTTCTACCATCGGACGGAAATCCTCATTCAATATACTTACTTGCACCACCCCAAATGGCATGGCATGCTTCGGTAGAATAAAAGAATGTTTGCTTTGCGTGAGCGCCCTTCTTTCCGCATAAAACACCGCTCCATCTTGCTGTACGACGACATTAACAGCTTGCTGATTCAACAAATCTGGAGAAGATAAAATATCCACGATGAACTGATTCTCATTAGCATTGATGACACTCACTGTAAGACCAGTGCTTGAAACATCAGGCAAACGCACTTCACGCGTTGAGCCATCGGTAAAACGCAACTTTGCTGTATACGTTTCATTGGCCATTGGAGTCACTAAAAAACTACCCATGCCCGTGGCAAAACTTTTAAAATCTACTACTTTTTCACCGCGGCTATTGTGCACTTCTCCTTCCACCACTACCCCTAAACCGTCCACACCCAGGGCTTTCACACCCACCATATTTTCATGTCCAGCTAAGAAAACACCTCCTTCAGGGAAGAACTGAACAGCTGTTCCATTCGAACTCGCGTCGCTGTTATTTCCTTTGGCTGCATTTCTACGTTGTTCCCGATTACTTTCTGCACGAGATTGAATAGCTTCCGAACGATCCAGATCAGCTATTTGGCCATCGAGAATTTGAATGGATTGCTCAAAGAGGGCGAAATCATCAAAATTCCGCATCCACTGGGTATAAGCCCTAAGGGTATACGAACCCCCACTTAGGGTATCGGGTAAAGCAAAATCGGACATTCCCACCCCTGAAACTACTGGTACGGTTTTTCGGTCCACTATTTCAGTCCGATCATTCAATAATTCAATGTACAATACATTGCTCCAGGCCGATAATTTGTTTTCTGGTCCGACCACCAAATAGGATTTAATCCATATATCATCTCCAGCAGCATAGAAAGGTTTATCTATATGTAAATGGACCCGTTCTCGTGCATTTTCCCAACTGTTAACGGTTAATTTTTCAACAAAATTATTTAAATTAGTTTTTTGTGCGAACGAATTTCCGATCGACAACACAAAACAAAGCACAAATACATACAAAAAATGCAGAGCAGCCCTCATAAATAGCGAATTTAAATTGGTTTTTACGTGTAGAATGGTGTACATTTAACCCATTCACACTAATTAGTTCAAAATATTGACTGGTTAAACGAATAAAGGTTTAATACATTGTGAAAAAAATGTTGTAAAAGATGATAAAAAAACAAATACCGAATCAAATCATCAGCCAAATCGTCCTGATTAGCGTCATTGTATTCTCTTGTTTAGTCATATTCACCAACCTCAGGTATTACCTGCCTGGATTTTTAGGTGCCATCACCTTATACATCGTTTTTAGAAGCAGCTACCACCGATTAACGGATGTTAAAAAATGGAATCGTTCACTAACCAGCGCGCTATTTATCATTCTTTCCATCGTATTTATCGTTTTTCCTTTGTGGGGATTAATCGATTACATTGCTCCGCAAATCAGCACCTTAGTGGGAAACACCGATCAAATCGTATTAAAATTTAATGAGGTGAAGGAGTACATGAAAGATAAACCCATTTTAAAAGAAATCGATCTATCTGACGAGCGCCTTACCCAGTTTCTTCAAGGTCTCACTAAATACCTTCCAAGGATCTTAAATTCTGTGGCAGAACTCCTTATTAACACCTTGGTAGCCTTTTTTGTACTGTATTTTATGCAAGTCCATAATAAAAAAATGGAACGCGCCATCGATGAGATTTTTCCCTTTTCAACCAGAAGCAAGCAAGAAATATGGGAAGATGTGAATCACATGGTGCGAACGAATGCCATCGGCATTCCGATTTTAGGAATTTTCCAAGGTTTTGTCGCTGTGTTTGGTTACTGGTGGTTCGACGTACCTAATCCCATTTTATGGGGGATCGTAACTGGAGTCGCTACCATTATTCCGGTTTTAGGCACGATGGCAGTATACATTCCGATTTGCATAGTGGCATTTGCTACAAGCCCCTTTAATCAGGCCATTTTACTAACCTTATATTGCTTTTTCTTAGTGGGTGGGATCGATAACATCCTCCGCTTTTCGATACTAAAAACCTTAGGTAACGTGCCTCCACTCATCACCGTATTTGGTGTATTATTAGGATTAAATCTGTTCGGAATGCTGGGCTTAATCTTCGGACCCCTAATTATTTCCGCTGTAGGAGTGTTGTTTAAAGTGTATAAAAACGAATACGGAAGCATTCGAAAACCAAGTCCCCTAACTAAACAAGCACCCCCCAAGGAATAGTTCGCCGCTCTGATTATCAGGGCATGCAAACGGGTACATATGCATTTTATTAGGGTACAAAAATTTATTAGGATGTAAAAATTTATTAAGGAACAAAAATAATCAGCGAAGTTCCTCGTCCTACCTTTGAATCGATTTCCAGCTCCCCATTTAACAGTTCCAGGCGATCTCTCATATTTTTCAAACCAAGCCCACTCGCGTTCCAATCCACTGTAAGCGGATCAAAACCCACTCCATTATCCTCGATAGCCAAAGTAATGCCCGAAGCATCTTGGCTTAGCTGAATGCTCATTTGCGTAGCCTTGGCATGTTTAATTACATTGTTCACCGATTCCTGAATCACCCGGTATAACATGGTTTCTTTTTGGCTTTCCAAACGATCCTCCAATCCATTCACACTAAGGATAATGCGAATGACATTTCCGTCTATTTTATTAATAAACTCGCGCACCGCAGACACTAACCCGAATTTCACTAAGGCATTCGGCATCATTTGATGGGAAATCGATCGCATTTCATCGTAACTGTCAGCCACCATCTTAATGGCATCCTCCACACTCGTCTTGCCAGATATTTCCAAATTCTGCCCGGCTTTTTTGTTAAACTCCTTCAAATTCAAGAGGGCCGCCGATAGTAATTGGCCGACTCCATCGTGCAAATCTCCAGCGATCCGCCTTCTCTCCTTCTCCTCTGCATCTAAAACTGCCTTAGTCGTCGCTTCTTGTTGCTTTCTGATTTCTTCCTGCACCCGGGCCTCTTCCTTTAATTTTCTTTGTCTGAATAGCAAATACGCCGTCAGTCCACCACCAAACAGCAAGAACACTGTCACCAGCAAAAATAAGTTTCGGTTTCTAATTTGTAATTTCTGAATGGCGGCTTCCTGATTTAACAACTCGATTTGTTGTTCCTTTTTTTCCGTTTGGTACTTCGTTTCCAACTCGTTCGACACCTCGATCACCCGTTGGTTTAACACTTCAGAAGCGTTGAACACGAATAAATCCATGTAATGGAACACACTGTCCATTTTACCCAAACCCGCATAAGCCGGAATTAATTGATAATACACGTTTCCAATTTTTTCTCTAAACCCGGTCGCCTCAAAATGCCGTAAACTCGATAACAATAAATTCTTTGCTTGCCCAAAATTACGCAGACGATTGTGGTTAATGGCTAAGGATAAATTTGCGCTTGCGGCATCCGACTCGAATTTCTCCCGCTTCCGAATTTCCAAGGCCCGATTAATGTACTCGATGGCCTGTTTATGCTTCCCTTGCTCCGTTAAAATCGACCCCAGATTATTATAGGCCGTAGCTTCCACATTGTAATTACCGGACTCCTTCCCGATTTGGACCGCGCGATTATAATAATCGATGCCCGTCAAAGTATCCTTAATCGATAGGTACACGTTACCCGTTGCGAGGAGCGTATTAGAGAGCTGTTGGCCGTGGTTTTGCTTCGCAAAATAGTCCTCCGCCTTCTTCAAAAACTCCAAGGCTTTAGGGTAATTGCGTAGCGCAGTATAGGTAATGGCAATGTTCGAATACAGATTCGCCACCACCGACTCATCGCCCTTTTCCTCGTAAAATTTCAAAGATTTTAGGTAGTATTCCATGGATTTTTCCAAATCCATTTTCCGATAATAGGCCGCACCCAACTTAAAATTCAGCGAAGCGATGCCTTCTGCATCTTCGTCCGCTGAACGAATTTCCAACGATTCCTCGTAATGCGATAAAGCCTCGTCCACATCGCCCTTCACAAAATAAATCGCGCCTATATCACTTAAGGATTGTGCGATTAATTTGCGATCGCCTAAAGCACGCGCCATCTCCAACGCCCGTGCGCCGTAATGAAATGCTGAATCCAAGTTAACGGAATTATAATACCAGGATAAATCGCCGTATATCCTCGCCTTTTCCGTTTGAGAAACGTCTTTATTTAATTCAGTTTTCAGCTCCTCGATCTTATCTAAGAGCGGATTTTGAGCATAGGCATTTGCGCAGCAAAGCAGTGTCAAAAGCAGCAAAGTAAATCGAATCATGTTTACAGTAAGTTAGTTACCTCAAAAGTAATACATAATATCCGAAATATTAAAATAAAATATTGGGTTGTAGCGATTTAGCTACGCACATCACATAGCTATAAAATTTCCTTTATTCATAACAGTATTGATTTTCTTCTGAGAGGAAGCTAAAAAGGCTTTTTAAAGAACGCCCCGAAAACATGCCATTAATTAAGAAATTTTCAAGCCGTTTACACAATTGCTTTCAGGCACTAACAAAGTCACCTCCTCCCCGTTCACCGCACCTAACACTAAGCATTCGCTCATAAAATTTGCGATTTGTTTGGGAGGGAAATTGACCACCGCCACGACT
>CAYTDM010000021.1:14399-30829 GCA_964436635.1 uncultured Sphingobacteriaceae bacterium
GCCCGAGCAGGGTTTCCGGTGTGTATAATTTCGTGATTTGGGCAGAAGTTTTCTTCGTCCCTAACGGTCCAAAATCGATGGTGAGTTTATAGGCCGGTTTTCTCGCTTCCGCAAACACTTCCGCCTTGATAATCGTCCCGACCCGGATATCGACTTTAGAAAAATCTTCCCAGGTCAACTTGTTATTGTGCTCCATTCCTGCTGCAGTATAAAGTTTTTAAACTTGTTTTATGGGCGCATCGATGACCATCTGAATGGTGATGCATGTTGGTTTCATCGTTTTGAGTTTTAATTGGTTAAATAAAATTCATTCTATTAAAATACGAAAATAAATTGAATTTTCCAAATCACCTAAGAATAAACTAAATTTTTTATCAAAAACCCCTTCTTTTCACTTTGAATTATACTAATTATTTTAGTATTTTTGACTAATCTTTACGCTATGAATAGATTAGAAGAAAAATTGAGCATTTTGGCGAATGCCGCTAAATACGACGTCAGCTCCACCTCCAACACGTACCGAGACGCTACTGGAATTTACTCATCGAAAAACAGGATTAAAAAGGCGAGCCGATTAAAAAAAACACGCCGACCACAAAAGACCAGCCCACCGCAGATCAACCAAAACTTAGAAAAGTTTCTATACCTAAATACTAAAAAATAAGTCCCCCCAACACATTCGTCAAGGAGACTTATTTTATAAACTAACAAAAATATAAATCGGTAAACCCGAACTTATTTTTTCAAATCATTTAAGATGCTTTCCACTTCTTCTTTCGATTTCCCTAACTTCTTCTGAAGCCTTCCTAACAATTCATCTTCTTTCCCTTCCACATATAACAAATCATCATCCGTTAAATCAGCATACTTTTGCTTCACCACTCCTTTTAGCTCGTTCCAGCGGCCTTTCCATGTTAATTTTTCCATCGTTTTTCAAGTTAAATTGTTAATAATTCTAATTAAATCTCCAACCTGATAAAAACAAGGATTATGCCAAGAATTCAAAAGCAGGATTAATTAACTTCCCTTAACACGTCCAAATCCGCCTGATAATCAAACTGAAAGTCTTCATGTAATTTCAAAACTTGCCGCTCGATGAATTCGATTTGCTTGAAATAAATAGAAGCCAGAACCGTGTCGGAAGCAAAAGATTTTCGGAAGGATTTCAGCGCTAACGCAAACGCAATTAACAGCTCCACCTCCGTCTCCTTTTTCCCAGAATAGCGAATGAATTTCTTAAGATTGCGCAGAACTTTACGCACTGATTTATGCCGCTGATAAGTCGGAAAAGGCCGAATCGCCTTAAACTCCTCCTCCATCATCCCCTTCACTGAAGCTATGTATGTCTCCTCATCCGAAGCCTCGAAAAGCAAATAATGCAGCAGCTCCTTATTATCCTTTTTAAACTTCGCTAAACGCAAACAGCATTCAATCAGCTCCGCATTCGAACGCTCCTTTAATTCTTTCCGCAACTGTTGTAGAGGGGCCACATTCATCCTGCAAGATACCGAAATAGATTTGGTTTTTTAAATTTCCAAAGATCTTCCATAGCAAAGGCGAGAAAATTATTAGCTATGAAGCAGAGTGCTTGTTTTTTGCACATACCAAAAGTTTACAAATCCCTATGTAACCACTCGTGCCAAGCCAATTTGAAATCCGCATACCTTTCTTTAGCGATTTTAACCGTTCGAGGTGAATCTAAAAAGCTCAGAGTCCTGTTAGGCAAACACGTTCTTACTAAACTTAAATTCACTAAGTAAGACCGGTGTACCAAAATAAATCCAGAATATTGCAGCAAATCTGATAAATCTGAAATTTGATGTCTAGAAAGAATAGGCTCCACTCCATTTCTAAAAATTAGAACATAATTACCTTTAGCCTCTATAAATTGAATGTCAGATGTCGATAAAAATGTAATACTCTTTGAATAGGGCGACCTATGTGCGATGTTTTTCACTTTTGTCGGTTTATCCCAAGGAATCAACTCATGAAAACCATATTTTTTTTTGAGTACCTTCTTTATTGCATAGGCAAGATTAGGAAAAGTAGGCGGTTTTAAAATATAGTCTATCGGATTAAACTTCGAACTCGTTAAAGTGTATTGATCGTGCGCTGTTAAAAAAATCACATCGATATCATGTGGCATCACACCGACTAATTCTAAACCAGAAAGTTGAGGCATTTCTATATCCGTAATCAAAACATCCACCTTGTTTTTAATTAAAAACTTATAAGCAGCTAAGCTATCTATTTCCGTGCGCACAAGGTCGACATGTGGCATATTATTTAGAATTCCCACTACCTGGTCTATAAAAACTTGTTCATCATCCACTACCATGCATGTTATTACCCGCTGAATCATAACTTTAATGGTTTAAACTGGATCATTCACTTCCAGCATTACATAATATTGGTTATCCTCTTTAATAGTATCTAATTTGTAATGAACACCATGTGCCTTTAATAAGAGCTGATCTAATGACGCCAAGCCCGTTTCCTGTCGATGTTTAAATATATAAGACGGATTCATGGAGTTGACACATTTAAAACGCAAACTATGTTCATTTTTTTCAAGTGTTACTTCTATAGGTTCTTTTGTGCCTTTGTACCCATGTAAATACGCATTTTCTATAATAGTTAAAAAGCTGAAAGGCACCACCATTGAATTAAAAGCCCGATCAAAATCCACAATGTTTAGTACTTGATCACCTTCTATAGATTCTAATATAAATCTTAAAGCTTTCACCTGCGCAAATTCCTCTCTCCAATGCACTAATCTCGCATCATCACCCTGATGTTCAAAAACATAATTAATGAGTTCAGTCAAATGTTCCATGACTATTTTTGCGTCTGCAGCTTTATAGATTTTATTTTTAGCACCGAGAATAATCGAGAGATTCCGCAAGAAATGAATGCTTAAGCCTTTTCTTCCTTCAAATTGTTTTAATCGTTTCTCCACTGCTAAAAGCGTTTTTTGAAGAGCTTGTTGGGATTTCTTTACTTCCATCTGCTTTGGCAAAATATAAATGAAATAATAAGCGAGTGCCGCGATAAAAAAGGAGGTAATCAGGCCAGAAACGATCCGCATGAAAAATTGGACATTTGAAAAAGGAACTTCGGGATGATGCACTTGTTCTCCGATGGCAGGAAGCATGTAATAAACGACCCCATATACATAAGGCCAACTGAATATTACCATGGCCGCCAACGTTATATTTCCTGATCGGAAAGCCCGATGATAGAATTGGTTTAACACATACAACCAGCCATAATAATAGACCCCATACACGAAACCAATAACCAGTGTTTGTATCAGTGATAAAGAAGTATTAATAATAACATTAATAATATAAAGCAGACTAATTAATCCAAGCCAAACCGTGATATATTTTGGATTTTTAACTGACATGATATTATAGATTTAAGTCACTAAATATCACTAATTTAAAGAAAACAACTTATAGTTCAAAGCATCAATACAAAATAGACGGTCTCCTTCCCGATACACTTGCCAACGTTTTGTAGGAAACTCCATCATAGCATGCATTAAATCGTCTTTTGTCATAGAAATCGGAACAGGCACCACCCATTCATGAATGTAACGCCAACATTCCCAGGACTCTGGAGAATCCTTAACAATGTTAGCAAGTAACGCATAAAGTTCTTCGGTGACCCGCTGCGCAAAACACCATCGATCCTCTCCATCTAGTGGCATGAATGGCGGTCTCCAATTCCAGGCTGAAGGCGCACCTCCCTGATGGTGCCAAAAAGGGTATATAGGCACATTCGACACATGTGCGAGCAAAGGAAAACCTTGACGCACATGTAAATGTCCAGCAAGAAAAGGCACGTGCAAGTTATTTTTTCTTCCTTGTCCTGTACCAGTGTTTCCATCAACATAAACCACCAGCGTATATTCATTTTTTAACGCACGAATAATTTGCAAACTCACAGCAGGATCTTCTGCATCCAACACCATTAAAGAAGGATACTGATGGACCCAACTATGCTCTTCACGAGCCAGTACAGATGTAGACACTAACAAAGTCAGCTTTAGCCTAGCGGACGCCAGCACTAAATTCAAAAATCGATACGACCCTAAATGAAAAGTAGCTATAATGCCAGGTCGATTGGCCAGTTGCTGTATAAAAGGATCCAATTCATTCTTTACTGAATCTATGTATGAAGGATCAAAACTTGCATACGCTGCAAACGCATCTCGTTGATGCTGGCACACTTTTTCAAATAAACCATCGTATTGATCGCTGGGGTAATTCGGCAAAAAATGATAAATACTTGCATTGAACATTGCGTGTGTTCGGTTTAATATCTGAAGTTCCATATCGGTTTAGTATATTAATAAAAAAATCCGACGGTCTAAGGCGAGCGCCTTTTTCCGCCGGAATCACCCTTATTCACCAGTTTCTTTAAAGACTAAGTCGATTAAAACGTAAAAATCGGACACTTAATAGGTTCTGGAGGTGGAAAAGGTTTCGGATCATTGGCAAATTGATCCACTAATAAATCCACCATGTGAACAGCGTGCTCGGTCAGTTCAGGCGCTGACTGAATGGCCTCTAATAAATTAATAGTTTCCATAACGTATATAATTTAAGTTAATCAAGGGACAGCATAGCTGACGTTCATTATTCAGGGGAAATTATGAGGAAAGCAATTCAACATCAAAGTTCAGGGACAGATAGGCCTATATAGGGGTAGACAACCTGTTTTAAGCCCTTTCGGCCCAACTTCAGTCATTTTATCCCAACTATGGACTATCCGTCCCGACAATGGACTATCCATCCCAACAAATTGTCAAAAGAAACGCTCCCACATATATTTAGGGCATGAAAATCAAATACCTATACATCCTACTCATCGTCATGTGGACCTATTCCGCGCTCTCTAAGGTCATGGAGTTCGAGCGCTTTGTTATTGAATTAAATCGTTCTCCATACCTTCATCTGTATGCAGGTGCGATCGCTTACCTCCTCCCGGCCTTGGAGGTAGGCATCGCCCTCTTATTGGTCTTTGAACGCAGCAGGCGTTGGGGGCTGTACATCAGCCTGTATCTTATGACATTCTTTACTGCATACATTTATGCCATGCTGAATTATAGCTATTACATCAGCTGTGCCTGCATGGGTTTGTTTGAAAGCTTGAGTTGGGAAGCGCATTTAAGTTTTAATATGGGCATCTGCATCGCCTGTGCGATTGCTATTTACATGCACGATCGCCCACATCCCGTTCATCCTGCTAACCTATACACACGATGATTAATCCTCTCCAGCCATGAAAAGAACACTCATTCTCATATTTACATTAGTCGCATTAGGATTGCTGAGCATGACAGTCTTGCATTTCAGCACCGACATGCCGAACCGCCAGGCAAATGGATTTGAAAGAAAATTCTTTGAAGAGCCAGTAGAAATCCTCGCTCAGCATACCTTCCCTGTGAAGTTCCGAGAACTTACCGGCACACACGATGGAAAGCTGTACCTCATGGGTGAAAATCCTTCCTTGGTCTATGTCATCGATGAACAGCTCGCGCAAATGGACAGCATTAAACTGCTCTTAAGTTATGTACCTAAGTTCATCCCTCGTTTTTATGGACTATTGGATTATCCCCGCATCCATTTATTAGGGGGCAATGCCTTTGCCATGATTACAGCCCACTTAGAAAAGGACAGCGTAGAAGTGACGGATTTAAATCTGCCTGGATTCTTTAGTAATCCGGTGTATTTAGGCGATGGGGAATTTATGCTACAGGTCATTGATTCCATTAGTTTGGATGCCTTCTTTGTGCGCATGAATGAAGACGGAGAAGTCATCCAAGAAGAAACGAATCTCTCCACACGTCAAGGCGATGCTGGTTTCCTCAGCAGCGGACAGTTACGCCACGATAAAGCCAGTGGAGTCCTGAGTTATGTGCAGTTTAACAGCCATCATTGGATGGCCTTTGACCCCTCTATGCACCTGCATAGAAGAGGTAACACTATCGACACGAACAGCAGCATTAAAACCGAATTCATTCGGCACGACCGCAATGTAAACTATAAAAAACCACCCATGGCGGTAAATGCGTATACCAGTGTATACAATGAAATCTTATATGTACGATCCAAGCTTAGGGCGGATCAAGAATCTAGTAAGGACTTTCGCCATCATGCTGTGATCGATGCATACGATATGATTCTAGGCGAATATGAAGGTAGTTTTTACCTTCCTCATCCACAAGAGGGCGAGATACAGCAGTTCTATGTGCTAGACAAGAACCGCTTGCTTGCCCTCACGGGTGGAACCGTAACGATCTTTCAGATACCAAGAGAATTATCGAGTAAGAAAATCTTTAACATACCCTATGATATTGATTAATCAACAAGGAGCGGTGGGAACAGTCGCCCCACCGCACTCGAGATCCTTAAGCGGCAAATACCAAAAAAGAAAGGAGGTATAAAAAATGAAAAAAGCAAACATGATCGCTTTATTAGCGATGTTCTTAACAGCTTCCGTGACTTTCGCAACAGCGAACTTCCAGGCATCTCATGATGATCCGCCGGTGTTTGATTGTTGGAGTGATGATCTAGACAGAATTGCAGGGAAAGATCCAGACATGACTTTAAACGATTGTGATGGACAAAATGTGTTTTGTTGTTATGACGAGAATGGCATTGCTCATTCACAAGAATGAATATAAATCCTAATTAGCATCTTTTATTACAATCATGTCTAGTTGAAGTTTCATTCTCCTAAATTCAAGGCCATAAGCAGTTATGGCCTTGTTTACTGCATCAAAATCTGAGGGATCAACGTCCAATTCCAAATCAATTGGAAATGAAACCCCAGTTTCATTAACAATCGGTATTTCAGAGTAGTATATGGCAAGTGTAGTCCCTTGCCACCAAAACATAAATTCATCGATGGTCCCATTAGAAACTGTAATCCTTTTTGCGTGAGGGTCAACTCTAATGCTTTTTTTTTCACCAGCACTTTTTAATTTGCTGCTATCTGAACAATGTAAAACCCATGCATCGACAACTCTACTTTCTAATTTCCCATTTAAATTATAATGTTTACCAAAATAAACATTTAAATCATCTAACATCTCTTGATTGATAATTACAGAATCTATTCTAGGAAGAATAATTTCATAATTAAATAATTTCAAACTGTCCGGGATAGCCATAAATTCTTCCTTCCTTGATAAATTAAAATACAAGGTAGAATCTGAAGCTTCCCAAATCATTCTTCCCCCAAACAATAAATAAAAGTCTGAGCTTTTAGGCCAAACGGAATGAGGGTTAGTAGAAAACACTTGAGCATATAAATCTTGAATTCTAGAATTTGTACTTTTAAGTGTAACGATATCTCCCAATTTCCTTACAACAGACCTAGATGTATTAATTCCAGGAATGTATGAAGTTAATATTTTACTTCGCTTAATTTTCTGAACTGGAAGTTCATAGCTTCCTAATCCCCCAATAAGAAGAGGTTTTCTGTGATCATAATCAATAACATCCGATTTTTTGATGAAATCCAAATTAATATTTTCAAGTATTATCCTAATATTTTTTGTATTTAATTCCTTATGTCCAGTGATTGCCGAAACTTTACCTTTAGTGTTTACCCAAACCTCATGTGGAAGTAATCGATATGGAAAGAGATGATTAAGATCTGTTTGTGTAACAAAAGGTAATTTAATTTTCGAAAGAATTGGAGATTTATTAATAATCGTTTTCACCATTATTGAATCATCCATCGTAACTGGAATAATCATAATTTTATCTCCAAACTCCTCTTGTAGTGCAGCCATCTTGGGCATTTGTTCTATGCATACTTTGCACCAAGTAGCCCAAAAGCTTAGGATTACCAACTTCCCTTTCCATTCTTCTGGATAAATAATTGAATCAGAATGATTAATTACATTTCTTAATGTAATTGAAGGAACTTGATCACCTATTTCTAATGGTTTTTGACTTGAGCTTGTTTGAGCTTGTGTTGCATTAAAACTGACAATTAATAAACAAACTAATAATAGCAGACATATTCCTCTCTGCTTTAAATGTATATAAAGATAGTAATTATTCATAACCTGGGTTTTGTTTAAGGTTTGGATTCTGTTGAATATCGGATTGAAGAATAGGATAAAGAGCTGCCCAACTATTCCATGTAGTTGGTTTCTCTATAGCCATAGTAGCATCTAATCTTCCAGTTCTTTTTAGATCAAACCAGCGATGTGCCCCTTCTGTAAATAATTCTACTCTACGTTCTTGTAATACGATGGTAATTGCAGATTCTTTATCAGTTGGAGCAGGAAGTGGTATTTCTAAACCTCCATGATGTTTACGAACTGTATTGATATCTGCAATTCCTTCTTCATACTTACCTTGCATCATCAATGCTTCTGCACGGATTAAATAGATTTCTGCAAGGCGAATAGCTGTATAAGATTCATCTGTTCCAGCGGCTGCTGATGTAAATTTCAGGGGAACAAAAATTGAGCTACCAGCAAATTCGCTCGTCTTCAGCCATTTTTCTTTACGTACATCACCTTCTTCAAATGCGTTCACTAAAAAATCTGTACACACGCTCCCAGGGGATGAAGTATATAAGAATCTTGAAGCAGGTGAATTAGATTGGGTTGTATTATTGAACCATTGCCATATTGCCTCCTTACTATTCACTTGAAATACCCTTCCTCCAGGAGATAATAATTCGAAACGTCCTGATTGTATAATTTTATTTGATTCAATTTCAGCTTGGACATAATTCTCTTGATAAAGATATGCTCTGGCTAATAAGGCTGTTGCTGACCAAAAATTTGCCCGACCCTTATAGGTGTTTGAAATACTTTTCTCAAGTAAAGATTGACTACGTTTTAAATCGTTGATAATTTCTTGATATACTATATTGTTCGGTGAGCGAGCGATCAATCTATTTTCTTCAACATTAGAGGTCAAGACTAATGGAATGTCTCCATAGAAGTTTACAAGCATAAAGTGACTAAATGCTCTTACAAACAAGGCCTCTCCTAAAAATTCATCTATCTTGGATAAGGACAAATTATTAGAATGTTGGATACCTTCGACTGCTCTATTACACATATAAATAGTTCTGTAAAATTTTGACCAGGGAAGCGAAGAATCATTAGCATGCAAATTATTTGTATAATATGCATGTGAACTTGTTAAACCATAAGGATATATATCTCCGCTTATCGTTGAATTATCTATGACTATATTATCAACCATAGATAACTGCCGCAATTGCTGGTATAATCCTAAAATTGACGAATTAGCTGTTGATATATCATTAAAAACTTCACTTTCTAACAATCTATCCGTTAGCTTATTAACTTCCACATACTTATTACAGCCTACCGAGAAAATAATAGAAAGCAACAACGAAATCATTAAATTATGTTTCATAATATCTAATTGTTTTAATTTTAGATCTTTATTTAATACTAGTTTTAAAACCAAATACAACCATTTTTATTGGCGGGAATGTTAAATTATTAAGAGAAACATTCTCAGGGTCATATCCATTATAGTTAGTCCACGTCATTAAATTTTGAGCATTAACATATATTAAGCAGTCTTTAATTTTATATGACAATGAAACATTATTCATTCTTAGAAAAGATGCGTCGCTAAATGTTGCACTAGAAACAGCATAAGTTGTATTCGAATTGTGAATAGATGCGTAGGGTTTAGGAACATTTGAAATATCTCCAGGTTCTTTCCAATAACTTAAATATTGGGGCCAAACATTATCTAATCCACCGAATGTTCTTGAACCAACAACATATATATTAAATCCGGATTGTCGAATATATTGTAATGAAAAGCTAAAATTTAAATTCTTCCAGTTCATACTATTTGTTAATCCCGAACACCATTTTGGATCAAAATTTCCAATATTAACGTAATCACCACCCTGATTATTGTAACTTGATCTTGAAATAAATAATCCATCACCATTTACATCTTCCACAACTGTGTGACCTGTTTGGGGGTCCACTTCAATAAATCGATATCTAAGAACAGAATTTAAAGACTCACCAATAATTAGTGAGTTAGCATAAGTGGTTCGCTCAATATTTGGAAACTCTAATAATTTATTTCGATGTCGAGTCCAATTCAAACTAGTGCTCCAAGTAAAATTAGAATTTTGAACAGGAGTAAATCGCATATCCACTTCCCATCCTTTATTTTGCACTAAGGCAGGCATGTTAGCAGTATAACTAGTGAACCCAGTAGTTGCAGGAATAGGATAGGCTACTAACTGGTTGTCTGAAATATTTCTATACCAGGAAACATCCATAGTTAATCGATCATTCAAAAACCCTAATTCTGTAGCGAGTTCAAGTTTCTTATTTACCTCCCAATGGTAGTTATCGTTCGCTAATTGATTGGGCGCAATAGCTTTTTGATTACCATAATCGGCTACAGTATTGTAGACGCTTAAATAAGCATAATTTCCAATATTATCATTGCCAGATGACCCATAACTTCCTCTTAATTTACCTGTACTAAGCCATGGTAAATTATCTTTTAAAATAAGTTCTTCCGCAAACAACCAAGCTGCTCCAACACTTCCAAACAATCCAAAACGTTTACCTGGTCCGAATCGGCTACTTCCATCTTTACGAATAGATGCATTAAAAATATATCTCTCAGCCAAATTATAATGAAGGCGTGAAAACAAGGATATATATCGATATTCGCTGTGTGTGGATCTTATAAACGAAGCAACCCCTCCGCTACGACTATGAATAAGCAAATCATTAATATATGACTCAACTATAGAAGTATTCCTTAAATCATTAGTTGACTGAATCGTAATTCCAGTATAAAGTCGGATTTGATTTTTATCCACATTAATTGAATAGTTCATTTGCGGCTCAAAAACAATTGATTCAATTTCACTCTCTGTAAATGAGTTTGAACCCTGTGGATTTGTTGAAGGATTTTTAGAAATGGCTAGGAATGGAATATTAGAACTATTAAAAATTTTATTATAACCCATATTCATTTTGAACGTCAAATTTTTATCTGGTGTTATTAGCAAGCTAATATTTGAGTTGAAATTATTAGTTGTACTTCTCCATCCAGAATGAGATGCTGCTTTGAGGTTTTGCTTCCCCGCCTCCCAGTTATATTCACCTAAATCATTGTAAATTGGATAATTAGGAACAAAGGAAGCAATATAATTTAATGCTGCAGTCGCATAATTCGAAGCCTCATTCTTATACCTACTATAGAGCGTGGTTACATCAATCTTTACTTTTGAATTGAATGCATGATAAAAGTTTACATGGCTATTGATGCGTTGATATTGATCGGATTTAGAAAATATTGTGTTTTCTGTACCGTAATTACCAGAAAATTTAAATCGGGTATGTTCATTTCCTCCCTGTAATGTAACCGACGAATTCAATCGTCGAAGCACATTTGATATTAACCAATCTTGCATTTTGTTATCCACATTAGGATCCCATTTCATTAAATCCGGTGCATTTGCTAAGTTCGGTTCTATGCCACTATTCTTAAACGCATCTCGACGGACTTGAAGGTATTGTTCCGTTGACAGTGGTTCTAATAATCTAGTCGGTTCACCAATTCCGCTATTAACATTTACATCGATGGTTGATCTATGACTGTACGATTTTTTAGTGTTAATGAGCACCACTCCATTCGCACCTCGACTACCATAAATCGCTGTAGCGTCTGCATCCTTTAAGATTGTTATATTTTCTATATCATTCAGGTTAATGCTTTCTAAAGGTGAAACTCCCGTGTAGTTATTCACTCCAGCAATATTCCCAGAGTAATACGGTATTCCATCCACTAGATACAAGGGTTCGGAACCCGAACGAATAGAATTTCTTCCTCTTATTTCTAGCGAAACAGGTGTACCTGGCAATCCATTCACTTGCTGTAGCCTCACACCCGACACCTGCCCATTTAACGCCTGGAGTGGGTTAGTCACTGGTTGTCGTGCGATAGTCGCCGCTTCTACTTTTGCGATATTTCCGGTGCTTAATCGCTTTGTAGTTTCATAGTATCCACCGTCAATTACAACCTCTTCGATAGCATGCTCCAGCGGTACCAGCACAATTTTAAAAGGTCCCATTCCAGCACCTGACCCAAAGGATACTGCTACAGATTGATAGCCGATAAAACTCGCTACAATCTCTCCTGAGCTATCAGAAGACTGAATTATGAATTTCCCTTCCGCATTCGTCATAATTTGTGTGCGGGTTCCTTTAACTGCCACAGAAACCCCTAGCATTGGACGGCCGGCGGTGTCCACCACCGATCCTGTAATCACGGTCTGCTGCGCAAAACTTTCAACAGAAGAAATAATAACCGCCCCTTCGCCTCGCGCGTCCAGAGCGGTCGCATTTACCAACGTAACCTGAAAACACATTAAATTAAGCACGATGGCCACAGCTGGCACCAAAGCGGAAGCAGCCGATGCCGAGGCCGAAGCTCCCACCCCTGCCAGCACCGCCATAAATCTTTTGGATTTAAAAAGTATATTATAATTAAACAGTATCTTGATACACAAAAGAGCATACCTCTCCCCTGCGTGTAAAAATTGCTTCATAAAAAATCAATAATTTTGGTTAATGGATTAGTTTTAATAAAAACACTGACCGGTCTGATTATAGCAGATCAGTGGTTGGTATGTAGGGGAAGCTAGATGGGTAATTGCATAATCTCTGCATATAGATTCGAAGTAGAGATTTTCCACTTAGATGTGGACATGGCTCGCGCAATGCTTATTGGTAAGCATGATTTTCGGTGGCCAATAACAATAAAAACACTCGTTCTCATATTGGTTAGTTTTAGAAAACGAGTCCCTGGATTTTTGGTGGGCAAACAGCACCAAAACAATAGTGCTGTGGGACCCTAACCAACTTCCCATCTGCGTGTAATAATCGCTTCATAAAATATTGGTTTTATACGTTTATAAATGTTTTTCGATTAACAACCGACCACCATATCACAGAAAAAAACAACATTAATTTGTTAAATGGGAGCAAATGCTTTATCTTGGTTACTGCATTGTATACCGTATTGACAAAGACCTACTCGAACCTATTCAAACAGGCTATTTTATTTGGATATGGGGTCGGTAGCAGATCATTGAACCTGGCATTGAGTTTAGCCAGTTGAAGAATTGAATGGCTGAATGCCTTCAACCCTTTTTTGATCTGTTTATCTATAGAAAGGCACCTAATATGGTAAGGCGATGATGTTCTTTAGAATTTGTTTACGGTTAAACCCAAGCCAAATTTCCTGGAAATAGGCGAAGTGTCTTTGGGTGGTTTTTAATTTCGTTCTCATAATTAATAATTGTTTAGTTGAACGATGCAATCAAGACCTAGTAAGTATAGATTCTATTTTAGCAACAATACAAATATACAAAGTTTGATTTTATAAATCAAATAATTGTCATTAAAAATCAATAATATAATACATGACATTGATTTTCAGCTATTTAAAATATGGAAAAAATTAACAGGTTAGCAGTAGTATTCAAAGAAAAAAACGTAACAAATCGCTTGATTTCTGAAGTGACGAATACCAGAGAAGAAACAGTATCGCGGTGGGTGAATAATAAGCAACAACCTAGCATTAAAACCATGCATGAAATCGCCAATTACCTAAAAGTTGACATTCGAGATTTGTTTTATCCAAGTGAATGGGCAAAGGAAAATAAGGATAAATAATTTTATATTAAATAATTGTGCCGATTGGATTCATTAATTAAAATTTTCCAAAGCAAAAGTTAAATTGTCATTTTGTTCCAATCTTTTCAATAATACTAATTCAACGTAAACATCGCTTTTAATAACATGGAGCGGCCTCGGATTTGTTGGCGGCTCGCATGATAGAAACTGGCGTCTTGGGCGATCCTTTGGTAGTAATTTCGATCTAACAGATTATCCATATCGAGTTGGAGAGTCATCTTCCAAGCAGGAATCTGATAAATCATAGAGATATCCAGGAAAAGGATGTGCTGAGCTTGTAGTTGTGTGCTGGTATGACCGCGATAACTCGGGGAGAGGCTGATTTGATACTTACTAGACGCTTGATATCGAATTTGGCCACCGTGCGTACCCTCAAACCATCCGGGTAGGACTTTTTTGTCTCCTCTTAGTTCCTGAAGGCTATGATGCCAGCGGAACATTCCATGGTATTGAAGATTCCATTTGTCGTTAAGTTTTGCGTTGAATTGAGGAGCAAGTTCAAACTGATTATTCACCACAGGTGTATATTGGTCTTGTATGTACATAGCAGTATGCTGTTGATTCCAGCGCAGATTCAGGGTGGATTTGCCCCCTAAAGGGAATATAAACTTCTCTACGCCGGCTTTAAGGCCATGTTGTAATACGTGTTGTTTGCGGTCGACTAAGGCTTGGGTGAGGAATCCATCTTGGATAGTCCAAACTGGGGTGCCTTCTTGGGAGATGGAATTCGCATAATAGCCTAAGTTAAAAAATAACATTAGGGGACTGTTCCCAAAGGTGTATTTCAGTTCTCCCATCCAGAGATCTCTGTCTGGCAATACCGGGGTCTTTTTCTCCAACACCTGGTGGTTTTTCAAGATCGGGGAGGCATGCAGGTCCAGGATGTTTCCAATGCTTCTAATGCGATTTACTGAAAATTGTAGCTGCTGCTGCTCGTGGATGGGAATGATCGTTTGGAAGGAGGGACTGAGATAGAGGTATGTTTTGTTTTTATTGGTGATAAATCCTGGGCCATGGAACCGAGCATATTGGAGGCTTAAAGGCAGGGTGCCTGTAATTTCTATGTTTTTCCAGGTATGGTGTAGAACCACACTGGCCTTGGCTGTATGCGACTGGAAATGGAGACGATTATCAGGCCAAATTCCTTCCTGCAGCAGGTCTTCGCTTGTGCGGCCCGAAGCATGGGTGACGAGTTCATCCCAGCTATTTTCAATGCCCCAACTTAAGCGAATGTTTCTAGCAGATTTGCCCAGCAGAAAATACCCGTGCACATGACTTTGTAGGCGGTTGGTTTGACTGCGCTGGGCGATTTCATGCCACAAACGTTCGTCCATGGGTAAGGGAAAGCTAGTGGAATCGTCAAGGGCGCGGATGTCAAGCTGTTCCGGTCGGTGACTGGCCAGCAAGTCCCAGTTTAGGTTCAGGATTTTAATTTCACTGAGGGCGGGAATTACTTGTAAGGCGTTTCGAATTTCCCAATAATCGTTTTGTAACCGCTGGGTTCCGATGAAGCGTTCGGTGGTCATACCTGCCTGTACAGGAGCCGATCGATGCTTGAAACTGAGGTGCTGGTCGAACAAGAGGTGCTGTGCGTTTTTAGTGGCGCGTATGGCTGCTTGTGTATGTAGGGGGCGGATGCGCGTGTCCAGAGATTCGATCAGCTGTATGGAGTCTACACCTTCGTATAGCACCATACGGCTAGTATGTTTTCCAGTATGTGATTGAAGGGTGCCGTCAAGGTTAATTTTAATCTGCCAGTCTTTATTAAAATTATATAATTGGTTCATAAATAGTCCCCCGCTACGGTTTAAAAAGCTTCGCATGCTTCCTACGTTTAGCCCCTTGTTTAACCCCGTACCCAATAGCGGACCGATTTCATTCTCTGGTTGGAAGGTGTTAATAAGGTCTTGTTGTTCCGTTTCAAGATTTATGCCTATGGAATTCCCTTTTAACACATTCAGCATTTTTACATCATCTTTAAATAGGACGGTATTCGCCTCTGCTAGGTACTGGTCACGAATGCCAGCGCCTAAACTCATGTCTCCATTTAATTTTAACTTCGCTTTTTCTTTGATGACTAGATTCACAGCCACTTGATTACTGGCTAAGCGGCCTTGTAAGACTTTTAACGGTTGGTGGTTGGTGATGACTTCCACAGCCAATACGGCTGTGGAGGAAATGGCTCTGGTGCCAATCCCATATTTTCCGCCAAATAAATCATCGCCATCGATGAGCATCCCTGAAATGGCTTGTCCATTAAAGAGGACCTTTCCACTTGCTAATACCGAAAGACCGGGTAATTTTTTTAGGGCGTCGCCCACGTTGCGGTCGTTTGTGTCAATAAAATCATGGAGCAGGTAACGAAGGGTGTCGCCTCGTTGACTGATTTTTGGTCTATTGCCTACCTCTACGTCTGTTATACGGATGGCTTTTTCGATTAAGGTGATAATGTATTGGTTTTGCTGAGGGTGGAGCTTGACGGCTTGGTCCTCGTAAGCGAGATGCTTCAGGCTTAATTCTAATTCGATTAGGGTTGGCAAGGATGAAAAATCTATTTGAAAGGTGCCTTGTTCGTCTGTTTTTCCAAAGCCTAGGGTTTCATCCGTGGGAAGGTGCTTTAAGATCCAGGTAACAGAAGGAATGGGTTGTTGTTGGTGATCCAAGA
>CAYTDM010000021.1:30839-39556 GCA_964436635.1 uncultured Sphingobacteriaceae bacterium
ATGGAAAGTTAGTTAATACGCATATCCCCATCAAGATGAACATCAAAAAACAGGCATTAGGATGAGTGTGTTTTTTCATGACAAAATGGTTTAAATTAAGCATGCATCATGCATCTGTTTGAAAATAATAAAAATTTTTAAGTATTCAAAATTTGATTTAAAAAACTATTAATCAGTAATATATTTTTTGTTTCTCTTATTCATTTTTATTAAATTTGGTTTCTATAGTTTTGTTTAACTTAAACAATGAATTATGATGTTACTTCTACTCATTTTCATGTGGTTCGGTATTCAATCAGAAGGAAAATTCAAAGACCCAGCGACCCTTCGGGTGTATTATGATTTTAGCCATGTTAGAGACCTTCAAAAGCCCGATGAGGTGTGGAAAGAAGACATGGTTTTATTAGTCGGAAATCAGTCTACCTTATACACGAGTTACAGTAAATTAGCTGAGCGCACCTACCACAAAAAAGCCATGAAGGAATATTTTAAGAATTTTTATAATGGCATGGCCCCTTATAAAATTTCATTTTCCAAACCTTGGACGACGATAGAATACATTCGCTTATTGGATAAAAATAATTTTCTAGTCCAAGAATACATGGGACGTTATTATTGGTACACAGAAGCCATAGAGGATGCTAAATGGACCTTAAAATCTACTCGAAAAAAGATTCACGGTTATAACTGTAAATTAGCTGAGGGGGAGTATTCAGGACGGAAATGGAAGGTATGGTACACGGAAGAGATCCCAGTTAATTCAGGACCCTGGAAGCTGGGTGGATTGCCAGGCTTAATTCTTGAGGCTGAGGATGCTGCCGGCGGTGTTTCCATCCTTGCAACCGCCATTCAAGGCGTGGATATACCAGATGAAAATATGGTGCTAGACACAGATTATCATGTAATCCGTTTGCATGAGTTTTACCGGTCTAAAAAGGTGACGAAAGCGAGTTTAATGAGACTCAGGGAGCAGGCGGTAAAAAATCCCAAATTATTCGTGGAAATAGTGGATAAGGAAATGCCGCATGGACAAGGGGGTATTCAGGATAATGGGTTAAGTTCGCGCGGTTCCATTAAACTTCCTCCGCCGAATGCATTGGACTTGGTCAATAAGAGTAATTAAACATTACTGAATGTTGAGTTCTAATTATAGGCAATTTACATAAATAATTAAGCGCTTATAGGAATTTATGACTTCAGAATATAAGTGAATTCCTGATAATTAGATGGGATGATGTTTAAAGGAATTACAGATAAGCATGAAGATAATTTGCGGTATCTTTTAATCCATTATTGCGAAGCCGATCTAGTCCTTCAAATTATTTGTGACGATGACATTAGCGTTGGATTTAATTGCTGCCGCTAGGACATGAAAATCCTTATCATCAGGCAGACTAATACTACCGATAATACCTTCGTAATTCATAACTAAAGCATCCGGAAAAGCAAGATTTGCGACATTAACTCTCCATAATGCCTCCTTTTCATCTACACCGTTACGAATCATTACAGTACGCCATTCATCGAAAATATGCTGGCTCCATTTTGGAGTGAACATTTCATAGTATGCAAACCAAAACAGCAAATCACGAACAACTAATGGATAAATAACATTCGTATCTATTACCGCTTTAAATCTTACACTATGAATCATACAATCCTAAATCCTCATCAAAATTCATCATTTCAACAATTAACTTCTTCTGTTCTTCCTTCATTTGCTTTTTATACGCCATAACATCCTCTAACAGGATCCTCCTGTGCTTCCCAACTTTCGTAAACTCAATTTTTCCTTCCTCTAATAATTTCACCATAAAAGGCCTCGAGCATCCTAATATTTCCGCCGCTTTCTGCGTAGTTACTTCCGTAGCAATAGGAACGATTGAAATCGGCTTCCCTTCACTCATAGCTTTTAACACTTCACTAAGCAATTTCAATGCTTTCACAGGAATCACGATCCTGTCACTCGTTTCTTCAATTTCAATCTCAGCTCGATCAGATTTCAAATGTTGGATTGCTGACGCTATGGCAATATATGAAGCAATAGCTACTTTTTGCTCTGCTTTTGATGGTCTTTCAATTTCATTAATAGTTTTCATTGTTAATATTTTGGCTTCAACGCCAAATATAAACGAAATATTCGAAACAACCAAATTATTCGAAATGAAAAATCAAAATGTGTATTAATGGAGAACAAAAAATCTACAAAAGTTTAATGCTATTATGAATAAAAGAATTTGCTACATCTGTCAAGATCACTTTCCCTTCTTCTAATGCTAAATCCAATTTACAATCCTCAAATGAGGTGAAATCAAAAGCTTTATCTAATATGCCATATACCCCTACTTTAACTTGCTGAACATCGCATTTATAAAAACGCTCAGCTAGATAAATTTGTAATAAAGGATATTTAAGTTGCTTTTTCCAATCAGCAGCCTTTTCAACAAAAAAATATGCATAATTATATTCATCATTAGAACATTTTTCTTTAATACACACAGCTTATAAAACCTAATAGTCAAAAACTATTTAATTTTGACCATTCTAATTTCTATCTCATTAAATGAAATATGATTTACACCAGATAAAACTGTATAATCATTATTCCACTCAAGATTTCCAAAGAAAAACATGTTTTTTCCATATAACTCACCTTCACTTTTAACATTTTCATTTGTAATTTGTAAATGTAATGCTACTTGATTAGCATAAGCATTAAAAACATAAGATGAAATGCTAACATAATTACCTTTACCATCACTTCCAATCATAATGGCATTTTTTGATGCACTCTTGTCAAAATTTATTTCTAATTCGATGTCTAAATCTTCAGAGTCAGTTATTGAAATATTCCATTTGCCTACAAATACTTTTTTGGAACTTCTTGAGATTAATTCAGATTGATTATTTAAAATATTAGAGTTGAAATTATTAAAATCGACATCTTTAAATTCTGTGTTTTCATCTTTATTCTTTATTTTATTTAAAAAACTACCTAAAGATGATTCAGAAATCTTAGAAATTTCTGTTTCCATTTCTGAAATTCTAATTTTTAATTTAATATTCTCATTTATAACCTCACTTTCTTTACTAATTACATTTGATAAATCTTGAATATTTTTCTGGTATTGATCTCTTAAATCAAGGAATTTTTTTGTAGGTATATAACCATTACCAGTTATTAACTTTGTAGTCTTTTCATCTAGGATATTAACTGCTGTTTGCAAAGTATTAAATCCCCATTTTAAGAAAGGATACATAAAAGCTAAACCAAAAGGATAAACGTAATTTTTCCAAATATTAGCATTAGCATAGATTAATTCTTTATAGTTGTCGTATCCATACACATTAAGCGTTTGCGAATTATACCAAACTAGACCTATCACAATTGGCCAATTCCAAAATATCCATGAAATAGCGAAAGAAAGAATAAATACGTTATTAATTCTTGAACTAATTGCTTTAAATATGTCGTTCATAGTTGATTTATAATAGGCTTATAATTAGTTGAATAAGTAGGTTAATAAAATATAGATCAATATTAATCATTCAAAATCAAATTTTAAATTTCTCAGCTCTTTCAACCGTTTAAACTGTTTTATATCTAAAATATGGATTGAATCAAAGCTAAATGGAAAATTTGCTGGAATAGTCGCACGAATAATTAAATCCAATGCTTTATTTAATTCTTTAACCTTAACAGCTTTTTCATAAATATTTAAAGTGGATTTTATAGATAGTTTAACAAAAAGCTCATTAATCTCCAAACTTCCAAATTGATCTATTGTAAAAGAATTTATAAAATGGTCATTTGACCATATTACTGAATTTTCATCAAAATCAATAGTATAACTAATGGAATCGTCGATATTGATAGAAAAAAAACGTTCAATATCAGACTTTTTCCTATTAGAAATTAGACGTTTATATTTATCTTCTTCCAATAATGTTTTAAGGCATTGTAATGGTTCTGGCATATGTATAATTTTAAATAGTGAATAAATATTTTCATAAATTATTTATCAAGGGAGTAAAATACTCCCTTGATAAACCCCATACTATTTTGTATGGCATTCATTGCAACAATAATAGCAACCGTTAATATCTCTATGTGGATATAAACGTTTTGCTTCTACGATAGCTGACTTACAGCCAAAAAATTCACCTAGATAAATGTAATTATCTTTTGGAAAATGAGTACATCCCAAAGTATGCACCTCATAATCTCCGTTTGACTGTCTATTGTTGTTTATAAAATACTGTTTCATATTTTTTTACTAAAATTTTAAATCTCACCATAATACCCTCAAATAGAAATTCAGGCATTAACAAAAGCCTTTAATGTTCCATTTGAAAATAATTTGGCACAAAAAATAATTCAGTAGTATTGTTCATGATAGGCCTAGGATACTAACTAACCCTAGTGTATTCGATTAAGGAAGGTTTATGTAATTTTTGCTTGAAAAGTTTTTATTTCCAAACATTAACAGTTACTTTGCACTTTCAAATTGAGATAAACGATCATCTACCTAATCGGATACGGATGATAAAAGTTTAGAGAAGTCGAATGCGCCAACATTCGACTTTTTTACTTTATATGCATCCCCTACTTATCTTACTCCTTCTTTATACGCATGGTTATTTTATAATTTATAATTGTTCAACAATCTATTTTATCCTTTCATCCTTTTTCAAGAAATTCA
Organism: uncultured Sphingobacteriaceae bacterium; assembly: GCA_964436635.1. Classification (GTDB taxonomy): domain Bacteria; phylum Bacteroidota; class Bacteroidia; order Sphingobacteriales; family Sphingobacteriaceae; genus DASRQK01. Next base: position 35,543 of record CAYTDM010000021.1, read on the forward strand.
CGTCAAGCCTCTACCCCATCCCAAAATCTTTCCAACTATGGAAAATGTTTCTGGTTTAAAAAGTATAAAAGTGGGCGATTGAATGATTGATATTGAATCTTGCTGGCCCTCCCTAAATTATTCTTTCAACAGCGGTACAAATGACCAGCTATGGATAAAGAACGACACCAGAGCTTGTCAATAAACCGTAACACCCTGGCTTCTAACAAATTTCGGAAATAGATTTCTCAAAGCCATAAATTGTTATCAACAGTTGTGGAATTATTCACAAACATATACAAAGAGTACTATTTTGAAAACATAAAATCCTGAATACCAAATATTTGAAAAAATAGAAAATCAATTGTAAATACTAAATTCTACTTCTATACATAGATACATTTGTCACATCATAACACTAGAACACCCTCATACCCATCTATTTTCACAATTTTTCTGCATTAACTCATTAAATAAAAAATGTCCAGTTTTTTAACAAAAAAACTGGACATTTTAATTCCATTTGCACCAAGTTAAATATTGCAGTTAAAGCGATATGGGCTAAATTTAAACCCTTTTCGCAACCTACTGTGGTTTCAAATTAAACTTAAAAACTCCTATTTCTTAGATTTCTTACGCTTTGACTCTTCTTTAGAAACAGATTTTACCTTTTGTTTTAATAGGTCATCAACATCTATAGAAGGTAATAAATACCGTCCAAAAGGCCCGTTTGCGGTTATTGTAGAAATAATACCTCTCAACTGGTTAATACAAATTGAAACTCCAGAAAGGTTTAAAAACTTAGCTTTTTCTTCATCATGCATTTCTGGTGTTTTAGAAAAATCAAATACACCAATCCCTGTTGATAAAATATGATACCCTGGTAATTCTTGTGGCGCGTTGATTTCAATTCTAACCAAGATTTGAAATGTTACTCGATCATCCGTATTAATTGAAAAATTGATATCAATGGGATAACTATCAAAAAGATCTCTCTTTTTTAATTCGCCTTCTGGATGACTATATTGAAATACTTGCTCAACTAATAAAAAATTAGCTAAGTCTAATAAAGAGCGTTTGGCGATCATTATGCTACATTTTTAAGATTGGAAACTGACGAAACCACCTCCTCAGCTAATAAAACGTCTAAAGAACTATTAAAATCATTAGAAAATTTTAAATTAATTCCTGAAATCTTATTGTTCATATTATAATTATCCAAATTTGTATTATAGATGTCGCTAAGCTGAAAATCAACAAAAAACTCCTCTTTAAACCTTGAATGCGTATAAATAATTTTTTCACCTAATACTGCCTCAATTTTAGAAATCGATCGAATGGTAAAATTATGAAATCCACTTAGCCATTTACTGATTTCTGCTTCACTTTTGCCCATCTTATCAGCTAATTCCTTCTGATTCCAACCCTTATTATCTAATGATTGAAGAATTTGGTTTGCGATAGCTAAGGAATTCTCAACAAATAATATGGAATCCTTTTTCGCATTTCCTAAGATTTCATCAAATAATGGAATTTCTATTTCTTCTGGCTTTTTCATATTTACATTTTGATTCATTAGGTTAATGATTTAAAATTAGATTTCTATTCCAAAATCATCATCCATCAATAATTCTTTATCTCCAACTAATAATGTTCGCTCTCTAATTGCTTCATCAATTTTCCCGGCGAATTGATTTGCAAAAGTGAAGTGTGTACTACAGTTCGGACAATTTTTCGGATCACGTGCTGTTTTTAACCCTCCATTTAACAAAATGACCACTTCACTACTCATTCTAATACAATAAAGGCGGATCCCGAACTTGTTTGGACTAGCAATTTGAGCTACACGATGATTAGGAAGTGCATCTGCCTTACCCTCATGTTTAAAATGCTCTTTTCTGGCTCCATAGGATTTACCTATTTGTTCTATAAACTTTAACAACTCTGCCAAGGGTTGTATAAGGATTTCATCCTTTTTCATTCGATTCAAAAAGTCATAAAATTCTGATTCAGAAACTAATTCTTTTTGCACCGTGTAAAAACTCACTTTGCTGAAAGACAACTCTTTAATTTTTTTCAACCGAACGAACAACTTAACTTATAAGTTAAGTGCAAATATAGTGCTAAAAATATAATTAACAACAATTTGCACAAGTTAATAAATAATTTATGACTAAAATTCGACACAAATACCTATAAGCACGATTAAAAGGCTTATTTAAATTGGTTAGTAACAAATATAAAGTTTACAATAGAAATATTTTTAAAGTTATTAATCTTTAGACTAAAAAGTATCTTTAACTTATTCCTGATCCAACAACTTACTTAATTCATCGCCCTGTAGATTCCTCGTTAAATTACTCAGTCGAGGGGCGTTATGGTTTTGTATTTTACCTTCTACGTCTATTATAAAATAATGCGGGATTCCCTGTACATTATAGGCACGTACATATTCATTGCTCGTTTTTCCATTTGCATATAGTTTAATGACATTTCTCCTCTTTTCTTTACTAGCTATGCTACTTTTCCATTTATCACGATCTACTTCGAAGCAAAATTTGATGAAAACGATGTTTTTGTCTTTGTAATGTTCATAGATACCCAATGCTTTTGAATTGAAAAGAGCATATAATTTCAAAGGTTTAACATGATTGGTGTCTGCTTATTGAATTTCATTAAACACCAGGCAATATATTCATTTTCAACAACTTTATTGATTTATGAATTCGAAAATTCTAGCTAATTATAAGGGTTAAAGAACCGCATGGCCGCGACCTATTTTAGCCTAAACAAGATCACGACCAATACAGTTCGGGAAAATTTTAATTTAATTTCAAATCACTTTTCCGTTTAATTTCCTGATATATTTCAGGAAAATTAGGCTTTAAAATCCGATCACAAAACGTTTGGATGTATGCAGCTACTTCTTGTAAAGATTCCTGATTTGGCACGATACCTGCAGCTAGGAACTCTTCAAATCGTTGATGTTTCATAATATCATCACTGGCATAGAACAAGTAAGACATTTGATATACAATTACACGGCTTAAGACTTCTAAAAACGTATTTAATGCGGTCATATGTAAAGGTGTAATCACTAATTCGTGATTCAAATAGTGATCGAATAGGCTGTACTGTTCATTGCCCAGGGCAATACCTTCACGCATTTCTACCAAATCATACTGATCCTTAAACAAGGCGGCCATTTCGAACATATCCTCGTACTCGGTAATATACGCCTGCATTTTCTTGCGATCCGGTAGCGGCTCCATCTCCTCCATCCAACAAGCCATTTGTTCTTCTAAAGACGTCCCATACTTCACGACCTCCATACAAAATAGCGTTGCATACACATGATGTAAGGCAGCATCCGTAAAGCGGACCAAGACCGCCTGCGCATCCATCACACGACGTTTCTCCAGCAACTCCTGCATAGACCTCAACGAGCCCAACATGCTCTCAAATACAGAGAAATGCATGCGACTCAGCGGCTCATCGTCCTTTGGCCCCACCGCATAATCCGACAAAGACTCATAAAAGTCCACATAATACTTTAACGCCCCGAAAACAGGATGATTCTCATAAGCTCCTTTTAAAGCTTCGGTCTCGAATGGAGGTTTTTGATTAGATTCCATAATCTATGTATTAAAAGAGGTTAATAATAATAGGTTATAAAATGCTGAAAGTAAGGAATATTTTCTATATATGCGAATTTATTATTTTTTATTTAATAAAAATAAAGTGAAACAAAGTAATTAATCACACCAAAATCACATACTTAGGAAAATCAGTGTTTTTTTGAATTAATTTCATGTAACGATGATAATATTTAAACAATGAATCCGGCGTTGCAGCAGCTAATTGAATGCAGGTATCAAAATATAAAAAACTGATCTTTTTCTCAGGATGGATGAAATAGATCCTGCTAGTGATATCCTCGGGTCCATTATCAGCATAGTCCCTGTTTACAAATGATTCGAGGATGTTTTTGTAATTTATATTATCTACTGTAGTTTGTATGAGAATTTGTTCTCG
>CAYTDM010000022.1:0-1849 GCA_964436635.1 uncultured Sphingobacteriaceae bacterium
TTACCTGAAAGTACTGGGTGAGTACACACGGCACGTACACTGTTTGCACCTTTTTCCATAATTAAAGAAGCCGCTTTTGATAGGGTTCCAGCTGTATCGCAAATATCATCGATTAACACAATGTCTTGCCCAGTCACATCTCCAATAATAGACATGGATTCAATTTCATTGGCGCGTTTACGTTGCTTATCGCAAATCACCACCTCTGCATTGAAGTATTTCGCAAATGTTCTTGCACGATAAGATCCACCCATATCTGGAGAAGCAATCGTTAAATTCGGTAAATTCAAAGATTTGATGTGTGGAACGAAAATGATGGACGCATCTAAGTGGTCCACTGGAATATCAAAAAAGCCTTGAATTTGGGCAGCATGTAAGTCCATCGTCATAATGCGGTGGGCACCTGCAGCGGTAATCAAGTTTGCGATCATTTTCGCACCGATCGCTACTCTTGGCTTGTCTTTACGGTCTTGTCTCGCAAAGCCGAAATAAGGAACGACTGCTGTAATATAATGCGCAGATGCACGTTTAGCCGCATCGATCATTAATAAAAGTTCAAATAGATTATCCGAAGGTTGGTTAGTGGATTGGATTAAGAAGACATCACTACCACGAACGGACTCATTGTAAAACGGTTGAATTTCTCCATCACTGAAACGCGATAGGGTCATGTTCCCAAGTGGTTTTCCGTAATAGCTAGCGATTTTTTCCGATAATTCCAAAGAACCAGATCCGGAAAATAATTTGACTGGGTTAAATTGCAGAGGCATTTTATTGATTAATTAGAAGTGTTAAATATGTGTGGAAAGTTCGATACAAAACTAATTAAAAAATTACGGATTGCCGAAAGACAATCCGTAATTTTATGTTGCCCGACCAGGATTCGAACCTAGACAAACAGAACCAAAATCTGTCGTACTACCATTATACTATCGGGCAATGCCTCATTGGCTAAATGGTCTGCAAATATAGGACGTTCTATCATTGTTTGCAAAAATATTTTTAAAATATTTTAATTAGCGGATTTATAGATACTTTGTGTTGAAAAACCGTATTTTTACACACATATGAATAGAAAAATGACAGTAGTATTGCTCCTGCTAAGCGTCTTTTTGCAGGCATGTGCACAAGTTTTACCTGGAAATCCGGGTTGGAACACAAATGCTTCGAACATCGAGATCGCGACGACAGATGATTTGTATCGTTTTTTGACCTATGATGAAAATCGGTATCCTATCATTTCTGCGCATCGAGGCGGACCTGCTGCTGGATTTCCAGAAAATGCTATTGAAACTTTTGAGTATCAACGACTAAAACAACCATTAATTATCGAGTGTGACATTCGATTAACGAAAGACTCGGTGCTGATCCTTATGCATGATGAACTATTGGATAGAACGACTACAGGCAAAGGAAAAGTGTCCGATTTTACCTACGAAGAGTTAAAGCGGTTGAATTTGAAAGATAACGAGGGAACTGAAACCACGTTTAAAATACCTACATTGGAAAAGACGTTGGAATGGGGGAAAGGAAAAGTGCTTTTTACATTGGATGTGAAGCGGGGTGTTCCATATGAAAAAGTGGTGGAAGTCATTGCGCAGCAAAATGCGAAACCGTATTCAATCGTAATTACCTATAATGCCGACCAAGCACATTTAGTATACCGTTTAGATCCTGAATTAATGATTTCAGCGTCCATTGGAAGCGCTGCAGATTTATTGCGTTTGAACGATCGTGGAATTCCAGATAACCGTTTGGTGGCTTTTGTGGGGACACGTGAACCAAATTCCGAACTGTATGATTTATTACATGGTCATGGGATTTTATGTATTTTGGGTACGATGGGGAA
>CAYTDM010000022.1:1859-4659 GCA_964436635.1 uncultured Sphingobacteriaceae bacterium
TAAAAAGTTGCTGGAGCAAGGTGCGGATATTTTATCCACCGATCGTCCCGAAGAAGCGGGGGCAGCGTTTGCGGAGCATAGAAAGGAACATAAACTTACCTCCAAGTATGTGAAGTAAGTGTTTTAGGTAAAATAAGATTTAGAGTTGATAAATAAAGAAGATGGCGAAAAAGAAAAAAGAAGTAAAAGAACAGGAACATCAAGCTGTGGTTACTGAAAAATCACTGGCTTTTTTTGAACAATATATAAACAATCCTTCACCGACCGGTTTTGAATGGTCGGGCCAACGCTTATGGTTGGACTATTTAGCGCCTTATGTGGATGAAACTTTTACAGATCACTACGGTACTGCGGTGGGTGTGATCAATCCGGGAAAGGATTATAAGGTCGTGATCGAAGCGCATGCCGATGAAATTTCTTGGTTTGTGAATTACATTACTCGGGATGGCTTAATTTACGTGATTCGTAATGGTGGGTCGGATCATCAAATCGCTCCGTCAAAACGAGTGAATATTCACACAGATAAAGGCATCGTGAAAGCGGTCTTCGGATGGCCGGCGATTCATACGCGTTCAGGAGAAAAGGAAGATACGCCTTTAGTGAAAAATATTTTCATAGACTGTGGGTGCACGAGCAAGGAAGAAGTGGAAGCATTAGGCATTCATGTAGGTTCAGTAATCACTTATGAAGATGAATTCATGGTGTTAAATGATCGGTATTATGTGGGGCGGGCTTTGGATAATCGTGCTGGAGGATTTATGATCGCAGAGGTGGCCCGTTTGTTAAAGGAGAACAAAGTGAAATTGCCTTTCTCTCTGTATGTGGTGAATGCCGTTCAGGAAGAAATTGGTTTGCGAGGAGCAGAAATGATCGCCCATCGTATCCAACCCGATATAGCCATCGTGACCGATGTGACCCACGATACGCAAACGCCGATGATTAATAAGATTACTCAGGGTGACTTAGCTTGTGGAAAGGGGCCGGTGTTATCCTACGCGCCTGCTGTGCAAATTAATTTGAATAAATTATTAGTGGAAACTGCTGAAAAGAATGAGATTCCTTTTCAAAGGCAAGCTTCTTCCAGGTCTACAGGAACGGATACGGACGCCTTTGCTTACTCCAATGCAGGCGTGCCTTCGGCCTTGATTTCTTTGCCATTGCGCTATATGCACACCACCGTTGAAATGATTCATAAGCACGATGTGGACCACGTGATTCGCTTAATTTATGAGACTTTGTTAGCGATTAAGCCGGGTCAAGATTTTAGAACATTTATTAAATAACCTATTAAATAAACAGATGGAAAAGAAAGCTGATAATCTTTTAGATGTGGAGTTGACAGAAGAAGTAGCTCAAGGGATTTATTCAAATTTAGCCGTTATTACACATTCAAATACTGAATTTATTTTAGATTTTCTTCGCATTATGCCAGGGATGCCGAAAGCGCATGTGAAATCAAGGATCGTTTTGACTCCAGAGCATGCAAAAAGGTTTTTACGCGCTTTGGAAGATAATGTGAGGACCTATGAAGCCAGTCATGGGGAAATCGATTCGAAAGATGTGCCTCCTTTGCCGATGAATTTTGGGGGGCCGACTGGGCAAGCATAAAGTATTCGATTTGCAAAATTTTCTTGGGGGAAGGGCTTTGTTTTTAATCAGGGCCATCCCCCAATTTTTTTTGCCTTTAAGTTTCAAGGAAGTGCCGAGTTCCTTAGCCTTTTAAGACTTCAAACATGGCTTTGCCTTTTAGCAAACATTCATTGTATTCTTGCTCCGGATCCGACGCTAAGGTGATGGCCCCACCTGTATGGAAGGACAGGTATTTTTTTTCAGCGTGATATAGGATCGTCCTAATGACTACACTGAAGTCAAAATTTCCTTGTGGGCTAAAATATCCGATCGCACCCGAATACACTCCACGTCTGCTGTTTTCATACCGATCGATCAATTCCATGGCTTTGATTTTTGGTGCGCCTGTCATAGAGCCAGGAGGAAATGCGTGAGCGATCGCTTGAGTCGGTCGAATGTCATCGGCTAGTTCACAGGTCACGGTAGAAATTAATTGGTGGACTTGCCGGAAGCTGTAAACTTTTGTTAATTCTGTGGCTTTAACGGTGCCCGGTTTAGCGCTTTTCGTAAGGTCATTACGCACTAAATCCACGATCATGATGTTTTCGCTGATTTCTTTTTCTGAGCGTTCCAATTCCTTTTTTAGAAGATCATCTTCCTGAGCTGTTTGCCCTCTTTTGGCCGTTCCTTTTATCGGTTGCGAAAGCAAAGTTGAACCTTGTTTTGCCAAAAAACGTTCCGGGGAAGCCGATAGTATATAGCGGTCTTTCACTTTAAAGAAGCAACAAAACGGAGTAGGGGATACCTCTCTTAATTTTTCAAAAAGGGGGACCGGGTTCACGGTGGCTTGCTCCGCAAAAAATTCCTGGCATAAATTCACTTCGTAGCAATCTCCTTGTTGGAGGTGCGCATGCAGGCGATGGAATGCATTTAAATACTGCTCTTTGCTCATACGAGGCCGAACTTCACCATGAAAGCCAATTGGTTGGTCTTCAATGAGCGTTTCCTCGATTTGTTTCATGGCCTCATCAGGATGCGTTGCTTTTATTTCAACATTATATTGACCGATGAGTAAGGTGAATGTTGGCACAAAAAAATAAGCATCCGGCATGCCTGTACGATTGGGTTCCCTCGTTGACAAGGATTCCAACTCGTTTTTTAAGTCATAATTTAAAAATCCAGGGATCCAGTGACCGGGGTAATCGTCTACAAATGCTTGTAAACGATCAAA
>CAYTDM010000022.1:4759-27504 GCA_964436635.1 uncultured Sphingobacteriaceae bacterium
CGCGTCTTCACTGTTAAAGACGGCTTGTGCTCCAACTGCGATAAATACATTGATTTTCCCGTAGTTATCTTGATATCCATTGGAATCTAAATAACAAACGTTTTCAAATTTAGAGGCCCAATGCAACGCCTTCTTCAAGAAAGCGTTGCTGTCCTTTAAGTGATAAGCCTTGGAGACCATGGTTGTATAAGATTATTTAAGCACTAAAGTTTGCTTACGATCCGGGCCAACGGATAAATATTTTACTGGAACACCTAAATGCTGTTCTAAATAAGAAATGTAGGCCTTTAATGCTGAAGGAATTTCTTCTAAGCTTTCGATTTTTGTGATGTCTTGTGACCAACCCGGTACCGTTTCATAAACCGGTTCAACAGGGACAGAAATGATGTCATATGGCATATAATCGATCTTTTCTCCATCTTGAATGTAATGAGTACACACATTGATTTCATCGAAACCGCTTAATACATCCGCTTTGGTCATGACCAATTCTGTCACGCCATTTAACATGATGGCATATTTTAAAGCAGGTAGATCGATCCAACCGGTACGGCGAGGTCGACCTGTAGTGGCTCCGAATTCGTGACCGATTTGACGTAGGTTTTCACCCACTTCATCATCCAATTCAGTTGGGAATGGGCCACTTCCTACACGTGTGCAATAGGCTTTAAAGATCCCAATAACGTTCTTAATTTTAGAAGGAGCGACGCCTAATCCTGTGCAGGCTCCAGCAGTCGTGGTATTGGAAGACGTAACGAATGGGTACGAACCAAAATCAATATCTAATAATGTTCCTTGAGCGCCTTCTGCTAAAACGGACTTGCCTTCTTTTAGCATGCTGTTCACCAAATGCTCCCCATCCACTAAAGGAATGCTGCGCATAAATTCAATCGCTTCCATGAACAGTTGTTCACGCTCAGAGAAATCAGGAATTTCTCCATAATGCGACAAAATTGACTTATGTTTTTCAACTAATTTGTCGTAACGCGCTTTGAAATCTGGTAAATTAATGTCTCCCACACGCAAGCCATTTCTTCCAGTTTTATCCATGTACGTCGGACCAATTCCTTTCAGGGTCGATCCAATTTTTGACGCACCCATTTTGCTCTCTGAAGCGGCATCAAGTAATTGATGGGTCGGTAGAATTAAATGTGCTTTTCGGCTAATTACGAGTTTTCCTTGCCCGACTGGGTCAAAGTTTTTGCTGCGCAAATTGTCCAACTCGCGTTTTAAAGTAATGGGATCGATCACCACGCCATTTCCAATTAAATTCAAGGAATTTTCATTGAAAATACCAGAAGGGATGGTGTTTAATACGAATTTTTGATTGTCAAATTCTAAGGTGTGCCCCGCGTTTGGACCGCCTTGAAAACGGGCAATTAAATCGTATTTCGGACAAAGTACGTCCACTATTTTACCTTTTCCTTCATCGCCCCATTGTAGGCCCAATAGCACATCAACTTGCATGGTTTTTTTATTTTATTTAAGCTAAATTCTTATTTTTTGATTAGGCATCTTCCAAGAAAATCATTCAATTAAAGGGTTGCATTTTCTAAGGAAACCGATTGGTTTTGTTTGGCAGCGCAATCACTACATATTCCATAAAGATTCAAGGAATGGTGCTTGATTTCGAATTTCAATAATTCGCCCATCATGCTTTGGATTTGATGAATTCGAGGATCACAAAACTCCACCACTTTACTGCATTCAATACAAATAATGTGGTCGTGTTGCTTGTACCCATAGGATTTTTCAAATTGCGCAGTGTTTTTTCCGAATTGGTGTTTGGTGACCAAATCGCAGGACACTAACAGCTCCAGAGTATTGTACACCGTGGCCCTGCTTACCCTATATTTCTTATTTTTCATATGAATATATAGGGATTCTACATCAAAATGGTCGTTTCGAGAATAGATTTCTTCTAAAATAGCATACCGCTCAGGAGTCTTCCTCAGATTTTTATTTTCCAAATAGGCTTCAAAAATCTTTTTAACGGTTTCGTAATTCTCTGACTGCGTCATCTTTATTGAATTCAAAGTACAAATATATAGGTTTCTGGTAGGATTTACAATTTAAAATCCAAGAATCAACTCACATTCGGATCAAAGCGATTGATGCTGGTAATTCCAGAAATTTGCTTCAAACTTTTAATTAGATTATCCAATTGTTCGGTATCGTTTACGAACACCATAATCGATCCCTCAAAGATACCTTCGTTGCTTCCGATGGTAATCGAACGAATGTTAATCTTATATTCTTGTGATATAACAGTTGTGATTTTGTTAATCAATCCCACATCGTCAATTCCTACAATTTGTAGACCGGTTAAAAAGGCTAATTCTTTTTGCGAAGTCCAGCGCGCTTTGATGATGCGGTATCCGTAATTTGCCATCAGCTTAGATGCATTCGGACAGTTAGTGCGATGGATTTTGATGCCTTCGTTCACAGTAATAAATCCAAAAACATTATCGCCTGGTATCGGGTTGCAACAGGTTGAAAGCGTGTAATCAATCTTTTGAAATTCATCCCCAATTAATAAGGTTTCTTGATCTTTTTTATTGAATTTCTCCATCAATCCAACAGCGTGTGTGTTGAATTGAGAAGTGTTTTGATCCATGCTTCTTTCGCTGGCCGCAAATTCTTTCAAATCCTTCATGTCGATCACGCCCTTCGCGATGTTATAAAACAAATCTTGGGAACTTGGATACTTGAAGTAATTCGCAATCTTATTAATGTTGTCCGTATTATAGGTCACCTTGATGGATTTCAACTTTCTTTCCAGGATCTCTTTCCCATCTTCAGCCACTTTTCTCTTTTCTTCTTTTAAGGAAGACTTGATTTTTGACCGGGCTTTCGCAGTGACTACAAAGTTTAACCAATCTTCTTTCGGAGTCTGTTTACTCGAAGTGATGATCTCCACTTGATCTCCGTTTTGAAGTTGATGGCTCAATGGAACCAGCTTATGATTTACTTTGGCCCCAATACAACTCGCACCCAAGTCGGAGTGGATTTCAAATGCAAAATCCAAGGCGGTGGCATTGTAAGGAAGCTGGATTAACGCACCTTTTGGCGTAAAAATGAAAATTTCATCCGAGAATAAATTCATTTTAAAGTCATCCAAAAAGTCCAACGCATTCTGTTCTGGGCTATTCAATAGCTCCCGTACTTTTTGAATCCAAAGGTCTAATCCACTGTCTGAGTTCGATTCTTTGTATTTCCAGTGCGCCGCAAATCCTTTTTCAGCGATCTCATTCATTCTGGTAGAGCGAATTTGTACTTCCACCCATTGACCTTTGGGTCCCATTACGGTGGTGTGCAAGGATTCGTATCCATTTGCCTTAGGCGAAGAAATCCAGTCTCTTAAGCGATCAATATTCGGTCTATACAAATCGGTCACGATGGAATAAGCCTTCCAACACTCTGCCTTTTCTTGATCCAAGGCGGCGTCAATGATAATACGGATCGCAAATAAATCGTACACTTCTTCAAAAGGAATCGATTTTTTGCGCATTTTATTCCAGATGGAAAAGATGGATTTTGGGCGACCAAATACATCTGCCTGGATACCTTGTTCCGCTAAAATTTCTTTAATCGGCTCGATGAATTCCTTGATATAGCGTTCCCGCTCTGTTTTTTTCTCGTTTAATTTACTTGCGATGAATTTATAGGTATCTGGATCCAAGTATTTCATGGATAAATCTTCCAGCTCGGATTTAATCGCATAGAGGCCCAAACGGTGGGCTAGGGGTGCGTACAAATAGGTCGTTTCAGACGCAATTTTAAGCTGCTTGTCCCTCGGCATGAAGTCCATAGTACGCATATTGTGCAGCCGATCCGCTAACTTGATTAAGATGACCCGAACATCGTCTGCAAGCGTAAGCAACATTTTGCGGAAATTTTCGGCCTGCATGGAATTGCTGGTGCCAAAAATCCCCGATATTTTAGTCAAACCATCGATAATGCGGGCTACTTTTTTCCCAAAATCACGCTCAATGTCATTTAAACTAATGTCTGTATCCTCAACCACATCATGCAATAAGGCGCAGACAATGGAGGTCGTACCCAGTCCAATTTCTTCTGCCGCAATTTGTGCAACTGCAATGGGATGATAAATGTAGGGTTCGCCTGATTTTCTTCGCATGTCTTTATGGCATTCCAATGCCATGTCGAATGCTTTTCGAATGGTTTGTTTGTCGCCGCGCTGCAGGGTCGGTTTACATGCTCGCAATAAAGCTCTATATCGTCTACGAATCTCTTTGTTTTCCGCTTCGATGTCTATGACTAATTCTTTCATCCGCTATTCTCCGTCAATTCTGCTGATAGTAAACAAACTATCCCTGAAAATGTTTTATTTTTTCAGTTCAAATAAGATGTTTAACTTTGTATTTGCAGGCTATACAAGGTAGCTGCAAACCATACAATAAATATACAAAATAAAAACAACTTTTTCAAAGATAGGTTGCTTTTTTTTAGATTTTTAAGGATGCAGGGGCGTATTGCAAAAATAGGAGGATTTGGTTGGGTGTTCATCATGCTGATGATTGCTTGGCCTTACACAGCCTTTGCGCAGCAAACAACCAATGCGCAGCAAACCGGCCTCGCCCAGCAAACAACCGTTGCGCAGCAAGCTACCCTTCCCGCTCAAGCCTCATTAAGGAACGTCTCCCCAGATCAAGATCCGATTGGGAACGATAAGCCCATGTTGGGGGGATCCATTTTATTACCGACTACAGTGGTGGATGGTGAGCGGATTCCTTGGGTGTTGATTCCTGAAGTGCATATTACTGTTAAACAGCGTTTTAGTTCTTTAGAGGCGGAAGCCAAATACAAACGATTACGGTATAATATTATCAAAGTTTTGCCCTATGCTTATTTTGCGCAGCAACGCTATGAACAATTAAACCGCGATCTTGCGATGACAGATAGCAAACGGGAACAAAGGCGTTTGGTGAAGGCTTGTGAGAAGGAAATTAAGGACATGTTTAACAGGGAAGTGAAGAATTTGACGGTGACGCAGGGAAAGATTTTAGTGAAACTGATCGACCGGCAAACGGGCCGTTCAAGCTATGAGGTGGTGCGGGAATTACGTGGTGGGGTGACGGCATTTTTTTACCAATCGATTGCGAAAGTTTTTGGCCACAATTTAAAAAATCAATACAATCCCCAGGAAGACATTGAGATCGAAAGTGTGTTAAGAAGTTTGGGGTACCACGCAAGCTATCAGGCTTTTTGATTTAAACGATCAGACGCTTAAAGTTCGGGTTTTTAAAGGCCAGGCATAGTGTGGTTAAACGTTTAATCGATTAGAAGTTTTGGGTCAGACAAAGAAAATTTTATAAAGAAGTATACGATGGACGGAGCAAGTCAGCAGCAAATGAACCAGTTAAAATTAGATTTATTAGTGATCGTGGTGCATCCAGATGATGCAGAATTAGGTTGTGGAGGGACGATTGCGAAGCATGTGGCTGCGGGCAAAAAAGTGGGCATTGTAGATTTGACCCGGGGTGAATTGGGCTCTCGCGGCAGCGCTGAAATTCGCGATGCTGAAGCCGATGAGGCGGCTAAAATTTTAGGCTTAACGGTACGCGAGAATTTACGCATGCGAGATGGTTTTTTTGCCAATGACGAGGTGCATCAGAAGGAAGTTATTCGGGTGATTCGCCGCTACCAACCAGAGATTATCATTACAAATGCTTTGCACGATCGTCATCCAGATCATGGCAGGGCGGGGAATTTAGTGAACGATGCTTGTTTTTTAGCGGGCTTGCGCAAAGTAGAAACTATCGATGCGGAAGGTACCTTACAGGCGCCACATCGACCGCGATTATTATTGCAGTTAATTCAAGATCAATATATTCAGCCAGATATTGTGTTGGATGTGAGTGATTTTTGGGCGACTAAAGTAGCTTCCATTCGAGCTTATTCTTCTCAATTTTTTTCAAACGATTACCAAGCGAATCCAGACGAGCCACAAACGTATATATCCAGGCCAGATTTTCTAGAATACATCGATGCGCGCGGTCGGGAGTATGGCAAATACATTGGGGCTACCTTTGGCGAAGGCTTTACTTGTAGACGCTTGTTAGGTGTGAATGATTTATTTGATTTGCGTTAGCAAACCTTTAATTATCCGTTTTTATACGCTTTAAAACGCAAATAATGATCCGCAAGGACCAAAGCAGTCATGGCTTCTACAATGATGACCGCACGCGGGACTACGCAAGGATCATGGCGCCCTTTTCCTGAAATGGCGATTTCCTCTCCAGATTGATTGACTGTTTTTTGTTCTGTCATAATCGTGGCGACCGGTTTAAATCCAGTTCTAAACGTGATGTCCATGCCATTCGAAATGCCTCCTTGAATGCCACCTGAAAAATTAGTCAAGGTTTTTAATTCGTCCGCCTTTGCATTGGGATTTATAAAAAGGTCGTTGTGTTCGGATCCCAACATGGTCGAACCAGAGAACCCGGATCCGTATTCGAATGCGTGCACTGCGTTAATGCTTAACATGGCTTTTCCTAAGTCGGCATGCAATTTATCAAATACCGGTTCCCCTAATCCTACAGGCACATTGCGTACGATGGTATGGATTCTGCCGCCTACTGTGTCGCCAGATTTTCGGACTTGATCAATGTAAGCGATCATTTCTTGTGCAGTGGCTGGGTCTGCGCAGCGCACGATGTTTTCTTCTCGAATCGCGAGTAAGCTGGACAGGTCGCCGGTGTCCAGGTTCGGTGCTTCTATGGTTCCCACTCCTGAAACGTGGGCGAATATTTCTATTCCGTGTTGTTTCAAAAATAATTTTGCGATCGCGCCCGCTGCCACCCGAGCAGCTGTTTCTCTCGCTGAGGAACGCCCGCCACCCCGATAATCCCGGATGCCATACTTCACCTGGTACGTGTAATCTGCGTGAGAGGGTCTGTAAGTATCTTGAATGTGCGAATAATCTTTAGAACGCTGGTCTTCGTTCGAAATCAACATGGCGATCGGGGTGCCCGTCGTTTTGCCCTCAAATACACCAGAAAGGATGGTGACGGTATCGCTTTCTTTCCGTTGGGTGGTGATTTTCGACTGGCCTGGCCTCCTTTTATCTAACTCACTTTGGATAAATGCTTCATCGATGGGCACCTGTGCTGGACAACCGTCTACGATCACTCCGATCGCTGGACCGTGAGATTCTCCAAAGGTCGTAATGGTGAAAAGTTTGCCAAAGGTATTACCTGCCATGATTGTATGATTAAATACTGCGTTTAATTAATTTCAAAACCTTGTTCTTGTAGATGGATCCAAAAATCTGGATAGGATTTTTCAACCACTTTTGGGTGTTCTATGTGCAACTCATCAAAAATTTCCGCCAAAGGAGCGAAGGCCATCGCCATGCGATGATCCTCGTACGTCGCGACACTTAATTTTTGTGGCTTGAAAAATCCTGAACAATCCAAATGAAAAATCGGGTCTTCATCTATCAGCTTCACTCCAAATTTAGCAATTTCTTGTTGGAGTGCATGAATTCTATCCGTTTCTTTTATGCGCAAGGTATGCAAACCGGTAAAACTTAAATTCAGTTGTAAGGCTGCTGCGCAGGCGATGACGGTTTGTGCCAAATCAGGACATTCGGTAAAGTCCAACACGGATCCCGCGGTATCTGCGCCCGCGGTAGGGTTCGAATTCGGCGCGTAGGCGATTTGTACTCCCGAAGTGGTATGGGTGGTTTGGACACCAAATGCTTCCATGATGCGTGCAATCGCACGATCTCCTTGAAGGCTCGCCGATCTTAATCCCGGTAAAAGCACTTGGCCTTTTTTGCGAAGCGCCAATAAACTATACCAATACGAGGCGGCACTCCAATCTGGCTCTACGTGGATGGTGTTTGCTTGGAATTTCTGCGCTTCAATCGTGATGGTGTCCCCCGTCCATGTATGTTGGATGCCACTGCGCTCTAATAATTCCAAGGTCATGGTCAAATACGGCTTGGATGTCAAAGGCCCGATTATTTGTAAGGATAAACCTTGGGGCAGGGTGGGGGCGATCATTAATAAAGCGGACAAATATTGGCTGCTCACATCCCCAGCGATTTTTACACGATTCGACTTTTGTTTAAACGGGCCTTTTATGTGTAAAGGCGGATAACCAACCTGTTCTATGTAGGTGATTTGTGCGCCAATCTCGCTGAGCGCATCGACTAAAAGTTGGATCGGTCGCTGTTTCATACGCTCACTACCAGTGAGGATGAAGGAGCCGTATTGAATGGATAAAATGGCGGTCATAAAACGCATGACTGTGCCTGCTGGACCGACGTTTAGGGTCAATGGGTCCAGATTACGGGCCTCCGATTCTTGGCTTCTTTGCTTCAGCGCCTCCAAAATAGATAACATGATATAGGTGTCATCTGCTTCGGAAACGTTTTCAACTTTTATGCGTCCGTTTGAAAGGCAGTTCAGCGCCAACGCACGATTGCTTTCGCTTTTCGATCCTGTTAAGGGGATCGATTGGTGCGCGGGCGCTCCTGATTTTCTTATTTTAATGATCTCTTCTTGTAAGAATCGCTGCAATGCCATGGTGTTATGCTTCCGAAGTAACTTTCGCGTTCATGATTTCATTCTGTTTACGAATCGATTCGTTGTGGATCAATTCTAAGAATTTAAGGGTGAAGTCCTGATCCAATTTTAATGCTTTGGCAAGATTCGTGCGTTTTTTAATGATCTCGTCCCAACGGTTCACTTGCAAAATGGTGACGTCGTTTTCTCTTTTAAAATTTCCAATCTGTTCCACAACCTGCATACGGTCACCCAATATTTTGATGATTTTATCGTCCAACAAATCGATTTCTTCCCTTAATTTGCTTAGGGTATCTTCAAAAATAGGGTTATTCGATTCCGGTTTACGGAAGGTGATTTGAGATAACATTTCTGACAATGCACTAGGAGTCAATTGTTGTTTCGCATCGGTCCAAGCTACGGAAGGATCGATGTGGGATTCCACGATTAAGCCTTGCATGTCCATATCAAATGCTTTTTGAGAAATATATGGAATAAATTCGCGGTTTCCACAAATATGGCTTGGGTCGTTAATCATCGGTAAAGACGGCAACATGGTTTTTAATTGAATGGCCAAATCCCACATAGGCTCATTTCTGAATGCTGATTTTTCATACGAAGAGAATCCGCGGTGAATCGCGCCAATTTTTTTGATGCCCGCGCGGTTAATGCGTTCCAATGCACCTACCCATAAGGCTAAATCTGGATTCACTGGGTTTTTAATTAAGACTGGAATATCCACTCCTTGCAAGGCATCGGCGATTTCTTGAACCGTGAATGGGTTGGCAGTAGATCTTGCTCCGATCCATAACACATCGACTCCTGCTTCTAATGCTTCTTCTACGTGTTTCGCTGTCGCAACTTCTGTCGTGGTTTTTAATCCGGTTTCCTCTTTTGCGCGAGCTAACCATTTTAAACCAATGCTGCCTATGCCTTCAAATTCTCCTGGTCGTGTTCTTGGCTTCCAAATCCCAGCACGCAGTAATTTTACTTTTCCTGTATTCGCTAATAAATGTGCTGTGGAAAGTAATTGGTCTTCCGTTTCTGCGCTGCAAGGCCCTGCAATGATCAATGGTCCGTCTCCGGTATCGATCCAGGAGTTAAGCGGCATGATGTCTAAATTGTGTTTCATCTTCGTATATTTATAGTATGTGTGTTTAAAAAATTGTGTTCTTAAGTATGTATGCTGTTAAATTTTAAATTTTATCGTTTTTTAAGTATTCGCCCATGATGTTAAAATTGGCCGTATGTTTGAGTATTTTTTTAATGGCAGCATCGTAGTTTTTGGCGTCTTGCCATTCGATGTCCACATAAAACTCATACTCATTTCTTCGCCCGAGGACCGGCATGGATTGAATTTTACTCATATTCACTCCTTCTTCTTGGAAGCATTTAAGGACTTCGAAAAGTGCGCCTACTGTGTTGCCTATTTGGAATGAAAGGGATGCTTTATTCGCTTGTGGATTCGTTTCGAATTGATTAGAAAGGATTAAAAAACGGGTGTAATTCTTTTTATTCGTTTCGATTCGGCGTTCCAAAATTTCTAATCCGTACACCTTGGCCGCTAATTTATTTGCGATAGCAGCCGTATCTACTAAACCTTCCTGCTGGATTTTTTGGGCGCAACTCGCTGTGTCCATGCCTTCGCTTACTTTCAGTTGCGGGTTTTCACTTAAGAAATCATCGCATTGACGGATGGCCATTTGGTGGGATTCCACGAATTTAATGTCTGAAAACTTCACTCCTGGAAGCGCCATGAGATGAAGTTGTATGTTTAAATGGACTTCTCCGACAATGTTAAAGCGGAAGTCTCTTAAAAGATTATAGTTTGGAAGAATGCTCCCTGCGAGGGAATTCTCAATCGCCATGACTGTGAAATCCACTTCATGGTTTTTTAGCAATTCACAAGTTTTGCGAAAGGTATCGCATTCCACGATTTCAATGTCTTCACCAAAGTATTTAAATGCAGCTTCTTCGTGAAAGGAGGCGTGTACGCCTTGAATCGCTACTTTGAGATTTTTTACAGGATGTTCGTTCGTTTTCATTTATTTTCTTCGCAAAACTTTTTTTAAGGCAAAAAAAAAGTCCCGGCGTGTCGGCCGGGACTTTTAATATCATTAAGACAATTTTTAATGCATATCAATCCCGGCTCTTATTGCTAAAATAAAAGTAACCAAAAAACCAGAATGCATTCGTTGTCATTTTCATCATTGTATCGTGTGGACATCTTGATGTCACGGCTTCAAATCTACGGAAGTTTTTAACAAAGTCAAGAGATTTTTTAAATATTTTAAAAAAAACCAAGGTAATTTAACGAATATAATTTTCGTCTTCTTCAGATAAGTTGGTTGGCGCCTGGTATGGCGTCGCTGTGTTTAATGATTCGTCCCTAACGACCACGGGTTTTTTTCTCCCTCTACCCATTAATAAACCTACCACCACCCCGATCACAAACATGGTCCCCAATACAGCCAATTTCGGGATGCTATAATCTCCAAATATCCAAAAATTAACTTCGTCCATGTTTTTCATAAGGATGACCGTAACTAACACAGTTAGGACGACAATAAAGATGGTTTTAGCACTCATGATTTTTGATTTTTTTGTATAACTTCCTGATAATATGCTTCATATTTCGGCATTATTTTGCTTATTTCAAAATCTTTCGCACGTTGATAGGCGGCTTCTTTAAATCGATTCAAGCGATCACAATCTTCTAAAACATACAGGGCCTTTTCAGCCATGGCACCAATATCACCCACATCGCACAAAAATCCTGTAACTCCTTCAACATTTAATTCCGGTAAACCACCTACATTGGATGAAATCACTGGGACTCTGCAGGCCATCGCTTCCAAGGCGGCTAAACCAAAACTTTCGGACCCGGAAGGAATTAGAAATAAATCCGAAACCGATAAAATTTCTTCGATGGCATCCTGTTTGCCTAAAAAGCGGACATTTTGTGAAATGCCTAAATCACGCGCTAATTGTTCTGCTTGATTTCTTTCCGGACCATCCCCAACCATTAATAATTTAGAAGGTAATTTATCTTGTACCTTCTTAAAAAGATGGATGACATCCATCGTGCGTTTTACTTTTCTGAAATTCGAGGTGTGCACCAGCACGCGCTCTTGGCCCGGTGCGATCGCTTCTTTAAAATGCGCTTTTGGTTCCCGTTTAAATCGTTCCAAATCGATGAAATTTGGAATCACACGGATATCGTTTTTAATATCAAAATGATCCAAAGTTTCCGCTTTTAAATTATCTGAAACGGCTGTTACACCATTTGATTGATTGATCGAAAAGGTCACTACCGGACTGTAACTCGCATCTTTGCCCACTAATGTAATGTCCGTGCCATGTAGCGTCGTAATAAATGGAATATTAATCCCATAAGTAGCTAATATTTGCTGCGCCATAAAAGCTGCAGAGGCATGGGGAATGGCGTAATGTACGTGCAGTAAATCTAATTTCTCGAATCGAACCACATCCACTAATTTACTTGCCAGGGCAAGTTCGTACGGCGGAAAGTCAAATAAAGGATATTTTGAAATGCTGACTTCGTGATAATACAAGTTTTCCGAGAAAAAGTCCAAGCGTGCTGGTCGGCTATAGGTGATAAAATGTATTTCATGCCCGTTGCTCGCTAAGGCTTTGCCCAGTTCGGTGGCGACCACGCCACTTCCCCCAAAGGTTGGATAACAAACGATTCCTATTTTCATGTTTGAATGACTCCTACGTTAAATGGTTTTTCTATCGGACTTTGGTTGGCTGCTTCTATCCCCATGGAGATGACTTTCCTCGTTTCAATAGGATCTATGATGGCATCTACCCATAAGCGCGATGCTGCATAATATGGAGTAGTTTGTGCCTCGTATTTTTCTGTAATTTTCGCGAGTAGGGTCGCTTCCTCTTCTTGGGTAATCTCTTTTCCTTGGGATTTTTGAGAGGCCGTCTGAATTTGTAGAAGCGTTTTTGCTGCCTGCGCACCGCCCATCACGGCAATTTTTGCCGAAGGCCATGCCACGATTAACCTCGGGTCATAGGCTTTTCCACACATGGCGTAATTCCCTGCTCCGTATGAATTTCCTACGATGACGGTGAATTTTGGCACCACAGAATTTGCGACCGCATTCACCATTTTCGCCCCGTCCTTAATAATGCCACCTTGTTCAGATCGGCTACCCACCATAAATCCAGTGACATCGTGAAGAAACACTAACGGTATCTTCTTTTGATTACAATTCATGATAAAACGCGTGGCTTTATCGGCAGCATCGGAATATATGACCCCGCCAAATTGCATTTCACCCTTTTTACTTTTCACCACGGTCCGTTGATTAGCGACGATCCCTACGGCCCAACCGTCAATTCGACCGATTCCGCAAAGGATGCTTTGTCCGTAAAGGGCCTTATATTCTTCGAATTCTGAATCATCGACGAGGCGAAGAATCAGGTCCTTCATATTATATTGTTTTTCCCTTGAGCTGGGAAGGATACCATAAATGTCTTGTTCTTTTAATTTCGGACTTTTCGGTTTAATGCGATCAAATCCGGCATCTTTAGGCTTTCCTAAAAAGGACATTATATTTTTAATGGAATCCAGGCAAGTTTGATCATCTGGATGTTTGTAATCGGTCACTCCAGAAATTTCACAATGCGTGGTCGCTCCACCCAAGGTTTCGTTATCTACGGATTCTCCAATGGCAGATTTTACTAAATAGGAACCAGCTAAAAATACCGATCCGGTTCCATCGACGATCATGGCTTCGTCGCTCATAATCGGCAGGTATGCGCCCCCAGCCACGCAAGAACCCATAATGGCCGCGATCTGTACGATTCCCTCACTGCTCATCCTTGCATTATTTCTGAAAATCCGCCCAAAATGCTCTTTATCCGGAAAGATTTCGTCTTGCATTGGAAGGTAAACGCCGGCCGAATCCACTAAATAAATAATAGGGAGTCGATTTTCCATCGCGATTTCTTGCGCGCGCAAATTCTTTTTGGCGGTCATAGGAAACCAAGCGCCTGCTTTAACGGTGGCGTCATTGGCCACTACGATGCATTGCCTGCCAGAAACGTAACCAATGACCACGACAACACCAGCAGCCGGACATCCCCCTTCGTCTTGGTACATGCCGTCGGCTGCGAATGCGCCGATTTCAATAACAGGCTTTCCTTCGTCGAGCAGATAGTTCACTCGTTCTCGAGCGAGCATTTTTCCCTTTTCTTTTTGTTTATTAGCGGATTTTTCTCCTCCGCCTGCATATATTTTACGAAGTTTATTATTTACTTCAGCTACTAATAACTTGTTAAGATCTTCGTTTTGATTGAATTCCAAATTCTCCATGTGCCAAGATAACATTAATTCATAAAATTATCTAAAAACTTGGGTTACCTTTTTCATTATTGAGTATAAACCATTAAGTGAACAAATTTGTTTTAACCACTAAAAAAAAAATTGCAATGAAAAATGTATTTAAATTCGGTTTCTTAGGTTTAGCGATGACTGTAGGATTTGCTGCTTGTAACTCTGCTTCAAACGAAGCTGAAAACACTGCTGATTCTTTAGAAACTGTAATCGAAGAGAATGTTGAAGCTACTATCGATTCAATTGATTCAATTGGTGATGCAGCTATCGATTCAATCGATTCTTTAACTAACAACTAAGAATAGTCGTTATTAAAAAAAAAGCCATCCAGTCGGATGGCTTTTTTTTGTGTCCAATATTTTACGCCTAAGTGTTGGGGATCCAAAGATTTTTAGGTTTATGTGTTCTATATAGAGCTTTAAAACATGAACTGTATAAAACACGAACTGTATAAAACATGAATTGCTTACAGTTGTAAATGCATAGAAATAAAAAAGGCCATCCGATTGGATGGCCTTTATCTTTGAATGGAGTTTTTTAGTTTAATTCAAGGAATTTATTGTATTCAATTTCCTTGGTTTCAAGTTTAATTAACCCTTTTAAATAGTCAAATACTTTTAGTGCTTTTGCTTCTTCGAACAAACGGTTTGCTTGTTCTTTATCTTGCAATAACTGGATGGCGTATTGAGATAATTCTTTGTCGCCTGGTTCCATTTGACCGTACATGCGAAGTTGTGCTTGAATTTTGCTTTTCGCTAATTCCAATACTTCTTCGTATTTAATTTCTAAATTATTGCTGCGGATGATTTGGTTTTCGATTAAGGTCCACTTAAGGTTTTTCAAAAAGTCTTCAAATCCAGCCTCTAATTCCGATTCTTCTATAGAAGGATTGGTCGCTTTCAACCATCTTTTCAAGAATGCTTCAGGGAATTCAACCTTCACTTTATCCATTCCCTCTGTGTATAGGTCGTTTTGAAGTTTTTGCTCTGCATTTTGAACCAATAAACCTTCAACTTCCTCTTTTACCTTATTCTTGAATTCCTCTTCGTTATTTACTTCGCCCGCTCCGAATAATTTTGTGTAGAAGTCTTCATTTAAATCAGCTTCTTCTAAACGGTTGATGTTTTTAACGACTAACTTGAATTCAGTTGAGGTTAAGGCTTGTGCTTCTTCTTCAGAAATTCCTAGTACTCTGCTAATGGCTTCAGTTTTTAGTGCTTTCGCAATGTCTAAAGTCACTTCGCTATCTTTTTTTAACCCAATTAAGGATTTTTTGATTTTTTTATCTTCTACTAAATCTAAGCGCAAAGTTGCTTGCTTTTGCAAACCACCTTCTAAAGCTTCTTTATTGTCGCCTAATTGAGTGAATTCAGCGTATAACACATCTCCATCTTCAGAAACTTCTGGGTTGGTCATTTTCCCGTAGCTTCTTCTAAGATTTTTCATTCGCTCCTCTAAAGTTTTTTCATCCGCTTTAATCACGTATTGAGTAAACTTAGATTTTGCTGTAAAAGGTGCTTCGATTTCTGGTGCCAAACCAATTTCATAATTAAATGAAAAAGTGTCTTTGAAATCCCAGTTGTAATCTACCTGATCATCTTCTTTAGGTAGGGGTTGACCCAAAACCTCAAGGTTTTGCTCAGCAATATAATCGCTAATTTTATCGTTTACGATACTGTTCACAGCATCAAAAAGAATTGCTTTTCCGTAAGTTCTTCTAATGTGAGAGGTAGGAACCAATCCTGGGCGGAAGCCTGGTAATTTAGCTTTTTTTGCCTCATCTTTAATCGCTTTGTCTACGGCAGGATTATAATCTTCTGGAGCTAATTCAACGGTTATTACTGCGTTCAGCGCGTCTGAATTCTGATGTGTAATTTTCATCTGTTTTCTATAAATTGTAAAAAATCCTCCCGATAATGATCGAGAGGATTCTAGTGCGGAAGAAGGGACTCGAACCCCCACGCCTCGCGGCGCCAGATCCTAAGTCTGGTGCGGCTACCAATTACGCCACTTCCGCAGCTATTTGTTTTGGACTGCAAAAATAACTATTTATTGGCAACTGAGCAAAAACTTTTTTATTTTTTAATTAGCGGCCTACTATAGTTGCTTTTTTTCATCTTTGAGCCTATAAAAGTCTTGCAATTGGAGATTATTTGGGTAGATTTGAATAGATAAAATTGTTGAAAATGAAAAGTAAAATCATCATGACGGCAGTCGTCGCAATGGCCATGCAGGCTACCACATACGCACAAACACCGTTAACTCCAGAAAAATTATGGGAGTTAGGACGCGTTTCAGCGGAGGCAATCACTCCTGATGGAAAGCATCTCATTTATGGGGTGACAAGATTCGATATGGCTGCGAATGCCAGTGAACGGAATTTATATCGTATTCCACTTACTGGAGGTCAAGCAGAACAAATCACTTTTTCCAAAGGCAATGAAAGCGTCGTTCATATTGACGCCAATGGCAAAATCATCACTTATCTCCATGCAGGGCAATTATGGGAATTGAATTTAGAGAGTCGGGAAAGCAAGCAAATCACTCAAGTCGATGGGGGATTGCAAAACGTTAAAATATCTCCAGATAAGAAGCACATCCTCTTTTCTCGTGCTGTAAAGATAGAAAAGTTGCACAGCAATGATAAATACCCGGATCTGCCAAAATCTGATGCCTATGTATTTGAACAATTAGACTATAGACATTGGGATGCCTGGAACGAAGGAGCGTATAATCATGTGTTTTATGCAACATTTCAAGAAGGTAAAGTTGGTGAACCCATCGATATTATGAAGGGTGAACCCTATCACACGCCTCAAGTGCCTTTTGGTGGGGGAGAAGATGTGGTTTGGGCACCAGATGGTCAATCGATTTATTATGTAAGCAAAAAAAAGCATGGAACGGCCTATGCATTAAGTACGAATACAGATATTTATAAGTACGATTTAAAGACGGGGACGACGACCAAACTTACGGAAGGCATGAAAGGGTACGATACGCATCCTGTTTTTAGTCCTAATGGACAGCATTTGGCTTGGTTGAGTATGGCTGAAGACGGTTATGAAGCGGATAAAAACGATTTGATCGTGTATGACTTCTCGAAGCGTCAGCGTTTTAATCTGACAAAGGATTGGGACGGTACCGTGAATGATTATAAGTGGAGTTTTGATGGGCGCAAAGTTTGGTTTGTGGCGGCCGTTCGTGGTACGATTCAAGTGTTTGAAATCAATCTGGCCAGCGGTTTGGATAAAGTGGGTGCGGGGCAAATTAAACAATTAAGTGCTGGGGATCATGATTTAGGTAGTATTGTGGGCCAAGTCGGGGAATCGCTGATAGTGACTAAAAACACGATAAATCATGCGCCTGAAGTGTATCGCTTTGATTTGAATTCAAAAGCTTTAACTGCGATTACAAAGGTGAACGATGCCCAATATGCAAATATTGCGAATAGCGAGGTAAAAGCCCGGGTGACAAAAGCTTCTGATGGAAAAGATTTATTTATGTGGGTGGTGTATCCGCCAAATTTCGACCCAAATAAAAAATATCCAACCTTATTATATTGTCAGGGTGGTCCGCAGTCTGCGCTGACGCAATTCTATTCTTTCCGTTGGAATTTACAATTAATCGCTGCGCAAGGATATATTGTGGTGGCGCCAAACCGTCGCGGGATGCCAGGTCATGGAGTGGAGTGGAACGAGCAAATTTCTGGAGATTGGGGTGGTCAACCGATTCGTGATTATTTGAGTGCGATCGATGATGTTTCCAAAGAAGCGTATGTAGATAAGGATCGTTTGGGTGCTATTGGGGCAAGTTACGGTGGCTATTCCGTTTTTATGCTGGCTGGGGTGCATGAAAATCGTTTTAAAACGTTTATTTCACACGATGGTTTGTTTGATATGAGAAGCTGGTATGGAACGACGGAAGAATTATTCTTTGCAAATAAAGATCTGGGTGGACCTTATTGGGATCCGAAAAATCAAAAAACGTACACTACCTACAATCCTATTGAATATGTGAACAAATGGAACACACCAATTTTCATTATTCAAGGAGGTAAAGATTACCGAGTAGGTATCGAACAAGGTTTGGAAGCTTTTCAAGTGGCACAACTAAAAGGTATAAAAAGTAAATTATTGTACTTGCCAGATGAAAATCACTGGGTGACCACAGCTCAGAATGCTTTGGTGTGGCAAAGAGAATTCTTCGACTGGTTAAAGGAAACCTTATAGTGGAACTTTAAAGGGCAGTTTAGCCAATAGAAAAAGGACGGTGTAGTAAGCCGTCCTTTTTTATTTTGAAAATAGGTTAGTTACCGCTTAATTTTTTCTTCCAAAAATGGAGAAATGAACATAACGTCCTGGGTTCTTTTTTAAATCCAACATCAGCTCATCTAAGTTTTTTGAAGCATTTTGCAAGTTGTCGTACAATTTCGGATCATTAATTAACAAACCAATGGATCCTTCTCCTTCATTGATTTTATTGACGATTTGTTGGATGTCTGCTACGACTTTGTTTGCGTCAGCTATTGTATTCGCTACATTAGCCCGCGCCACTTGATCAGTAATTTCATTCAAATTAGTCAAGAGACCGGTGATTTGTTCATTGTTCTTATTAATATTCGCCGTAATGCTTTCCACATGCGCCATGATGTCGCTAAAACGCACCCGTTCTTTTCCTACTAATGCGTCTAATTGGCCCGTAATGCCTTCAATGTTTTTCAATGAGTTTGCGATGCTGTTTATGCTTCTGTTGAAATCTCGTTGAAAATCGTCATTCAATGTGTTATTGATGGAGCTTAATACGGAATCCAAAACAGCGGCAATGTCTTGCGCCTTTTTCTGGATTGGTTCTACCTGTTCTAATAATCCTTTCTCGACCCCTGCTTCTAAGTGATGCCCATCTTCCGCATAATTTGGGCTATTACCTAATTGAAAAACGATCGCTTTACCACCTAATAAATCGGTGCTTACGATTTGGGCTACCGTATTTTGAGGAATGGCGTATTCTTTCTTGACCTTTAATTGTGTCAAAATTCGACCATCGGCTTGAAGTTCAAGTTTGGAAACCCTGCCTATTTGGAAACCATTGACAAGGACTGGTTTTGAAACAGTAAGCCCGTCTACGCGTTCATATACTGCATAATACGTGTTGTCCTTGCTTAGTAAATCATTTCCTTTCAAAAAACTGTAGCCAAGGATTAGAATTGCAAGCGCAACAGTCGCCAACAACCCCACTTTAAATTCTTTGCTTATGTTCATTATCTTTCAGTTTGTCTTTTATATGCAATGATTGCATCGAGCAAATTCTTAACCATTTCTTCTTGACCCGCGTCGGAAAGCATGTAATCTTCCTCTTTAGGGTTGCTAATAAAGCCTAATTCAGCCAAAATGGCGGGCATGCCTGCGTTCATTAAAACAGCTAATTTTGACTCTTTCACCTTTCTATCATGACGCCCTGAAGTTAATAATTGGTTTTGTACCGCAGTGGCCAGCTTAATACTTTGTTCACGGTACTGATTTTTCATCAGCGAAAAAATAATGTAACTTTCTGGGTCGTTCGGGTCAAAACCTTGGTAATTTTCCTCGTAGTTTTCCTCCAGCAAAATATCGGCATTCTCTCGAAGTGCTGCGTCTTGACTTCCTAAATTATTAAAACCCAGCACATAAGTTTCGATTCCATGAGGATCTGTATTCACTACATTCACCCATCGATTCCCTCGTTTTACTCGTTTGTATGGCGCAGCATTAAGATGGATAGAAATAAATAAATCCGCTTTTTTCTCATTGGCAAAACGCGTGCGTTTATAAATGTCTACGTCCACATCCGTAGACCTGGTTAAGTATACTTTTACATCTGGAAAAGCGGCTTCAATCGCTTTACTTAGCTTGAGTGAAACATCCAATACCACATCTTTTTCCTTTGATTTTTTGCCAACAGCTCCTGGCTTATTTCCGCCATGACCAGGATCGATCACGATGGTCTTAATTTTGTAGCTAGGATCTTCAGAATTTAAATACGAAGGCAAGCGATCATCGGGTATTCCTTTAAAAGGAACTAAGGTGAAAAGTACAAGAACGACGAAATATGGTAAAATTTTCAATTTATTTATATTGTAATGAAAATTCAAGCTCATTGATATTGTTCTGTAATCACAAAATAGTTAAATTTATTATTAATCACCGCATTTTTTTTAAAGTATCAAATTCACAAGTATTTTTCACTAAATTTGTGGCATTGGCCGTGACAAAGCAAAAGTAATATTCATTTGGCAGAGTTGAACACGAAAACTGGATTTTTAACGTTTTTTCTTAGCTTTCTTGTAGGGGTGTTGGTGGAAGTCCATGCATTGGAGCTTGTTTCGCCGCTATCCAAGTTAGAGACTTCGTTGGGTCCTGTAAAAGCTGAATTTAATGCGCTTCGCAAACAAGATACCATTCGTATTGATTCTTTAAAGAAGGATCAAAATGGAATGATTTCTTTAGATAGTTTGCCCACAAACACTACCTTAGATCTTCAGGCTAATCCTCCCCAAACTTCAGCTTCCAGTAATTTAAAAGCCGTAGTAAATATCGTGGCTCGGGATTCCCAATGGGTGGATGTTCGAAATAACAGGACCTATTTGCACAGAGAAGCGAAAATTAAATACGAAAATTTTGAACTGTCTGCTGATTATATTCGCATCGATCATAACACAAACGAGGTGTTTGCCAGTGGTTTGGTCGACCAAAACGGGCGATATGTAGGCCGTCCTGTCGTAATTATGCCGGGTGAAAGTGCGAAAGCAGTGGATTCGTTAAGGTTTAATTTTGATACAGGTGTCGGGGTAACTTTTGGGGTGTTTAGTGAAGTGGATGGTGGGTATATTCAAGCCAGTCAAGTGCGTAAAAATCAGTTTAATGAAATGTCCATTTTTCATGGGATGTACAGTACTTGTAATTTGCCAGAACCCCATACGCATTTCGGAATCTTTATAAACAAGGGGATTGTAACAGAAACACAAATTGTCGCTGGGCCGGCTTACATGGTGGTGGAAGGCGTACATATTAAGCCATTAATGATACCTTTTGGGTTTTTCCCAAAACCTGATAAAAAAGCATCTGGATTTATATTTCCTTCCTTTGGAGAAGACTTTGCGCGGGGATTTTATATGCGCGATGCAGGATTTTATTTTGCTTTTAATGATTATTGGGATTCTGAAATTCGTGGTACTTTGTACTCAAGGGGTTCTTATGAGACGTCTTTGGCCACAAAATATCAGGTGCGATATAAGTATTCAGGAGGCTTTAATTTGCGATTTGCGTCTACGCGAACAGGAGTAGAAGGAACACCAGACTACAAACCCAGGAATGATTTTAATATCACCTGGAACCACAATCAAAGTCCTCAAGCTAATCCAGGAACGACTTTCACGGCTTCTGTGAATTTTGGTACAGGATCGTATTTTCAAAACACAGCAGCGGGCGGATCATATAATTATGAGCAGATGACTCAAAACAACATGTCATCCAGCATTAGTTATGGAAAGCGATTTGCTGATGGACGCTTGAATTTGACCACTAATATGAGTCACCGTCAAGACATTACCTCTGGAAGTGTGTATTTGGAGTTGCCTTCATTTAATTTAAATGCGACGACCTTTAATCCCTTTGATTCTGAAGATCGAATTGGCGACCAAAAATGGTATCAGAAGATTACCATGGGGTATAGCTTGCAGGGGAGGAATTCGATTACCACGACCGAGGATCAATTGTTCAAGCCAGAAAGTTTAGAGCGCTTTCAAAACGGCTTTATGCATACCATTCCGATCAGTTTGTCCTTAAATATGCTGAAGTATTTCCAATTTAACACCAGCGCAAATTATATGGAACGTTGGTATTTACAGAGCATTCGCAAGCGCATGGAAAATACGCCGGGAGGATTTAAAGAGGTCAGGGATACCGTTCGAGGCTTTACAAGAGCGTACGATTATTCGATTAGCAGTGGTTTGTCCACAAAATTCTATGGAATGTATCCTAAGATTGGTAGGGTGGAGGCCGTTCGACATGTCGTGACTCCATCGATTAACTTGAATTATCGCCCGGACTTTTCCGATCCATTTTTTGGGTTTTATAGAAGATTTGTAGACGCTCAAGGACGCGAACAGGTATATTCTATCTATGATGGTGGTATTTTCGGTTCACCAAGTCCTGGAAAGTCCATGGGTATTGGATTTTCTATCGACAATAACATTGAAGCAAAAGTTCGGAGTCGTCGCGACACGACTAACAGCGGAATTAAAAAAGTCCCTATTATTCAAGGATTAAGTTTTAGTGGGAATTATAATTTTGCAGCGGATTCGTTCAAATTGTCAAACATCTCATTCAATGGTCGGACTGCCATTTTTAATCAAAAAATAAATATTAATTTTTATGGATCATTTGATCCGTATAGTCAAGATAAAGACGGTCGGCGCATCAACCGCTTTGCTATTCGAGATGGAAAATTGGCTACTTTAACGAATTTTGGATTTGCGTTCGATTACAGTTTAAATCCGAAAATGTGGGAAAGTAGAAGTCAGAGTTTAACTGAATTAGAAGGACAAAAGGCAAATTTGACGGAAGAACAACGGCAAGCATTGGCCAGAATTAGTACGGATCCCAATGCGTTTGTGGATTTTAATATTCCTTGGAATTTAGCGGGGTCTGTCAGTTTTCAGTATAATAAAATAGGAAATACTACAGCGATCACGAGTACCTTAAATGTGTTTGGTGACTTTAGTTTTACTCCAAAATGGAAGGTTCAATTTAATTCTGGTTACGATTTTAGACAGAAGCAAATTTCACTGACAAGATTTAGTA
>CAYTDM010000022.1:27514-38070 GCA_964436635.1 uncultured Sphingobacteriaceae bacterium
GTGGGTTCCTTTTGGGAGGCATCAGAGTTATAATGTGACCATTCGTGCCAAAGCTTCCATACTCCAAGATTTGAAACTAACCAAGCGCAACGACGGATATAATCGTTAATTTTTAACATATGCGTGCAGAAATAATTACCATTGGGGATGAAATTCTGATCGGTCAAATCCTTGACACCAATAGCGCTTGGATGGCAGATCATTTAAACGCATTGGGAATTCACGTCCAACAAATCACCTCTATTTCTGATCGGGAAGCATCCATTTTGACTGCACTCAAATTAGCAGCAGGAAGAGCCGATTTAATCATCGTAACAGGCGGATTAGGTCCGACTAAGGACGACGTTACAAAGAAATCCTTATGCACGTATTTTGAATGTGGCTTGGTGCGTGATGAAGGTGTTCTACAGCATGTGAAAACCATTTTTCAGCGGTCCAATAAACCCATGTTGGAAGTCAACCATAAACAAGCAGATGTGCTTGAGAAGGCTGATATTTTATTTAATCAATTAGGTACAGCGCCTGGCATGTGGGTAAATGAAAATGGTAAAATCTATATTTTTCTACCTGGTGTTCCCTTCGAAATGAAGCATTTGATGAATGAGGTCGTGATCCCTCGTCTGAAATTGGAAAATGGAATGTTACCGGTTCGACATGTGCATTTTTTAATCGGGGGCATTGGGGAATCTTTTTTGGCTGAGCGATTAAAAGAAGTAGAAGATCATTTGCCCTCGAATATTTCCTTAGCTTATTTGCCAAGCCCAGGGTCCATTCGATTACGATTAACTGGGATAGGGCACGATGAGGAAGCGTTAGCACAAAAACTTTCTTACTTTGCCACAAGAATACATGCATTGGCTCATCCACATGTGGTAGCACAAAGGGATATAACTTTGGCCACCGCTGTTAGCGATTTGCTATCGCAAACAGAAACCACGTTATCGGTCGCGGAAAGTTGTACTGGGGGCAATATTGCCCATCTTATTACTGCTATTCCAGGCTCTAGTCAGATTTTCCCTGGTGGAGTGGTTTCCTATTCAAATGAAGCTAAAATGAATCTATTAAAGGTGAAGGAAAGCACCTTGGAAGAATTCGGGGCCGTCAGTGAACAAACGGTGCGGGAAATGGCATCGGGTTGCAAGCAGCTATTTAAATCAGATTATGCCGTTGCGGTAAGTGGAATCGCGGGCCCTACAGGTGCAACCGAAAATAAACCGGTCGGAACGGTTTGGATTGCGATCGCGGGAAAGCATTCAATAAAGACGAAATTATTTCAGTTTGGAAGGGATAGAAAAGTGAATATATCGCGAGCAAGCGCTGCAGCACTTTTTGAGTTGTTTTTAATGATAACGTTGGAAAATTCAGATTAAATTCAATCGTTTATTCTGTATATTTGTTTGCGAATAGAATAAAATTTTGTTTGTTTGTTTTAATTCAAAAATTTATATAATTTGCAAGGCATACAATATTAAACTGGATTATGGCAGAACATCAATTAATTCTTCCAAAAATGGGAGAAAGTGTTTCCGAGGCGACCATTATTAAATGGCTGAAACAACCAGGTGATCGAATTGAAGAAGATGAACCGGTATTAGAAATTGCGACTGATAAAGTCGATTCAGATGTGCCCTCTCCAGTTGCAGGGTATTTAAAAAGCCAACTATTTCCTGAAGATGCGGTGGTGCAAGTCGGGCAATTGTTAGCGATCATTGAGGATGAATCTACTCAAGGCAGCGTGAGCTCGAGCTCAAGTACGGAGCCTTTACATCAAGCAGTGAAAGAAGAAAGTGCTGTCGAGGAGCCAGCCGAATCAAGTGAAACTTCCATACCGTATTTACCAAATGATGCTTCCGCTTCCATACAGGAAAGCGTGGGAACTAGCCATAAGGGTCGTTTCTATTCTCCATTAGTGAGAAATATTGCCGCTGAAGAAGGTATTTCTCCTGAGGAATTGGATCGCATTCCAGGCACGGGTTTAGATCAACGAGTTACTAAACAAGATATTTTAGATTATCTCTCTGCTCGGAACGACGGTAAAGCAGTGGCTGGTTCAGCGGTCTCCGCACCAAAAGATACAGTCGCAGCAACTTCGAAAGAAGCGGTCTCTGCTCCTCAAGTTGCGCAAGCTGCAGCAACAGCGCCATCGAAACCTGTGACGGTTCAAGTGGATGCTTCTGATGAAATTATTGAAATGGATCGTATGAGAAGGTTAATCGCTGATCATATGGTGAATAGTAAGCATACTTCTCCGCATGTTTGTTCTTTTGTGGAAGCAGATGTGACGAATTTAGTGACCTGGAGAAATAAGGTAAAGAATCATTTTGAGAAAAGGGAAGGTGAGAAAATCACGTTTACGCCGATTTTTATTGAGGCTGTAAGCAAAGCGTTGAAAGATTTTCCAATGGTCAATATCTCGGTTAGTGGCTATAACATTATTAAAAGGAAAAACATAAATATAGGCATGGCGACCGAGCTTCCAAATGGAAATTTAATCGTGCCTGTTATTAAAAATGCGGATCAATTAAGCTTAGTAGGCTTGAGTAAAGCGGTGAATGATTTGGCCCAGCGTGCTCGATCAAATAAATTAAAACCAGACGATACGCAAGGAGGTACGTTTACAATAACGAATGTGGGCGCCTTTGGAAATATTACTGGAACGCCGATTATCAATCAACCGCAGGCGGCGATTTTAGCAATAGGAACCATTATTAAAAAGCCTGCTGTACTCGAGACCGAACACGGTGATGTGATCGCGATTCGACATAAATTAGTACTTTCCCTCTCCTATGATCACAGAGTGGTCGATGGATCGCTGGGTGGCCGATTCCTTAAACGGATTGGTGATTATCTTGAGGCTTGGGAAATCGATCGAGAAGTTTAAAAATCGATAAATTACGATTTATTGATTACCATTTATTGATTACCATTTATTGACTATTAACAAGGAATCTACTAACCACTTTTTTGTAGCGCATATGTAGCATCAAAGAAGAGGTTAGTAGACCGATGGTCAATCCATACCAAATCCCTTTAATGCCAAAATCCAAATAAATTCCTAATCCATATGCTAATGGCAATCCAATGAGCCAGTAAGCTATAAATGCGATGACTGTCGGTCGGTTCACATCACCCATTCCTCGTAAAATACCTAGACCCACCACTTGCGTTCCGTCAAATAATTGAAAAATGGCCGCAATAATCAAAAGTTGCGCAGCGATGCCTACTACCACAGCGTCCTTCGTGAAAAGCATAGGAAGGTAGGAGTTTAATGCGAAAAATAAGATTGCCGTCACCCCCATAAATATGATTACCAGGAAATAATTCGTCGTTGCATAAATCTTGAGTCGATCAAATTTCTTTTGACCGATGCTGTTTCCAGTTTTAATGGTCGCTGCGGAGGCGATCCCACTTGCCATCATATACGTCATCCCTGCAAGGGTAAGTGCGATTTGATGCGCTGCCTGTATGTCCGGTCCTAAGGTGCCAGCCATGACCGCTGCAGCGGCAAAAGCACTGATTTCAAAAACATATTGCAACGCAATGGGCGCTCCAATCTTTAAAATTTTGACCAATTTATTCCACTGTATAAGCAAGGGTTCATATTCGACGATGTAGCGTTTGAAGTTTTTGGATTTAAACACATACCAAGCCATTACAATAGCCATTAATGTACGGTCGATTAAGGTGCTATATCCCACTCCTTTTACACCCATGGGTTCAATGCCGAACAAGCCTTTCACAAAGATTATAGCTAATATAATGTTTAAAACATTCCCCCATATGGTGATGTTCATGGCTTGTTTTGTAAATCCAAGACCTTCTGCAAATTGTTTAAATGCGCTGAAAATCATGAGGGGAAAAATAGAAAGTCCAAGTAAAAATAAATAGGGCTTTGCTGTTTCAACCACTGCTGGATCTTGGTCAAGATGGTCGATAACGGTCATGGATCCAAAGTACACCATTAAGAACAAAATCAGCCCTGTGATGCCGTTTAGCCAAATGCTATTAGAAAGTAATTGACCACAGGCTGCGTAGTTTTTTTTGCCATTTTCTTGTGCTATCAGCGGGGTAATGCCATAGGCAATACCTAATCCCACGACCATGACAATCATAAATACACTGTGTACTAATGAAACTGCAGCAAGTGATATGGTTCCCGCAAATTGGCCAACAATTATGGTGTCTGCGGTGTGCACAAGGGTATGCCCAAGTTGCGAGATAACTACTGGACCCGCTAATATTAAACTACTGATCCCATAAGGTTTATAAGATCTCAACAACGCTTTCATCAACATCTACTTTTATACGAAGCGAAGATACGATTAATGTTTTCAAGCCGGATTAATTATTTATATATTGTATGGATTTGATAAATTTTAACCTTAACTTAGCCGGAGAAAATGTGTAGATAACCAGCAAATGAGTATGGTATTAGGCTTTATAGGGATAGGCACCCCTGAAATGTTGCTTATAGTATTTGTGACGCTCTTGTTATTTGGAGGCAAAAAACTTCCTGAATTAGCGAGGGGCTTAGGTAGAGGTATTCGTGAATTCAAAGATGCTTCTGAGACGATTAAACGCGACATTACAGAACAGATTAATCATATCGAACGCGATGTAGATCTTAAAAATGTGATGGTCGAGGATGTAGAGTCTGCCATCAATGATGCGAAAAAATCATTAGAAGAGACGACGGACACGACCGAAAATACACATAAAAAGAAAGAAATTCAAGCTCCTAATGCGGATCAAACGCCTGTCCACCCTATTCTTAAGGCGGGTGCCCCAATAGGAACTTTTACTCATCAACCGGGTCGGGAGCCAGATTATGTGGGAAGTTCTGGAGTATATTATAATAATCCCGATGAGGTTCAACCAACTGAACATCCTACAAATACTTCCTCCGATGCGAAAGAAGATGGAAGGAATTCTACGGAGCATACTACCTCTGAAGATAAATAAAACCGAATTAGTTTTAATAAAATCGAATGACACACGAGCAACTTATTGCCCTGGAGCTGGCTATCACTGAGAAGCAAGTTCGGGCTACTTTGGCATTATTAGTGGATGGTGCTACAGTTCCGTTTATTTCAAGGTATAGAAAAGAAGTAACAGGTAGTTTGGACGAAGTTCAGATCACTCAAATTCGCGATCGATCTCAACAATTACAAGAATTAGAAAAGCGGAAAGAAGCCGTGTTAAAATCGATCAGCGATCAAGGGAAATTAACAGACGAGCTTGCTGCACAAATACAAGCAGCAGAGACCTTGTCACTGGTAGAAGATTTATACTTGCCTTATAAGCCAAAGCGTAAAACGAGAGCAAGCGTAGCGAGAGAAAAAGGACTGGAGTCCTTGGCTTTATTAATTTTGGAGCAAGAGGTGTCAGATTTAGAAGCAGCAGCAGGTTTTTATGTGGACCCAGAAAAAGGCGTTGAAAATGTAGAAGAAGCCTTAGCTGGTGCTCGTGATATCATCGCAGAAATCATCGTCGAAGATAGTCAAGTAAGGCAAAAAGCCAGGCAAGTGTTCTTAGATAAAGGCCGCTTTGTCTCAAAAGTAGTCCCGGGAAAAGAAGAATCTGGCCTGAAATACAAAGATTATTTTGAATGGTCTGAACCTGTTAAAGAAGCGCCATCTCATCGCGTGTTAGCTATGCGAAGAGGCGAAAAAGAAGAATTTCTTCATTTGGATATTGAAGTGTCCGAAGAAGAAATTTTACCCATTTTAGATCATGCTTTTATAAAAGGAGGAAACGCAGCTTCTGCCCAAGTACGTTTAGCCATGTTAGATGGTTATAAACGTTTACTAAAGCCCTCCATGGAAACCGAAATTCGTTTGTTAACCAGACAAAAAGCGGATGACGAAGCCATTCGAGTCTTTGCCGAAAACGCCAGACAACTACTTTTGGCCGCGCCATTAGGACAAAAAAGAGTCATGGCGATCGATCCAGGATTCCGTACAGGTTGTAAAGTGGTTTGTTTAAACGAACAAGGAAACCTATTAGAAAACACGACCATTTACCCACATATTGGAGCTGGAAAAGCCGCCGAAGCGGCGAACATTATTAAAAGTTTCGTCGAAAAACATAACACAGAAGCCATTGCTATCGGAAATGGAACAGCCGGCAGAGAAACCGAAGATTTTGTAAGAAAGCTCGGTTTAAAGGACGTTACCTTGGTGATGGTGAATGAAAGTGGAGCATCGATTTATTCGGCTTCTCCGGTCGCCAGGGAGGAGTTCCCAGACCATGACGTGACCGTGCGAGGCTCCGTTTCTATTGGAAGAAGACTCATGGATCCTTTAGCTGAATTGGTGAAGATCGATCCGAAATCCATTGGGGTCGGCCAATATCAGCACGATGTCGATCAACAAAAACTACAAACGGCCTTGGATGACACGGTCATTTCGTGTGTGAACGCAGTGGGCGTGGAACTGAATACGGCATCCAAAGAAATTTTATCTTATGTTTCGGGTTTAGGTCCTTCGCTTGCGCAAAACATTGTGAACTTTAGAACACAAAATGGTCCATTCTCAAATCGTACTGACCTGAAAAAAGTCCCGAGATTAGGAGAGAAGGCGTATGAACAAGCTGCAGGATTTTTAAGGATTCGGAATGCCAAAAATCCGCTGGATGCCAGCGCCGTTCACCCTGAACGCTATGGTTTAGTTGAGAAAATGGCGAAAGATTTAGGTTGTTCTTTGCAGGATCTCATGACGAAGGATGAATTGCGCAAGCAAATTAAACTTCAAAACTACGTCACTGCTGAAGTGGGCTTGCCGACATTGAATGATATCTTAGACGAATTAGCAAAACCAGGTCGTGATCCCAGAGAGCAATTCGAGGCATTCTCATTCACTGAAGGTGTTAACGCCATCTCCGATTTAAAACTGGGCATGCGTTTGCCGGGCATTGTTACAAACATTACCAATTTTGGTGCATTTGTAGACATTGGGGTTCATCAAGACGGATTGGTGCACTTAAGTCAGATTACAGATCGATATATCAAAGACCCAAATGAAGTGCTAAAAGTGCATCAGCAGGTCATGGTAACCGTTACTGAAGTCGATGTGAAGAGAAATCGCATCGGTTTATCTATGCGTTCAGGTGAAAAGAAGCCGGTTCAAAAACGCCCTGCTCAGCCACAACCGCGTAAAGCAGTGAGTCCGAAAAAGGAAGGTAACGAAGATATGGCAAGTAAATTAGCTGCGTTGCAAAATAAATTCGGAGGAAAGTTTTAACTTGCATGGCGACAATCAATTACAAATCAAAAATAATTAACTAATTAAGAATGAAAAAGACGTTTATTACGCTTTTTATGGTTGCTATCGCGACCATAGGGGTTGCCCAAAACAAAAAGCCCTTATCATTCGCTGATTATTCAAAATGGAATCACATTACCCGTGCGAATATCAGTGCAAATGGTCAATGGGTTGCCTATGCCCAACAGCCAAATGGGGGCGATCACACCTTGTTTTTGAAAAACTTGTCAGCGGATTCCCTGCATAAAGTGAACTTTTCCAATGCGGCTAGCTTTTCTGAGGACGGAAAATGGGCCGCTTACATGGTGAGTGTTTCTAATAAAGAAGCTAAAAAGTTGCGCGACGCAAGGAAAGAACTTCCAGCCACTGCAGTGTTGCATAATTTGGAAACAGGTGAAAAAGAGCAGTTTGAAAATGTGTTGAGATTTGAATTCTCTGCAGATTCAAGACACTTTGCGATTCATCGCCGTAAACATGCGGATGATAAATCTCGTCATAAAGGGACCGATTTGATTTTAAAGGATTTAAGTGATAAAGCCTTATTAAATATAGGAAACGTTAGCCAGTTCTCATTTAATAAAAAAGCCTCTTATTTGGCATATACGGTGGACGCTGACGCAAAAGTTGGAAATGGACTTTATGTAGTGGCTTTACCGGATTATTCGGTGAGAGCGTTGGATACAGATGCGGAATTATACTCGCAATTATCATGGGACGATGCTCAAGCAAAACGCGCAGATTGGGGAACCAAAGGATTTCAATTAGCCGTGTTGAAAGGGACAGAAGCGGATAGTATTACTCATCGAGTAAATAAAGTAGTGGTGTTCCAGCATCTTGGTAAAAAAGAACAAGCTAAGAAAGTATTTTCAAGTCAAGACTTAGCAGGCTTTCCTGCTGGATATGTGATGAGTGATTTGGGCTCATTGCGTTGGTCAGAACATGGACAATCCTTGTTTTTCGGTGTGAAAGAACAAGAAGCAACGGTTAAATTAAGTCGCGATACCATTCCAAATGTAGACGTTTGGCACTGGAAAGACGAAATGATTCAAACGGTCCAAATCCGTAGAAGAATGATGTTAGCTCGTCAAACTTTTTTAAGTGCGATTCATTTAAATACAGGTCAATTTATCCAACTTGCGAACGATGAAATGCGTAATATTAGCATTTCGGACCATCCAAGATATGCTATAGGTCGGAATGACCGTGCCTACATCACGGATGTAAACTGGGGGGAATCACCGGCCGATCTTTATCGTGTAGATGTAGTTACAGGAGAAAAAACCTTGTTTGCGAATTATATTGCGCGTCCATTAGGGACCTCTCCAGATGGACGTTACTACTTATATTTTGGTGAAAACCACTTACATGTGTATGATGTAGAAAAAAATGTGGTGACCAATATTTCGGAAAAAGCTTCAGTGAACTTTGCGGACCGCGACCACCCTTATCCAAATGCGACGCCTTCTTATGGGTATGCCGGCTTTACTGCTGATCGCAAACACGTGGTAGTGAACCATCATTTTGATTTATGGCTATTGGCTTTAGATGGAAGCAAAGCAGAAAATTTAACTGCAGGCTACGGCGATGCGAATGAAATTCGTTTGCGTTATGTGAACTTAGATCCTGAGGTTGATTACATCGATACTAAGAAAGAAATCTTATTGTCTGCATATGGAGAATGGACTAAAAAGACCGGTTATTTCGCATTAAAAGCAGGTCAATCACCGCGTGAATTGGTGTATGAGGATAGAAATTTCGGACGTCCAGTAAAAGCGTTGAATAGTGATCAGGTTTTA
Organism: uncultured Sphingobacteriaceae bacterium; assembly: GCA_964436635.1. Taxonomy (GTDB): domain Bacteria; phylum Bacteroidota; class Bacteroidia; order Sphingobacteriales; family Sphingobacteriaceae; genus DASRQK01. Next base: position 36,573 of record CAYTDM010000022.1, read on the forward strand.
TACACGATCCAAACCTTTACAGATTTCCCGGATTATTATGTGAGCAATTCAACTTTTGCGCAGCCTAAAAAAGTAACGAATGCGAACCCTCAACAAGAAGAATTTGCTTGGGGAAAACGTGTTTTAGTGAACTATACGAATAGTAAAGGAGAGCGTTTACAAGGAACTTTGGCCTTGCCAGCAAATTATGAGCCGGGTAAAAAGTATCCAATGATCGTTTATTTCTATGAAAAAATGTCGCAAAATCACCATGTGTATTCCATGCCGGTGTACGACGACCGCCCGCATATTTCTTACTACGCGAGCAATGGATATTTAGTGTTGCAGCCGGATAATGTGTATGAAGAAGGCCGTCCTGGAACGAGTGCTTTGGATTGTATTACTTCGGCTGTTCAGGAAGTGATTGATTTAGGGTATGCGGATCCAGCAAATATTGGTTTACAAGGACACAGCTGGGGTGGTTACCAGTCGTCGTTTATTGTAACACAAACCGATTTGTTTAAATGTGTAATTACGGGTGCTCCTCCGACGAACATTGAGAGTTTTTACAATAATATTTACGGAAGTACAGGAACCAACCATCATGGAATTACCGAAATCGGGCAAATTCGTATGGGTCGTAACGTGACGCCTTGGTCAAACCGTGAAGCGTATCAACGTGAAAACCCAATGTACCATGCAGACAAAATCAAGACGCCGTTTATGATTTTACATGGCACGGCAGATGGAGCTGTGGATTGGTTCCAAGGGATGGAATTCTTCAATGCGGCCAGACGTCTTGGGAAAGAAGTGATCTTTTTATCTTATCCAGGTGAAGGACATCACTTAGAAAATGAAGCCAATCAAAAGGATTTCCAGTTAAGAATGAACCAATATTTTGATCATTACTTAAAAGGAACGGAAGCACCAGATTGGATGGTGAATGGTATTCCTAATTTGAAAAAATTATACGATAAAGCCAGATAGATTACTCTTCTAAGGTGCGAAGAAGATCTTCGACATCTAATCTTCTGGTATACATTTCTATGGAACCGTCCGGGAGTCTTGGCCAAAGCTCTTCCGGACGGTCCCAATATAATTCTACCCCATTCCCATCCGGATCGTCCAAATAAATAGCTTCCGACACTCCATGATCGCTCACACCAGTCAATGGATATTTTGCGTCTATTAAGCGTTTAAAAATGACTGCTAGATCTTTTCTCGATGGATACACCACGGCCGTGTGATATAATCCGACGCCATATGCAGGTGCCGGTGGCGCACCCTCACTTTGCCATGTATTCAAGCCAATATGGTGATGATAGCCTCCAGCAGAAACAAAGGCCGCTTGTTTGCCATACCTCATCACTAAATCAAAGCCCAATAGCTCATGATAAAAGCCTAGGGAGCGCTCTAAATCGGAGACTTTTAAATGCACATGCCCTATGCGTGCCTTCGCTGGAATTTTATATTGATTATCCATATTGAATGCTTTTTGGGGTCGGAAATTATTTGGATT
>CAYTDM010000023.1:0-31810 GCA_964436635.1 uncultured Sphingobacteriaceae bacterium
TGAGCGACTTCTACAATGGTTTTACGGGTAATCCCATGTAAAATGGTCTCGGAATGTGGAGTAATTAGGGTGTCTCCAATTCTAAAAATTAGGTTGGCGGTACCCGCTTCTTCAATGTATTCGTGATTGATAGAATCCGTCCACATTAATTGATCGAAACCTTCTTCTTGTGCTAATTTAGTGGGCTGTAAAGATAGTGCATAGTTCCCCGCGCTTTTCGCAAATCCTACTCCCCCTTCAGCCGCTCTTGAATAAGTGGTTTCCACTTTTAAACGTAACGGCTTCGTATAATAGACGCCTACTGGACCTGTAATGATTGCGAAGCGATAAGAAATCGATGGATGCACCCCTAAAGCCGCTTCTGTAGCAAACATAAATGGACGAATGTATAAGGATGACCCGTCTTTTGCAGGTACCCAATCTCGATCTAATGCGATCAATTGTTTCATTCCATCTAAAAAAATATGCGCCGGCACTTCTGGCATTGCCATGCGTGCGGCTGAACGATTAAAGCGTTCGAAATTTTGATCGGGTCTAAAAATATTCACACGACCATCTTCATATTTAAATGCTTTAATGCCTTCAAAAATTGCCTGTCCGTAATGCAGAGCGGAAATCGATGGACTAAAAGTAAAATCTCCATAAGGTACGATTTGAGGCTCTCCCCATTTTCCATCCTCGTAATCGGCTACCAACATGTGGTCCGACAGCACTTTACCAAATTGCAAATGATCAAAATCCACTGAAGGTAATCTTGACTCACTGACTTTTTGAACCGGAATGGTTGATAATACGTTATTACTCATAATTCTCTGTTTAAGGAAGGCAAGTTAATCAAAATGGATGAAAATCCAGCTATTTTTCTTAGATTTACAACATGCTTGACACCCCTTTATTATTCCCCAATAAATCTGTTTTCACCTGCTCATTAGCATCTGGTAGCAATGGAAATTGTTATTATGTGGGCAACGAAGATCATGGGATTTTAATCGATGTGGGAATTTCTTGTCGTGAATTAGAGCGCAGAATGCAGCGCAATGGTCTTCATTTAAGTAAGATAAAAGCCATTTTTATATCGCACGAGCATTCCGATCATATAAAGGGGTTGACGGTGGTGGCAAACAAGTACCAAATCCCGATTTACATTACAGATAAAACCTTTAATGCCTTGCGTTTAGCGATCCCATCCAGATTGATTAACTTTTTTGTACCCGATCAACCGATTACTTTAGGAGCGTTTGAGGTGAAACCATTTTCAAAATATCACGATGCGGCCGAACCTCAAAGTTTTTTAGTAGAAGCTGGAGGGAAAAGCATTGGGATTTTCACCGACCTCGGAAGGGTTTGCGATCAGCTAATCAAACATTTCCAAGCCTGCGATGTGGCCTTTTTGGAAACAAATTATGAGGAAGAATTATTGGATCAAGGAAAGTATCCCTACTATTTAAAAAGAAGGATCAAAAGTGGATTTGGGCACCTCTCCAATGCACAAGCTTTGGAACTGTTCATGCAGCATAGGACGCCGAAATTACAGCTACTTTACCTCTGCCACCTTTCGAGGGATAATAACCATCCTGATTTAGTCTTGGATCTTTTTCGGTCAAAGGCGGAATGGACAGAAATTGTGTTAGCGTCGCGGGAATGCGAAACGGCTGTACATCAGTTTTATTTGGAAGAACGGGAGGCAGTCGGTTAAGAAGCTCGAAAACGCTTATATAACTTGATACCTAACATTAATAAAATCGCTAGCGCAAACAACCCCAGGACTCCAAACACCCAAGACACAGCGCTTTTTAACACCACCATAAAAACGATGGCAAATAAAAAGAGCGTGGCCACTTCATTCCATATCCTCAATTTTCCGGATGTCCAAGTAGATGTTTCGTCACGCAATTGAAATAGGATGCGTTGGCATAGGAAATGATAGGCTATTAAGCCGAGAACAAATGCAAATTTAACATGCATCCAACCCGCTTGTAGCAGGGCAGGTACTTGATAGATCATCACCAAGCCAGCAAGTACTGTTAAGTACATGGATGGCACTGTGATGACCCACCAAAGCCTATTTTCCATTAACGTAAATTGTTTATGTAAGAGCTGATACTCATGCAAAGGCCGTTGCTTTGCCTCGGTATGATAAATGAATAATCGAACGATGTAAAACAATCCGGCAAACCAACAAACGACAAAGATAATGTGGATGGCCTTTGCGTATAAATAGATCATTCTTCCTACTTATTTAAACTCTTAATTACGTTTAACCGCTTAATTACGATTTATCTCTTATTTATGTTTAACCGCTTAATTACGATTTGGAATAACTAAATTCCTTCACCACATCAATGGCATATTTTACATTGTCGAATGGCATATCTGGACTGATTCCATGTCCCAAATTAAAGATAAAGCCCTCCACACCGCGCATGCTTTCGAATAACTCATGAATTTTTCTACGAATTACAGGCTTATCCGCATACATCACAAATGGATCTAAATTTCCTTGTACAGCGATACCAGCTGGTAATTGTTCTTTGATTTGGCGCAAATTACCGTTCCAATCTACTGAAATCACATCCGGTTTAGTCTCTGCCATTAATGGATGAAATACCGAACCTCCTTTACTAAAGGAAATAATCGGCACACCGGCACGATTCAAGTTTTCAATGATGCGCTTATTATACGCGTGTGAAAACGTTTCATAATCGAACCACGACAAAGCATTTGCCCAGCTATCAAATAATTGCAAGGCATCCACACCAGCTTCGATTTGCATATTCATGTATGATATGCGCTAATTCAGGTTCGTTATTCAACAATAATTTAGTGCGTTTAAAATCTTTCGTAGACCCTCCTTCCACCAAATAACTTAACACGGTAAATGGTGCACCTGCAAATCCGATTAATGGAATTGAACGATCTAAACGCTGTTGAATCACTTTAATGGCATCGCCCACGTATTGCAACTTGTCCACCACATCCACTTGCAATGCTTCTGCATCCGCATAGGTGCGAACAGGATTTGCGAAGCGAGGCCCCACACCTTGTTCAAAGCTTAAATCTCCACCCATCGCTTCACCAGTCACCAAAATATCCGAAAACAATATGGCCGCATCAATGTCTAACAAATCCACAGGTAACATGGTCACATCGGCCGCTATTTCGGGCGTTTTACACATTTCCAAGAAAGAATAGCGGTTCTTAATTTCCCAATACTCTTTCATAAATCTACCAGCTTGACGCATCATCCAAACTGGTGGTCGATCATTCGCTTGCGAAAAAGCTGCGCGGATCAACAAATCATTTTTTAATGGATTCGGGGTTGTTTTAGTTTCAATCACTTCTTCTCCTTTGGTATTTCGTTTTCTATTCTATTAATAATTTGAGCGATTCTTGAGGTCACTTCTAATTTTCTGACCACCTCAAGATAGGCTCGAACACGTTCGTAATCTTTTTTTCTTAAATTAATGTTTGCCAAATGAACTAAGATAATGGCTTTATCGTTTGATCGCCTAAATGGTAGGCGGGACGCAATTTGGAAATGATGTTCAGCGGCTTGATAATCTTCCGATTGCAACGCTAAATTTCCCCGCATAAACTCATAATAATTCCGGCGCCTTTTTCTTAATCGATCAGGCCGCTTGATTTGATCCAATAAAGACTGAGTTTTCGCATAATCTTTTCGTTGGAAGGCTTGTGTGGCCAAAAAAACAGTGCCTTCGCGCACATAGCTCCAAATCAAATACCCTACTCCAAGTCCGGCAATGGCAGCAGCTTGATACTCCTGATTATAGATAGCGATTCCGATTAATACCGTCGCCATTCCTACAATAATCCATCTTAAATTATTCGTTAGCATGAACAAATACGCTTAATGATCTGTAAATTTATACCCTACACCTCGAATGGAATGAAAATACTTTGGATGTTTTTGATCGGGTTCAAAATACTTTCTAAAGGTTAGAATAAAATTATCAATCGTCCGGGTAGATGGATAAACATCGTAATTCCACACCGTCTCTAAAATTTGTTCCCTGGAAACCGCCTCATTTTTTCGTTCGATCAATAACTTCAACAACATGGTTTCCTTTTTGGTCAACGAAATAATAGAACCGTTAGGATAATGCAGTTCAAAGGAATTAAAGTGAATCACTTTATCCCCAATCTGGTAATTATTTAGCTCCTTTAAGTCCTCACCTTTTAAACTTCTTCTCACCAAAATCCCGACGCGAAGGATTAATTCTTCTAAATTAAAGGGTTTCACCAAATAGTCGTCTGCACCCTTTTTCAATCCAGTCACGCGGTCCTCACTGCTATTTTTTGCCGTAAGGAACATAATAGGTACTTCTGTGTTTTGTAACCGGATGGTTTCAGCCACTTGAAAGCCATCAATTTCTGGAATCATGACATCCAGAATAATAAGGTTAAATCGTTCTTCTTTAAACAATTTCAACGCCTTTTTCCCATCAGTCGCTGTAGTAACGCGATAACCTTCCATTTCTAGATTTAATTTAATCGCCTCTAGCAGGTGTTCTTCGTCCTCAACTAATAAAATTCGCTGTTTACTTTGCATAATTTTTTAAGGTTACTTCAAACACAGTTCCATGTGGGACATTGTCCTTCACTTTGATTTGACCCTCGTGCTTTTCTAAAACTGTTTTTACAATATATAGTCCTAAACCAGTTCCTTTGGTTTTCCGCGTCCCTTCCTGTCCTACCCGATAAAATTTGTTGAAAATACGCTTTTTTTCTTCCATTTCAATACCAATTCCTTGGTCGGCGACTGAAAAGTGTACCGTTCCCCTTGCCTCATCAACCCATAGCTTCACGTGGATGGCTTCATTCGCAGGAGAATACTTTACCGCATTTTCTATTAAATTAGTAATCACATTGGTCATTGCGAAGCGATCCGCAAACACATAAACTTCAGGCTCAAGGTCTGTTTTAATGACTTGACTGGTGCATGCATTAACTTGCAATAAATCAGCCACTTGGTCGATTAAATCCGTCAAATTTAACTCTTCCTTTTGGAATTGGTTTTGGACGCTTTCTAACTTAGTCGCGATTAATACGTTTTCAACCAAATAATCCAAGCGCTCAATATCTTTTAATGAATTTGACATAAATTGCTCCTTTTGCTCTTTAGTTAACGTTCTTTTTAACATGGTTTGCAGATACAATTTAATGGAAGCAAGTGGAGATTTCAGCTCATGGGTCACGGCTAACAGAAAGTTTCTTTGCTGTTGCTGGAGTTTAAAGTCCCTCACAAAAGCACCCTTTAAACGCAAGGAAAAGACGATGAAAATAATTAGAAAAAACACCCCCTCACCGATGATCATTTCCTTATGATCTGGCACTGCACGAACTAATAATACGCCCCACCAAATTAATTGAGCGAGCGCATAAAAGAATAAAAAATAGAATAATAAGAGCGATCTCCGCATTTCAAATTCCAGATTTAACAGGTACAAAAGTATTGAATTCAACGCTCATTACCATAAAAGTAACAGAATATGACATTATTAAGAAGATTCAGTAATTTTGCGATATGCAATTGATGGATAAAAACACGGTCTTCTTCGATTTAGACCACACCTTATGGGATTTCGACAAAAACGCTGAAGAGACATTAGCTGAACTATTTCACTTATATCGTTTCAATCAATTAGGCATGCCCTCTGCAGATACGTTTATAGAAACCTATACACGTCATAACCACCGTTTGTGGCGGGAATACCATCATGGAAAGATTAGTAAAGAGGAACTAAGAAAAGCTCGTTTTGCCGACACCTTTACGGAATTAGGGGTGGATCCCGATTTATTTCCAATCGCATTTGAAGAGGATTATTTAAGAATTTGCCCGCAAAAAACGAACTTATTTCCTTTCACGCATGAGATTTTAGCCTATCTACAAGGAAAATATTCCTTGCATCTCATTTCGAATGGCTTTAAGGAGGCTTCGCAAATTAAAATCGCTAAAAGTGATTTAGCTAAATATTTTAAAACGGTTGTTATTTCAGAAATCGTCGGGGTGCACAAACCGAATCCAGCGATTTTTCATTATGCGGTGAACAATGCACAATCGCACATTCAAGAAAGTGTCATGATCGGAGACAGTTTAGACGCCGATGTACGCGGAGCGCAAAATGTAGGGATGGATGCCATTTTCTTTAATCCAACAGGACAAAATGTACCGGAAGATGTTAAAAGAAGCATCCAAGGACTGAATGAATTAACGAAAATTCTTTAAATCCTTGGATGCCGAAGTGCATGTGTTAATCGTTGTGCTATCCAAACAATGTACTGTGCAAACAATATCCAGGTTAAATGATGTATAGCCTAGAATTGGTCGTCGTTAAAATCATCCATGGAATCATTTCGATTATTTTTATTAAAATCTTGTTGTCCAAAGCGGTAACTAAAGGTGAGGGTAAATGTACGTTTCATCCAACGACTTTCGTATTCGCGATACACATGCTCGGTTTGAGTATAGCCACCGAATCGACGCTGATTAAATAAATCGCGCACATTAAACATAATGCTGCCGCGTTTTTGTAAAACATCAAAACGCATCCCTGCATCGACCACAAAGTTTTCTACACTTTTGCCCTGTGCCTGAACACGAGGTGCACGATAATCTAAGCGGGTTTGAGCAGATAAATTTGGAGTAAATCGGACATTCATAGTTGCGTTAGCATTCCAGCTAAAGCCTTCTGCAGACGCAATATTAAAACGTTCGCTGCCATAAAACTTCGTGTAGTAGGCATTTAAATTCGTCATCACATCGACATCTTTGCTTAAATCAATTTTGGAGATGAATTCAAATCCAGAAGTTTCATTTCTGCTAATATTTTGCCACTGGGAATACGTAGCGCCATTTTGTTCGTCCACATGGGTGATGATGGACTGAGAAACATCATTCATTCTCCTGTGGTAGACCGAAGAAGTTAAGGTGACGGCATCCCAAAACTTTGCGTAGCTCAATTCAAACGAATGGATGTCTTCAGGCAGCAAATCAGGATTTCCTTGACGAATATTTAACGGGTCCGAGATATCTACGAACGGATTCACTTGCCAGCCACCTGGTCTGCGAACTCGTCGAGTATAACTGGTTTGTAATTGATTTCCGTTTCCAAACTCATGGGTTAAGAAAAAGCTTGGATACAAACGAAAATAGTCCATTCTTCCATCTGTTCGCCTACCATCCAAAGGCTTTGAAGGATCCAAGTCGTAATAAGTGGTAAATAAATAGGCTTGTTCTGCACGTAACCCAATCTGCAAGCCCAGTTGATCGGTAATTTTTCGCTGATAATTCGTGTATACCGCGTGTACTTGGCTTTCCAAATCAAAATCGTTGCTGACGTCATAATCGGGTTGCAAAGAGGCGCCATTCATTCCCAATTCAGAAAATTGATGATCTTTTCGTTGACGAATATTACTACGATAGCCCAGTTCCAGATTACTTTCTTCCCCTAAAGGACGAACATAGTCGAATTGTAGATTATAATTTAGCCCATCTTCACTGGAAGAATTCAGGCGTTTCTCACTGTTCATATTGGACAAAAAAGCCTGTTCGAAGATGTTCCTGCCGCTTTCTCCATCTTTTCCGAATCCAATATTCACCACCAATTCTTCCTGAGGCCGACTGAATTCGTGTTTAAAATCTAAATTAAGATCAAATCCTAAATCCTCCTCTTTCTGTTTTGAAATGCGTTCGCTATCACCATTTAAATTTGGATGATTTACATAATTAAAGAAAATTTGTTCATTTCGATCGTTATCGCGAAAACTAACATTTCCTGAAAGGCCTAAGGTAGTTTTTTCTGTTATAAAATAATCAACGCCTAATTTAACCCCATTATTTACACCCAGGCGTGCACTTTCACTCCTGTTTTTTGTTAGGCTGTTTGTGGCCAATAATTCTGTGGTATTGGTCCCATCGCCTATGCTGTTCCTACGGTTAAAATTATAACTGCCAAAATAATTAAAACGCTGATCTCTATAATTCAAATTGACACCTGCGCCAAAATTTTCATAAGATCCTGCCGACGTATTGATTGCACCATTTAGACCGGTACGCATGTTCTTTTTCAGAACGATGTTAATAATACCTGTTTGGCCTTCCGCATCGAAACGAGACGAAGGATTCGTAATGACTTCAATCCTTTCGATTGAACTGGCAGGCATGGACTGAAGAAATGAGGTAATGTCACTTCCAGCCATCGCGGATTCTTTTCCATCGATTAGAAATTTCACCCCACTGGATCCTCTAAGACTCACACTTCCATCCATATCCACTTCTAAGCTCGGCACATTGCTTAATAAATCAGTCGCTGAACCACCGATGCTAATCGTGCTTTCCGCTACATTAAAAATTTTACGATCTATGCCTAACTGCATGGCGGGAACTTCAGGACGGATCACGATTTCTTCGATGCGCTGTCCAACGGCTTTGATATAAATATTGCCTAATTTTAATTGAACTCCATTTTTCACCTGGATTTGTTCATTTGTATACAACTCGTATCCTACAAAACTGATTTGAAGTTGATAATTGCCATTTTGCACATTGGTTAACACAAACGCGCCCATTTCATTCGTTTGCGTAGCAGCAACCACATCTTCGCTATTTAACCTTAACAAACGAATACTGGCGTTACTGATGGGAGAAAAATCTCCCCCATCCAACACGATTCCTTGGATATCGGCCCCTTGTGGAGCCTGGGCAGATACCGGATAGGCGAATAGGACTATAATGGAAATAATAAAAATATATATTAAATATTTAGCTAAATAGTTCATAGAAAAAAACGGAATACGATGCGATAAATGCCTTGTCATTTTATAATTAGATTAAATCCAAAATAAGAGAGGCACAAAAATGGTGCTTTTTTAAGTAGAAAGGGAGGAGAGTAACCGATTAGTTACTCCTGATCATGAATACAACACAATTATTACTGGCTTGTTAAAAAGTTCAAACCGAATCGAATAATTTGTTTGATTTATTCAACACTAACCGTTAGGCCTTCAGATTTAAGAATCTTCCGGTAAATTTCCAATTCATTCAGGGAACCTTCTAATATGGCACACTTACCTTCATTGTGAACCGTCCAAGCAATTTTTTCTGCTTGGGAAGGGGAATATTGAAGATGTTTCACCAAACATTCGATCACATGTTCAAATGTATTGTAATCATCGTTCCATAAAATTAATTGGTGGCTTGGGCTCAGCGCCGCAAGCACTTCTTCAAGCGTTAACGCTTCTTCCTTCGTCTCGACTGACATGAAAGCAAAATTAAGGATTTATACCATATTTTGACAAAAATTGCTTACAATTGTGCGAATATTAGAGTAGATTATTGAGAAATTTTATGATTATGCATCATTCGAAAATTGCCGGAATCGGTTATTATGTGCCAAAAAACGTGTATACGAACGATGATTTAACACGTTTTATGGAAACCAGTGATGAGTGGATTCAAGAACGTACCGGAATCAAAGAAAGACGATTTGCTGATCGTGTGGGCGAAACGACTGCCACGATGGGCATTGAAGCAGCTAAAATCGCGATTGAAAGGGCTGGAATAACCCCTCAAGATATTGACTTCATTGTCTTTGCGACACTAAGTCCTGACTACTACTTTCCAGGCTGTGGGGTGATCTTACAGAGAGAAATGGGCATGGGAGAGATTGGAGCACTGGATGTACGAAATCAATGTTCAGGATTTGTCTATGCATTATCCGTGGCAGATCAGTTTGTGAAGACAGGCATGTATAAAAATGTCCTTGTAGTCGGTAGTGAAAAACATTCTTTTGCGATGGATTTTGAAACGCGCAGTAGAAATGTTTCTGTTATTTTTGGGGATGGTGCAGGCGCGGTGGTGCTTCAGCCAACTGATGAGCCTGGTAAAGGGATCTTAAGTACCCACTTACACAGCGATGGTGCAGAAGCAGAAATCTTGGCGATGTATTATCCTGGTTCGCATGCAAATCTTTGGATGGATGAGGAAAAACTCCCTCCTATCGACTCCACAAAAGAATTAGGTGGATTATTTATGAGCAAAGAAATCATTGATCATCCAGCTTCATTGCCATTTATGGACGGACCTTCCGTGTTCAAAAAAGCTGTGGTGAAGTTTCCTGAAGTGATTAAAGAAGCCTTAGCGGCGAATGGAATGACGGAAAAAGATATCGATCTTTTGGTTCCTCACCAAGCGAATTTGCGCATTAGCCAATATGTACAAAAATTACTTGGCTTATCCGATGATCAAGTATTTAATAACATTCAGAAATATGGGAATACGACCGCTGCTTCCGTTCCAATCGCGCTTTGCGAAGCCTGGGAAGCTGGTAAAATCAAAGATGGTGATCTTGTGTGCCTGGCCGCATTTGGCTCCGGTTTCACTTGGGCAAGCGCTTTGATTCGGTGGTAAAAACAACCATTCTTACGCTCAACCTATTATGGGCTAGTATAAACTAGTATAATTCGGATGCGCGTTAGCAACTAATTACGATTGTTTAAAATATCCAAAATTGCGTTTGCCGATTTTTCAAATCCAGCAAGCGCAATTTTGTTTAATAAATAATGATTAAAGTCTAAGGTTAAGAAGCGTCTAAGGTTAAGAAGCGTCAGTTACCCAACTAAAGATTTCGTAGGCTTACTTGCTACCAACTTCTTAACTGAATCTTGGATGGACTGCGCATCGTATTCGCATAATCTCCATAATTCCTCTTGTTCACCGTGTTCGATCACAACGTCTGGAATTCCTAAACGAATTACCTGAGAAGTATATCCATGATCGACCATGAATTCAAGAACAGCACTTCCAAAACCACCTTGTATACACCCGTCTTCTACGGTAATGACTTTCTTGAATTTTTGGAACACCTTATGCAATAGCTCTTCATCCAGCGGCTTCACGAATCGCATATCAAAATGTGCAGGATGAATACCCTCCTCGTTCAAAGCCAAAGTCGCTTTCACCACTTCATTCCCGATCGCACCTATGCTTAAAATCGCCAATTCTTCTCCGTCGCACACCATTCGACCTTTACCAATTGGTAACTCCTTAAATGGACGTTTCCAATCCGGCATCACGCCTTGGCCACGAGGATATCGAATCACGAACGCCCCCTTATCTGGCAGCTGAGCCGTATACATTAAGTTCCTCAACTCTTCCTCGTTCATAGGAGCAGAAACTGTCAAATTCGGGATGCAACGCATATACGCCAAATCGTAGGCCCCATGATGGGTCGGGCCATCTGCACCCGCTAATCCCGCGCGATCTAAACAGAACACCACCGGAAGTTTTTGCAAAGCGACATCATGAATCACCTGATCATACGCACGTTGCATAAAAGAAGAATAAATATTACAAAACGGCACCAAACCTTGCGTAGCGAGGCCCGCAGAAAACGTAACAGCATGCTGCTCAGCGATCCCCACGTCAAATGCACGATTTGGCATGGCTTTCATCATAATATTCATAGAAGATCCCGAAGGCATGGCCGGCGTAATCCCCATAATTTTTTCATTTGTTTCAGCCAACTCCACTAAGGTATGACCAAACACATCTTGGTATTTTGGCGGAACCGGTTTATCGGGTTTTGAAGTTTTAATTTCGCCCGTAATCTTATCAAACAATCCAGGAGCGTGCCATTTCGTTTGATCTTTTTCCGCTAGCGCAAACCCTTTTCCCTTCACTGTTAAACAATGTAATAATTTCGGGCCAGGAATCGATTTCAAATCTTCGATCACCTTCGCTAAACGTTTTACATCGTGTCCATCAACTGGACCAAAATAACGGAAATTTAAGGATTCAAATAAATTACTGTGTTTTAATAAAGAGCCCTTAATGCTCTTTTCCATACTTTTGACTACCCCAAAAGCATCCGGACCGATGTCGGACAGCTTTGATAATACGCTGGCAATGTCATCCCTGAAACGATTCCAGGTTTTAGAAGTGCGAATGTTTGTAAGATATTCTTTTAAAGCACCCACATTCGGGTCGATGGACATGCAATTATCATTCAAAATGACTAACACATTCGACTTTTCTATGCCAGCATGATTCAAAGCCTCAAAGGCCAATCCAGCAGTCATCGCCCCGTCTCCTATCACAGCGACGTGCTGACGATCGGTCTCCCCTTTATAATGAGAGGCAACGGCCATACCCAAAGCGGCAGAAATCGAAGTAGAAGAGTGTCCTACACCGAAAGCATCGTATTCACTTTCTTCGCGTTTTGGGAAACCACTAATTCCTCCAATAATGCGGTTCGTAGGGAAAATATCGCGTCGACCCGTTAAAATTTTGTGACCATAAGCTTGGTGACCTACATCCCAAACCAATTGATCATAAGGGGTATTCAACGCATAATGCAGGGCAACCGTTAATTCCACCACTCCCAAACTCGCCCCAAAATGTCCTCCATTCACGGACACCACATCAATAATGTATTGACGCAGTTCATTCGCTAATTGAGGCAGCTCCTGCTCAGTTAGCGATTTTAGATCCGCTGGGCTTTCAATTTTACTTAGAATAGGTCCTTTTTCAAATTCCATGGTTAACGTTCCCTATAGGGTTATGCAAAGGTAAGGAAAAAAATAGATGAAATTACTACCTTTACCCCTAAGCAACTTTTGAGCCAAAAAATACATGCATAACAAAAAAGAAAATGGATTTGAGATTCGTCTTCCTCAATTTGAGGGACCTTTTGATCTCTTATTATTTTTTATCGAACGGGATGAGCTGGACATCAACGACATACCGATCGCTAAAATCACCGATGACTTTTTGGAATACATCCAACAAATGCATGCATTAAATATCGAAGTCGCCAGTGAATTCATCTATATGGCAGCCACCTTAATGCGTATTAAGGTTAAAACTTTATTGCCGCGCCCTGAATTGGATGAAGAGGGAAATGAAATTGACCTTCAGCAGAACCTGATACAGAAACTGCTGGTTTACAAACAATTTAAGGAAATCTGTGAAAATCTAAGAAAGTTAGAAGATCAGCGATGGGTCATACACAAACGCGGGAATATTGAAGCCGATTTAAAAATAGCCGCCAAATCTGCACCAGAAGGAGAAGAATTAGCCTCATTTAACTTGTACAAATTGATGATGATGTATGAAAAAATGATGCAACAGTACACGAACCGCACCCAAGAAGCAAGGCATACTGTCGTGCGCTATCCATATACGATCGAAGAGCAAAAAGAAACCATCGCCGCACTGCTCGCCATCAATAAAAAAATAGACTTTGACACACTCAGAAGAACTTCAGAAAACAAGGTCCAATTCGTGTATTCCTTTTTAGCCATGTTAGAAATGCTCCAACAACAGCTGGTGGATATACAAATCGGAATCGGATATAATAATTTTTGGGTAAGCCAAAAATCGGTCTAATTCCGCATATTATCTAATAACACATATTATCTAATACCGCATATAAAAGCAGAAAATCAATTATTTTTTCAACCCTTTGACTGGGTACTGTTTGAACACCCCTTTCACAGTTTTAGGTAATTTATTAATCGCATTCTCAGGGTTTTCAATGCGATTTGTCCCTCTTGCTTGCCAAATTACAGTATTCGTTTTGCGGTCGCGTGCCTCAATAATCAAATGTGAAACACGGAATCGTTCTGTACCGATCGCGCGATGAGGCGACCAACCATACCACCAAGGACGTGCATAATAATAAGGTCCACCCCACATAGCATTTCCATAAACCGCTTGGCTCTTATTGTTGACGATCGCAATATAACGAAATAGAACATCTGGATTTTCCTTTTGATACCTTAATCCCCTCGCTTCCAATTCCGCATTCGCCGCATCCATAATGTTCGCTTGCGCAATGTCATTATTAAAATACCCCTTGGAAAGTGAATCCACTGGAGTTAACCAACCATAGGTCTTATAGGCAGTAAAATCCTGTTGTTCGATGCGAGTAGTGTGAAATTGTTGCGTCGAGCAAGCCCCAAAAAACAAAACAACCGGGATGACATAATACAATAAGCTTCTTTTCATAGCGATATTCCTTCTAATTTGGACATTCTAACTTGGACATTGAATGGTCAATCCATTAAACCGTCATTCCATTAAACCGTCATTCCATTTAATGATAATTCACCATATCGGTTAGACTGACATGAATTAGAAAGGTTTAATCCTTAACCGAGCCATTTTCCTACTAAAGGCATCAATCTTCCTGGTCCAAAAGCTTTTTTGCTCACGCGCAAAATGGGCGGGGATTGGAAACGTTTAAATTCTGCCCTTTCAAGCATGCGAAGAATTTTGTCTACGACTGCTTCATCCCCCACCTGCTTTTTAATAAAAGCAATGGATTGATTTTCTTCGATAAATAAGGTTAAAATGCGATCTAATACCTCGTAATCCGGCAAGGAATCGCTATCCTTTTGATCCGGTCGTAATTCAGCTGATGGCGGTTTTTGAATCGTATTAATTGGCACGCGAACACGCTCCTTATTCAGGTAATTTGCTAATGCATACACTTCCGTTTTTAGCAAGTCGCCGATCACACTTAAGGAACCGGCCATGTCTCCATATAAAGTTCCATAACCGACTGCTGCTTCACTTTTATTTGATGTGTTTAGCAATACATGCCCCCACTTATTGGACAGGGCCATTAAAAGGATGCCCCGAGTTCTTGCTTGAATATTTTCTTCTGTGGTATCCAAATTCGCTCCCGCAAACGGATCACTTAGTAAATCAAAAAATGCTTGGATCGGTTCGTGAATAGGAAGCTTGAGGGATGCACAACCATTTAAACGCACTAATTCCTCCGCATCTTGAATCGAATGATCCGAAGAGTGCGGCGAAGGCATTAATACCGCCAACACATTTTCTGGTCCTAAGGCGTCACAGGCTAAAACCGCTACCACGGCCGAATCCAGGCCTCCGGACAAACCCAAAACGGCCTTTTTGAAGCCTGACTTTTTGAAGAAATCACGGATACCTAAGACCAGAGCCTGATGAATTAAGCCCATGTCTTGCTCACTATCTTGGAAAACATTATGCGCCAACTTTGCCACCAGCTCTTGACTTGACTCCATTCGGCTGGGTTTGCCTTCAAAAAAAACGGGGCGAATCGTAGAATCTTCCAATAATTCAAAAGTGCTCACCTCTTCTTCGAAGGCTTTTAACACCGCGACCAGCTCTCCATTCGAGTTCATAACCAATGAACGACCATCAAATATTAATTCCGCGTGCGCCCCCACTTGATTCACATAGACCATCCCACATCCGTAAGACTTCACGTGAGATTGAAGTACTTGCACGCGTTTATCGAAATGACCCTTTGAAAAAGGAGAAGCGGCGATATTTATACAAATATCCGGCGATTCAGCACGCAAAACAGGATTTGGATCGTGAGAGACCGGATAAAGAGCTTCTGGAACCAAATTCCATAAATCTTCACAAATGGTAAGTGCGATTTTCTTACCTCGCACCTTTAAACATTCAAATTCAGTCGCTGGTTCGAAATAACGGTACTCTTCAAACACATCATAATTTGGAATGCATCCTTTTTTGGCCATGCCTAAAATGCGCCCATTTTCGATCAGCACCCCTACATTAAACAAAGGTTTACCGACCACTTCAGGGTTCTTAATTCCGGTCCCAATAATACACGCGATTCCATTCGTATACGCAGCAATTTTATTTAAAGCCTCATCGGCTCTCTCCTGAAAATCAGGATGTAACCACCAATCACGAGCCGGATAACCCGTAATCGCCATTTCCGCAAAAATGATTAATTCTACTTGCTGCCGCTTAGCTTCCTCCAAAGTGGAAATAATTTTTGCCACATTTGCATCCAGATTTCCAACATGATAATTTAATTGAGCGATCGAAAAACGCATATAAAAACGCTGTGAATGGTGATTAATTCTGTAATTGCTGACTCATTTTAGTAAATCAGAAAATTGAAATATCTTCGTATATGCAAAGTTACCTTAAAATTATCATCTGGCCTATTGTAATTTTTATTCTATCGTGTGGCCAAAAACCAGCTAAAGAAGAGGTGCCCTTGGAGCAGATTCCTTTGAATCAAATAGAAATTATAAGAATAGACCAGGAGCTGCAGCAACTTCGAAATGCGACAGATCAAGAGGCTTTGCAGCTTCACCTTGCCTGGAAAGAAGCATACGGGCCGTTTTATAGAGATTTTATACAAGGTATTTTAAAAATTGGCTCCATAGAAGAAGATCCGGCTGTCGCAAAAGCGCTTTTAGCTTGGGTGAATGAACGCTTAAACTTGCAAATCGCCGACGAAGTCCAACAGGCTTTCCCAGACTTATCGGAACAAGAAATTGAATTGACAAACGTCTTTAAACGAGTAAACCACTACCTTCCGAACGCCTACATTCCGCAGCATTTTTATGCATATTTCAGTGGGTTTGCGGTGCAAATACCGGTCGGTGAAAACTACATGGGCATGGGATTAGACCTGTTTTTAGGCGCGGAGCACCCCTACTATGAAGGACTACAACATGCCTTCCCCACTTACATTTCCAGAAGATTTCGGCCGGATCTCATCGTTCACAGGCTGATCGAAACCTATGTGTATGAGGACCTATTATTTGAAGAAAAATTGGATGCTACGTTTCTCGATCAACTCCTCAGACACGGTAAAGCCATGTACCTATTGGATCTGTTGTTGCCAAATTTGCCCCAGCATGAAAAAATCGGCTATACAGAAACTCAGCTGGCCTGGTCAACTCACCACGAGGAAAAAATTTGGGAATGGATGATTCAGGAATCCTTTTTATATGAAAAAGATTATGCCCTGATAAAAAGATATTTTGGGGAAGCCCCTTTTACAGCAGATTTAGGGAAAAATAACGAATCCTCACCGAAACTTGGGGTATTTATAGGCTGGCAAATGGTGAAAAAATACATGGAGAAATTTCCTGACACCCGTATAGACGAACTCATCGCCATAGAAGACGCTCAAGAATTCTTGCTATTATCCAAATATAAAGGCCGTTAATTTGCTTATCGACCTTTATGCCTAGATCTTACCAAATATTATACAATTGAATGCCCTCACCCACATCTGGAAGATACAATTGTAATCCTGCATCTTCAAATTGTTGAATGGCCTTTTGTTTATCGATACTAATCGGAGGGAAAGTGTTATAATGTATACCGACGATATTATTACAATCGATCATCGTCGCCGCCTTAATCGCATCTTCCACATCCATGGTATAATGCCCGCCGATTGGCAAAAATGCCCAATCCAAATCCACAGATTCTAACAATTTCATTTCCATAGTCAAGGCGGTATCTCCTGCGAAATATAGTTTCTTACCATGTATGGTCAAGATAAAACCAACGGGCATTCCTCCGTATTGACCATCTGGAATGCTGTTAGTATGCAGGGCGTACACCATTTTTACACTACCAAAGTCCGTTTTTAAGGTGCCTCCAAAATTCATCTCTAACACCTTATCAGGATCTACACCTTGGCGGCGGACCCACTCAGCGGTTTCCACGATCGCGATCACCTTCGCGCCGGACTGCTTTTGGATGGTTTCCATATCTGCCACATGGTCCAAATGCCCATGACTTAACAAAATGTATTGCGGATGGATATCCGATACATCAATGTGTTTAGCTAATGAATTAGGGGTAATAAAAGGGTCGAAAAGGATATCAAATTCCTTTGATTTCAACCGAATACAAGAATGTCCGTAGTAGATCGCTTTCATATTCCGAAAATAACAAATAATATCGGTTTAGCAAATTCGAATGACTGTGTGTTTAAGTTTTTACACTACAAAAACCTTTAATCGTCCAGACGTCCCTTCACATACAAGTAAACCGTACTGGCATGCGGCATGCCCAGCGTTTGCGCCGGAGTGACCTCTAACCAATTGCTTAAATACACATCAATAATGCCTTCCACGACCCGCGTACGCGCCTCTACAAAATCTTCCATCACATACACTTTCCCCAGCCGCATCTTGCCATGCTCATCGATAATCACCGAAAAGTCATGATTAAAATCCTTATACGCACGATCAATCTTGATGTAATACTCAGGGTATAAATATTCGTATGCAGGCGATTTTTCCGTCAATTCTAAGTGCTGAATTTTCCGTTTCGTCACCGTAACTACAGGGTGTTTACTTTTTACTTGCGCAAAATTTTTAGAAGCGAAAGTACTATCCATGTTGCCAGGATTTCGATTCGCCAATTCCACCTGAGATTTCACAAAGGCTGTATCTGCAGCCGTGGGAAGTCGAAGTCGTGCCACCTTTTGTTCCAATGTTTCTGCTTTTTCAAGCGTCACTGCATCCCGATCTCTTTTCCCATCCGCTCGCGCAATCGAGTCTTGATTCAACTGTTTGTCCACTTCTTCTATCAAATAGCGTTCTGAATAAAATTTCATGTACACATTCGATTTTATTTTGTTCACCTTCAAACCGTTTAAACTTAGTCGCTGAATAATAATGCTGTCTGGTGAAAGGCTATGAACGCGCCAACTATCTCGAGCAAAATGGAAATACGTATCATGATCATGATAGACCCTGTACCCGACCATTCGATCTTCATAGGGCGAATAAATCAGGATGGAATCTTTTTTTGCGAAGCGCAAATGCCATTCAGGAAGTTGTACAAAGCCCAAACTATCGTAAGATACCCCCGTATCAAAGGTTCTTCTCACCTCATAAAAATCAATCCCCACGATGGGTTCAAACACCTCCACCCCCTGAAGACTTTGACCTTTATTTTCCTGATCTTTTTGGCCACATCCTAACCCAAAACCAATCCCACTTACGACCAATATAGACATCACGATTCGTCTGAAAAAATTCATGCGGCAAACTTAGGGAACTTCAAATTGAAATGCAATGCCCCTGATAATTAATCTTTACCCAGCTTTTTACTCCTTCACCTTAAAATTTTTATGCGAGTTTTAACCGTGTTTAGACAAATATCATGGAATCGTCATTTCTCCAGAATGATTGCAAATGACTCTTGGAAATGGTTCAATATTTGAGTATATTGTAACAAATCAAATACAAAAATTAAAATAGGAGTTGACATGAAAAATAAAAACATCATTATTACCGGAGCAGGCATGGGCCTTGGATACGCCGCAGCTGAAGAATTAGCCAGCAGAGGAGCGAATTTATTGTTAGTTGATTACAATGAGGAGATGTTAGAGAAAGCGAAGACCACGTTAATGCAAGCCTATCCAAATAGTAAATTTGTTTCTGTGGTCGCGGATGTTTCGAATGAAGAAGCAGTTAAAAATTATGTAGAAGTCGCGAAAAGAGAATTTGTGCGGATTGATGGTTTATATAATAATGCTGGAATCGAGGGACGTCAAGCATCCATCACGGAATACGATGTAGACATCTTTAAAAAAGTCATCGACATTAATCTATTAGGTGTGTATTACGGGATGCGCTATGTATTGCCGGTGATGCAATCTCAACAATACGGTAGAATTGTGAATGTGGCATCTGTAGGAGGTTTGCGTGGAGTCATGAATCAAGTTCCTTATGTAGCGAGTAAACATGCGGTATCTGGAATGACGAAAAATGCGGCATTGGAATACGGAAGATATGGCATCAACACGAATGCGATCGCACCAGGAGCCATTTTAACACCTATGGTGGCCGAAGCCTTTAAACAAGTGAATCCCGCGGATCCAAAGGCAGCTGAAACAGAATACGCACAGCGGAATCCATTAAAAAGATTAGGCTTACCGCATGAAGTGGCAAAGGTCGTGGCATTTTTACTTAGTGAAGAAGCTTCCTATGTGAATGGGCAAACCTTAGCCATCGATGGAGGGGAATCGAATATTTACGGAAACTCGTAAGAAATCCTTTGATATCCATTTTTTTTGTATTTTGTCCGGAGCCAATCAAAACCGGCTTTAGGAACAAACCAGTAAAGCATTTATCATGGATATTCAAGAATTTAAACGTAACCTACATCTTCCAATCATCGCATCGCCCATGTTTTTGGTCTCTGGGACCAAATTAGTGATCGAGGCGTGTAAAGCAGGAATTGTAGGCACATTCCCCTCATTAAATGGGAGAACGGCGGAAGATTTCGAGCGCATGTTGATCGAAGTGACGTCTGAACTAGAACGTTTTAAAGCGGAAACTGGAAAAGTTCCAGCTCCTTTTGGAGTGAATTTAATCGTGAATAAAACGAATCCACGCGTCATGCCAGATCTTCAACTGTGTATGAAATATAAGGTGCCGTTAGTAATTACGTCCTTGGGAGCGGTTAAAGATTTAGTGGATGCGGTCCACAGTTATGGTGGACTGGTCTTTCATGATGTGATCAAAAAGCGGCATGCCGAAAAGGCGGCCGAAGCTGGTGTAGATGGTATCATTGCAGTTGCTGCAGGCGCAGGCGGCCATGCAGGAACTGCAAATCCATTTGCCTTAATAAAGGAAATCAAAAGTGTGTTTAACGGGGCTGTCATCCTCGCTGGATCCATTAATACGGGCCAAGACGTATTGGCCGCGGAGACCATGGGGGCCGATTTCGCATACATGGGAACCCGATTTATTGCCACAGAAGAAAGTTTAGCAAGCCAGGCCTACAAACAATCTATCCTGGATGCCACGATTGACGACATCATCTATACCGATGGTATTTCTGGCGTTTACGCAAACTTCATTCGTCAAACCATAGAACGCGCTGGCATTGATTTAAGCCAGAAAAAAGAAGAAGATTTTTCAAAGTTAAACGGAGATGAAGCAAAAGCTTGGAAAGACATTTGGTCTGCTGGGCATGGAGCTAGCGGCATTGACACCGTGTTATCTGTCTCTGCGCTCGTCGATCAAATCAAAGCGGAATATCAGCAGGGTTTGGTTTTGCACCAAGAAAAATTAAAACTTGTATAAGGTTTAGCGTGGTGTCTTCACAGTGAGCACTGACTTATTGAAACTTTACAGAATCATTATTGACTTCGAGGATCCTGCTTTAGGGGCATGCGCCCGCAGCGTGTCACCTCCAAAGCAGGACAGCCGAATTCCCAAACAATTTTGCCCTCCAAAAGATACAGGCCACTTCCTCGTAATGGATAACGAGACAAGGTAGCCGGAAAATGCACCGTGTCAAAAAATGCACCTTCGGCATCGAAAAAAGTGCCGAACTTCATGCGCTCTCCATTCTTCGTGCGCACGTCCTTATCGCAAACAAAATCCCCGACCATGCGAACGATTCCAGGCTCGATGCGGGATTGAACGCCTTGAACGGGCTCGAACGATTGAACCGGCTCGGACAATTGAATGGGAGAGGACGATTGAACGGGCTCGGACGATTGAGGAGCATCCCCTGCTTCTTTTCCTGCTCGCGCAACAATATCCCTTACCAATACATCTCCACGAAAATCCGAACGCGCTAAATCAAACATGCTGCCCGAAACCGGGAAACCCAGCAACTCAATCTCATCGTATAAATCCTCCAAACTAGAGCTTTCTAACTCAGGCAATGCAGGCACATGCACCAGCTGTTCAAACAAGGGTGCGCTGGTATTTTTAGCCTGTTTTTGTCCAGACAACAACAAGTGCGCTTCCCACAATAATTCCTTTTTGCCTCGGCCCGTAAAACGAAAAGCCCCTGCCCGAATGAGCACGATTAGCTGTTCCAACCCCACCCCGGTGCGCGCCACAAATTGCTCCAAATCGCGGTATGCACCCTGATCTTCCCGTTCTGCAGGGATCAAATGCGCCAAACGCGCCTCCAAATGCAATAAACCATCAAATCCTAAATAAATATCGTCCCCATAAATGGTCGTATTAAACACACTTTTATTCACACAGGGCAAATGAATGTTCGCCCCCGCGCGCCGCGCTTCATTCACATACACTTTTCGACTATAAAACCCGCCATAATTATTCAGCACAGCCACCATAAATTCCTTCGGATAATAGGTCTTCAAGAACAAACTTTGATAGCTTTCCACCGCAAAAGACGCAGAATGCGCTTTATTAAAGGAATAGCCCGCAAAAGACTCCATCTGTCGCCAAATTTCTTTGGACGAGTCTTCGGGATACTTCATGCGGCGGCAATGATCAAAAAACTTATCTTGAATGGCTAACAAATGATCCGCTTTCCTGTGCTTTCCACTCATCATCCTGCGCAACACATCCGCATCGGCCAGATCCAAGCCTCCATAATGGTGACCGATCTTCATCACATCCTCTTGATAGACCATGACCCCATAGGTTTCCTCCAACTGTTCCTTAAACACCGGATGCGGATATTCCGCTTTTGATGGGTCTAAATGACGTTCTATATATGCCTTCATCATCCCAGAAGAAGCCACCCCCGGTCGAATAATAGAAGAAGCAGCCACTAAAGTCAGGTATTCATCGCAGCGCAGTTTGGCTAACAATTGGCGCATAGCGGGGCTTTCTATATAAAAGCAACCAATGGTATTCGCGCTGCGCAACTGTGCGGCGATCTTCGGGTCTTTAAACAGGCGCTTCGGTTGGTCTGTACGAATAATTTCTCCCCGATTCCTTTCCACCAAGGCCCGAGCATCTTTGATGTGCCCAATCCCTCTTTGGGACAAAATATCGAACTTCTCAAAACCAATCTCCTCCGCCACGTGCATATCATACTGCACAGTAGGCAATCCCTTTGGAGGATAATCCAGTGCGGAATAATAGGTCAAAGGGCGCTCTGAAATCAACACCCCACTGGCGTGAATGGTGCGCTGATTTGGAAAATCCTTCAACTGATCACACACCGACAAAATCAAATTCGTCACCTCATTTTTATTCAATAGGTGCTGGGGTTCGTGCACCATGCGGTCGATCTCTGCTTTTGGCAATCCATAAACTTTACCGAGTTCCCGAATCATGCTGCGTCCTTTAAAGGTACTCATCGCCCCCATTAAACCCGTATGACCGCTGCGGTATCGCTTAAAAATATAATCGTAAACCTCATCGCGTTGATCCCATGAAAAGTCCACATCAAAATCCGGAGGACTATTTCGCTTAGGATTTAAAAAACGCTCGAAATACAGGTTCAACTCGATGGGACACACATCGGTAATGCCTAAACAATAGGCCACAATAGAATTTGCCCCGCTCCCACGCCCCACATAATAAAAATCGCGGCTTCTTGCATAGCGACAAATGTCGTCTGTGATTAAAAAATAAGACGAGAAATTCAAATTATCGATTACATCCAACTCGTTTAGGATACGCTCTTTCGCTTGTTTATGCTGCTTTCCATAGCGGCGCGCAAAGCCATCCATGGCATATTTCGTCAGCAGTTGGCGATCATCGTAACGATTTCCTGTAAACGTTTCCTTATTCTTAATGCTTGTAAAGTCGAAATCAAAGGTGCATTGCGCGAGCAAACGATTCGTATTTCGAATCAACTCCGGCACCACCTTATAATGTTCCATCAATCGAGCCCGAGGAATCAACACCTCCTCCTGGCTCGCCACCTGATGAGCTTGAAGCTGAGAAATCAGCACATTATGTTCGATCGCACGTAATTGGGTGTGTAATTTATAGCCTTCCGGTAAGGTCTGCGCAGCCTGTCCTGGCCGCCCTTGATGACCTGGCTGCCCATAACGCCCATGCTGTTCATACTGCCCTTGATGACCTGGCTGCCCATACTGCCCTTGATGACCTGGCTGCCCATACTGCCCATAACGTGCAGGCCGCCCACCATGCCTCGCACCCAAGGCCTGATCCCATGCAGAAGTAGCGCGAAAGGTCACCGGGGCCAAAATCACATAGCGAGCGAGTTCAGCTGGAGAAGCATTGATAATTTTATTCAACTCAGCAGGCCGAACACCGATGTACTCATGTTCAGCAAGTTGCCCCACCGCCATGCGCCCATAAGGATACACCACCGCAGCCTGCTGGAACTGCGGCGCACGCGCAGGCAACGCCCGCCCTGTACGATTCGCTTCAGTCATGCAGGCATTTAATTCACGAAACCCTTCTTCATTCAATGCAATGCCTATGTATAATAATTCATCGGAGGCCCTAAACTCCATCCCCGCAAGCGGATTCAAGCCCGCCTCCCGGCCTAATCGAATAAAATCAAGCACGCCGGAACTATTATTGATATCCGTCAAGACCGCCGTATCGTAGCCCCCCGCCATCATTTCTTCGATCAATTGGGGGATACTCAAGGTCCCATACCGCAAGCTATAATAACTATGCACATTCAACAGCATGCTACTTCCTCCCCTCCTTTCCACGAGCGTTCCGATCTGGCGCACAAATGCCCCTTAGAATATACTGCGTGCCATAACGGTTGCGAATGCGATCCAAGGCCTCCATAAGACGGATTTCTTCTTGCGTATCATTAAATAAATCCACCTGATACGCCCCGTGAATAAGATTAGAAAACCGAACCCCAATCAAGCGAATCAGCATGCGTCGGCTGTATAATTTCTTAAACAGCTCCATCACCTTTTCACGAATCGCGCGATCCGAATTCGTATACGGGATGCTCACCTGCTGCGTGTGCGTGTCAAAATTACTATAGCGAATCTTCAAAGTAATACAGCCGGTCAACTTCTGTTCCTTTCTCAGTTCGTACGCCAAGGTGTCCACCATCCCGATCAAAGTACGTCTTAACACATCCATGTCGATGGTATCCTGGTGATAGGTGGTTTCCTTGCTCATGGATTTTTGCTCCCGAAAAGGCACCACCGGTTGATCGTCCTCCCCATTCGCTTTCTTCCAAATCAGCACCCCATTTTCTCCTAAAACCCTGCGCATGGTAAACACATCCATTTGTTGGAGCGTGTGGCATTTCGAAACCCCCATATTGCGCAGCAAAGTATAAGACTTCTCGCCGACCATCGGAATTTTACGAATAGAAAGCGGAGCCAGAAAAGACTTCTCATTCCCCGTATCCACTTTTCGTTCCCCACAGGGTTTGGCCTCTCCAGTCGCGATTTTACTCACGGTTTTATTCGTGGACAATCCAAAACTAATCGGCAGTCCGGTTTCCTTGATAATTCGCTGGCGCAATTCCTGGGTCCATTTCCAACATCCAAAAAAGCGATCCATTCCTGTCAAATCGAAATAATGTTCATCGATGGATGCTTTTTCAACCAAAGGAGCACTTTCCTCTAAAATGCTGGTCACGATGCGAGAATAATGGCTATACAAATCATGGTCCCCGCGCACCACAATGGCCTCAGGACACAAGCGCAAAGCCAATTTCATCGGCATGGCCGAATGCACACCAAAGCGCCGCGCCTCATAACTACAAGAAGCCACTACCCCGCGATCGCCCGTACCACCGATCAACACCGGCCGCCCATGCAACTTGCTGTTTAACAGCCGTTCCACGCTCACAAAAAACGTATCTAAATCACAATGGACAATGTGCCTTTCCATTTTACAATATTACAAAATACTAAAAATATTAGCAAAATTAATTTTGAAAATCATATAAAAATGCCTATTATTGAGGAAGTTTAAGAGGTAACAAGCATCCAAACTAAACGGAACTACCTAGCACTTTAACCTTATTTAACCGATTAAAAATGAAAAGATTCCTTGCATCTGCTTTCCTTTTTGCTCCGGCAATTTTATTTGCGCAAACGCCATTACAAACCGAAAAATGGCCTGAACACGACACCAAGGCTAAATTTTACACCGTAAAAGGAGAACGTTCTGGAATCAGTTATTTTGCGAAGCAACGCTATGCAGAAATTGAATACGAACCAGGAGAAACCCTAACTTTCGATAAATACCACACGCCCGATGTCATCTACCATTGGTACAAAAAATGGGCAGAAACCTATCCGGATTTAATCGATTTTTACGAAGTAGATAAAAGTTTTGAAGGTCGCCCCATTTATCAAATGACCTTAACCAATAAAAAAACTGGGAAACACACCGATAAACCGGCGGCCTTTTTTGAGGGGGTGCGCCATAGCGGAGAGATCACGAGCAGCGAAAGTGTGCTTTGGTTAACCAAATACCTGATCGAAAATTACGGGAAAGATCCTGAGATTACCAAGCTTATCGACACCAAAACCATTTACCTCCGTCCGATCAACAATCCGGATGGCGTGAACTTATACATGCACACGGCCCAACGAAACCGCAGTTCCGTACGCCCTGATGACAACGATAACGACGGTTTGTACGACGAGGATCCAGAAGACGACTTGGATGGGGACGGCATTATCTATCAAATGCGTCGCAAAGCCAAACCGGATGAATTGGATCGCGCGAATTACATCATCGACCCGCGTGACCCATCTGGCCAATTAATGAAACGCGTATTGGATGGGCATGGAGAATGGTTCATCTATACAGAAGGAATCGATAACGATGGAGACGGCCGCTATAATGAAGACGGCATAGGAGGATTGGATTTACATAGAAATTATCCAGAAAATTGGCGTCCTGACCGCGGAGGCGATGCCACAGGAAGAGGATACACCCAAGGCGGAGCCGGTGCGTACCCATTAAGCGAAATCGAGACCCGCTCAGTCGTGCTTTGGCTCTTATCCCATCCGAATGTGTCGATTGTCAACTCCATGGACACCCGCGTTCCTATGCATTTGCGCCCACCATCCACCTCAAGCAGTGCGGAAAGCATGTTCCCTTCAGATCGCGCGATTTACGAACGCTTTGACCAACTGGGCATGTCCATCACCGGATATCCTTGGGCTGGGGATGTGTATGAAACCTATGCCACACGCAGCAAGGTAAATCCACTTACTGGGGATCCTACGAAACCAAATCCATTATTCGGTCACGGTCCAGACTTCGGATATTTTTATTACGGATCCATTTGGTATGGGGATGAATTATGGAATGGGGGCCAACATGTGGATCTGGATGGAGACGGTAAGATCGATGAGTACGATGGTTTTTTGTGGGACAAACAATTTAATGGCGGACGCGGATATAAAAAATGGACCAAATTCAACCACCCTCAACTCGGAGAAGTAGAAATTGGAGGAGCGGAATTTAAATTTTACTCCCAAAATGCGCCTCCAGCAGAACTTGAAAATTGGGCGAAAAACCAAGCCTTATTTAACGTGGCTTTGGCACTACAATTACCACAACTCGAATGGGAAGAAGTAAAAGTAGTATCCCAAGGGAATAACGAATACGAAATTATAGCGAGTTGGAAAAACAGCGGACAACTGCCTGTAGCTTTAGAACAAGCGAAACGGGTAAAAATCGTACAAGAAGACCGCCTTCAATTAAATATTGACGCAAAATTATTAAAAGGTTATGAGCAGGCCGCGGTGCAAATCCTTGAACCCAGCACTTTTGACAAAACCATTTATGCCGGCTACACCGATGCAGGAGAAACGAAAACAGCACGCTATCGTGTGCGGGTAAACAGCGGGGAAAAAGTGGAAGGCACGATTAAATTACTCTCTACACGAGGAGGCTATTTAGAACATAAAATTACATTAGGAAAGTAAGTCAGATTAAACGTATAAATCAGATTAAACGTATATATCAGATTAGGAAAGTAAGTCAGATCAAGAAGATAAAATGAAGAATATGTTAAAACGCATCGTACTGGTCTTTTGCGCATGCGTAGGATTATTTGCTGCGCAAACCAATGCAAGCACCGCCCAAGAGCGCACCCGCAGCACAACGCAAACTTCCGCAAATGAAGATTTTTCATTTGTATTTATGTCCGACGTGCACATTCGTGACGATGATTTTGCGATTCAAAATTTCAGAAAAGCCATCCGACAGATCAACGAACTTCAGCCAGACTTTGTGCTGTCGGGCGGTGACCAGGTATTTGATGTGTTACGTGGTGATGTGGAAAAATCAAAAGCTTTATTTGACTTATTCAAGAAAGAAAGCGCCGCGATCAAAGCTCCCCTCTATACCACGGTAGGCAACCACGAGTTGTTTGGGGTTTATCCAGAAAGTCCTACGGATTCCACGCACCGCTATTATAAATATGGCATGTACGAGGAATATTTCGGGAAGACATACAAATTCTTGGACGGACGCGCTTCATCACAGGTGGCGCCATTGCCGGAAGACCATCCTGGAGAGGAACCGATAATGGCCCCAGAAGTTTTATGGTGTTTAAAATAAAAGAAGGAGAAATATTTTACGAAAACATTCCTTATGAGAACAGATAATCATCATAAATTAAAAAATATTAACAGAAGATTCATAAAATTCTTTGTTTAAATCTAATTTTAATTATTTTTGGCTCTTGATCTAACCATAATATGAAAAAAATATTCAACAGAAAATCCGCCTCTTTTTTTGCCGCTATTTTAATTTCATTTGCCGCCAGTATTGAAAGCGTGCGTGCGCAAAACATATTTTTAAATCATTCGCATCAATTAAACTATTCGAATGGCATCAACCCATCCCTTAGTTTATTGACACCAAAAGGCAGCGCATCTTTTGTCGGAAGACAACAATGGGCAGGCATGGAAGGCGCACCAGTCGCTTATGTAGGAAATGCACATTTTGGTTTGGAAAAATTTGGAGCGACCGCAGGAATTTCACTTCGTCAAGACCGCATAGGTGTGGACAAAAATAGTGGAGCGAGCGTTTTCTTCGCTAAATCGATTCGAATTAGTGAGAAGAATTTCGTAGGTTTATCATTAAATGCTGGTATCACGAATTTCAAAGCCACTTATTCCCAACTTGATGGAATGGACCCAAGTTTTCGCGATGACATCAATGAAACGGATGCATTAATCGGTTTGGGTGTAGTATACTATAATCCTGATTTATTTTATGTAGGGGTTTCCTTACCAAGAATCACCAATGGAGGTGTAGGAACTTTCGGAGATTCAAGATATAATTTTGAAAATCAATATTTCTTAAATGCTGGCTATTTATGGGCATTGGGTGAAACCCTTCACTTACGACCTTCAACTGTAGTATCCTATACTAAAACAGGAGGCG
The DNA here is from genome assembly GCA_964436635.1 of uncultured Sphingobacteriaceae bacterium. Lineage (GTDB taxonomy): Bacteria > Bacteroidota > Bacteroidia > Sphingobacteriales > Sphingobacteriaceae > DASRQK01. Next base: position 28,909 of record CAYTDM010000023.1, read on the forward strand.
TACAAGCTGACCTTGCAGCCATGGTATTTGCAAAAAGCATGTTTGGCGTAGGTGTCGGAGTAAAAACAGAAGGAGATGTGTCAGGCATGTTAAGAGTGAACTTTTCTGGATTGGGCGTGGGATACAGCTATCAAGTCAACCCAAAAAACCAACCTTTAAACCGTCAAATCAATAACAGCACACACGAAATTGGCTTAAGTTATAATTTCGGAGGCATCCAGAAATTATTATAATTGAACTTACTACAGAACAAAAGTAGTTAGATAAAATTTAAATGGCCTCGGTATACTTACCGGGGCCTTGTTTTTTTAAGACAGATCATCCCAATGCATCGTAGGAATAGGTTACTGTATCCATCGTACCCGGCAATTGGTAATTGGCGTCCACGGTGGACACCGCATCGATTACTGAAGACAAGCGGCCAGCCGAATAAGTGTAGGTGAGGTTATCCACATTTGTGCTGCCGGTTCCCGTACGCACAAGGCTCAGAATATTCCCGTTGCGGTCATAACTCAACTGCTCACGGCCTTTGCCACCTATCGAAGCTGCCAAAAAACTTGCTAAAATTTTAGATACAAGCGTGGGATACTTATTGCGAGAGAACGAACAGGCCGACCTGTTTAAAGACCCCGCTATGTTAAAAAGGTTTCGGGATATTGCAAACTCCCCGAAAAGGAAAAGAAATGCCTGCTAACTACCGTTGACCACTTTAACAAAGCAAGCAAGATTTCTTTGATGTAAAAAAGGCCGGACTTGCCGGGCTTGATGTTATGATACTTTCTTCAATGCTTTTAGAGCTTCCTTTCTTATTAAGGCTTTAGGGTGATTGATCAACATCGTTATTTTCTCCCTTGCCTTGCTTGATTTCATTCTGCCCAATGCTTCTAAAGCGTGGGGCGTTACTTCTTCATCATCAAGCAAATTAATTAAAACATTTTCTGCTTTTTCAGACTTCACTTTCCCTAAAGCGGCAACAAACATCTGCCTTGACATTCCATTTGTTTTATCTTGGACTATTGGCAATATACTTTCAACGTCATTTTCTGTAATCGTTGTGTAGATTGTGTTTCCAATTGCCCAACGCAAAAGCGTTTTATCTTTAGGTGTTCGGTTGTATTCTGCTATTAAAACAGGACTTGCTTTTCCGATTGCTTCCTTTACTGCTAATGCTCTTACAATGCCTTCTTTATTCTTTAAATGATATGGCTTCGATAAGTGTTCTAATAAAATCGGAATAGCCGGTTTATAACTTGATTTAGTATTTACTAAATCCCAAGAAGATGTTATATTCAATCCCGCCTTCTTTAAGTCTTCAACCAATGGCTTTTCATCTTCAGCATAAGCCGCTTCAAGTACTATCCTTACTTGTTCTTTTTCTTTAAGCCATTTTTGATATTCTTCATCTTTTAATAATTGCTCTTGTAATTCAGCAGCTGTAATTTTTGTATTACTGACTGTTGGTTTATTTAACCTATTAGGGCCTTTCAATAATTCAGCCCATCTATTTTCCAATCGGATAATTTCGTCTTTTGTCATAGTTATGGGATAAACCTGTGAATAATTGACCCATTATTAATGGCTTGTTGCAAAGGTCCAGATAAAGTAGTATTTGGACGAGTATATAATATAAAGTCCAATCCATTTTGCTGGGAATAAGTATGGAAATCTCTTAACTGTCGTGTAAAACTGAGTGACTTAACATTCTTTACTTCTGTTAAAGTTGTCCTGGTAAGGGCATCAGGTATTCTAGTTCTACCACCAACTTGAATAGCTGTTTTAGCTCCAGATAACCCCACCGCTTGTTCTCCCGCTATACCTAAGGCTCTTGAATTTGCAATTCCCCCCTTAGCAGCTATCCTACCAACTCCTGCTACTGTGTATGCTATTTTGCCTACTGGCAATATAGAGGCTGCTCCTAAGCTTGCTTGTTGCCAGCTAATAGGATTACCCATATAATCTTTGCCCGATATTGCGTATGTGAATGCGTTTATCACATGGGTAGAAGGAAGGTATTGGTTGATTTGGTCTACCCCATACAGAATTCTGTCTGTGTAACTACCACTTCCATCTCCTCCATAATACCTGCTGCTCGATCTCTGTTGTGCTGTAACTAATACATCATCCAGTTTCACTACATCTTCACCCACCTTATAGGTAGACATTTGTAGTTCATGGATGCTTAAGGTATCCAGCCCAAAAGGGTCTGTAAATCGAATGGGGTTATTTAACACATATCCATATCCTGAAACACCGACATGTTTCTCCCCCAACGGATCCACCACATTCCACCTACCGATCACCGGGTCATACAGCCTTGCGCCGTATCCGTATTGCCTGATTCCACCTTGCCATTCCTTATCGTTATAAAGATAATGATTTTCTGGAGAACCTGTACGAATGTATTCCAAATACCTCAAACCAAAGGGATAATAGTCTGCTGTGAAATTTGGGGTACCTACACTCACACCCTGACTGAAACCAACCCGATTATTCCCCAAGTGATCTTGGATTACGTATTCATACGTATACACACTTCCGCTGCGGACAATCCTTCCTACATGGGTATGCATTAGCTCCATCACACCACCAACATACTCGATCCCATCCACATAATCCCGTACTTGACCCGCAATACCATTGTCGCTGCGAAGTTTCCGTCCCAATGCATCGTAGGTGTAGGTTACTGTACCCATCGTACCGAGCAGGGTAACAGGAAGTGAAAGATGGTTGTAGCTTACATCCGTAATGTTGTGCCCAGTTTGCACCGTATTGATCCGGCTCTTTACGCTGCCATTGGCATCATAGGAGTAGCTCATCGTACCCGGCAATTGGTAATTGGCGTCCACCGTGGACACCGCATCGATTACTGAAGACAAGCGGCCAGCCGAATAAGTGTAGGTGA
>CAYTDM010000024.1:0-16155 GCA_964436635.1 uncultured Sphingobacteriaceae bacterium
GGTCTCAAACACCAGTGGGGCGACCCATGCCGGTTCGATCCCGGCCCTGGGTACTAAAAAAGGCCTGTTGATCAGATGATTAACAGGCCTTTTGTTTTTCCAACGCTTAATTAAGCAAGTAAAAATCTTTACTTTTTATCCTTTTATACCTTTTCCAAGATAAAATTCCCGTCAATCCCCAGTTTTTGGTGTAGTGATTTTAGGAACCCTACATCGGGATCGCGTTTTCCGTTAAGTATTTGGGATAATTTTGGCGCGCCGATGCCAAGGATGGATGCAAGCCCTTTCTGAGTAACACCCAATTCTTCCTTTTTTGCTTCCACTACGGCACTAAGGGTTACTGGCATGGGCATCAATTTCATATTTTCGTCCTCATACCTTTCGGCCAACAGACTTAGTTTCTCCAATTCAGCAGCCTCTTGTTCACTCAATGCGTGAAAACCACCCCCATCGGTAGCTTTTTGGAGATATCCTTCAACCATTGCCATTACTTGATGATATTGCTTTTTGTTTCGTATTTTATTAATCATGGCTTTCCAAATTCTTATACCGTTGAACAATCCTTTAACTTATCGTATTCAGCATGTGTGCCAATAAAACGGATAAACACGGTACGCTTATCAAAAAATATCATCGCGATCAGCCGAAATTCATTTCCTTTTATATTGAACACATATCGGTCATTTCCCACCGCATCTACACTACCAAATGTATTTCGCACTTCATTAAAATTTTCCCATTCGACCTCCTTGACAATCTGATACCAGTTATTCAACGCCGCCTTTGAAAGGGGATGCTTTTGGGCAAAATTATTTATGAACGTCTTGGCGATGATGACCATAGTACAAAGATAGTGAAAATTTTAGATTCTGAAATAAATTTTAAAATCTAAAATTATTTTTTAGCCAAAAAACTGCTTACCTAATTCGTCTACCTTGATATTATTGACAATTATCTAATTTGACATTATAATCTTTTAAAACTACTTAAGTGGTTGGTTATTTTGATAATAAAACTTGTAAAAGTCTTTGGTTCGATCCCGGCCATGGGTACTAAAAAAATGCCTGTTAATCATATGATTAACAGGCATTTTTGTTTTTAAATAATACAAAATGATTTTTGGGCGCTCTGATTTTGCGCTCTAATTATACGTTCTGAGGAAATGTCAATGTAAAAGTAGTCCCTTGATTAGGCTCACTTTTAAAGTGTATTTTTCCATTCTGTAATTCTACAAACTCCTTACAAAGGACCAAACCAAGCCCTATCCCCTTTTCAAAGTTGGTTCCATAGGTGGAGCCTGCGCTAAATGTAAATAAGCTCCCTTGTTTTTCCTTGGAAATACCGATTCCATTATCTTGTATGTGGATGTTTATGAAGTCGTCTTTTTGCTCCGCAAATATTAAAACCTCCCCTCCTTGCGGCGTGAACTTTAATGCATTAGTAATTAAATTAGTAATGACCAATTTCAACATGTCCCTGTCAGCTAACACTTTTAATGATGCATCGATGTTGGAAGTCAGTTGAATACCTTTTCTTTGGGCTGCATTTAATTGTAACACCAAGCACTCTTTAACGATTTGTTCCAGATCTAACCAAACGATGTTAACCGTGTTCCCGCCTTCCATTTGAGTCTTTGCCCAGCTCAATAAATTATTCAACATCACTTGCATGCCCTTCGTTTCATCCAATAAACTCTGCTCTAAAGACTGGCGTTCTTGTGGTGTTAATTCATATTTATTTAAGGTTTCTAAATATCCTGTAATAGAATTTAATGGCGAGCGCAAATCATGTGACAGTACTGAAAACAACCTGGTTTTCGAGTTATTCGCATTTTCTAATGCTTTGGAAGCTTGTATTGCTTTGTTTTTCTCATGATTATAATTTCTGACCAAGAAAAACAATACGGCCCCAATCACACAGACGACTGCAATATAAGTTGAGAGCATATCGATAAAATAATCGTAGCGGCCTGAATAAGTAATTTCTATGATTTCTTCGTTTCGATACTCAAAAATCACAATAGATGTCACAATAAGTACATTGATAAGTAACCAAATCAAAAATTGCCGAGTCGGCATAACGGCCAATACCAATACTACTGAAAGGATAAAAAGTATTAAGGAAGGACCCAGAAGTCCAGAATTAATAAAATAATTAATGCATACAAAAGTGGTACAGCCGATGGCAAATAAAATTAAGCTGAGATTGCTTAAGTTCCAATACCTTGACATAAGGTACAAAATCAAGAAAAAAATCCATACCCCGGTCAATGCAATGGAGACACCAGGAAGGCTTATAATTAAATTTACCCCAAAAGCGAAGGGTAACCATAGCAAAGCTATGATACTGGCTGCATGATAAATTCGTTTCCTGAGTGAAAACGCTTCTGTTTCACCAATAGCAGTTGAAAATAAATTTTTAATTTTTGGAATCATTTAAACAAACACACCAAAACTTTTTTGAACCAATCCTGCCAATGTATCCAATGGTAATGAAGAACTAAAATCTCCTTTTGTCTCCCAGGTGCGTGTATTTAAATCGAAAATCAGCTCATATTCGCGTTGACCATTTTCAACTACACGAAATGTATGCGTTTGCGGGTTGTAGGTAACCAAAAACATAATGATTTGACCATCCACTTCGCAAGAAAATTCTCGACTTAAATTCATAGGTGAAACACAATAAGTTAATGCGGCAAAGTTACAAATCTTGAGGTAATTTGCAATTTAAAAAAAATAAATAACAGATTATTAGGACGAAAGACCAAGTATCACATTTTTTTCGTATCTTCGCATCACTTCTCCAGATTTTATGGTCGACCCGACCAATTTATTTTATATCTAATTTAATTACATGGCAGAAACATTCAACAAAAAAGAAAGAAATAAGAAAAAACTACAAAAACGAAAAGAAAAAGAACTTAGACGGGATGAAAAACGTCATGAAGGTCCCTCTTCACAATCATTAGATGACATGCTGGCATACGTGGATGAGAATGGAAACTTATCGAGTACTCCTCCTGATCTTAACAAAAAGCAAGTATTCGAGCTGGAAGAAATCATGATTAGCACGCCAAAAGCTGTCGCAGAAGATCCAGACGCCTTACCAACTGGAAAAATAAGTTATTTTGATTCATCAAAAGGCTATGGCTTTATTAATAGCTCAAATAATCTAGATAGAATTTTTGTTCATGTTAGTCAATTAGCTGACCCTTCCATTACATTAAATGTGGGAGATAAAGTTGTGTATAAGGCAATCAAAGGTCCTCGTGGTCTTCAAGCTGAAATGATACAAAAGGCATAAAATTTACAAAAGAGTAAGCTCGAAATTTAAAGGAGCATAGACTCCAAAACATACAAATACCGAACATCTTAATCGATTTCGGTATTTTTTTTTATCAGCCTTTGTATTCAAGCCGGGGGATTAATAATTAGCTTTTTAATCAGCTTGTTCAATCCATCCACGACCACACACCGTTTTGACCAGATGGATTTCACAAAAAATCATTTCCATGCAAGATGCCTATTCCCTATATGATCCGGCATTTTCAGCTTTTTGGCCAAATCCAAAATCCTTTATAATGATTGGGGTCATCCTTTATATTTTTAGCATTATCTTCAAAAAGGGTGTTGAAATTCAAAAAGAAAATGATTTAACCGTATAACATCTGCCATAAAATGGGAATAATAGTAAATTTAGACGTCATGATGGCAAAAAGAAAAATGTCATTGAATGAATTATCAGAAAAGGTTGGCCTCACCTTATCAAATTTATCAATATTAAAAACAGGCAAAGCGAAAGCCATCCGATTTAGCACACTTGAAGCCATCTGTAAAACGTTGGATTGTCAACCTGGAGACATTTTAGAATACGTTGAAGATCCGTCCTAAAAATCAGAAATGATTCCTTGGGTTTTATATTTAATATTCGCACCGGTCAATAGAAAATGGTCATTAGACAATAAGTGTATAGCACTCACCTTAGATAATGGGGTAAATTCTATATGTTTTAGAGTTGGAAAATTTATCGAAAGCTTTCGCAATTTTGAGCGCTCACTTAATTAAAGCTTTGGCATTTAAATTGATATATTATAATCAGATCGCTTATTTAAAGTTTCTTTTCTAAATTTTAATTTCTGCATATGAAAAAAGATTTCCTGCTAATTGGAAGTTCATTTGCATTATTTTGGTTCTTCTCGTCCTGCGCATCGTTGCCCAAAGGAGCTTCACCTGTGGATCCCTTTGATATCAATAAATATACAGGCACCTGGTACGAAATTGCACGCTTGGATCACCGATTTGAAAGAAATATGGAGCAAGTTACAGCGAATTACACCTTGATGGCGAATGGTAAAGTAAAGGTTATTAATCGTGGGTATAATATAAAAAAGCAACAATGGAAGAAGGCAGAGGGAAAAGCAAAGTTTAGAGGCAAACCTACTGTGGGCGCATTAAGTGTTTCATTTTTTGGCCCATATTACTCTCCATATAACGTGATTGCGTTAGCGGGCGACTATGAACACGCACTCGTAGTGGGGAAAGACACTTCCTATCTATGGATTTTGTCTAGAAAAAAATCAATCCCGGTTAAAGTTAAAGATGAATTTTTAGAGAAAGCACGCTCCCTGGGGTACGATACTTCTGCATTAATTTGGGTTCGACAATAGTAGAAAATTTCAAAATGGTATGATATAAAAATGCATTTATATCATATAAATAGTTTTTAAAATGCAAAGGAGGTCATTATGATATTGCAATTAAATCCGACAATTTTTGTGGACACGCCTTTAGGAAAAGGGCACTGCATCTTTCTGATTGACTATGGAATGCATCAAAATTCTTGTTGGGTAGTGACGTTAGAAAAAGATGGAATTGTGAAACATTTTGACGCAAATGATATTATCGTTTGCACAAACTACACCTACCACATTAATCAAGAAAAAAATGGTCACCAGGAAATGGAAGAAACACCTACCTACATCGAATAAAGAAAAAAGTACCTTCATAACTTGATCCATTGACCATTTCGAAGATTCCGCCATGTTGCTGCATATCGTATTCAAACAAGATCACGACGAAAAATAAGATTACGAATATGCTTATAACATACCACTGCGAGCGCCTAAAAAGCTTGGAGGAAAATTCAGCTTCATAAGCTAAGGTAGTTTAGGCTTAATTAGTAAATAATTTAATTTTTAAAACGTCTTAAATTTCTAATTCCACTGTCATTTTTTAGGTATTTTTTCTATTGATATTTTCAATTTTATACAAATTTGGAACAATTTTCGCTACCTTGAGAACAACTAAATCTCATACTATTATTTTAGCCAATTTGTTTCGGCAATGCCATGGAAAATTTGCATTTGCCACGCCAATTTTTAACAACATTTGTTGATAAACAAGGGTTTATCAGCATTAAAAACTGACACCCATTAACTAATTATGGTGCGTAAAAAAATTGCAGTTATCGGAGCAGGATTTGCTGGTATTTCAGCAGCTTCTTATCTTGCTAAAGCGGGTTTCGAAGTCCATGTTTATGAAAAACATGAGGGGCCGGGTGGAAGAGCTCGTCAATTCAAGACTGAGCATGGATTTGTCTTCGATATGGGGCCAAGTTGGTATTGGATGCCCGATATTATTGATGGCTATTTCAATGATTTTGGTCACAAAACCAATGAATTTTTTGATTTACATGCATTGGATCCACAATTTCAGGTCATATTTTCAAATGACTCCATTGAAATTCCTGCTAATTACGAGGAACTAACCGAACTCTTTGAGCGATTAGAACCGGGTGCGGGAGCTCAATTAAATGCGTTCATGAAAAATGCAAAGTTCAAATACGACATCAGTATGAAGGATTTTGTGCGAAAACCGTCCTTAACTTGGAAGGAATTTATTTCTGTTGATCTATTCAAAAGTGCATTTAAATTCGATCTTCTGACCAACTTTAGAAAATACGTTTCTCAGTATTTTAAAAATGAAAAAATAAGAGCCATTATGGAGTTTCCAGTAATATTCTTAGGCTCGAGTCCAGATAAAATACCGGCCATGTATAGTTTGATGAATTACGGCGGGTATGTTTTGGGCACACACTATCCTTCAGGTGGCTACTTTTCGCTGGTCGAAGCCATGTATAAAATCGCTAAAAAACAAGGGGTCACTTTCCACTTTGATCATCAGATAGATCAAATTATTACCAAAAACAAAAAAGTCGATTCCATTGTGATAAATGGTAAGTCCATCGAATTTGATGGCATCATCGCATCTTGTGATTATCACCACGCCGAACGTTTGTTAACCTTTGAAAACAGAAATTATACAGACCGGTATTGGAAGAAAAAAACATTCGCACCTTCTAGCCTCATTTACTACTTAGGGCTAAAGGTAAAGCTTCCGAAGTTAACCCATCATACCCTCTTTTTTGAGCATGATATTGATAAGCATTTAAACAGTGTTTATGTAGAAAAAAATTGGCCAAAAGACCCCTTATTTTATGTTTGTTGTCCCTCCAAAACAGATCCTACGGTGGCACCAGAAGGTAAAGAAAACTTATTCTTATTGATGCCTATTGGATTATCCATGGATGATCCTGAATCTGTGCGTGAAAAGTATTTGAAGCAAATGTTAAACAGGATTGAACAGATAACGGGGGTAGAAAATCTCTATGAACAAATAGAGTATAAACGCAGTTATTGTATTAGTGATTTCATTCAGGATTATCATGCGTATGGGGGTAATGCTTATGGTTTGGCGAATACTTTGGGTCAAACGGCCTTTTTAAAACCAAAACTGAAAAATAAAAAAGTAGAGAATTTATATTATGCGGGTCAACTTACGGTTCCTGGCCCGGGTGTTCCGCCATCGATTATCTCAGGGAAAATTGCAGCTAATGAGCTGGCTAAAGACTTAACGAATTTTAAATTATGAAAATTATTTTTGACGAGCTTTCCCACACTGTCAGCAAAATAACTACGGAAAAATACAGCACCAGTTTCTCCTTGGGAATTTTGGCCCTAAAACCTTCCATTCGAAAAGGAATTTATGCAATATATGGATATGTAAGACTGGCTGATGAAATAGTCGATAGTTTTCATGACTACGATAAAGAAAAGCTGTTAAATAGATTAAAGGTAGATACTGAGCAGGCATTGAATGAAAGAATTTCCTTGAATCCTATTTTGCAATCTTTCCAGGAAACAGTCTTGAAGTACCAAATAGACCGTGCGTTAATAGATCAGTTTCTTTACAGCATGGAAATGGATTTACAAAAGATCGATTTCAACTCTGAACTCTATAAGAAATACATATTTGGATCTGCAGAAGTCGTGGGATTAATGTGTTTAGCGGTGTTTACTGAAGGAAATAAAGAAAAATTTGAAGAACTGAAGCCCTATGCAATGAAATTAGGGTCGGCGTTCCAAAAAATTAATTTTTTAAGGGACATGGGAGATGATTTCCATGTGCTTGGTCGTGTGTATTTTCCGAATGTTGATTTAAATAAGTTCGATTCGGTTACGAAAAAACAAATAGAAGAGGACATTGAAAGTGAATTTAAGGAGGCGTTAATTGGCATTAAAATGCTGCCAAATTCTTCAAAATTTGGAGTATATTTAGCATACAAATATTATAAAAAGCTCTTTAAAAAGATTGAATCAAAGCATTCACATGAAATATTAAACCGAAGAATTCGTGTGCCAAACGGTGAAAAAGCGTATGTAGCCATTACCAGTTATTTACGTTATAAAGCTTCTTGTTTATGATAAAATACTTTTTGTTTTCGTCTATGTTCCTGTGGTTGAGCTTTTCAGAATCCTCAGAAGCGTTAGAACAAGTCAGGGTTAATTTTTCGAAAGAAGCGTTGGAACGAGTCAGAGTTAATTTTTCAAAATTGGCAAAAAACAAAGAATTATGTGCAGAACTCATGAATGAACTTAATAAGGTGGATGCTTCCTCTCCCCTGCATACAGCCTACATAGGCGGCTTGCAAACTATTTGGGCAAACCATACCCAAAACCCCATAAACAAATTAAAAACGTTTAATTTAGGTAAAAACAATATAGAAAAAGCATATAGTTTGGCACCGAATGAGCCAGAAATTCGATATATTCGACTTTCTGTACAGTTGAATGCTCCACGATTTTTAGGGTATTACCAACAAATACAAGAGGATGCAAAATTTTTAAAAACGAATAAAATACGAATAAAATCCAACGCAGTTCAGACGAACATCGACTTATTATTCAATCAATTTAGCAAACAATTGAACGAAAAATGATGAACATTCTTATAGTAATACTTGTTTTCATTTGCATGGAAGGTGCAACATGGCTAATTCACAAGTACGTCATGCATGGGTTTATGTGGTTTCTTCACAAAGACCATCACGACCATTCAAACGAAGGGGTTATGGAAAAAAATGACGCTTTTTTTGTCATTTTTGCACTTCCGACCATTGCCTTAATGTACTTTGGGTCGATTAATAACTTTAATTACCTATTCTATATAGGTTTAGGGATTATGTTTTATGGAATGGCTTATTTCTTTGTGCACGATGTATTTATACATCAACGCATTCAGTTGTTTCCAAACACAAAAAACCCCTATCTAAAATCCTTAAGAAGAGCACACAAACAACATCACAAACACCTGGGTAAAGAAAATGGTGAATGTTTTGGTTTTCTTTATGTGCCCATGAAATATTTTAAAATGTATTTTAATAAGTCCAAATCATGATCGCTTATACCTACGCTGCAGTTTTATTTTTCACCATTATCATCTGCTTCATTGCTTCCTTTGATAAGCGTTTAGAATTTTATAAGCATTTTAAACCGTTTATACTCGCTGCCATTGTAGTTGCTACGCCCTTTATCATTTGGGACATCTGGTTTACGGCAAAAGGCGTCTGGTGGTTTAATAAAAATTACACCCTGGGATTCACCATTGCAGGATTACCCATTGAAGAATGGCTATTTTTCATATGCATCCCTTTCTCATGCGTTTTCACCTATTATTGCGTTGATAAATTTTTCGAACTTAAGCAATTAGAAATGTTTAATACAGTTTTAGCCTTCACATCCATCATCGTGCTCATGTGGGCAGGCTTTTACTTTATAGACAGAATTTACACCTGCATCACCGCATTTGCGACAGCCGCCACGATCTTATACCTCAACCAAATCGCTAAAGTTCCTTGGTTAACAAAGGCATCAGCCGTTTACACTGTATTGCTATTAGGATTTTTCCCAGTGAATGGTGTGTTAACGGGAACAGGATTAGAACAGCCGATCGTGAATTATAATCCCGAAGAATTTATGGGGTATAGAATGGGTACTATCCCTGTAGAAGACATGGTCTATGGCTACACCCAATTCTTATTAGTAGTATATTTCTTCAAAAAATTTAGGAATTCCAACTTATAATTTGTATATTAATAGTTTATACTGAATGATTTTGCCTTTTTATGGACAGAAATGAAGTGGTTTTAGTAGATCCACACGACCAAGTGTTGGGTACAATGGAAAAAATGGAAGCTCATAGAAAAGGGGTGCTCCATCGCGCATTTTCCATTTTTATTTTTAACGATCAAGGCGAACTACTCATTCATCAACGTGCTATAGATAAATATCATGGGGGTGGTTTGTGGACAAACACTTGTTGCTCCCACCCACAATTAAATGAACCTATCATTTCCAGTGCGCAAGATCGGTTAATGTATGAAATGGGAATGGAATGTGAATTAACCCCACTCTTTAGTTTTATTTATCACGCCCCAGTTGAAAACAATCTCATCGAACATGAATTAGACCATGTGTTGATAGGATTTAATTCCAGCGATCCAAACCCTAATCCATCAGAAGTTCAAGATTTCAAGTGGGTACCCATCCCGCAGTTAATCAACGATATAGCAGAATTCCCTTCGCATTATACCATCTGGTTCAAAACTTGCCTGCCTAACGTTTTGGAAAATATCGAAGAATTGTGGCCAAATATGTTCAATACGATGAACCCGAAGGATATTTAAAGTGTATTTCTTATTCCCCTTACAACTTTCAAGTGTTGGGCAAATTAGATTAAACTTCCCATTCTTTGTATTCCAATTATTGAAAGACGCCATATTCAAGATCAAATCGTTCACCGCATCATGAACGCATTCCCAAATATCCAGGAAGTATTATTAACCTGCGGCGCGACCGGAGCCTGACATTACATGGCCGGAAGCAAAACCACCGTTCCGGGCATCCAAGTGGAGGTAGTAGACACGGTCGGCTGTGGAGATGCCTTTTTAGCCGCTTTTGTGGCCAAAAAATTAGCAGGCTGCACCATTTCAAACAGTTTAGAAGAAGCCGTAAACCTAAGCGCTTATATCGCTACGCAACGCGGTGGTTGCCCTTACTTTTTAAACAATTAAAAACGAATAAAAGCGTTAAAAAAATTATTCCGTTAAGAACCGTTCTCGAGTCAACTTATCAGGAACACCGCAACTGGATCCAGCTAAGCGCTGCCTATTTTTTGCTACCAAATCATAAACCGCATCCACTAAAAGATTAGGTAAAATCTGAATGACTTTCCCCAGCCAAGGATACGGCCATTTCAAGTGCTGCATCACCGCACACAAGGCCTTCCCCTTTGTAAAAACTTTCCCCCGATCATAAAAAACTACAGAATCCACAGCGATGTGAATCCCCCGCTCACTAAAAAATCGCTTAGAAAAATCACTTTGAAGAGGAGAAAAACGAATCGTAGATCGCCGCTCGAATCGAATGACCCGCTGAACCGCCCGATCACAAAACCCACAATGCCCATCAAAAAACAAGATGTTTTCCATCACATGAGATTATACTTAAATATACTAAATTTATTCCAGAAAAACAAATTTCTATCCAAAATTACTCCCTCCAAAAGCGCTTCCCAATTCCCTATTCAAATATTCTATGCTTAAACTACTTCCGTATCTAAATATCCTATGCTTAAACTACTTCCCTATTCAAATATCCTATGCTTAAACAACTCTTTCAATTCATCGAAACTATACTTAGGATCTCGACAAATAAAAATAGTCTGCCAGAGTTTTTCCTCTCTTTGCGCATAGGGATTATAAAGAGTTTTTACAGCTTCTACGCTTTCAAAATACGGGGTAAAAAAACTGGAGCCTGATTCATCTGAAAAGCGAATTGCCAAGGTGGTTCGAGGCATAGACCCTTTTGGCAACCAAGAATAAAAACTGCCGTGCAGAGAAAAGGATTTCGGCAGGTTATATGGTTCCCCAAAAAGCGAAATCGCTCCTGCTTGTGCATAATGTTTCCCCCAAATCAGCACATCCTCTTTTTCGCCCGCTGGCAAATTCTGATACACCTCACGCAAAGCCTCCATCGTCGCTGGCCACATTTCTTGAGAGTAGCGTTCTTCCTTTAGACCATATTTCCCTCCAGGCACCTCTACCTTATCGTAGGGATATTCATGTTCTATAAAGCTTTCTTTTGTGGTCAAAGGCACATTAAATGGCAACAGAATAGCATTTGAAACGAAGATAAGCAGGACAAGCGGATACATTAACCATTTTCTATAAGAGAGAATTTTGTGTTCCCACACCCAAGCCCCAAAAGGCAAAAGCAGAAGAAAAATAGGATAAAAATAATAGCCCTTACCTTTCCCCAGAATCAGAAATAGCGCCGAAATCAGGATCGACCCCAACACGTATTTAGACGTGTTTAAACGCTTGTCTTTGACCCAAAAAACAAAAAAAGCAGCGATGAATAACAAGTAATTAAATGGATTTAAAGAAATAAATAACTCTTTAAACACCTCAACAAAGCTCAACTCATTTAATTGCGTTTCATAGAGTCTACCAAACATGTTAAACAGGGGAAAATCGTGCTGCCATTGCCAAAAAATATTCGGTAAAATCATCAATAAACCTATCAACACTTGTTTATACAATTTAAGATGGATAAAAAGGTCTCTAATCTTTTGCGAAGCAAATAAAAACGACAAACCACCTATAAAAAACACCATATCGTATTTGGTTAACAAGCCAAACGCGAAACACAACATCAGCCACCAAGCATGCTTAACCCGCCCCTCTTGTTCGAAACGAATCAGGAAATAAAAGCTCATGACCCAGAATAATTGGCTAAACACCACAGGTTGGAACAGCAAATGAGCTCGCCCCATGATCCCAAATAGAGCCAATTGTACCAGAAACACGGCTCGATTCCTCCCGCCAATCGCCCATGTAATTTTGCCCAAAAAAATTAAAATGATTAAGGAGGCCAGGTGGGCAAAAAAACGATGCACAAACACAGAATCCGAACCCACCAAGTTTTGGAGATACCCCAACCAACCGATCATGGGCGGATATTCCATATAGCCCCACGCCAAGTGATTTCCACTCTCAATATGCAACAGCTCATCACCCTGGAAACCAGAGTGATAATTCGACGTACATTGAATGATCAACTTCAATAAGCAGAAGCCTGCGATGATAAGTTTGGATGTTTTACTCAATAGGTTTTAAATTGAATCAGTCACAAAATTATCGCAAAAGATACAGGTTTTTGTTTATTCACCAAAAAGAATTAAACTTGAAGGCATGAAATGGATTGAAGTTACACCCGATCTACTCCCGGAGCCAAATCAAAACAGAACCGTAAAAATCGACGGAAAATCCGTCTGTCTGGTGCACCATGAAGGAAAACTACACGCGATCTCATCCAGATGCCCCCATGCAGGCGCACAATTATCAAGCGGCTGGTGCGAAGGCCAACGCATTATTTGCCCCTTTCACCGGCACGGCTTCGACCTTGAAACCGGAAAAGGCGACCCCGGCCAAGGAAACTACATCCGCATCTACCCCCTAAAAATCGAAGAATCCAAATACTACATTGGCTTTAAAGACCAGTGGTTTAGGAGGTTGTTTTGAGGGGAAGAAAACAGCTGGCGAATGAATTTATCGAAAACGATCTTATCTCAAACAACCTGGCCATTCACAGTATATCCATGCAAACCTCTACGCAAAACACACAATATAAACTATAGACTTACGATTGTATTGTAAACGGTTTAATGTTGATGGATTTACTTTAATAGCCTGTTGTTCAGGAAAATTTAGCAATTCCAAATTATAAATTACGAATGTCGCCCAACTTTAATCAAACAATATTTAAATTGTACTGCTTTACCCATTTGATCAAATAAATTAGAATATTCTTCCCAATTGATTTGATATTCTTTACTAAAAGTCAAATCGTAAGCATATTCTTTTCCTGTAGTCCAATGCTTCTTTAACAATGAATTGTTTGGTATCCTTATATCTAATATATATCTATTTTCAGGTAAGTTTTGATAATACCACCCTTTATACTCAGGCTTAATTATTGCCCCATGACGAAATGATAAATTGCGATTTAATGATTGATTTGAACTAACATCATTTTTATAATATGCTTTATCGTTTGTTAAAATGAAAACAAATCCTTTCTTTTCGAAATTTTTGAAACCATTTATATCTATATCAAAATTTTCAATTCTATATATATCTTTTCTAAAGCTATAGCGTCCAATGTCATTAGCTCCGTGACTGGTTAAATCATATTGTTCATCATTATTTAAGATCTTTGCCAACTTTGTTTTATATTTTATTTCTATAGGATATATAATTTTTGATTCAGTATCTATTACCACAATATCTATAGGGGCTCTAGTAATATTTCTTTCTAAGGTGGATTTTGTGACCATTTGAATCGGAGTCGGACGCTCCAATCTAATTCTTAGCTTAGGATATAATTCTTTAATAATTATACTCATTTCGAATTTCAAATCATCTTCAGAATGAAATATATTTCTACTTGCTTTTAGGTTTTCTATAACTAAGTTAAAATTCATGATCTATAACAAAATATTCATCGTCTCTTAATGAACACTTAATTTTATGCTTCTATTTATATTTTAATAGTTTCCGTTTTATATAATATTAAAATACCTATCGAAGTACTCTTTTAATCTTGTTAGAACACGTTCTTTTAATGATGTGCGCTCACCTGTTGGGGTAAAACGAGAAACTGGCGGTAAGATCTTTGCGAAAGAAGTACCTGCGGATTGGATTTCACCATTCTTGAATGAATTTTCTACGAAAGTTCTAGTTTCTTCTCCCTTTAAGCGTTCTTCGACAATGATTTGATTTAGTTCAGCTTCTTTTTGTTCTTTTACATATTGTTTCCATTCATCATCCACATTAGACGATGGAGTTAAAGAGTCGACAAACTTCTGGATGAGGTCTTTTTTATTTCTTAAATCAACACTGGAATCGATTGCCTTTTGAATATTCACCACGATTTCCTTGTCTTTCATATGCCCCTCGTGATATTTACGAATAAGCATCAATATATAATCTATATTGATTTCAACCTGCTTAATGAGCTCCATTTCAAATTCAATATCATCGACCACATTCTCCCGATCTCCTGTACCCTGTCCTCTGAATTCATTGTATAATTCAATGTAGATACTGTGGTAATCTTGAAAATCTCTATCCGATAATATCTCCTTTCCAGCAAACTCATCGAATACGCGAAGAATATTTTGCAATTTAAGGATAACCCCATAAAGCCTTATAAATTCCTTTTTAGCCTCTTCACTGACGATACGAACACCAATAGGGAATTTCTCTAACAATTCCTGAACTAAATCAGCATATCCCCTTACCTCTTTCTTACCGTCCTCATATCCGTAATAGTATTCGTCAAATTTTTTCAGCAGAACTATTCCTCCTGCTTCTTTATTGCCGAATAGTGCCAAAGCCTCATTGGTATTCTCCTCTAGATTCCGGAAGCAAACAATATTTCCAAAAGTCTTAATCGAATTTAGGATACGATTTGTCCTAGAAAATGCCTGCAGTAATCCGTGCATTCGCAAATTCTTATCCACCCAAAGCGTATTTAAAGTAGTCGCATCAAATCCGGTTAAAAACATATTCACTACGATTAATAAATCAATTTCTCGATTTTTCATTCGTAATGAAACGTCTTTATAATAATTCTGAAACTTATCAGGTGAAGTATCGTAGTTGGTCTTAAATTCTAAGTTATAATCGGTAATCGCCACTTCAAGAAAATCCCGATGTGAGGCACTTAATCCTTCTGTCGATTCTGAATTTTCATCTTCTACACCATCCTCTTCGGCATCGTTTTGTCCAAAACTAAAAATGGTAGCGATCTTCAATTTGCGAAGCTCAGGAACTTCCTTTTGCTGCCGCTTAAACTCTTCGTAATACAACTTTGCAGCATCAATGGAAGTAACTGCCAAAATGGAATTAAATCCGCTTCTGCGAATTTTTTCTTTAATCTCTTCTATTTTATTCCGGTCTCTTGCTGAAGCAACTTCATGCACATTTGCCAAAGCAGTCATATAATACGGCTTGGAATTCCGCATAGTTTTCTGATCAAAATGCTCTAAGATGTAAGCTACATTATTAGCGATATATTTTGGAGACAAAAAAACTTTCTCCCTGTCGATGTCTCGCACTTTTTGATCGGAAATATTTTCCTTTTCCTTAATCGTTCGTATGTAATCTACTCTAAAAGGCAATACATTTTTATCAGCTATGGCATCTACAATAGTATAAGTATGAATAGCAGACTGATGCATTGCTTCTGGGCAATTCGCAGGATCGCCATGTACATAACATCCAAAAGCCTGCACAGTGGTTTTTAAATGCGACTTGCCCCCGCTATTAGCATTTTTTGCAAAAATTGGTGTCCCCGTAAATCCAAATAAGAAATATTTTTTAAAGGTTTTAGTTATTGACTCGTGCATTTCTCCAAACTGTGAACGATGACACTCATCAAAAATAAATACAATAGGTTTGCTATAAGTTGGGTGTTTTTTTTGTTTCTTGATAAGAATAGAAAGCTTCTGGATGGTGGTAATAATTATTTTCGCATTCGGATCATCCAATTGCTTTTTTAATACAGCTGTATTTGTGTTGCTATTTGCGGCTCCCTTCTCAAACTTATCGTACTCTTTCATAGTTTGGTAGTCCAAATCCTTACGGTCAACTACGAATATTACTTTTTCTATGAAAGGTAATTTACTTGCCAATTGAGCTGTTTTGAAAGAAGTCAATGTCTTACCTGAGCCTGTGGTATGCCATACGAAA
>CAYTDM010000024.1:16165-31251 GCA_964436635.1 uncultured Sphingobacteriaceae bacterium
ATTTGATACGGTCGCATCACCAATAGCAACTTGTCCGAAGTAAATACGCAGTATTTAGTAATAATATTTAGAATAGAATGCTTGGCAAAAAATGTCTTGCCAAAATCCATGAGATCCAATATTGGCTTATTTCTACCATCCGCCCACCAGGAAGTAAACTCGTAACTATTACTTGTCTTTTTTCTAGCGGATGCTGACAAGTTACTAGCTGAATTTGTCTCCTTAATATGTGAGTAGCGCGTGGTATTGCTATAATATTTGGTTAAAGTACCATTCGATATCACAAACAACTGTACATATTGGAATAAACCGCTGTCTGCCCAAAATGATTCGCGTTCATAACGATCGATCTGATTGAAGGCTTCTTGTAAGGAGACTCCGCGTTTTTTTAACTCGATATGAATCATAGGCAGACCATTCACCAATACGGTCACATCGTATCGATTAAGACGTTTACCTTCTGATGTTTCATATTGATTAATAACCTGAAGACTATTGTTATGAATGTTCTTTTTGTCAATGAGGTAAATATTGCGAAGCGATCCATCCTCACATACTAATGCTTGGATATAATCTTCTTGAATGAGGCGGGTTTTATCCTCAATGTTAGCATTAGGATTAGATAATTTACCTTCAAATAACTGTTTCCATTCCTTTTCAGTGAATTGATAATCATTCAATTTCTCTAACTGTTTTCGAAGATTATCGACCAACTGTGTATTTGTATGAATCGTTAAGTAATCATACCCTTGGTCTTTTAACAAATGAATAAAAGCCTTTTCTAATTCAGCCTCGGACTGATAATGCACTTCTCTTTTATATTCAGAAGTGTATTCTGAAACTACAGTAGATTCTTTGTTTTCAGCGATTAGGTTATAATTCATATTACAATGGTTAGTGATTAGTGGATAATGGTTAATCATTTATAATTTAACATTAATCATTTACCATTTATCATTAAAATTTATTCAATTTTCTTCGTAATAATAGGAATAATCAATTCCTTTCATAAACATTTCTCGACTATTGATATCTTCCGTCAATGCGCCATTCAATGCAGACTTCAGGCTTTCGCTATTTACCACACTTTTTATCATAGCTTGGTGATAATCATTCTTTGGGATTCTGCTCCAATCTACACATTTTTTTAATGATCGTTTGAGCATCAAATCCAACCATATCCGTGTACTTCTACCATTCCCCTCCATAAAAGGATGGGCAATATTCATTTCTACATATTTGTCTACAATTTGATCAAAAGTCTCATCTGGCATAGCTTCAATATCTTTCAACGTATTGGTAAGATATTGCGCCATAGCAAATTGAAATCCGCCCTTTGCAATATTCTTGGTTCGTATTTGTCCAGCAAAATCATACAAACCACCAAATAAATAAGCGTGAATTTGCAACAGACCCTTTACTGTCCCCACTTCAATACTATCTATAAATGAGCTTTCGAACAAAGCATAAGCCTTGTTTTTACTTTTTCCATCAATGGTTTCATCACTATAGGTAAACCATTCTATAAAGCGATTGGCTTTGGTACTAGGAAACGTTTTACCTAATCCTATGATACCTTCGTAATCTAGAACATCTGCCAACCTTCTTTTTCCATCTGGCGCGATAAATTTCAACTGGGTAGTGGCACTAACCACTTCGCTATTTTCCTTCTTTAATTTCGCTTTAAGGTACTTCCAGTAGTTACGGGTTTTGGTATAATCATCTTGATCAGTCAATACAGCCACAATATCTAATACCGAAAACCACCACTTGTTATGTGTATCGTCCCAAATGGCTCGAACCTCACGGTCGTCAAAAAAACGAATCGAGACTTTATCCATAATGACTAAGCACTTTTTGTTTCAAAACTCAACAACTTACCACGATAGTATTCATACTGCTCTCTACGCGCTTTAATTTCCGCTGGTAAACCTGTAGAAATATCATTGACCAAAGCATCAAACTTATCTAAAATAGCAACTATACGATTTTGCTCTTCAATCGATGGAACTGGAATTTTTATTTTAGCTAAATCTTTAGCTGATACATCAGTTACTTTTGTTCCTTTAGCTAATTTCTTCTTTTGACTAAAAAAACTACTTACTTGAGTACAATAAACTATATACAATGGATTTTCATTATGTTTGAAAATACATGCATGCCCCCCAGTTACAATTTCATCCTCTCCTAACCACGCGACAGCTTTACATACATCTTCAATATTCTCACTTGTATTTGTTATTATAATATCTCCCTTATTAACTTTCTTTAATTTTTTCGCTAATTCTTTAGAAACAAATGATTTAGTTTCGGTAGCTGAAGTTCCATAATAGGTGTAAATTTGACCATAATGGATACATCCAACACCTGAATCTCTAAAATCTGTTTTTTGTAGACCACTTCCACGAATAAACTCGCCGATATCACCCAACGTCTTCCACTCTACATCTTTGCCTTCAAAAGAAAGTAGCTCATTACGATAATATTCGTATTGGCGCGTACGCGCCTCCAGCTCCGCCTCCAGCTCCGCCTCCAGCTCCGCCTCCAGCGCAGTAAACTTATCTAAAATCTCTACTATAGCTTCTTGTACAGGTAGTGGTGGAAAAGGAATTATTAGATTTAATACTTCAGATGTCTTTAATGCTGGAATACCAGCACCATGTTGTTTTTTTGCCAACCTATCTTCGTTAGTTTTCAAGATATGATACAAAAATCTATTGTTTAATAACTCCATATTAGGTAAAACTACATAACAGTGAGCATTCGCATAGAAATTTGATTTTACGAAATTGACAAAACCTGCCGAGGCTCCCCCTTGACTAATTATAATTTTGTTTCCAGTATAATTAAAAGTATTTGTATAACCTGAAAATGAAACACCTCCGTTATAAGCAGGATATAAACCATCTACAGTTAAAAGTTCCTTATTTAATTGTTTTCCTTTTTTTAAAATAACACCTTCTGAGAGCTCTTTATATTCTACCCCATCAGGGCAATACTGCGCAATTAATTCATCTATTTTATTCACTTTTTCCTCCTTTCTGAATTAATCTTTTCACTTCCTTATCAAAGTCCGAAACAATTTTTTGAGTTTTGTTAAACTCATTGTACTCTTTTTCTGCTTTAGCTATAGCCTGTTGATGTGATTTTGTTCCTTTGCCTTCTAAAATTTTAAATTCGTTAAAGTTCAAAAACTTATCTACACTTTTCGCTAGACTTTCCATCGTAAACGTATTTTCACGCTCAATCAGGTTTTCTATATAATCAAAGTAAGAGGTTACCGTTCGTTCAAGCTGTTTGATTTCTTTTTCACTCAAGTAGTTCTTTGCTACTGAGGTATCAAGCTTTAAGATACGACCATCGGGTGCATTTTTCCATGTGGTTAGCCCCATGTTTTCTTTTTGAGCATCTGCATTTTTATAAATTATTTCGGCAGCTGTGTATCCTGTTATCGCAAAATGAAACTTATTTTGCACCATCGCATAGAAATTCTTGGTAATTTCTGATTGTGGATCATAATCTATACTACATTCTGCGAAAATATCCGTAATCTGCTGATAAACTCTTCGTTCACTAGCTCGAATAGAACGAACTCTATCCAATAATTCACGAAAGTAATCCTTTCCAAAAGCTGTTTTACCCTGTTTCAATCGCTCATCATCTATTACAAAACCTTTCGTAATAAATTCCTTTAACGTATTGGTAGCCCAGATTCGAAATTGAGTTGCTTTAGACGAATTGACACGGTAGCCAACCGAGATAATCATATCCAAATTGTAGAAATCTACAAGCTCCACCACTTCCCCTCTGAAACCTCGATTAACGACTGTTTCCATTTTGGAAACAGTCGCCGTATCAGTAAGTTCGCCTTCGTCAAAGATATTTTTGATATGCTTACTAATAGCTGGCACTTGTACATCAAAAAGTTCAGCCATAGCTTTTTGTGTAAGCCAGATGGTTTCATCTTTTACCACCACATTTATTTTTGTGTCAAATTGCGGTGCGTTATAAATTAAAAACTGTAATTCCTTATTCATTCCCTACTCCTTCCAAATCATTCACAATAGCATCAATAGAAGTGCGCAACTCTTGTTGTCGAGCTACGATTTCTTTTATACGCAGATTCAAAGCTTTGATATCCGTAGCTTCTTGCGTGTTCTCTTGCTCTACATACGAACTTACAGCAATATTATAATCATTCTCTGCTATCTCCGCATTCGGAACTAGTCTAGCAAAATGTTCAACAGACTCACGAGCAATGAAAGCATTTAATATTTTCTTACGGTTATCGTCCGATAATTTATTCTTGTTACCCCCACGTATAAATTCGGCTGATGCATCGATGAACAATGTCGCATTATCCTTTTTACTTTTCTTCAAGACGATAATACAAGTCGCTATCGAAGTACCAAAAAATAAATCGGCTGGAAGCTGTATAACAGCATCTACGTAATTATTGTCAATTAAGTATTTACGAATCTTTTGTTCTGCACCACCTCTATACAATACACCAGGGAACTCAACAATAGCTGCTGTACCCGAAGTAGCCAACCACGAAAGCATATGCATGGTAAAAGCCAAATCAGCTTTAGATTTGGGTGCTAAGACACCGGCTGGAGAAAAGCGAGGATCATTAATCAATAATGGATTGGCATCGCCTTCCCATTTAATCGAATACGGAGGATTAGATACTATCGCATCGAATGGTTCATCATCCCAGTGCATTGGATCCATCAAAGTATCACCATGTCCGATATTAAACTTTTCAAAGTTAATATCGTGCAAAAACATATTGATACGGCACAAGTTGTACGTCGTAATATTTACCTCTTGCCCATAGAATCCTTGGCGAACATTCTCCTTACCCAATACTTTCGCAAACTTCAATAATAATGATCCCGAACCACAGGCAGGGTCATACACTTTATTTACTTCTGTTTTGCCTACAACTGTAATTTCCGCCAATAATTCCGATACCTCTTGAGGTGTAAAAAATTCCCCTCCAGATTTGCCTGCATTACTCGCATACATTGTCATCAGATACTCGTAAGCATCCCCGAACGCATCTATATTGTTATCTTGATAATCGCCTAATTTCAGACCAGCTATAGCCTTGAGAATTTTAGCCAACAGCTTATTACGCTGATCTACCGTACCTCCTAGTTTATTACTATTGACATCCACATCATCAAACAATCCCTTCAAGTCATCTTCACTATCTGTACCGTTGGCAGAAGATTCGATATCTTTAAAAATGCGGTGCAAATCAGTATTTAGATTTGGGTTATTTTCTGCATTCTTTTGTACATTTTCGAATAGCTCAGATGGTAATATATAGAAGCCTTTTTCAGCTACGGTATCTTGACGACCATACTCAGCATCTTCATCCGAAATTTTCGCATAATCAAAATTGGCATTTCCTGTTTCCCACTCTGCTTTATTAATATGCGATCGTAGATTTTCAGAAATAAAACGATAAAATAACATTCCCAAAACATAGGATTTAAAATCCCAACCATCTACACTCCCACGTAATTCGTTTGCTATCTGCCAGATGGTTCTATGCAGCTCTTCTCTTTCTTGCTCTCTTGTCATTATATATTATATTTTGAAAAAACGGTTTAAAGCTAACTCGGTTATTAATTGATAAATAAAGGTTTATAATTTCTTTAAATATACTAAGAAATTAAAATAAAAAAATACGGAAATCCGTAAAACTTAGTAAAGTGATGGAAAAATCCCCCCTACTTCCCTATACAAAACTTCGAGAAAATATTCTCCAGCAGGTCGTCTGTGGTGACGGTGCCGGTGATTTCGCCTAAGTGATGCAGGGCTTGGCGGATATCCATGGCGAGGAAGTCCGAAGTAACGGGGTTGTCGAGGCCGTATAGCACTTTTCCAAGGGCATCTTCTGTTTTTTCTAAGGCTTCTACGTGGCGGATATTGCTTACCATCACGTCGTCGTGGTGGATGTTTTTAAGTTGCACCTGCTCGAGTAAGGCGTCTTTTAATTCCTCTATCCCCTCTTGCTGTTTGGCGGAAATATACAGGGGTGAAAGTTCGGCATATTGGGCTTTTTGGTCTGCTGTGAGCAAATCAGATTTATTGATCAGGGTCAAATAAGGGATGTTTAGCGTGGCAATTTCGGCTAATTGTTCTTGAACCTCTTTCACCTCGTCTTGCATAGGATCGAATAAATACACGATTAAACGCGCTTGTTTCATTTTTTCTCGTGTCCGCTCCACCCCTTTCGCTTCTATCACGTCCTGAGTTTCCCGAATCCCAGCGGTATCGATAAAGCGGAAAGTCACCCCGCCTATATTCATTTCGTCCTCTATGGTATCCCGGGTGGTACCAGCTATGTCTGATACAATGGCCCGTTCTTCGTTCAATAGCGCATTTAATAGCGTGGATTTCCCAACGTTTGGCTTGCCTGCAATAACCACCGGAACGCCATTTTTCAACACATTTCCCTGTTCAAAAGATCGGATCAAGCGTCCGACCACGGATTGTATATTTAATATTAATTTTTTCAGTTGATCGCGGTTCGCAAATTCCACATCCTCTTCCGAAAAATCCAATTCCAATTCGATTAGCGACGCAAAATGCACCAAATCTTCACGCAATTGCTTCAATTGATTAGAAAATCCTCCCCGCATTTGGTTCAGGGCGATGTGATGCGAAGCTTCAGAAGAAGAAGCGATCAAATCCGCTACCGCCTCGGCCTGCGACAAATCCAAGCCCCCATTTAAGAACGCCCGCATCGTGAATTCTCCTGGTTGAGCCGCTCGCGCTCCCTGCTGAATCAATAATTGAATCACTCGAGAAATAATATAACTGCTGTTATGCACCGAAATTTCAACGGAATTTTCCTTGGTGTAAGAATTTGGCCCCACAAAAAGACTGACTAACACCTCGTCCAAAATATGTTCACCATCTCGAATCGTTCCAAAATGAATGGTGTGCGAGGCCTGTTTCAAAAGGTTTTTTCCTGCAAAAACGCGGTTTACTATCGCTATAGCATCTGGCCCTGAGAGCCTTATTACCGCGATGGCCCCGTTTTTTCCATTCGATGTGGCCAAAGCAACGATGGTATCTATATTTAAATTTTGTATAACTTGCTGTGTCATTCCTTCTCCTCTTTTTTGCGAAAACTTAAAATTCATTCGCGCTCAATGCGTTATAAATTTTAACCTCGTCTATCTATTGAATATTAAAAATTATTCGCAAAACTAATGAAATATCTTTATCTTTGCGCTTGGGTAAGTCTTTTACGACCAGCTCCCTCTTAACCCCCCAGGGCGGGAACGCAGCAAGGGTATGAGGTTGTAGCGGTGCGATAAAATGTGCTTACCCATTTTTTGTTTCCACCCCGTCCAACCCTCTACAATTTCATTCAAAAACCGAATTTTACAAATCTTATTCCCTTTCCCTCTTCATTTTATATTTTTTTTTCGTTAACATTGTGAACACGAAGAAAAACGCATAAACACGCATAAACACTCTTCGCACTAACCAACATATACGCTTATGTCCATTATCGCATTTGATTTGGGCGGCACTAAATTATCCTACGCGGTATTTTCGAATGAAGGTACCCTCATGCTGGAACATAAAGAATTTTTGCCCCCAGAAAAAGGAGCAGCGGTTGGAGCGCTCATAGAAAACACAGCCAAAAGACTCATTGAAGAGCACCGATTTACAGATCCTGTAAAAGGAATTGGCATTGGTATACCCGGAATTTACAGAAGCCAACAAAAAACGGTTTGGGCACCTAACATTCCCGGCTGGGACAATTACCCCCTTTGGCACCAAATAAAATCCATCAATCCAGAAATGGCAGTGCATATAGACAGTGATCGGGCGTGTTGCATCTTAGGGGAGGCATGGATGGGCGCTGCAAAAGGTTGTGAAGATGCCATTTTCATGACCGTAGGTACCGGTATCGGTGCAGGCATTCTATCAGGAGGGCATTTAATAAGAGGCGCGTCAGACATTGCGGGAGCCATAGGATGGATGGCCTTAGAACCTCCATTTAAAGAGGAATACAAATCCTGTGGTAATTATGAAGGCACGGCCTCGGGCGATGGCATTGCGAAGACGGCCCAACGCTATGTTCGCTTACACCCCACCCTTCCTACTCGACTGAATCGCTCGAATCCGGATTCGATTACGGCTCGAGATGTTTTTGCAGCGTTCGAGGAGGACGACGTCTTGGCGGTGGAAGTGATTAAAAAATTAATAGAATACTGGGGCATGGCTACCGCAAATTTAGTCAGCCTCTTCAACCCGAAAAAAATCATTTTTGGAGGCGGAATATTTGGGCCGGCCACCAAACTCATCCCACTTATCTACCAAGAAGCGCTTTTATGGGCCCAACCCATCAGCATTCGGCGGGCTGAATTCGTCCCTTCCGAACTAAAAGGAAAAGCTGGGATTTATGGGGCCGCCGCGATGGTTTGGAACCAATTAAACACCCATTCATCTCCAGAAATCAATTAAAACGATCAGCATGACAACTTTAACCTATAACAAACGATTCATTTTCTGGGGAGCCTGCGCAGGCATGCTGCTCTTCGGAATCTGCTTTATCACACTCGGATCGGTCACCCTGCATTTAAAAGAAAAGTTCGATTTTTCTGATTTACAAATCGGGTCCCTATTTGCGGTTTTACCATTAGGAATCATCGTCGGATCCCTGGTTTTCGGTCCAATAGTCGATCGACACGGGTATAAATGGTTATTATTCGCCTCCGCGCTCAGCTTATCCATAGGATTTTACGGGATAGGAAACTCCGATTCCCTCTCCATTTTAAGAATGGCCGTATTCATTTTTGGGGTCGGAGGGGGTGCCATTAATGGGGCCACCAACGCTTTAGTCGCCTTAATCAGTGACCAAAACAAAGTCGCCAACCTCAGCCTATTGGGCGTGTTTTACGGAATTGGAGGATTAGGCATGCCCTTAATTTTAAGCAGCTTATCGGGCGTTGTCAGCACCACTGAAATAGTATCTGGTGTGTCCTTTTTGGCTCTAACCATCGGAGTCGCTTTATTATTTCTCCATTACCCACCCCCATTAAGAAACAAACCGGTTTCCTTCGGGCAAGCCATTTCCATCTTTAAATATAAAGTTCCGGTCCTGATCACTGCCTTTCTTTTCTTACAGATGAGTTTAGAAGCGGTCGCAAACAATTGGACCACTCGCTATTTAACCGGAGAATCGGGTTTGGGAGAAGAAAAAGCATTATTGGCCTTATCCGTCATGGTGATCGGGATTACCAGCATGCGGATCATTATCGGTGGCGCGTGGCGCAATGCCAGTGAAAAATCCTTATTAATTACGGCTCTGACCTTATTGCTTTGCGGTAGCTTAACCCTCTATTTCTCCTTAACATCCTTGGTGTTCATAGGGTTGTTCCTATTCGGAGCCGGCTTAGCGATCGGATTTCCACTCATGTTAGGCATCATCGGCACCTTGTACCAGGAAATGGCCGGCACAGCCTTTAGTTTAGTGATCGTGATCGGCTTACTGGGCAATGTCAGCATTAATTACCTGATGGGCTACTTGGCGGACACCTACGGAATCGCCTCTTACAGCGCTGTTTTAGTCGCGATATGGATCAGCATGGCCCTTGTGAGCCTTTTAATTTTTAAATTTAAATCCAACAAACAGTAATAATCCAACAGTAAATACCCATTAAAAAGTAATTACTCAACAATAAATATCCAACAAAAAATAATATTCCAACAAACAATAAATATATCATGATGTTAGCAAAACAATGGCTAGAAAATGCCAGGTCTGTAATGGACCAAATCGAACAAACCCAAATGGAGAATATTCGGAAGGCCGCAGAAGTGATGGCCGATTCGATCGAGGCGGGACGCTGGGTACATACATTTGGCTGTGGCCACGCCACCATTCCTATCGAAGAAATGTATCCTCGTATTGGAGGATTTGTCGGGTTTCATCCCATGGTGGAATTGCCTTTAACCTTTTTTACACGTATAACAGGCGAGATGGGCGTGCACCAATTTGTTTTCTTAGAGCGCGTAGAAGGATACGGTGTAGAGATCATGAAAGGTTATAATTTCGACGAAAAAGACACCATGTGGTTGTTTTCGCACTCAGGAATTAATAACGTAAATATCGATGTGGCTTTGGAGGCCAAAAAACGAGGCATGAAGGTCATCGCTTATGGTTCTGCAGAAGCCGCTAAAGGCAAACAAACTCGCCATTCCAGCGGAAAAACCATCTTTGATGTGGCCGATTTAGTTGTGGATTCTTGCGCACCGATCGAAGACGCTACGGTTCCTGTAAAAAATCACGAAGACAAATTAGGTCCAGTCTCCACCATGGCCTTTGTCACCACCGTATGGATGACCGTTTGTACCGTAGGGGAAATTTTAGCTGAGCGCGGATTCAAATTACACATCCACCCTTCTCATAACGTTCCAGGTGATACGACCGCAAAAGTACGTTTAGAAGAAGCCTTATCGGTGTACAAAGAACGCATTGCAGGCGTGTAAACCCGCAAAAAAAGGTTTTAAATCGTCAGTAAGAACAAGTTTAAAAACGTTTTTATGCAAATAGCGCATATGGAAAGCGATCCCAGGTAGGGGTCGCTTTTTTATCTTGGAGTGATTTTTGTACGATTTTAAATACTAAAACATATTTGATTATGAATAGTTTACATAAAATTACACTTGGCTCCATCCTATTAGGTTTCATTTTTTCAGGCTGCGCAACCACGAATTCAAGTCGAAGCAACATACCTGCAAATAGTTTATCTGAAACTGTGAATGATTCCATTTACCTCCCTAAACTGGAAATTAACAAACGGAAGAAACAAGTTGTTCAGCATCGCGGAAGCAACGATTCCACGATCGTCATGCATATAGACACCCTAATCATGCATGAAGGTTCGTCTTTACAATTTTTCGGCAAAAAACAGGTAAAATTAATTGTGAAACATGCAGAAATAGGGAACAACACTTACATTTCTGGAAGAGGAAGTCAAAACAATGCTTCAAATTTTGACCTCAACATAAAATTCGTAAAACTGGGCGGATTATCTATTCTTGCCGAAGGATATGATGCCAGCAATGGATTTAGAACTCACCCAAATGGGAATGGTGGGAATGTCCATCTTGCTTACGACCAATCCGGATTAATCCCACAACGACAAGATAAAAATTCCCCTCAATATGTAGGAATTCATACAGAAGGTGGCGGAAAAGCGGTCAATGCCTCCGCAGATGTAAGGCGCATTATGGGCCAAATCCAACGTAGCGGAGTCCGAATGAGTGGAGTCCCATCTGGCACGGTGTATTCAGGCTCACCTGGACGGGATGGTAGCATTACTGTAACCGGAATATGATAGAAAAGTAGAAATCAAAGCCATAGAATAAGTTTACAAGAATAAGTTTGCAAACACTTATATATCACAAAGGCCTCATTCTTTCAGGATGAGGCCTTTGCATTTGCAACGAAATTTAACTAACCAATTATCAATATACTGTACACAAATTACTTAACTTCAGTGATTTGTTTATCGATTTTTATAACTTGTTCTAAAGCTTTGGTCTCGGATTGGAATTTTTCCAATTGTTTAACCACGTCAGCGTTCAAGATTTCTTGATCCATCATCATTGGTTTTAATCCGCTCATATTCAAAGCTTCTGCTTTACTTTTAGCAAGAACTGTGTTTGCTTCCACTGCTGGAGCTTCAATGACTTTTGCAAATTCAGCGTCTAAAGAAGTGGCTGCAGTAAAGCCCTCCAAAATAATTGCTGGAGCCATTACCTTAGCCGCCACGCTTTCTTTGGCGACTGCGATTACTAAACTATGTTTAATGTACTTGTCGTTGCTCGACGCAAAATTTTCTTTGGCAAATGCACCCATAAATAATGCACATACTCCGAAAATGGTGAATAATACTTGTTTTGTTTTCATGATCTTATTGTTTTAAAATATTTTGTTCTGTTGTTTTGTATATAAGACTAATATAATTCCAAAAAGTTGCACCTTCATTTGAAAAAAATTGTTAAAAAATGTAAAAACGCAGAATATATGATTTAAACATGGTTTTTTTTCAAAAAAATTTTTCACTTTTTTCGTAACGACCTAATTTTTATTATATTGGTTCGAAATCAACCTCGAATTACAGACCTATTCATGAATCATGGAATCAAGAAGAACGTTTATAAAACAAGCCTCTATTTTAACCGGATTGGCGGCGATGTCCTCTGTACTCCCACCATCCATTCAACGTGCTTTAGCGATTGATGCACCGGTCGGTAGCACTTACTTAGACGCGGAACACATTGTATTTCTCATGCAAGAAAACCGCTCATTTGACCATTGCTTTGGCACATTAAAAGGCGTTCGAGGATTTAATGACCCACGAGCCTTGATTCAACCCAACGGATTACCTGTTTGGTTCCAAACCGATCAAGACCAACGTACTTTTACGCCCTTTCGCTTAGATATTGAAAACACAAAAATGACGTGGATGGGTTCTTTACCCCATGGATGGCGGGATATGGTCGCTGCACGCAATAACGGAAAGATGAATACTTGGTTGGATGCGAAACGTCCCGGCAATCGCGATTTCAAACACATGCCACTGACCCTAGGCTATTACGAAAGAAAGGACTTACCGTTTTACTACGCCTTTGCCGATGCCTTTACTGTATGCGACCAACACTTCTGTTCCTCGCTCACCGGCACCAGTGCAAACCGTTCCTACTTTTGGTCGGGCACCGTCCGTGAAAAACCACATGATCCTGCGTCCATCGCCCACGTGGAGAATGGACAAATCAATTATAAGAATGTTGGCTGGAAAACCTACCCAGAACGCCTAGAGGAAGCCGGCATTTCCTGGCGCGTGTATCAAAACGAACTGAGCGTTCCCATAGGCTTTGATGATGACCATGAGGATTGGCTGGCCAACTTTACGAATAACAACCTCGAGTTCCATAAGCAATACGGGGTGGCCTTCCACCCACATCGCCGTTCTTACCGTGCCCGCCGCTTAGCCGAACTGGAGACCTTATTAAAGGATTCAAGTTTGGATGAGGCTACGCGGAAGAAATTGGCCACGGAAAACGAAAATCTGCGGTTAGAAGAGTCCTTATATAATAAAGAGCGCTTCGAGGCCTTAAGCGAGCACGAAAAAAACATACATCATAAGGCCTTCACCACCAATACAGGCGACCCGCATTACCACGAACTGGAGGAGGTGACCTATACCGATGCCTCCGGCGAGCACCGCGTCAAGGTTCCAAAAGGGGATGTCTTACACCAATTCCGTAAAGATGTGGATGAGGGCTCGTTGCCAACGGTGTCTTGGCTGGTGGCCCCAGGCAATTTTTCCGATCACCCCACGTTTCCTTGGTATGGAGCCTGGTATGTGTCGGAGGTACTGAATATTTTAACCAAGAATCCTGAGGTCTGGAAAAAGACCATCTTTATTTTGAATTACGATGAAAACGACGGGTATTTTGATCACGTGCCTCCTTTCGTTCCGCCGCTTACAGGCCGCCCGGAAACAGGTGTTGCCGCGTCGGGCATCGATACAGGAGATGAATACGTGACCAACGCCCAAGAGAAAATTCGTGCTAAAAACCCTGACGCGACCTTAGAAAGTCCTATTGGATTGGGTTTCCGCGTTCCCCTAGTCATCGCTTCGCCTTGGTCCAAAGGGGGCTGGGTGAGCTCAGAGGTGTTCGATTTGACCTCCCCCCTACAATTTTTAGAGCATTTTCTCGAGAAAAAGACCGGCAAGCAAGTAGTAGAAACGAATCTAAGCACTTGGAGACGTTTAATTTGTGGCAACTTAACTTCGGTGTTCCGCGAAATTCAGGAGCATGAGCCCCCTGCCGTTACCGCCGTTAATCGTAACGAGGAGGTAGTTCGCATTCACGCTTCCCGCAATAAAGCCTTGCCTGGCAATTTTGTTACTTGGTCAGCAGCCCAACTGGACGCCTTCCGCAAGGGAGAATTAGATGCAAAGCATTTGCTACCGCAACAGGAGCCCGGTGTGAAACCCGCTTCTCCGCTACCTTACGATTTGCGCGTGAATGGGTTTGTCAACCTGGAACAGCAATTCGTCATTCGCTTTGAGGTAGAACGCCGCTTAGATGTGGATAAAACCTTAGGAGCACCCGTCTATGTGGTGAGTCGCGTACCCTACGGCACTGACGAGGAACCTGGCCGCACCTGGAATTTTGCGGTTCGGGAGGACGAAAAATTGCATTATTATTGGCCAATAAGTGATTTCAAAGATGGCTTATATCATTTGGAAGTTTATGGACCGAATGGCTTTTACCGAGAGTTTAAAGGATCAGCCCAGCAGACGGCTGCCATTTTTGTCAGCAAAGATCCTAAATACGATCATGTCCTGAAATTAGTGATGGAACACGGCAAATCGCCAAAGGAACAATTCACTAAAACCGATTTACGGAAGGTCCAACAGAAATTTGATGTAAAGTTTAATTCCGGAAATGAGTTACTATTTGACTACGGCATTACTAATGGTTGGTACGATTTCGAAATTCGCTCCAGCCTAGATCCGAATTATTACCAACGCTATGCGGGTCACCTAGAAAGTGGGAAGCCAAGCATCACGGATCCAATGATGGGAGGGTTAGAAAATCTGTAAACCATTAGGAACCGACCCCTTTTCAATTTTGGTTGACAAAAAGAAAAAATCCCTACGGTTTGTCAACCAGTAGGAATTTTCTGTATTCCACCTATTGGAATTATTTCTTCAGCTCTGCTTCCAATAGTTGTAACATACCATTAAACTCCGCTTCACTATATCCAATCGACTGGTAAATTACCTTACCATTGCGGTCGAGGATAACATTGCGTGGAATAGATTGCGTAGCGTATAAAGCAAAAATCGAACGATCTACATCCGGTAAAATCGGAAACGTATAGCCGGTTTGTGCAATGAACGGATCCAATTTATCCCAACCTTCCTCACGTCCAAATACGAATAAGGCAAAATCCTCACGGTCCTTATACTTATCCCAAATCTCCGCTTGCACGCGCGGCAATTCCTGACGACAAGGAGGAC
>CAYTDM010000025.1:0-6617 GCA_964436635.1 uncultured Sphingobacteriaceae bacterium
GTGCTCAAGGTATTCAAGGTGAACGTGGTGCTACTGGTGCTCAGGGTATTCAAGGCGAACGCGGTGCCACCGGTGCTCAGGGTGCTCAAGGCGCCCAAGGCGAACGGGGTGCCACCGGCGCTCAAGGCGCCCAAGGCGAACGGGGTGCCACCGGCGCTCAAGGTGCTCAAGGCGCCCAAGGTGAACGCGGTGCTACCGGTGCTCAAGGTCCACAAGGAATCCAAGGCGAACGCGGTGCCACCGGAACCAATGGAAAATCAGCTTATCAAATTGCGGTTGATAACGGCTTCGTAGGAGACGAAACTGCTTGGCTTAACTCTTTAAATGGAAACTCTACAAAAGCAAATTTAACAGTGTCTGGAGGAATTGAGTTTACATCCGGGAATGGCCAAGATGCTGTTTTAGTTGCCACAGGTTTAGGTATCGCTGATGGAGGAGTTAATTCTAGTAAATTGGCCGATGGCGCCGTATTAGCAACCAAAATAGCCGATGGCGCCGTAGGAAGCAGCAAAATAGCGGACGAAGCCGTAACCCCTGCAAAACTTGCTGCCGGCGATCCAAATCAAGTATTAATCACAGATGGAGATGGATTGGTCGCTTGGGTAGATAAAAACCAATTATCCGCAGCCATATTCTTTAACGATGGAAACGTCACATTAGCAGGAGGCGCAGGAACCCTTGAGAATCCATTTGTAATCAATGTAAATGCAAACAATGGATTAAGCATTAATAATGGAAATCTTCAACTCGGTGGAACATTAATAAAAGCCACTGAAATTGATTTGAATGGAAATACATTAGCCATTAAAGGTTTGCCTGCAGGAAGCAGTTCAGACCAATTAGTGGCCATCGACCCTGTCACAGGACAATTAAAAGTTGTCACACAACAATCCAATGGTGTAAATTGGTTCTATATGCCAGCGATTACCTTTGACACCTCCACTACAGGTGCTAAGACTGTCGATTTATATGCCATGTATAAAGCACAATTTGACAATCCAATCGCGAGTAGTGCAGGTGCGCCATCCGCGATCCCTACATTGCCAACAGCCACAGATTTATATTATTATGTCACATATTGTGATCCATCGATTACGATTACAAGCATTGGAGCAGATGGAAATATGAATTACACCGTTAATTCAACTTCTGATCCAGGAGCCTATATGAACATTGTTTTTGTTGTCAAATAATTTGCAGTGTTAGATAGGAGGTTTGGGACAAAAGAATTATGAATACGACCATATTAAATACAAGGAAACGTTTATTGCAGTGCTTCCGAGTGCTGGTCCTGATACTGGTTTATAATGGTGTATTTTTTAATTCTTCAATTGCTCAAATAGATTATACGTATACCACGGTTGATAACTCTACCGTCATTGTTTCGGCAGGAACCACTGAGCATCGATTTTCTGAAATTTCGTATTTTGGGCCAAACAGCTATTGGGTGATCGATGGAACCTTAGAGATTTGGAGTGAAAAAGTTTGGATTGCACCTACCGCAAAATTTATTGGAACGGGAAAAATTATTTTTCATAGCCCAGGAAAAAACCCATATTTAGACGTTGGAAACGAATCGCCTACTTTTATAGACGGAAACGATGGGGCGTTCATTGACGTTGCGATTGAATTGCATAATCCTAATAATTTAATCCTTGAAAATATTGATGATCCTGGTTATGAATTACCTGTATCAAATATATCTGCGAAATCAGCAGCCTTAAATTTGGGTTCAAAATTAGTTTTTGCTGTAGATTATGGGGATGTGATTTTGAATGGACATGACTTAGGCTTATCTTCAACTGCAACCTTGCAAGCCTCTGTAGGGGGAGCTTTGGGTGGTCGAAGGATGATTGTGACGGGTAAAACTTTTGACGGTCATGTGATTCGTGAATTTGGAACCCCTAAACCTTTCTTATTCCCCATCGGCATGGAAGAAGAGGATTACACTCCTGCTACGGTTTCTCCTTTGGCTCCCGCAATTATTCACGTTTGTGTGAATGATTATCAAAATGCGACCATTTCTCCCCAAGATCCATCCCGAGGCATGAATAGAGTTTGGCACATCATGTCAAACATTCCTGTAAATGCGACCTATACCTTGCAGCATAATCAAATAACGAATGGCACCTCATTCGTAGATGAAAAAGCGGAAATCTCTCAATATAGAGGAAGTAATAATTGGAGCGGAGGGTTTACCGTATTGGACGGAATTGTTCCGCAAGCAAGCATGCCAAACCTAATGGCTAGAACGGCCATGCCATCTTTAGCAAGTATACATACCCGGCCAGACATCCAATTGGCTACCGAATTAACGGCAAATCAAACCTGGTTTACGAAAATCACACCGGTCATTTTAACAGGTCCAAAATCTGCAGATGATGTTGCTGTTGGTACAACTTGTGATCCAATCATGATAAATGTACTTTCGAATGATGAACCAGGTAGCAGCCCTATAGTTCTCGAAGGTATGCGGATTACGGAGCATCCTAAGAATGGTCAAGTCACCCTTAATTTGGATGGTTCTATTCTTTATTTTGCGCGAGCTGGATTTATTGGCGAGGATGAATTTACTTATGAATTAAGCGACGTCAATGGATTAACCTCCACTGCTCGTGTGCGTGTGACAGTAGAGGATTGTGACTTCAAGATCCCGAATGTATTTACTCCAGACGGGGATGGCGTGAATGATTATTTCGAAATCGTGGGCATTGAAGCCTTTGAACGGGTGGAAATTGTGGTGACAAATCGTTGGGGTAATGAAGTTTACAGAAACTATCAATATAAAAATGATTGGAATGGCCGTGATTTATTAGAAGGCGTTTATTATTATCAAATAAGCGCTTACAAACAAGGAAAACGAAAAGATTATGTCAACTGGGTGTTGATAAAACGAAATCGTTAAGCTCCTAAATTCACGTTAATTTTCGCACGAACATCTCGCAAGGAATTCGTACCTTTACCCTCCCATGGATTATTTAGGAGGATTGAATGAGGCCCAACGGGCAGCGGTGCTGCAAACGAATGGGCCGGTAATGATTGTGGCTGGTGCAGGCTCTGGTAAAACTCGCGTAATTACGTATCGAGTGGCGCATTTAATACGACAAGGTGTGGATCCGTTTCACATTCTTGTGTTGACTTTTACTAATAAGGCAGCGAAGGAAATGCGGGATCGTATTTCGAAAATCGTCGGGGATGAGGCCAAAAATATTTGGATGGGAACCTTTCACTCTGTTTTCGCTAAAATTTTGCGAGCAGAAGCCACACATCTAAATTTTCCTCAGAATTTTACTATATATGACACCGACGATAGTAAAAGTTTAATAAAATCCATTATTAAGGAATTACAGTTAGATGATAAACTCTATAATGTAAATTTCGTTTATTCTCGAATTTCCGCAGCAAAAAACAATTTGATTTCCTCTGCTGAATACAATAAAAATGAGCAAATTCAGGCGGAAGATTTTTCTCAGGGTCGAAAATTATTGGGTCAAGTGTATGCGACGTATACACAACGGTGTTTTCGGGCTGGCGCAATGGATTTTGATGATTTATTGTTCTATACAAACATATTATTCAAGAATTTCCCGGAGATCCTTCATAAATACCAACATAAGTTTAAGTACTTAATGGTCGATGAGTATCAGGATACGAATTTTTCTCAGTATTTGATCGTCAAGAAACTTGCTGCGATTAACGAAAATATTTGCGTGGTTGGGGATGATGCTCAAAGTATTTATGCATTCCGCGGTGCAAACATTCAGAACATTTTAAATTTTGAAAAGGACTATCCCGATCTAAAAGTATATAGGTTAGAGCAGAATTATCGTTCTACTCAAAACATCGTGAATGCTGCGAATAGCATTATTAAAAAGAACCAAAATCAACTGGAGAAGAACGTATTTTCTGAAAACGAGGTAGGAGATAAGATTCGAGTGCGCAGGGCTTTTTCAGATAGTGAAGAGGGGAAGTTTGTTGCGGAAGATATTGCGGAGCAAAGGGCGAAAAATGGACTGAATTATGCGGATTTCGCGGTTTTATATCGTACCAATGCCCAATCAAGGGCGATGGAGGAACAATTACGAAAGCTCAATGTGCCGTACAAAATTTATGGAGGCACCTCTTTTTATCAACGCAAGGAGATTAAGGATCTAATCGCTTATTTTCGATTAACTTATAATCCAAGTGATGAGGAAGCGATGAAGCGCATTATCAATTATCCAAGAAGAGGGATTGGTGATACTTCTGTGGATCGGATTATTGTGGCCGCAGATCAGCACCAAAAAACACTATGGGAGGTGATTTGTTCCCCTTCACAATATTTGGATGGGCGAACAGCAGCAGCGATCCAGGTTTTTGCCACTATGATTCAGAGTTTTCAGGCCATGGCCAAAACCCATAATGCCTTTGATTTAGCGATGCACATTGCTCAACATTCAGGGTTATTAAAAGAGTTGCATAATGATAAATCGGTGGAAGGCTTAAATCGGTACGAAAACCTTCAAGAATTATTAAACGGGATTAAAGAGTTTTCTGAGCGTGAAGATTTGGAAGAAAAGGGTTTGGATGTGTTTATGCAGGATATCGCCTTGTTAACCAATGATGATGCCGATAAAAATCCTGATGCTGACACGGTGTCCATGATGACTATTCACTCGTCCAAGGGGCTTGAATTTTCACAAGTGTATATTGTGGGATTAGAAGAAAATTTATTCCCTTCTCAAATGTCTTTAAATTCCAGGAGCGATTTAGAAGAGGAAAGAAGGCTGTTTTATGTGGCGGTTACGCGAGCAGAAAAACGCTTGACATTAACCTATTCTACTTCAAGGTACCGGTGGGGATCGCTAAATAATTGTGAGCCGAGTCGATTCTTAGATGAATTGGATCCAGCTTATTTAGATTTAGAATTTAAGGCTAAATCCGCTCCCACAGAATTTAAAGGATCTTTTGATCAAGAACGTGGTGCATGGAGAAGAGAATATGGAAATAGCGTTGGGGGAGGTGCTGGCTTCGGTGATCGGAAAGAAACAGAGTCTTTTAGTAAACCAAAACCACGTCCGAAAACGACTTCTATATTGCCGAAGGCTCACCAGCCAACACCTGGTTTTATGCCTTCCGATACAAAAAACATCCAAGTTGGCATGGAAGTAGAACATGAAAGATTTGGGTTTGGAAAAGTAATAAGCTTAGAGGGTACCTACCCAGAAATCAAAGCAACTATTTTCTTTAAAGAATTGGGACAGAAACAATTGTTGCTTAAATTTGCAAAATTGAGGATTATTGATTAAATTAGTATATGGAGTTCGATTACAATAGCACAAGACCAAAATTAATTTTGGCAGAATACGGAAGAAATGTGCAAAACATGGTAGATTATATTTGCACCCTTCCCACGAAAGAAGAACGAAATCGATACGCACAAGTAGTCATCGAGATGATGGGTTTCTTAAATCCACATTTGCGTGATGTAGCAGATTTTAAGCATAAGCTTTGGGATCACCTTCATATTATTTCTGACTTTAGAATTGATGTGGATTCTCCATATCCGTTGCCTGACCGCGAAAAATTACATCCTAAACCGGAATTGCTTGCATATCCTCAACATAATATACGTTTTAAGCATTACGGTCATACCGTTGAAAACATGATTCAACGCGCGAAAAAAATTAAAGATGATTCAAAACGCACAGCAATGACCGAGTCGATTGCCAATTTTATGAAAATGGCCTATGTCACTTGGAACAAAGATTCAGTGACGGATGATGCGATTTTGAAAGACTTACATGAACTTTCAGGGGGCGAGTTGAAGGTGGGGCCAAGTTTTGTGTTAACCAAACTTGATTTTAAATCACCTCCTCCAGGAAATCGTTCAAAGGGAGCGTCTTCTTCATCTAATCAAAATTCTCAAGCGGGAAAAATGAAGAAAAAAAAGAAACATGTTCAACAACATGGAAAAAACGGTAAAGGGCACTAATAGCCCTTTTTTAATATAATCATTAAAATTATAAGCACTGTTTAATATTAATATATGAATGCTTTTGAAATTGAAGGTGGACATCCGCTGTCAGGTGAAATTATTCCTCAAGGAGCTAAGAATGAAGCCTTGCAAGTGATCTCTGCCGTATTATTGACTGAGGAGGAAGTCGAAATCAGCAATATTCCTGATATTAAAGATGTGAATAAACTCATCGAGCTATTAGGAGATTTGGGGGTGAAAGTATCGCGGAAATCAAAAGACACCTACACGTTTAAAGCCGATGAAATAGATTTGGACTTTTTTCAATCGGACGTATTTAAGTCAAAAGGTGGAAGCCTAAGAGGGTCCATCATGATCGTCGGTCCTTTATTGGCTCGCTTTGGAAAAGCCGCCATTCCAAAACCTGGAGGAGATAAAATTGGTCGTCGCCGATTAGACACACATTTCTTGGGTTTTGAAAAATTGGGCGCTAAATTCGTGTATGATTCAACCGACGGATTTTTTAATGTAGATGCGACTAATTTAAAGGGCACCTACATTTTGATGGACGAAGCTTCCGTGACGGGTACTGCCAATATCATAATGGCTGCGGTGCTTGCTGCTGGGCAAACAACCATTTATAATGCTGCTTGTGAACCTT
>CAYTDM010000025.1:6641-10497 GCA_964436635.1 uncultured Sphingobacteriaceae bacterium
GAATGGGCGCAAAAATCTCCGGAATTGGATCTAATTTATTGGTGATTGATGGAGTGAAACGTTTGGGTGGAACGACTCATAGACTGCTGCCTGATATGATTGAAATCGGTTCCTTCATTGGTTTAGCAGCGATGACTGGCTCAGAAATTACGATTAAGAATGTCAACTTTCCGGAATTGGGGATTATTCCGACGATTTTTTCACGTTTAGGGATAAAAATGGAGTTGCGTAACGACGATATTTATATTCCAGCACAAGAAAGCTATGAAATTGACACTTTTATAGATGGTTCTATATTAACGATTTCGGACGCTCCTTGGCCAGGATTTACTCCTG
Organism: uncultured Sphingobacteriaceae bacterium; assembly: GCA_964436635.1. Taxonomy (GTDB): domain Bacteria; phylum Bacteroidota; class Bacteroidia; order Sphingobacteriales; family Sphingobacteriaceae; genus DASRQK01. The sequence goes on from CAYTDM010000025.1 coordinate 6,978, forward strand.
ATTTATTAAGCATTGTGTTGGTCATTGCTACGCAAGCAAAAGGAAATGTGCTCATCCATCAGAAGATGTTTGAGAGCAGGCTGTTCTTTGTCGATAAGTTAATTGATATGGGGGCCCAAATTATTTTGTGTGACCCACACCGTGCGACTGTAATCGGACTTAATAAATCCGTTCAATTAAGAGGAATCGAAATGACCTCACCTGATATTCGTGCTGGGGTTTCTTTATTGATTGCAGCGCTCTCCGCAAAAGGCACTTCTGTGATTCATAATATTGAACAAATCGAACGTGGCTATCAAAATATCGAAGAAAGATTAACGGCCATCGGTGCTAAGATTAAGCGAGTTGATCGAAAATTAACACATTAATGTCAACTCAATGAAATATTTCTAACCTAGGCATGGTTATTGTGCCAAACTTTATAAATTTGCAATATAGATGTTTAACCATCTAAAACACACACAAAAAAAAAGAGTATGAAAAAAGTATTTATGTTTTTGACTGCCAGCGCTTTTGTTATGGCATCTTGCGTAGGCAATCCTGAAGGTAATAAGGCAGCAACTACCGACGAAGTAGAAGTAAGTGAAGTGAATGGAACTGTTTTGACAGTAAACACCAGCGCATCTTCTCTTGAATGGGTTGGAAAAAAAGTTACTGGACAGCATAATGGTACAGTAGCTATTAGTTCTGGAACTTTATTAATGGATGGTAATCAGTTAGTAGGTGGTCAATTCGTAATCGATATGAACACCATTAACAACCTTGATTTGGAAGGTGAATGGAAACAAAAATTAGAAGATCACTTAAAATCAGCTGACTTTTTTGATGTAGCGAACCATCCTCAAGCAACTTTCGAAATTACAAATGTTGCACAAGGTACTGAAGCAGGTTTTTTAGTAGTTTCTGGTAACTTAACTATGCGTGGCGTTGCTAAAAACATCACTTTTGATGCACAAGTAGTTGAATTAACTGAATCCGCTGCGAACTTAAAAGCTGATTTCAATATCGCTCGTGAAGACTGGGGTGTAAGCTATGCTGGTCAAGCAGATGATTTAATCAGTAAAGAAATCAATTTGAAAGTTAATTTGGTAGCTTCTGCTAACTAATTGAACTTCATTTCTTACTAAAAAAGGTGCTTACAATTTGTAAGCACCTTTTTTAGTTTTTCCTTTTTTGCAAGGATTGTATATGAGTTTCAATCCTTATTTATTTAAATACCCTTGACTTTCCAACCAAGATGCATTGTACATTTTCCCTAAGTATCTTGAACCATGATCGTGAATGATCATCACCACCACATCGTCTTCTTTTAATAGGTGTTTGAGCTGATACAATCCTGCAATTACAGCGCCTGTTGAATTTCCTACAAAGATGCCTTCTTTTTTAGTGAATTCGCCCGTCATTAACGCAGCATCCTGATCGGTTACTTTTTCAAAACGGTCAATCACATCAAAGTTCACATTTTCTGGTAAAAAATCTTCCCCAATGCCCTCTGTCACATAAGGATAAATCTCCTTTTGGTCAAACTCGCCGGTTTCTTTATATTTTTTGAAAACAGATCCGTAGGTGTCTATGCCCCAAATTTGTATAGCTGGATTTTTTTCCTTCAAATATTTACCAATTCCGCTAATGGTACCACCGGTGCCCACTCCCGCTATTAGGTGCGTTATTTTACCCTCCGTTTGTTCCCAAATCTCAGGACCAGTTTGCTCATAATGCGCTTGAGAGTTCGATAAATTGTCGTATTGATTGGCTTTCCATGAGTTCGGTGTTTCCGCCACTAATCGGCTAGATACCGAGTAATAAGACCTTGGATCCTCCGGCAATACATCCGTAGGACAGACGATCACCTCCGCGCCAAACGCCCTTAAAGTATCCACTTTTTCTGGTGACTGTTTGTCCGTAGTCGTGAATATGCATTTATACCCTTTTACAGCTGCCGCAATCGCTAATCCAATGCCTGTATTCCCCGAAGTGCCTTCAATGATGGTGCCGCCTGGTTTTAATAACCCTGCTTTTTCCGCATCTTCAATCATGCGCAACGCCATTCTATCTTTAATGGAATTTCCAGGGTTTGTGGTTTCAACTTTGGCTAAAATGGTTCCTTTTAAGCCTTCAGCTATTTTATTTAATTTAACCATTGGGGTATTCCCAATGGTTTCAAGGATGTTATTTTTCCACATATTTATTCAGGGTTTTTTGCCCTGTCAATTAGAATTTTAGATGTTTCACTGTTAATCCGTTATTGATTAACTGCTTCAATGAATCGATGCCGATTTTTAAATGGGTCTCCACATATTCTTGGGTAACGGATTCGTCGCTGACAGAGGTTTTAACACCCTCAGGTACCATAGGTTGATCCGAAACTAAAAGCAAAGCACCTGTTGGGATTTTATTTGCGAAGCCCACCGTGAAAATAGTCGCTGTCTCCATGTCTACTAACATGGCACGAATCGATTTTAGATATTTTTTAAAATCTTTATCGTGTTCCCAAACCCTTCTATTTGTCGTGTAAATGGTGCCAGTCCAATAGTCTCGTGCATAATCACGAATGGTCGTTGAAATGGCTTTTTGCAAAGCAAATGCAGGCAGTGCAGGAACTTCCGGCGGTAGGTAATCGTTCGAAGTACCTTCGCCACGAATAGCCGCAATCGGTAACACTAAATCACCTAATTTATTCTTCTTCTTTAGTCCACCTGCTTTTCCTAAAAATAGGACAGCCTTTGGTTGAATGGCGGAAAGCAAATCCATGACTGTCGCAGCCATTGGGCTCCCCATTCCAAAATTAATGATGGTGATCCCTTCAGCCGTCACGGTTTGCATGGGTTTGTCTAACCCATAAATCTTTGCGTCGCCATGCATTTTAGAAAACAAATGAATGTAATGACTAAAATTTGTCAAAAGGATATATTCCCCGAACTCTTCCAGTGGACGCCCCGTATATCTTGGTAGCCAATTAGTAACGATTTCTTCTTTTGTCTTTAATCCTGCCATTTCTTATCCTCCTTTTTTAAGCTGCGTTTAATTTATTCAAATCAGCATTTTCCAATTTCTTTGTTGCGTATTCCAATGTAATGTGCAGCTGTTTTTCACGATCTGACTCCGCTGTTGATGGAATCTCGAACATCGCATCTAACATGATGGCTTCACAAATCGACCTCAATCCACGAGCTCCCAACTTAAATTCATCTGCCTTGTCCACAATGTATTGCAGCACAGCATCTTCAAACACTAATTCAATGCCTTCGTATTCAAATAATTTTTGATACTGCTTGACTAAAGCATTTTTTGGGTCTTTTAAAATGCTTAATAAAGTGTCTTTATCCAATGGATTCAGGTGGGTAAGCACAGGAAGGCGTCCAATCAACTCTGGAATCAATCCAAAACTTTTTAAATCTTGTGGCGTGATGTATTTATATAAATTATTAATATCTATATCCGCCAGATCTTCCTTCATTTTATACCCGACCGTTTGCGTGCGTAAACGGTTCGCAATTCTTTTTTGAATCCCATCAAACGC
>CAYTDM010000025.1:10507-29122 GCA_964436635.1 uncultured Sphingobacteriaceae bacterium
TCCGGGTGTTTTCTTCCTCCTTGTGGTGGTACATTCACCACAGTGCCTTCAAGAATTTTTAATAAAGCCTGTTGAACACCTTCTCCCGATACATCTCTGGTAATCGACGGGTTGTCACTTTTTCTTGCGATCTTATCGATCTCATCGATGTAAATAATGCCTCTTTCCGCTGCCGCAACATCGTAATCTGCTGCTTGTAGCAAACGTGTTAAAATACTTTCCACATCTTCGCCCACATACCCCGCTTCCGTTAATACGGTCGCATCACAAATCGAAAAAGGCACATTTAAAATTTTCGCAATGGTTTTCGCTAATAAAGTTTTACCGGTACCGGTTTCACCTACCATCACAATGTTTGATTTTTCTATCTCGACACCGTCTGCTTCTACTTTTTGATTCAGTCGCTTGTAGTGATTATAAACCGCTACGGACATCACTTTTTTGGCGTCCTCTTGTCCAATTACATACGCATCAAGATGTTTTTTAATCTCTTGCGGTTTCACCAACTTTAAAGCAGTCTGTAATGATTTGCTCTTACGTTGATTGATTTCTTCATTAAGAATTTCTCCTGCTTGCGCAATGCAACGATCGCAAATAAAAGCTCCGTCACCAGCGATTAGCATTAACGCGTCCTTCTTGTCAATCCCGCAAAACGAGCAAGATTGCTCTTTATTGTTTTTTGCCATATTAATTATTTCTTATTCGCTGCAAGCACTTCATCCACCATCCCATTTTCAACTGCTTGGCTCGCTGTCATCCAATAATCTCTATCGGATGATTTTTCTACCCATTCAAAAGATTTTCCTGAGTGATTCGCAATAATTTCATACAACTCATTCTTCAATTTTAACATTTCTCGTAGATTAATTTCCATATCACTGGCGACCCCTTGTGCCCCACCAGATGGCTGGTGAATCATGACTCGTGAGTGTGGTAATGCAGCTCTTTTGCCTTTTGCGCCAGCACATAATAATACGGCAGCCATGGATGCAGCGATGCCGGTACAAATCGTAGCTACGTCTGGAGAGATGTACTGCATGGTATCATAAATCCCTAAACCTGCATATACACTCCCGCCAGGAGAGTTGATGTAAATTTGAATGTCGCGTTTTGGATCTGTTGATTGTAAAAATAATAATTGCGCTTGAATAATGTTCGCCACTTGATCGCCGACTGGATCTCCTAAAAAGATGATTCGATCCATCATTAATCTGGAAAACACGTCCATTTGAGCCACATTTAATTGACGCTCTTCGATGATGTAAGGGGTCATAGAAGTTGGAACTTGTTGATTAACGCGTGCCAAATAGCCGTCCACATGTTGACTTCCTATGCGATGGTGTTTAATGGCATATTTTCTAAATTCGTTTTTATCCAAACTCATTTTAATCTATTTTTATATTTAAAATTACTGTTTAAAGTGTATTCTACCAATTACTAAATTACGAAATTGACTTTAATATTCCTAATCTCAGCCTTTTTTTTATCGATTATAATGTTCAAAATTCAGGCCAAGCATACAAGGTCTACAATACGCTGACACCTTGGCGGATTTCTGACATTTAGGAAACTGAATTGAAACTAAATTGAAAATAAATTAGGAGTCATCCTTCCCTCTTAATCCGCTTGAAACGAAGGAAGATCCGAGAGGAATTCGTAGGTTTTAAGTTCCCAGTCTACTTTCCAATAATAATGTGTTAAACCATTGCTTACCATTAATAAAGGAATTCTGTGGATCGCATTGTAGTTCGTGACTTGCTCAAACACAGCAGGTCCAATTTTAACAGTAGGACTTTTGAACTCGGCAATTAATATTTTTTCACCGAGCTGATTGAATAAAACCAAATCGCTTCTTTTTTTCAGTCCGTTCAGTGTTAAGCCACCTTCTATTTTTAGCAATCCTTTCGGATAGGATTTGTGCTGGATTAAGTATTGGATCCAATGTTGTCTGACCCATTCTTCTGGGGTTAACACCAATGATTTTTTGCGCACCTCATCGAAAATAAAATAACGGTCTCCTTCCTTTGAAATTTTGAAAGGATAGGAGGGTAAATTCAATGGAATCGGGCTGAACATGTCACAAACTTAGACATTTTTCCTTATCTTGGCGTCACAAAATATTCAAATAATGCCTGCTTCAAAAATTATTGATTCATTAAAGAAAAAAGTCTATCGCCCCTTCTATTTATTGCATGGTGAAGAAGCTTTTTTTATAGATCAAATTAGTGATTTTATTGAAGAAAATGTGTTGGAACCGGCTCAAAGAGGGTTTGATCAGACCGTCTTGTATGGGAAAGATACCGATTTTGTGACCATTGTAAATGCAGCCCGACGTTTCCCAATGATCGGCGACTATCAAGTGATTATCGTAAAAGAAGCACAGCAACTGAAATGGAAAACGGACGAAGAGGTGTTGCAAAAATATTTGGAAAATCCAATGCCAAGCACGATCCTCGTGTTCGCTTATAAATATGCAAAGTTTGATAAAAGAAAGAAGCTTTATAAACTTGCTGAAAAGGTAGGGGTCGCGGTAGAGTCTGCTAAAATCTACGATGATAAAGTAGCCAGCTGGGTTAGCAATTACTTAGCCCAACAGGGCCGCAAAATTCACCCCCAAGCCGCCGCTCTCCTCGGTGAATATTTGGGTGCGGACTTATCAAGGGTGGTGAAGGAATTAGAAAAATTAATGTTAAATGTTCCGGCTGATCGTGAAATCACCTTAAACGATATTGAGCTATACATTGGAATAAGTAAGGATTTTAACGCATTTGAATTTTGCACCGCCTTAGGAAAAAAGAATGCAGTTAAGGCCTATAGAATCGGTGAATATTTTGCTTCTAACCCGACAGCTAACCCTTTTGTCGTCGTCTTAGGCGTTTTGTCAGGGTACTTTACTAAAATATTAAAGTATCATTATGCGCCCGATAAATCGCCTGCTGCACTAAGTAAAGAATTAGGCGTTCATTCATTTTTTCTACGTGAATACGAAGAGGTTGCTCGCTTATATAACCGTAAACGTACGTTCGAAACGATTTTTTTATTAAGTGAATATGATTTGAAGTCAAAGGGAGTGGGGGCCACCGATCTGCAATTAAGTGATCTGTATAAAGAGTTAATTTACAAGGTTATTCAGGCGTAGTCGATTTTTTGAGCATGATTAGTTTATTAATCGTATAGACATAGTTAACATATTTTAAAGAATAAATATTAGAGGATTTCGGGAATTTATGGGCTTTATGAAAAATTTGATTTGCTTACTTTTTGTTTTTATTGCTTCTAATTCTTTGCTAGCGCAAACGCGTACTCCTTCCTATTCAGTGGTGCAAGCAGGAGGCTTATTTGGCTTGGATAATCAGGTAGGCGAGGCGCAAAATGGGTATCAATTCCAATTTATATTCGGTAAGAATTATTGGGACCGAACCTTTGTAGGTTTGGGGGTTGCGAATGAGGTGTTTCGCGTGAAGCCATTGCCAAGCATATCTTCCTCCAAGTCTGGGAAATTAAATACCCTGCCTATTTTTGCAGATATTCGTCAGCAGATTTTACCGGTATCGCCATTAGGTAATTTGGGGGCTTTCGCAAACGCCGGTTACGCCCTTGGCTTGGGTGGAAATTTCTATCGTGGATGGATGGGAAAAGCAGGTTTGACGTATTCCCATTTGTTAATAGGGGGGTCGGATTTGCAATTTAGTGTAGGGTATGGAGTTCAACAATTTGAACATCGTTTTCTTCTAAAACCCTACACCAAACCGCATGTATTTATTACCTTAGGCCTATTTTCTTACTAGAATTAAACTCCATTATTGAGTTCAATGAGCCATACAGCCTGAGGCTATTTATTTATTTATACATCGCTAAGCGTTTTATTTATTTATACATCGCTAAGCGTTGTTCCTTCACCGCTTCGCTTTGAATGTATTCGTCGTAAGACATTAACTTATCAATCACACCATTTGGTGTTAATTCAATGATTCTGTTTGCCACTGTTTGTGTTAACTCGTGGTCACGCGATGTAAATAAAATCGTTCCTTTAAAGTCTACTAAGCCGTTGTTTAAAGCGGTGATGGATTCCAAATCCAAGTGGTTAGTAGGCTCATCAAAAAGAAGTAAATTCGCTTGTTGAAGCATCATTCTTGAAAACATACAACGCATTTTCTCACCTCCAGAAAGTACGGAACATTTTTTCATGACTTCCTCTCCTGAAAACAACATTTTTCCTAAAAAGCCTCGGATGAATTGTTCGTCCTTTTCTGATTCTGAATACTCACGAAGCCAGTCGATCAAATTCTCAGTTTTTCCTTCAAAGAAACGAGTGTTATCCATAGGAATATCTGCGATATTGATGGTCACTCCTAATTTAAAGTTGCCACCATAATTGGTATTCCTTCCTGCGATGATGTCATAAAATGCGGTGGTCGCTAAACTGTTTTGCGCGAGCACGGCGATCTTATCCCCTTTATTCACCATAAAGCTGATTTTGTCAAACAATTTTTCATTGTTCAAGCTCGCAGATAAGTTTTCTACTTGTAGAATTTGATCCCCTGCATCCCGGCTCATGTTATTAAACATGATAGCTGGATATTTTCGATTAGAAGGTTTAATTTCTTCTAAATTGATCTTGTCTAAGGCTTTTTTACGACTCGTCGCTTGCTTAGATTTGGAAGCATTGGCGCTAAATCGGCGAATAAATTCTTGTAATTCTTTAACCTTATCTTCTAATTTTTTGTTTTGATCACTGCGTTGTTTAAGGGCTAATTGACTGGATTCATACCAGAACGAATAGTTACCAGTATAAATAGTCATTTTGCCAAAATCGATATCCACAACGTGCGTACAAACTGCATCTAAGAAGTGACGGTCGTGGGATACGACTAATACGATGGCTTCATATCCGGCTAAGAAATCTTCTAACCAAGCTATGGTTTCTATATCTAAGTCGTTTGTCGGCTCATCCAGTAATAGGATGTCTGGATTTCCAAAAAGGGCTTGCGCAAGCAAAACACGCACTTTTTGATTACCATCCAACTCTTTTACAAACTTGTAATGATGTTCTTCTCCAATGCCTAAATTACTTAACATGGTTGCGGCATCGCTTTCTGCATTCCATCCATCCATTTCCGCAAATAAACTTTCTAGTTCCCCTGCACGTTCCCCGTCTGCATCACTAAAATCTTCTTTTGCATAGATGGCATCTTTTTCTTTCATGATGTCATAAAGCTCTTTATGTCCCATCATCACCGTTTCGATTACAGTAAATTCATCAAATGCATAGTGATCCTGCTTAAGTACGGCCATGCGTTCACCTGGCGTGAAGGCAACCGATCCAGTAGATGGATCCACGTCTCCTGAAATGATCTTTAAAAAGGTTGATTTGCCGGCACCATTTGCGCCGATAATACCATAACAATTACCTGCGGTAAATTTTAAATTGACATCTTCAAAAAGCGTGCGCTTCCCATAACGAAGCGATAGATTGGATATATTAATCATAGCTGCAAAGATACAGTTTATTTACTAAATATTTTTAGAACAGAAAGCCATTCGGAAGAGTTCCTGAGTGAAATTAAACCCACTTTAAAAAGTAAAACGCCTTAAGGTTTTTCCTTAAGGCGTTCATAAGTTTTTACACAGGAAATGTTCGGGCTGCACCTACTTCCCGAGATTAATATTCATCTTCGTTAAAGAAGAAATCATCCTTCGTCGGATAATCCGGCCAAATTTCTTCAATGTTTTCATAAGGCTCTCCGTCGTCTTCAAGAGCTTGAAGATTTTCAATCACCTCCACAGGTGCACCAGAACGAATCGCATAGTCGATTAATTCATCTTTTGTCGCTGGCCATGGCGCATCTTCCAGGTGCGAAGCTAATTCTAATGTCCAATACATAACACAAAAATTAAGTCATTCAGTTTTGCGCAAAAATATAATATTTTTCCAATGTTTATGAAATTATTTTAAAAACATTTTTTTAAATATTTTCAAAATCAGTTCCTTTCTCTTTTAAGGCTGCTAATCGAGGAGAAACACTTTTTACTTCTTTGTTTAAATAATCATCTTCGATCAGACCATCTCGCATCCGTACGATTCTATGAGCGTGCTGCGCAATGTCCTCTTCGTGCGTGACCAATATGATCGTGTTTCCTTTTGAATGGATTTCTTCCAATAACCCCATGATTTCAATGGATGTTTTGGTGTCCAAATTTCCAGTAGGTTCATCGGCTAAAATGATGGAAGGATCGTTAATTAAGGCCCTTGCCACAGCCACCCGTTGCCTTTGGCCTCCAGATAATTCATTTGGCTTGTGATCCACCCGATTTCCTAAGCCTACACTTTCTAAAGCTGCTCGTGCTTTTTCTTCACGATTACGCTTGTTAAAACCGGCATAAACTAATGGTAAGCCCACATTATCTAACGAAGTGGAGCGAGGTAAGAGGTTAAACGTTTGAAATACAAACCCGATTTCTTTATTTCTTACGGCTGCCAATTCATCGTCCGACATGTCACTCACATTAATTCCATTTAGAATGTATTCGCCACGAGTTGGCGTATCTAAACATCCCAATATATTCATCAATGTAGATTTTCCTGAACCTGACGGCCCCATTAAAGCGACAAACTCCCCCTTATGAATATCCAATGTGACGGATTTCAATGCATGGATGGTTTCAGCTCCAATAACGTATTTTCTACCTATATCTCTGATTTTTATAAGTGGCTCTTGCGACATAGTTTTCCTTTGTTTAACTCTATAGACGCCTTTAATGTCGGGTTGTTACACGCACTTCACTTTTTTTGTCTGCAAATTTCCATGCATAAAAGCGCCTGCATTCAAGACTTGTTAGCTTGTTTCCAATTGTTTTTTATTATCGCGTAAGTCTGTTCTTGTAATTGATCAGTAGCCTCTTTAGAAGAGTTGTCAGCATAAATTGGGGCGTAAAGTTGGACGTTTACTGTCCCTGGTTGGCTGCCATATTTGCTGCCATCATCCCATTGTAATTCCCATGCGTTATGTATAACCACTGGAATAATACCAATATTTTTTTCTGCTGCCAGACGAAAAGGGCCGGTCTTAAATTCGCAAAGCACAGGAGGATATTGATCGCCAATTTTACCTTCAGGAAAAATCACGACACTCTTTCCCTTTTCTAACCAAGTGGAAGCTTTTTTAAATGCTTTAAATGAGGAAATTTTGCTTTTTCGGTCTACTGGAATGTCGATGCTTTTAAAAAATATACCCGTTACAGGGTTTTCAAGTAACTCGATTTTGCCCATAAAAGAAAATTCATGAGGGCAAGCCATAATCATCGCACTGATATCTAAGTTTGAAGTGTGATTAGGGCAAAGAATATAATTCTTACTCCAATCGATAGCCGGATCTTCCGCGATATTAAATTTAATTCCTGCAAGGCGATTTGTCAGCTTCGCAATCCGTTTTCTATAGGAAACTAATTGCTTGTAATTTTTTTCAGGGTTTTTAGCTAATCGGAGGATAAGCGGCCAATAAGGTAAGAAACAGATGAAAGCGCAGAATTTATAAAGAAAAGAATGCTGCTTTTTGAACCAACTCTTCATAATCATGCAATTCCTATCAGGGCTTTTATATCGCTAATTCATTTAAAAACCGCACACTTTACAAGAAAATGTGCGGTTGAAAGGTTGTGTTATTTGCTTAATTCAGCGTAATATTTGTGGAATAAAGGGATGGTTTCTATTCCCTTTAAGTAATTCGCTATATCGTATTTTTCGTTTGGAGAGTGTAAGTTATCGCTATCTAAACCGAAGCCTAAAAGGACCGTTTTTACCCCCAATTCTTTTTCAAATAACGCTACGATTGGAATGCTTCCTCCGCCACGAGTCGGGATTGGTTTTTTTCCAAAAGATTCTTCTAATGCTTTTTCCGCTGCTAAGTAAGCGATTCCATCTGTAGGAGTCACCACCGGCTCACCGCCGTGATGAGGAGTCACTTTTACTTTTACGTAATCAGGTGCAATTTTTTCGAAGTGATCTACAAACATTTTTGTAATCGTTTCCGAACTTTGATTTGGCACCAAACGCATAGAAATTTTAGCATTTGCTTTGGAAGGCAAAACTGTTTTGGCACCTTCTCCGATATAACCACCCCACATGCCATTAACTTCTAAAGTCGGGCGAATGCCGGTTCTTTCAATCGTCGAGTAGCCTTTTTCTCCCCAAACAGCGTCTACGCCAAGATCTTTTTTGTATTCTTCTTCATCGTAAGGCGCTTCGTTCAAGGCTTTTCTTTCTTCATCTGTTAACACCATGACGTCGTCATAGAAGCCCGGAATGGTGATGTGATTGTTTTCATCGTGTAAGGAAGCGATCATTTTCGATAAGATCGTTAATGGGTTGGCCACTGCTCCTCCATAAACACCTGAATGTAAATCACGATTTGGGCCGACTACTTCCACTTCTAAATACGATAAACCTCTTAATCCAGTTTCGATGGATGGGTGCTCTAAGCTAATCATCGCCGTGTCAGAGATTAAGATAACATCCGCTTTTAAACGATCTTTATTCTCTTTTACAAAGATTTCAAGGTTGCTTGAGCCGACTTCTTCTTCCCCTTCTATCATGAATTTAACGTTCGTTGGCAAGTCGTTTTGACTTAACATGTATTCAAACGCTTTTACGTGCATATAGAATTGTCCTTTGTCATCACAAGCACCTCTTGCATAGATTTTTCCATCGCGAATCGTCGGTTCGAAAGGAGGCGTGTGCCACAATTCTAAAGGATCTGGTGGTTGGACGTCGTAGTGCCCATACACTAAAACAGTTGGCTTTGAAGGATCGGTGATTTTTTCACCATATACGATAGGGTGTCCGCCAGTTTCACAAATTTCAACTTGATCAGCGCCTGCATCTTTTAATTTTTTAGCGACAAATTCTGCCGTTTTTTTCACATCTCCTGCATACTTTGGATCTGCACTTACGGAAGGAAATCGCAATAACTCAAACAACTCATCTAGAAAACGTTGTTGGTTCTCCTCAACATACTTCTTAATATTTTGCATAATCTTTCAATTTCTACAAACTTACAGAATTTTAAACTATATTTATCGCTGATATTAACCTTACAACTTATTTTGTAAACCTATTCTTCTTGTCATGTGTCCGAGCTGTATAATTAATAGGAATTTTAAGAATTGGAATAGGGTGTTTCCTTCCAAAATTTCATGGCTGGGTTCCATGATGGCTATCTCCATTTTGTTGGTTTCGGTGTTCTTTGCGGGAGCAAAAACTAATGATCAGCAGTCTATGGTTCCGTCATCGGATACTACTGGTATGGTGGGGGCGTCGAATTCGTTGCCAAAATGGTCAGAGGTGCCTTTAGACTCTGCGTCTTTTGATAAGTTTTTAGATGACTTAAAAGAACAGGGAAAGCTTGAAAGAGATGTCATCCATCGATATTATCGAGAAGGTTACGAGTATTTTTTGCAAAAAAAAAATCAATATGCCCAAGCTGAATTGTTGTGGAGATTAGGGAATTATTATTTGTCCCAAAGCATGTTGACCTCGGCTGAAGATGCATTCACGGAATCCTTGGAGATGTTTAAGGTCATTAAAAGTCCCTTTAAAGTCGCGCATGTAACCATGGCCCTTGGAACGGTAAAAGGAAGGATGGGCGCCTATGATCAAGCCACGGAGAATTTTATGGAGGCATTGAAGACGTTTGAGGAGTTACAGGATCAACCGGGCATTGCCAATGTTTATCTGAAATTGGGGACTGTTTATGCGTATTTAAGTGATTATGAACGGGCTTTGAAACACAGTGAAAAAGCATTGGAAATCGCACTCGTCCATGATAAAGTGAATGTAATTACTTTGTATGGGAATATCGCATTTATTTACATGGATTTAGGGGAGTTTGATAAAAGCGAAGAGTATTTTAAGTTGGCCATTGAGTATCCGGTAGTCCCTACAAATCCTAAACCTCGTGCCTTAGCTTATCTGAATTTAGGTCAATTATATAAATTACAAGGGAAACAGGTATTGGCGAATCGATACTTTGATCAGGCAGAAAAACTGGCCAAAGAGTGGAATTTGGTCGAGGAGTTAATGGTTCTGACCATTGTTAGGGTGGATGAATCTTCACCGCAGGCTATCGCAAAATCCATTGATAAACTGATTGATTTAAAAAATCACGCGAAGGAATTTGGCTTGAATTATATGCAATTCGAGGTGCTTAAAAAATTAGTGGAATTGGGCAAATCCTTGAATTGGCACGAAAAAACCATCGAATGGATGGAGGAAAAGGATGTGGTCGAGGACCAAATGTGGAATGAGCGTAAGGAGAAGGATATTGCTGCGCTACGAACTACGTATGAAATCGAAAAATCTAAACAAGAAATCGAAGATTTATATGAAGAAGTCAAAGTTCATAAACGCATGAATACTTTGATCTTGGTGTTTTCTGTGATATTTGTGGTAAGTTTTATCGTGTTAATATATTTTTATTTTAGGTCTAAAAAGGCAAATCGATTGTTGGCTGAGCGGGAAACTGCCTTGAAACACACACTTCTGGTTAAAGATAAATTGTTTTCCATTATTGGCCACGACTTAAAAAATGCAATTGGAAGTCAGCCGATTGTGCTTGAATTATTGCGCGATACCATTGGAAATAAAGAAGAGAGTGAAAAGTTAATTGATGGGCTGGAAGCGTCTATTCATAATGTTTTATATGTGTTTGATACCCTGCTTCATTGGGGAAAAATGCAGTTCAAAGGGGTGAGCGTTCGTTCTGTTGAATTTGAAGTGTATCCACTTGTAGAAAATTCTATTCGTTTATTGAAATTGAATGCAGAGTTAAAGGATTTGAAAATTGTGAACCAAATTGCGCCTACCATCAGGCTTTATGCGGATCAAGATCATTTTAAATTTATCATGCGTAATTTAGTCTCGAACGCTATCAAATATTCGAGAAAGGGCGGAGAGATTCGGGTTGGAGTGCATGAAATTCTTGAAGATAAGGTTGTGTTTTTTGTGAGCGATCAGGGGGTGGGGATGGATGAACACGAAGTAGCGACCTTATTTGATGCAGACCGAAGCAGTAAGCCAGGAACAGACGAGGAAACGGGCAATGGCATCGCTCTCATGCTCAGTAAAGAGTTTGTGTTAAAAAATGGGGGAGAAATTTGGGTAGAAAGCACTAAAGGTAAAGGTGCGACCTTGTATTTTTCAATGAATTCAATATGGAACAAAAAATAAACGGATATTCTTTAGAGATATGTGCGAATTCGGTGGCTTCTGGGAAGGCAGCAGAAGCAGGTGGAGCGTCAAGAATTGAATTATGTCAACAGTTAGAAGTAGGAGGGATTACTCCTTCTGCTGGTCAAATTCAGCTAGCTGCCGAGCAGCTATCGATCGGTGTGCACGTTTTAATTCGTCCACGAGCGGGTGATTTTGTTTATTCTGAGGATGAATTTGAAGAAATAATTCGCGACATTGAATATTGCCGAAGTGTTGGTTGTGATGGGGTTGTGATTGGTGCATTACTGCCGAATGGCGATATAGATGTGCCGAGATTAGAACGCATGGTAGCCGCTGCCGGTGCTATGTGTGTAACCTTTCATCGTGCATTTGATCGTTGTTTGGACCCCATAAGTGGATTGGAAGCGATTATTAGCGCAAAATGTCAACGAATTTTGACTTCTGGCCAGAAAAGTAATGCATATGAGGGGATGGAAATGCTTGCGAAGCTCATTCAACTGGCAGGAAATCGAATTGAAATTATGCCTGGATCGGGGGTGACTGAAGATAATTTAGTGGAAATTATTCAGAAGACAGGAGCGAGATCTATCCATTCATCGGCGAAAATCGATGTTTTGCCTACCCAACATCCGCCTTTTACGGGTTGGGAAAAGACTTGGGTGAGTTCAAAAGAAAAAGTCCGCACGATGGCGGACCTTTTACAAAATCTTTAGCAAATTATTTTGCAGCTTGAGCGGATAGTTTGTTAAGAATTTCATCATTCTTAACAATGTGGCTATCTTTTGGCATTTTTGAACGGCTGCCAACCTCAATGTTACGGCCTAATTTCAAGAATTGAACTTCAGCTTTAGCTGTAACTTTGTTTCTTCTGTCTTTTCTTTTTAAACGAGTAACTCCCATTGTTTTATATTTTTAATAAATTATACGAGGTCGAGAGCGGATTCGAACCGCTGTACAAGGTTTTGCAGACCTCTGCCTAGCCACTCGGCCACTCGACCCTATCTTTTTAGGACAGCAAAGATAGCAATTTATTTGAATAAAAAATCCTCAAAGGAATAATTTTAATTTTGGCATATCAATTGCACTTTCCAAGATAGCTTAATAAAAGAGAGCACTTATTAATTGGTTGTTAATTTAAAATTTGACAGTATGAAAAAGTTATTAATTGTAATGGTTGGTTTATTTGTTGGGTCCGCAGCGTTTGCGCAAAGTTCAAATTTAGGGTTCGGATTAAAAGCCGGAGTCAATTTTCCAAAGTATAATATTTCGGGATCCAATAATTCGTATGAAACCAGTGCAGCCACAAATTTCCATGTAACGGGTTATTTAGATGCACCATTGAGTTCAGGTTTTTCTATCCAACCAGGTATATCTTTGCAAGGTAAGGGAGCGAAGATTGAAATTGGAAGTTTAGGAAGCTACACACAAAGTACCATGTGGTTAGAAGTGCCGGTAAATTTTGTTGCGAAAGTTCCAGTTGGGAATAGTAATTTCTTCTTGGGAGCGGGTCCGTATATTGGATTCGGGTTAAGTGGAAAAAACAAATATGAGTCCAGTTGGGGAAGTGTAGAGGAAGATTTTGAATTTGGAAAAGACGGTAGTTTAAAATCGACTGATTTTGGTGTTAATTTTACTGCTGGGTTTCACATTAATCGTGGATTGTTATTGCATGCTGGATATGGTTTAGGTTTATCTGATTTGGCACCAAATAATTCCGATACGAAAATGACGAACCGTGTGTTTTCTGTTGGCTTGGGATTTGCATTGTAATCTCAAGGTTTTATAATTAAAAAACAAAATATAGGGCTGCTTCTTCTGGGAGGCAGCCCTTTCTTATATCTTGATTTTACTTTGTTTGCCTTATGGCGAAACCATACGCTTCTTAATTATAGCGCGTAATAATTCTTTCTAAATTCCTAAAAGTTGAACCAATAAAACTGCAAGTACTGCACCTATGAGTGGACCTACGACCGGAATCCAGGCATAATTACTATTAAAAGGGGCCTTATTTTGGATCGGTAATAACGCGTGCACGATGCGGGGTCCTAAATCTCTTGCTGGATTAATCGCATATCCTGTAGTGCCTCCAAGCGCTAAACCGATCACCCATACCACAAATGCAACCGGAATGGCTCCTATAGAACCTAAGCCAATTGGTGTGCTGACCTCACCACTGAGCTCTCCTTCTTTTAAATAGAATACGGCAAACAAGAGAATAAAAGTTCCAATCACCTCGCTGAAGAGATTTATGGGCGTATTTTTAATTGCGGGAGCGGTACAAAACACAGCCTGTTTAATTCCTGGGTCAGTAGTGGATTTAAAATGGTCTATATAGGCAATCCAAACGATCAAGGCTCCAATCATAGCTCCTAAAAACTGTGCAATTACGTATTGAATAGCATTTATTGCATCGATGTTATTGGATAAAAAGACAGCTAAGGTGACCGCAGGATTTAAATGTCCTCCACTATATGGGCCAGCGACCACTACGCCTACAAATACTGCCAATGCCCAGGCAGTGGTCACTACAATCCACCCGCTTCCGTTGCCTTTGGTTCCTTGCAGATAAACATTGGCAACCACCCCTCCACCAAGGGTAATTAAAATAGCCGTGCCGATTAACTCGGCCATAAATGGTGTCATAATTTTCTGGTTTAAAATTGAAAATGATTTATTTATTCTCTTTCATTAGCTAATGCTTGCATGTACTTTCTTTGTGAGTTTTGCATGGAATTTTGCTGTTTCAACCGCAATACTCCATTGTTCCAACATGGATTTGGCGTTTGCGTTTTTATCTGGTTGAAAAGTTTTATCTACTTTCCATTGTTTTTGAATTTCATCGATGTTTTTCCATAAACCCACTGCTAACCCAGCCAAATAGGCTGCTCCAATGGCAGTAGTTTCTGTGTTTTTGGGTCGTATGACTGGAGTCTGAAGGGTGTTTGATTGGAATTGTAGTAATTGATTATTTACTGTGGCACCTCCATCGACCCTTAATTCTTTGATGGGGTGTCCAGCATCTGCTTCCATTGCTTTTAAAATATCGACCGTTTGAAAGGCGATGCTCTCTAAGGCAGCTCTAGCAAGGTGTCCTGCGGTCGTTCCTCTGGTAATGCCGATTAGGGTGCCTCGCGCATGCGGGTTCCAATGTGGTGCCCCTAAACCCGCAAATGCAGGCACTAAATACACCCCTCCATTATCTTTTTCTATTTTCGCAAGCTGCTCGACTTCTTCGGACGATTTAATGATGCCCAGTCCATCTCTTAACCATTGTACGACGGCGCCTCCTATAAAAATACTGCCTTCCAAGGCATAGGTGGTTTGTTCTCCAATTTTCCATGCGACTGTCGTTACTAATTTGTTTTTAGATAAGGTGGGTTTGGGACCAATATTCATCAGCATAAAACACCCGGTGCCATAAGTGTTCTTCACCATGCCTGTTTGGACGCATAATTGTCCAAAGAGGGCTGCTTGTTGATCTCCAGCGATGCCAGCTATGGGTATTTCAGCAGCAAGAATTTTTGGATGCGTATTCCCGTAAATTTCAGATGAGCTGCGGACCTCAGGCATCATGTTTAAGGGAATGTTGAATAATTTTAATAAATCCTTATCCCATGCCATAGTGTTGATATTAAATAGCATGGTTCTGGATGCATTGCTGACATCAGTAAGGTGTTTTTTTCCTCCAGTTAAATTCCAAACTAACCAACTATCCACAGTTCCAAAGGCTAATTCGCCGTTTTCTGCTTTTTTACGTGCGCCTTTAACATGGTCTAATATCCAAGCAATTTTACTGGCTGAAAAATAGGCGTCAATTAATAATCCTGTTTTTTTCTGAATTTTTCGGCCATGACCTTGTTTGATTAAGTCATCGCAGCGTTCTGCAGTCCTTCTATCCTGCCAAACGATGGCGTTGTAAATTGGCTTTCCGGTTTTTTTGTCCCAAACGATGGTGGTTTCTCGCTGATTTGTAATGCCAATGGCAGCGATTTCATCCATGTTCAGTCCGGCTTGGGCCACCGCTTCAGTCGCTACTGAAAGTTGACTGGACCATATTTCATTTGGATCGTGCTCCACCCAAGCAGCATTTGGGTAAATCTGTTTAAATTCTTTTTGAGCCATGCTGATCATTTTTCCTTTTTGGTCAAAAATGATGGCCCTGGAACTGGTAGTTCCCTGGTCTATAGATAATATATATTTGCTCATTTAAAAGTAGGTTTTCAAGAATGGGCAATTCAATTGGTTCCTTCAAATGTAATGGAATTATATCTTAAAAAAAAAGGTAGCTTAATTCAAATTAAGCTACCTTTTTAAAATTTTTAATAAAAACTACGATCACACTTTGATTTCTACTTCAACACCGCTTGGTAATTCAAGTTTCATCAATGCATCCACTGTTTTAGAGTTAGAACTGTAGATGTCTAACAATCTTTTGTATGCGCATAATTGGAACTGCTCTCTTGCTTTTTTGTTCACGTGTGGTGAACGTAAAACAGTGTAGATTTTTTTCTCAGTCGGAAGTGGAATTGGACCACTTACTACAGCGCCTGTTGGTTTTACAGTTTTAACAATTTTCTCAGCAGACTTGTCTACTAAGTTGTAATCGTAAGATTTTAATTTAATTCTAATTCTTTGGCTCATGATATTTGTTTGATAATAGCAATCCGTTAGAGCTATTAATAACGGATTGCTAGATTAAATTTTATTTATTTAAAGCTTCAATACGGAGTTATTTTCCTTTTGCTTTAGCAACGACATCCTCTTGGATGTTGCGTGGAGCCTCAGCATAATGATCAAATTCCATAGTTGAAGTAGCACGTCCTGAAGTGATCGTACGCAATTGAGTTACGTAACCAAACATTTCAGAAAGTGGAACCATCGCTTTAATTACTTGAACACCATTACGGGTATCCATACCTTGTAATTGACCACGACGACGGTTCAAGTCACCCATAACGTCACCCATGTTTTCTTCTGGAGTCAACACTTCAATTTTCATGATTGGCTCTAAAAGAGTAGGCTTACATTTAGGTAATGCTTCACGGTAAGCAGAGCGTCCAGCGATTTCGAAAGACAATGAATCCGAATCCACTGCGTGGAAGGAACCGTCGATCAAACGAACTTTCAATGAAGTTAATGGGAACCCAGCTAATACACCATTTACCATGGATGATTCGAAACCTTTTTGTACAGATGGAATGTATTCTTTTGGAATAGAACCACCTACGATTTCGTTCACAAATTGTAATGGAGATTTTGTGATATCCCAATCCTCATCAACTGGAGAAATCACCACTTGGATATCCGCAAACTTACCACGACCACCGGTTTGTTTTTTATATGTTTCACGGTGTTGTGTAGAACCAGTGATGGCCTCTTTGTAAGCAACTTGTGGCGCACCTTGATTTACCTCAACTTTGAATTCACGTTTCAAACGGTCGATCAAGATGTCTAAGTGAAGCTCACCCATACCTGAGATAACTGTTTGACCTGTTTCTTCGTCAGTTTGAACGCGGAAAGTAGGATCCTCTTCAGCTAATTTACCTAAAGCGATACCTAATTTATCTACGTCAGCTTGAGTTTTAGGTTCGATAGCTAAACCAATAACTGGATCAGCAAAAGTCATTGCTTCTAATACGATAGGGTGTTTTTCATCACATAAAGTATCACCTGTTTTAATGTCTTTGAAACCTACTACTGCACCAATATCTCCTGCGCCAATGCGCTCAATAGGATTTTGTTTATTTGCGTGCATTTGGAAGATACGAGAGATACGTTCCTTGTTTCCAGAACGTGTGTTCAATACGTATGATCCAGCCTCTAATACACCTGAGTAAGCACGGATAAAGCATAAACGACCAACGAATGGGTCCGTCGCAATTTTAAATCCTAATGCTGCAAATGGCTCTGATTCAGAAGGCTTTCTTGAAATTTCTTCGTTAGTACGAGGGTCTGTTCCTTTAACCGCTTCTTGATCCAATGGAGAAGGCAATAATTCCATTACGAAATCAAGCATGGTTTGAACTCCTTTGTTTTTGAAAGAAGAACCACATACCATTGGTGTAAAGGCGTTATCTAAAACTGCTTTTCTCAATGCAGTTAAGATTTCACGTTCTGTTAAAGAATTCGGATCTTCGAAGTATTTTTCCATTAAGGTTTCATCGTAACCTGCTACCGCTTCCAATAATTTTTCACGGTATTCGTTTACTTCATCCACCATATCAGCAGGAATAGGAACTTCTTTAAAAGTCATACCTTTATCTTCTTCGTTCCAAACAATTCCACGATTGTTGATCAAGTCGACTACTCCTGTAAAGTTATCTTCTGCACCGATTGGTAATTGCAAAGGAACTGCATCAGAACCTAACATTTCTTTAACTTGGCGACATACTTTCAAAAAGTCAGCTCCTGAACGGTCCATTTTGTTAACGAAACCAATACGAGGTACTTTATAGTTGTTTGCTAAACGCCAGTTTGTTTCTGATTGTGGCTCAACACCGTCAACCGCCGAGAACAAGAACACTAATCCGTCTAATACACGCAAAGAACGGTTTACCTCTACAGTAAAGTCAACGTGACCAGGAGTGTCAATTACGTTCACTTGGTATTTGCTGCCTCTGTAGTTCCAGAATACGGTAACTGCTGAAGAAGTAATGGTGATACCACGCTCTTGCTCTTGTGCCATCCAGTCTGTAGTCGCTGATCCTTCGTGAGTTTCACCTAACTTGTGGTTCACTCCTGAATAATAAAGGATACGCTCAGTGGTGGTTGTTTTACCGGCATCAATGTGCGCTGCAATACCGATATTTCTTACTAATTTTAAATCTTTTGCCATTGTTTTAAGAACAATTATTAGAATCTAAAGTGAGAGAAAGCTTTGTTAGCTTCTGCCATTTTGTGTGTGTCTTCTTTTTTCTTGACTGCTGCACCTTCTCCTTTAGAAGCGGAGATGATTTCACCTGCCAATTTCTCAAACATGGTTTTTTCTCCACGTTTACGTGCGTAAGAGATTAACCATTTCATTCCTAAAGCGATTTTACGCTCAGAACGAACTTCAGTAGGTACTTGGAAGTTAGCTCCACCTACACGACGTGATTTAACCTCTACAGAAGGCATTACGTTATTCAATGCTTTTTTCCATACTTCTAAACCGCTTTCACTGGTTTTTTTCTCAACCAATTCAACTGCATTATAGAAAATGTCATAGGCAATCGATTTTTTACCGTCTACCATCATGTTGTTAACAAAGCGGGTCACCTGCGTATCATTAAACTTTGGATCCGGTAGAATGATTCTTTTCTTTGGTTTTGATTTTCTCATCTTTCTTTCCTCCGTTTAATTATTTTTTACCCTTTTTTGCTGGTGCCGCTACCTGTCCTGGTTTAGGA
>CAYTDM010000026.1:0-25311 GCA_964436635.1 uncultured Sphingobacteriaceae bacterium
TCGAACCCCTGTTTCCAGAATGAAAATCTGGCGTCCTAACCCCTAGACGAACGGGGCAACTTGTATGTTTACCGAAGCGGATTCAGCAAAGGCTTTGTCGTTTTCGGTCGGCAAATATAGGCACCTCTGGGAATCTTTCAAAATATTTTTAAAAAAAATGTGAAAGAAAATGTTTGATGACCCAAGGATGAATAATGATGGTGATAATAACCCCTGCGAGGGCCCCATAAAAATGTGCGTCGTGGTTAATGGAATCTCGTGCATTTTTGGCCGCCCAAGCACAGTAAACCAAAAACAAGATTCCAAATAACCAGGCTGGCATGGGAATAATTAAGAACACGCCGAGCATCGCAGTGGGTTGGAACAAAATATACGAAAACAAGATGGCACAAATCGCTCCCGATGCACCAAGGCTTCTATATAAAGGATTGTTCTTTTCTTTTACCAGGGTGCCAATATCACTTAACACTAAACCAACCAGATAAATAATGGCAAACTGCACATGACCCCAGGCGCTGATTCCAGCCAGCATAGCTTCCAATGCGAAACCAAAAAAGTAAAAAGTGATCATATTAAATAATAAATGCCCCCAATCTCGATGGATTAAGCCGCTACTTAATACGGTATAATACCCTCTGCCTCGGTGGATGGCATAAGGGTTTAACATGAATTTACTGAAAACTTCGTGATTGGAAAACGCGTATATACTTGTAACCAGTGTGATTGCAAAAATAAAACTCGCTACTGGCGTTTGAATCAAATAATCGATCATGCAGTTAATTATATAAAGGAATTTGCCCCGAAAATAGAAAAAATCGACGTGAATCCTTAGCTTTGCAGGATTATAATTGAAAATATTAGGACATTGGAAAGCATACAGCTACTTACGCCGCAACATTGGTTGGATTACGAACTCATCGATTGCGGTGATTTTGAGAAATTGGAACGATTTGGAAACCTGATCTTAATTCGTCCAGAACCACAAGCCGTATGGCCGAAAACCCTCTCGGAGGGGGATTGGAATAAAAAACATCATATTCGATTCAAAGGAAGATCCGCAACTACTGGAGAATGGATTAAAAAGAACCCTCAGACGCCGGACCGTTGGCACATAGAATATAAAAACCCTTTAGTTCGATTCAATTTTCGCTTAGGCTTAACTGCATTTAAACATGTAGGTATTTTCCCTGAACAAGCGGTAAATTGGGATTATATCACAGAGAAAATAAAAGGTTTCAAGCACCCGAAACCGAAAGTGCTGAATCTTTTTGCCTATACAGGCGGTGCTTCTTTGGCGGCAAAAGCTGCTGGAGCCGATGTTACACACGTAGATTCTATCAAACAGGTGGTGACTTGGGCGAATGAAAATCAAGAATTATCAGAATTATCAGATATTCGTTGGGTGGTCGAGGATGCGCTGAAATTTGTGAAACGCGAATTAAAACGAGGCAATACGTATCACGGCATTATCTTAGATCCGCCGGCTTATGGGCATGGTCCGAAAGGTGAAAAGTGGAAACTTGAAGATCATATCATGGAAATGATGCAGGATGTGGTTCAATTATTGGATCCACAAGAGCACTTTCTAATATTAAACACGTATTCATTAGGCTTTTCTTCGGTGATTGTAGAAAATCTAATCAAATCGGCTTTCCCGAAAGTTGAAAATTTAGAGATTGGAGAGCTATACCTGCAAGCCACCGCAGGCCCAAAATTACCTTTAGGGGTATTCGGGAAATTTTATAAAAAATGATAAACAATACCGGGGAACACCCTACTGGCAGGTTATATACACTGCCATTTTTCTTGCTATGCTTGAGTTCCATGCTGTTCTCAACCAGCTTTAACATGATTATTCCGGAGCTGCCCGCTTATTTAAGTAGCCTTGGCGGTGCAGAACATAAAGGACTCATCATCGCTCTTTTTACATTAACCGCAGGAATCGCACGTCCTTTTAGTGGGAAACTAACGGATTCCATTGGTCGCGTGCCGGTCATGGCAGTGGGTTCTTTAGTCTGCGTTTTATGTGGGTTATTATACCCCATTCTAACGAGTGTCGCTGGATTTTTATTTCTGCGCTTAATTCATGGATTTTCTACTGGTTTCAAACCGACGGCTACAGCCGCCTATATCGCGGATCTAATTCCGAAGAGTCGTTGGGGTGAGGCGCTGGGTTTGCATAGCTTGGCCTTTAGCATTGGAATGGCCATAGGGCCCGCAGCTGGAAGCGCCCTAACGCTATGGACTTCTATAGACGTTTTATTTTATACTTCATCGGTGATTGCCTTGATTTCGGTGGTCATTTTATTTAATATGAAAGAGACCTTAAAAGAAGTAAAACCTTGGTCGATTTCCTTATTGCGCATTAAAAAAGAAGAGATTTTTGAGAAAGCCGTCCTACCTGCAGCAGTCGTCACAGTACTCTATTATACCACCTATGGGGTAATTTTAACGTTAATTCCAGATTGGACCAGCCATATAGGCATTGAGAACAAAGGATTATTCTTTGTAGCATTCACCATCTCTTCCATCGCTGTTCGGTTTATTGCGGGCAAAGCATCAGACAGACATGGACGGATCATCGTCATTAAATGGGGCCTAATTTTGATGATTATTTCCATGATTGTGTTAGGGCTGGGTAACAGTTTAACATGGTTTTTAATCGGAGGAGGCTTATATGGCTTTGCAACCGGGATTGTCTCCCCTGCACTTAGTGCTTGGACCATCGATTTGTCCTCCCCACAGCATCGAGGAAAAGCCATGGCCACCATGTATATCGCCTTAGAAGTAGGAATCGGAGTGGGCGCATTATCTTCGGGCTGGATCTATCTTGACTTTATAGAGCGCATCCCTTTCATCTTACAAGGAACAGCTATCAGCGTATTCCTTGCCTTATTTTATATTATGTGGTGGGAGCGTCGTCATCGGAATGCATCATAAAAAAACTCCCTTAGTTTATTAAGTACACTAAGGGAGTTATTATTTTTTATCGCTTGCGCAAAAACTAAGCTTTTATATTATTTAAGCTTGCGCAAAAACTAAGCTTTCAAATCAAATAAGTGCTTTTCTGCGTGATATGAAGAGCGCACCAAAGGCCCACTTTCCACATATTTGAAGCCCATTTCCATCCCAATTTCTTGGTATTTTTTAAACTGTACAGGCGTGATCCATTCGATCACTGGATGATGAGCCTTTGTTGGTTGTAGGTATTGACCCAAGGTCAACACATGAACGCCCGCTTGATATAAATCTTGCATGGCCTCGATCACATCTTCTTCGGTTTCACCAAAACCTAACATAATGCCTGATTTGGTTCTTAAACCAAATTCAGAAATTCTTCTTAAACACTCTAAACTGCGATCGTATTTCGCTTGAATCCGCACTTCTCTCGTTAATCTGCGCACTGTTTCTAAGTTATGCGACACCACTTCTGGACGAACTTCAAGGACACGGTATAAATTATCCCACTGCCCCTTAAAATCCGGAATTAACGTTTCTAAGGTGGTGCCAGGACTCTCTCTGCGAATCGCGTTAATAGTCTCTGCCCAAATCGTTGATCCTCCGTCCTTCAAATCATCGCGGTCTACAGAAGTAATCACACAATGTTTGACTTGCATCAATTTCACCGATTGTGCCACACGATTCGGCTCATCTAAATCTACTGCAAGTGGACGTCCGGTAGCCACCGCACAAAAAGAACAAGAACGGGTGCAAATATTCCCCAAAATCATGAATGTGGCCGTACCTGCGCCCCAACATTCACCCATATTTGGGCAATTTCCGCTCTCGCAAATGGTGTGCAATTTATGCTCATCTACCAAACTACGAACATGCTTATATTCTTTACCAACAGGCAATTTTACACGTAACCAATCCGGTTTACGTTGATTTTGCTGCACTGGAATTACCGGTAATTCAATCATAATGGCAAAGATAGGCAAATAAACCTAAATAGTATATCAGAGAAGTGTCTAATTACTGAGGGAGTAAATAATGGAATATTCCTTCACGGCCAAGGTATCTTGCGCTTTTAAATACGCTTTAACATCTTCATCAAATTCGTTATAAAAGATTCCTTCATGAACGATCTGTGAAAGATCTCCCTCAGGCGTCTTTACCTTAAGAACAAAGGCGAGTGCAGATAATTTCAACACTTTAAAATTACCATGAGCCACGCGGATAGAACGCGTTGAATGCAAGCCGTCAAGACCTGCTACGCCCAATTGATCTTTATAAACATTTAAATGATGAAAAAATCCCAAACTCGAAGCTGTAGGAGGATTCAGTGGACTGATCCAAATTACATCTTGCGTATAAAACAAAAATCGAGTGCCTTTTCGATCGATGCTCACCTTCACACCTGCCGGTTCTTCTTCATAAAAATGGGCAGCCTGTTCGGCATCAAATCGAAGACTATACTGTCCAAGTCCTTCATTAAAGTTGTTAGTGGCTTGATCAAAATAAGCATGTCGCTCCTCAAATTGCTGAATCACACCCCGATCTTTGATCTCTTGATTATTAGTAAATAATCGCGTCTCTTTCCGAACTTCAAACCGTTCAGCCTTCAGCACAACTGGAAATTCTTTTGGAATTTCGACTTTCTCGTCCTTTTTGCAGGCTAACGCAAAACAGATCGCGCACAACAACACAAATACGGATTGTAAACGTTTAATCATGGATACTTACCAAAATATTTTTCACAAGCAAATTGCCTCAATTCTATTTGTAGGACCTTTATTTTAAGGCCCACTCAAGGACAAATATGTGCAATAAAATTCATATTTCCGTCATTATGAGGAAAGTATTTGTGCCACGGATAGGGTGTGAGGCAGCATATACAACATGGTTAAGGTCTATTGGACGACTTTATTTGCGCAAGCAGAACTCGCGAAGGCCTCCGGTTTTGCTTTAAATACAAAACCCATGCTCATGATGTAGCCCATGGCATCACTCAGTGCCTGATTCGATTTAAAATTTGGGTGGGTATTAATATCTGCGTGAACCTCTAAATCAACATGATAGCGTTCAAACAGGTCACATAAAGTATAAGCGATCTCGATGGAACGCTGCACTTCGGCAAGCATTCGCTCCTTAATGGTCATTCGCAGGTAGGAACGATCTTGATGAATGAACATAAAGGCCCCTCGTTTTTCACGAACAAAAACGATGACGGTGGCAAAGTCAATCGTTGCACCTTTCACCTGAGAATCGGTCCCAATGCATATCCTTAATTTATTTCCTTGCTGGGATTCACGATGAATGGCATTTCCAACTTCTTCGAGAATGTTTTGGTGGAGGGGCTCACCGCTGAATTTTCTCCATTTGCTCATATGCGTGTTATTTAGGAGTGTATATTTGGGTTATGCCCTAAATATACCTAATCAAAAGCCTAATCCACAAGCACTTGAGTCAAAGTTTTTATTCACATATTCGAGGTTATCCACATGAAAGGGAATCCAAGAGGATGAAATGAACCTTATTCGGACTTTTCGCCGAATGCTAAATCTCCAGCATCGCCCAAACCAGGCACGATATACGCTTTACTGGTTAATTCACTGTCTACGTCTCCAATCCAACAGGTAGCTTGGGGTAGATACGCTCTAACATGTGCGAGCCCTTCTTCAGAGGCGATGGCAGCTACGATATGTAACGATTTGAGTTTATATTGATTCATGAGCATTTTGGCACACAAAACCATGCTTTTTCCCGTTCCAATCATTGGATCCACGATGATCAAGGTTCGGCCATTTAAATCCGGCGAAGTGATGTATTCGCTTCGAATTTCAAATTCCCCACTTTTCTTTACCTTCCTAAATGCTCCTACAAAAGCTGCGTCTGCTTTATCAAACACATTCATGCATCCTTGATGCATGGGAATACCCGCTCGCAAAATCGTAGCGACGACTGGCTGATCCCTTAACATTAAAGTGTCTGCCAGGCCTAAAGGCGTTTCCACTTCCACCTCCTCGTATTCTAAAGTTTTACTGATTTCATAAGCCAACACCTCTCCCAATCGTTCCAAATTCCTTCGAAACCGCATGCGATCTTGTTGCACGATGATGTGTCTTAACTCGACCAAATAATCATTTGCAACGCTTGGATGTTCTGCTAACACAAAAACCATATGGTAAATATACTAAATATTTAACAAAATTTAGTGTATTTTTGTTTTAACACGTTTGACTCCTCGATCATTCCCATGAAGTTTAAATTAACATCCGCATACGAGCCTACGGGCGATCAACCTGAAGCCATCCGACAATTAGTGGAGGGCATAAAAAACAGGGAGCAATATCAAGTGTTGCTTGGTGTAACGGGTTCTGGAAAAACGTTTACCATGGCAAATGTCATTCAACAGACTCAACGTCCGACCTTGATTTTAAGTCACAATAAAACCTTGGCTGCACAGCTTTATGGCGAGTTTAAGCAGTTTTTTCCAGAAAATGCGGTCAACTATTTCGTTTCGTACTACGACTATTACCAACCCGAGGCGTTCATCGCATCGACAAACACCTATATAGAAAAAGATTTAGCGATTAATGATGAAATCGAAAAATTAAGGCTAAGGACGACCTCTGCTTTAATGTCTGGAAGAAGAGACATCGTGGTCGTATCCTCCGTTTCATGCATCTACGGTATGGGAAACCCGGAAGACTTTTCCAAATCGGTTTTCCGCTTCGCAGTAGGCACCGTGATCAGCCGAAATTCCTTTTTACATAAATTAGTTGAGATTCTTTACGTTCGGACCACGAGTGATTTTAAACGAGGAACCTTTCGGGTAAAAGGCGATACCGTGGACATTTTTCCAGCTTACTTGGATGAGGCTTATAGAGTCACCTTTTTTGGGGACGAAATCGACGAAATGAGTATCATTGACCCTATTTCTGGCAGCACGCTGGAGACCGTCACCGATATGGCTTTATATCCCGCGAACTTATTTGTGACGCCAAAGGATAAATTTACGCAATCCCTTTGGACCATTGGTGAGGAATTAGAGCTGAGAAAGGAACAACTCTTACTGAATGGACAGGCCCTGGAAGCTAAACGCTTGGAAGAACGAGTGAATTACGATTTGGAAATGATGCGTGAGTTAGGATATTGTAGCGGAATAGAAAATTACTCCCGTTTTTTTGATGGCCGCCAACCTGGCATGCGTCCCTTCTGCTTATTGGATTATTTTCCAGACGATTACTTATTAATGATCGATGAGAGCCATGTCACCATCCCTCAAATACGGGCTATGTATGGCGGGGATCGCTCGCGCAAACTTTCCCTGGTGGAACATGGATTTAGGTTGCCGGCAGCTTTGGATAATCGACCACTAAATTTTGCAGAGTTTGAATCCTTAACGAATCAGACCTTATATGTGAGCGCGACTCCTGGCGATTATGAATTGGAACAAACCGGGGGCGTGTTTGTAGAACAAGTCATCCGCCCCAC
Source organism: uncultured Sphingobacteriaceae bacterium (assembly GCA_964436635.1). Lineage (GTDB taxonomy): Bacteria > Bacteroidota > Bacteroidia > Sphingobacteriales > Sphingobacteriaceae > DASRQK01. Next base: position 7,441 of record CAYTDM010000026.1, read on the forward strand.
TGGGCTGGTCGACCCGACCATTGAAGTGCGTCCTTTGGGCAACCAAGTAGACGATTTGCTGGACGAAGTGGACCGAGAAGTAAAATCCGGCGGAAGGATTTTAGTCACCACCTTAACGAAACGCATGAGTGAGGAATTGACGAAATACATGTCAAGACTCGGCATTAAGGTGCGATACATTCACTCCGAAGTAAAAACACTGGAGCGGGTAGAGATTTTAAGAGATTTACGACTGGGAGAATTTGATGTGCTGGTCGGAATTAACCTGCTTAGAGAAGGGCTGGACTTGCCTGAAGTCACCTTGGTAGCGATTTTGGATGCGGATAAAGAAGGATTTTTGCGCTCTGAGCGATCCTTAATACAAACCATAGGGCGAGCGGCACGAAACGATCGAGGCCGGGTTATTATGTATGCGGACAAAATGACGGACAGCATGCGCTCCACCATTGAAGAAACCAACCGAAGAAGAGAAAAGCAAATAAAATATAATGAAGCACATGGGATCGTTCCTAAGACGGTCGGAAAATCGAGGGAATCCATTTTGGAACAAACCTCGGTGGCTAATTTTAGTAAAGTCCCTGAACCAAAAGCGTATATTGAACCAGACCCAAGCTTATCCGTTCTCCACGATCCTGTCCTTCAGTACATGAGCAAGGCGCAATTGAAAAAAGCCATGGATAAAGTTCGGAAAGACATGGAACGTGCTGCGAAAGACATGGATTTCTTGTTAGCGGCTAAATTACGCGATGAATTATTTGCATTAGAAAAATTAAATTTAAAACCTTAGAAACAACAAAACTAAACATGTCACTTTCTGACTTTTTTCAACCTATACCCCTTGAACATATTCGCCCAGAAGATGGATATTCTGCCGCCCAATTAGGAGCCCAAATTCGGCTGTACGTCGATCAATTTCCAGATTTGGAGGGAGACGAAAAGCCCCAACTCGCACTGTTTGGCGTTAACGACGATCGAAAAGCAGTCGGCAATGAAGGATGCGCAGGTGGCGCAGATGTCGTCCGCAGGCAGTTTTACCAATTATTTGCTGGCGGCATTAAAGTGAACATGGTAGACCTTGGGAATATCGCGGCTGGAGAGACGGTGAAAGACACCTACATCGCGGTATCTACGGTTTGCGAAGAGCTGATGAAATCGGACATCATCCCCATCATTATTGGGGGTGGACAGGACTTGACTTATGCCCAGTTTACAGCATTTGAAAAATTAGAACGCAGAATCGAAGTGGCCGTCGTGGATCCACGATTTGACATCGACCAATACAATACCGAACAGGCGCCATTAAACTCTCAGACTTTTTTGAACCACATCATTTTGCACGAGCCTGACTTTTTATTCAATGTAAACAGCATTGGTTACCAAAGTTATTTCGTCAGCAAGGAAGCAGTGGATATGTATGATAAATTGTACTTTAACTCTTCTCGACTCGGGAATATTATGGGACAAATCGAGTCTGCCGAACCCCTTGTGCGAAGTGCAGACATGCTTAGCTTTGATATGGCAGCCATTCGTTATTCAGACGCTCCCGCAAACGCAAATGTGACGCCTAACGGGCTATTTGGCCAAGAAGCTTGCCAATTATGTCGCTATGCAGGCATGAACGATAAGTTATCTTCGATTGGGTTTTACGAATATAATCCGAGTTTAGATATTCGTAGGCAAACTGCCACGCTGCTCGCGCAAATGATTTGGTATTTTATCGATGGATTTTGTCACCGGAAAAACGATTTGCCATTCAGCCCTCCTTCTGCTTACATCACGTATCGCGCGACTTTAGAGCACGAAGGACACGAAGTCGTCTTCGTAAAGAGTAAAAAAACAGATCGTTGGTGGATGCAAGTGCCTTATTTTGGCTCCAAATCCGTAAATGAGCGCTATTACATGGTGCCTTGCCGATATCAAGACTACCAAGAAGCCTTATCCGGCGAACTGCCAGAGTTATGGTGGCGAACACACCAAAAATTACATTAAACTTTTTCACTAAAACAATGATATATAATTTATTAGATTTGCAATAATGGAGTATTCTCAGATCATATTTACTGTTTTATCGGGCTTCTTGGTCGCCATCTTGATACCGGTTCTTGTTTTGCTCCGCAAAAAACAAGGCCTGCCTACGGATACACAAGGTCAAACTGAAGAATTGGAAGGGCTGCGTAAAGAAAAAGAACAGTTAGCGATTCAACTGGCTAAAGCCGAACAGCAAGTAGAAAGTCTTAACGAGGAAAAAATCCGTATGCAGGAGCTTTTCAATGAAGAACAAGCGCGGTTAAGACGTGATTTAGAAGCGGAACGTGATAAATACTTGGAGGCAGAAAAATCCCTTCAAACTGCCCGTGCTTATTTCAAATCCCAAGCAGAAACTTTGGAGGCGCAGAAACAAGATATTGAAAAAACGAAGAAAGATTTCAATTTGGAATTCCAAACCTTGGCCAATAAAATATTAGAGGAAAAAACTCAAAAATTCACCGAGGCGAATTCGCGGAATCTGGATCTCATCTTGAATCCCTTGAAGGAAAAGCTGAAATCCTTTGAAGAAAAGGTGGATAAAACCTATCAAACGGAAGCGGCTGAACGCAACACTTTAAAAGGGGTGGTGGAACAATTGATGGAACAAAGCCGACACATTAAGGACGAAGCAAACAACTTAACCCGTGCCCTGCGAGGAGATAGTAAGAAACAGGGAAATTGGGGGGAAGTCATTTTAGAACGTGTATTGGAGCGTTCCGGGCTTGTTCGGGATCGTGAATACCAGTTGCAGGCTTCACTTATGGATGATGAAGGTCGCCGATTACAGCCGGATGCCATCATTCATTTACCGGATAACAAGCACTTAGTGGTGGATTCAAAAGTTTCTTTAGTGGCCTATGAAAAGTGGGTGAACGCTGAAACTGATGAAGAGAAAGAGCAGTTTGCGAAGCAACATGTGTTATCGGTGGAAAACCATGTGAAAGGCTTGTCTGCTAAAAATTACCACGAACTATATGCGATCAATTCTCCGGATTTTGTGCTCTTATTTATGCCGATCGAGTCGGCATTTAGCATGTCGGTGACCTACAAATCTGAATTATTTTCAGAGGCTTGGGATCGCAAAGTCGTGATTGTGAGTCCTTCGACTTTGTTGGCTACTTTGCGCACCATTGCCAGCATTTGGAAACAAGAACGCCAAACTCGAAATGTATTGGAGATCGCGAAGGAAGCCGGTGCACTATACGATAAGTTTGTGGGCTTTATGAAGGACTTGGAAGATGTCGGAAAGAATTTAGATCGGGCACAAAGTTCGTTTACGGAGGCACGGAAAAAATTAGGAGAAGGCCGAGGAAATATCATAACGAAAACAGAAAAATTAAAGACATTGGGCGCGAATGCGACAAAGCAAATCGATCCAACTTTTTTAGACGAAGCTGAACAATAGTCGGCATTCGGTCGTTTTAATCATCAAAATCCGAAAAAATCATTCGCATGAAAACATTTTTAAAAATTATAGGTATTTTTCTTCTGGTCATCGTCGTGTTGGTCTTAAGTATGGTGCGAAAAATCGATCGTACTCCTTTTCAGGAACAGGCCTATTATTCGGAATGGCAAGCCGAATTAAAGGATTTAAATTTTGCGGCCACGCCGACCAACCTTCAGATTGGCTGGGCAAAAATAAACATGACGCCCGATCAACCCTATCCCATGGCGGGGTACGGAGATCGTTGGGGAGCAGCCTTTGAAGGGGTGCACGATTCCTTATATGTGCGTGCGATTTCCTTGCTCACTGACCAAGGAAATGTGACGTTTGTTTCGGCTGACCTATTAATCGTTCCAATAGATGTGCGCATTCGATTAGAAAAATTATTGGAAGCGGATGGTATTTCAAGGGATGAAATTCACTTGGGAGCCACGCATACGCACCACAGCATTGGAGGGTGGGGCAAAAAATTGCTGGGTCGCCTTTTTGCAGGTAAATACCATGAGGAAGTAGAGGTACTTTTAGCAGAACGATTTAGAGAAGCTATTTTGGCCTCCAGAAAAAATGCGCTTCCGGGAGAGATGATGTACGTAGAAACCACTTATGAAGAGGGGATCAAAAACCGTCTGAAAGTGGAAGACAAAGTCATTGATCCTGAAGTTCGAAGTTTGCTTTTTACCCGGGAAGACGGATCCTCTGCTGTGATGCTTGTTAATGGCGCACACTCCATCGTGATGCCGGCTGAACTATTGGAATTATCCCGAGATTACCCTGGACATGTGGTCGATAGCTTGGAAGCAAAAGATGGAATCAATTTTGCTCTCTTTTATGCCGGCGCTGTGGGCAGCATGGGTTATAGGACTGAAGGGGATACAAAAGTGGAGCAAGCCGGGTATTTAGGTGGAAAATTAGCGGATCAATTTGTAATGGGCCGAGATTCTTTGAGTGCGATGAATGCGTTTGCGGACGCAAATAAAGACGCAGCTATGAAACAGGCTACCTCCTTAGACACTACTAATAATGGGGTGCTTTTCTTGTCAAAATATGTGCATGTTCCACTGCCTGATCCGACACCAAGAATTAGTATAAACTATGCGCTACGCACCTGGGTATTTAATGGATTATTTGGGACATCGCCGGGTGAAATAAAAGTAACATTAATAGGAAACACGCTGATGCTCGGCATGCCTGCAGATTTTTCTGGCGAAATCATGAAAGAATTAGATGATTATGCTGCGCAAAAAGGCATTGATTTAATTGTGACCAGTTTTAATGGAAATTATATAGGATATGTGACCCACGATAAGCATTACGAACATAATTTATATGAAACCGTGACCATGTCTTGGTTTGGTTACCAAATCGGCGGGTATTATACACAAGTAAGCAAAGATATTATTGATCAGGTGGCGAAAACAAATGGTATTAACTAAAAAACGAATGAGTATGAAGACACTTAAAAACGCATTATTATTTTTCAGCATGGCAATTCTTTTGTCGGCATGCGCAGGAAATTCCTCGAAAGATCAGGATCAAGGACCAACGGTATTAGAATTAACTGGTTCGGGCTCCTATTTTAAATCCATATTTCTAACCATCACAGAAGTCGCAGAAACCGACTCCAACTATTTGTACACTTTAAAAGCAACACATGGAAACGATACGGTGGGTTTCTCTTTAGCATTGAGTAAAGACATTCCTGCTGGAGTCTATGAAGATGGTAGTGTGAATCAAAACGACGGCTTTAAAACTGGTACAGTTAAATTTATTCGTTCAGGAGTTGAAAGTGATCGTTTCTTACAGGTATTAAGTAGCATTTGGGAAACGACCCCAAAAAGCCCTGAATTTTCAAGTGAACCGGTAAGTCCGTTGGTCTTTTCATCAAATTTGGCTCCGTTTGATGGGTCGAAGTCTGGGACGAATAGCTTTAAACTATTTTTCGATTTAAATGCAATGGAACCGGGAGAACTATTCTTAACCCATGACACGAATTATAATCGGATTGAATTGCAAGAAAAAGACGCTAGTTTTCGGGAAGTAATTCTGAATGCCTTAGGGGGCAAGCCGACTGGCGTCGAGTAATCGCTCAGCATCCAACCATTTCGATGAGTACAAATTAGAGGGTCCGGAAATATATAGTACGGACCTTCCTTTTACCGCATCGATCACGCGATCGTTTACGGCTCTTTCTACAGCAGGACAGCCTTCACTATTGCCTAAATAACCGTCTCGAGCGATCACTTCAGCGCTCACGTAATCGGCACCATGCATGACTACTGCCCTTTTTCTTGCGTTGGAATTAAATCCTTCATCCAAGCCATCTAATCGTAGAGAACGGCCATTTTTACCTATGTATTCTTCCGCGGTTAAATAAAAACCTAAAGAACTTTGCAGAGATCCATATTCATTGGAGAATTTTTCCGCGTGTTCAACACCACTGCCTATTCCATGCGCTGCCCACGTATGTAAAATTAAGGAATCACTTTCCATATCCAGGATCCACATCCTGGGCTGAACACTCGGTTTGTTTAAATCCACGATGGTTAACACCGAAGATTGTGCGAGTCCATCTGCCTTTAAGTTTAAATACCCCAGGTATGCGTTCATAAAAACAGGTAAATCCATGTCTGGAAGCTGAGGTTTTAATTGTTGGTATTTGTCAAATAAATGGAGATAAACACTGCTTCTACTGGGAGCCGGTGAATGAAATTCCCTGTTAGCGTCTGCATTTACGACGCCTCCATACGGCACCACAGCACAGGCAATCAGCAGCAGGAATAATAAGCTGAAGGTTTTGCCAATTTGCTCCCATGGGATGTGACCAAATTTCTTCATTTTATCTTTTGTTCATTGATTTCTGTTAGGTTTCGGCATCCTGAAAGCCGTGCGGTCAATTCAAAATCGTTTGCTATATTGTTTAAAACGGCTTCTACTCCTGCTTGTCCATCCACCGCTAAGCCATATGCGTAGGGCCTCCCCAATAATACAGCATCTGCGCCAAAAGCGATTGCTTTAAACACATCGCTTCCGGACCTAATACCGCTGTCCACTAAAATAGGAAAAGGTTTCGGAAGTTTTGCACGAATTTCACGCAACACCGATAAGGTATCGGTCGCCCCATCCACTTGTCTGCCTCCATGATTGGAGACTATTATGCCATTTGCGCCAGCTTCCACCGCCAATAATGCGTCTTCCACCTGTAAAATCCCTTTGATGAGAATGGGTAATTGGGTTTGCTTCCGCAACCAACTCACTTTTTCCCAGTTCAAAGCCGGGTTACTATAAATGTTTACAAATAATTTTACGGCATTCAATGGTTCTGCGCTGCGCAAATTTTTCCAAAGTCCTCCTGGGTAATTTCGCTTTAATTGGAGCACATTTTTAATGGCGCTCCAGGTGATTTTGGGCTTGGCTGCAGGCGCGTTCGAATCTTGTGGCACATACCGCGAAGCATCTTCCTGTAAAATCTTATTAAAAACCGGATCGGATGTGTATTGGGCAATGCCCAATCCCCTCAAAAAAGGCAAATAAGCCAAGGATAAATCTCGACTTCTCCATCCTAATAAGGTAGTATCCACCGTTAATACCAATGCCTTTGCGCCCGACGCTTCTGCTCTGCGGACAAAAGAAAGCACCAAGTCATCAGATTTACTCCAATACAGTTGAAACCAATGAGGCGTATTCGGCATGGCTGATGCGCACGTTTCCATTGAATTCCCCGCTTGATTCGAGTAAATATAAGGTACACCTGTGGCTTCGCAAGCCTTCGCCACCTGCAGATCCGCATCCTTTGAAATCATGTCCAAGGCACCTATGGGAGCCAACAAAAATGGATGCGTTAAGGAAGTCCCAAATAATTCAGAAGAAAAATCCGCTGCCGAATTATCTTGCATCATTTTCGGTCGAATTTGGATAGCATGAAATGCCTGGCGGTTATTTGCCATGGTGCTTTCTTCGCTCGCCCCACCATCGATATAGGCCCATGCGGTTTTCGACATGTGTTGTTGGGCCTTTGCTCTTAACTGATCGGCATGAAAGGGGGTGCGGACTTTTATGCCCGACATCCCATTTGCATAAATGGATTTTTGCCTTTCTAAAGCACGCAACATAATAGGTTCTTCCTTGGTTTTCGATCCGAATATATTAAATTTCGATCAAAAACACTTATAAATTAAAGGAAACTTTTAAGATGGCCATGCGCCCTCTTAGGTCATAAACCGAATAAGATTGCTGATTTGCTGACAAGAAATAACTCTCATAACGTCGAATATTCGCCAGGTTCGATACATCCAAGTCCACATCGATCTTCTGCTTGACAAAGGTATAGCGCAGTTTCGCATCCAGAAACGTGTAGTTCAAGTTTTTCATTCCTGGTTGTTCTACAAATTGATTGCGTGCAGACAAACGAAAGAACATATGGCTTTTAGGTGAATAATTAATGCTTAGATCTTGATCCAATCTTTGCATTTTTCTATCCAATAAACTTGCACCTGCATCGTTGCGATCCGATCGACTGACCATCCAGTTGGCTGAGGCTTGATAATTCATGCTAACCTTCCTCCACAACCTTGCTTCTACATTTGGGGAGAGGGTCCACGTTTCGGTTGACGTAGGATACGCTTCTCCATTTAAGAATTGATTTGCGCGAGCGATGCCCCAGGAAGCTTTTAAGCCGGTAGTTGCGCCCAGGGCAAAAATATATTTGCTCAGGCCTCCATTCACCCCATAACTGCTTACATCGTTATCAAAAGGAATATAAATGGTTTGGGAAATGTCTTGATCGATGATGCTTGACGCAATCGAATTAGACAAACTGCGATTATAATAAATCCCTGCATTCATAAACAACATGCTGATCGAACGTTGATAATTATAATGTAGGTTTGCGCTGTGTTGGCCGCTTTCTTGCAAATCCGTACGGTTCGCTTGTAAGGATCGATGTCCTCTTAGCACCGCGCCTCGGTAAACGTTAGAAATGCCGCCCACTTGTTCACCAAAACGATAGTTGAATGAAATATAGTCTTCTGAAGTCGTCATAAATTTCGCTCGTAAGTTCGGAGAGAAAAGGAGGCGATTTCGTTGGACATCTAAATCAAAGGATTTGTCTTGATAAGAGATCAGTTGGGCCGTCAGGGGCAGGGCCAAAGAGGCTTCCCAACGACCTTTTTTGTAATCGTAATTTCCGCTGAGCGCAATTTCATTTCTATTCCAAAACAAATCATTATCCGCGCTTCCCGCATAAGGCGTTTCTGCACCATCGAGCTGGGTCAAACGAAGGGCGGATTGCAAATTTTGATGCTCGGTCGTCCATGCCAGGCGATAGTTTTGTTTTACGACTCCCCTTGGCAACTGAAATCCAGCAGAAAAACGGCTGAACCAAGTAGGAATTTCTGTGTGCTGATGGATTTTATCAAATGGCACGCCACCGTTCAGCACTTGTTCATTTAAGCCGGGTTCAACCCATAAATTTTGGGGTTGCGCATAGTAACTCAACAACCAAGATAAATTTATAATCTGCTTATTTTTTAATTCAGGGACAAATTGAAAATCATTTGAAAATTCCCGTACGCGTTGATCCAAGCGTTGAGAAAAATTAAGTGTTGGATTGCTCAGATTGGAGAAGACGGGCGTTTCCTTATAGTTCAACTTGAAATCATTCTTAAAATAATAGGTGTCCTTATTTGCATTCGCGCTAAGGGTCAGCTCAGTCATCCAAGGATATTGACGAAGCTGCTGGTCTTCACGGATTCGAATGGTATCGCCTAAGGAATAAATCTCGGTTTCACTCAATGCATTCAATTCCTGGTTATCGATCCAAGCGTGTACATTCGTTTTTAATTGTATCCCATTCCGCAGATTCATCAAATTATTAGCATTCAACGAACCCGAATTATTCATATAATACCTGTTTTTTGGTAGTTGAGGTCCTCCCAATCCGGCAGATAACAGGGCCGGCGGGCGGGATGCAGAGGAAGTGGAGAATAGCGAATTAAAATCCGTCGCCAAATCCGCTCCTATGTTATTTCCCTTCCCCACATTCAGCATTTTGAACGTTTTATTAAATAAAATGGTGTTCAGTTCCGCGTCGTATAAGGAAGGCAAACCCGCACCCAATTTCGCTTGGCCTGTTAACTTTAACTTTGCTTCATCTTTAATGACGAGGTTGATAGCGATTTGATCACTCAGCGTTTTATCTCTCAACACTTTTAAAGGCTGATGATTTTGCAAGACCTCTAAGCGTTCCACCATATTGTGCGGAATTGTTTTCGTCCCAATGGCGTATTTATCCGCCAATAAATCATCTCCATCAATGTAAAATTTGGAAATGGGCTTGTCATTATACTTGATTTGCCCCGACTCGCTCACCTCCATACCAGGCATGCGTTTTAACACATCGCCTATGGAACGGTCTTCTGCTCGCGCAAAAGAACCCACATCGTATTTTAGGGTATCTCCAGCTGCATTAATTCTTGGTCGATTCCGTACTTGAATCTCTTGCAAATTAATAGCTTGTTCCGTGAGTGCAAGGTCATATTGAGAAACAGCTGGCTTGAGAGGAGTGCTTATTTTAGCATATCCTAAATGATTTACTTCTAAAATAATTTGCTCCCACTTAGTGGAATCCGGCGTCGCTAATTCAAACCGTCCACTGGCATTGCTGGAGGTAAAGGTGAGGATTTTATTATTGACCGCATGCTTTAATAAAACAGTCGCATGGGCCACAGGTGTTCCTGCTTGCGTCTTCAGCGTGCCTTGAATTTTTCTTTGCTGCGCAAAAGAACATTGGCTTGCCAGCATAAAAAACAACCAAAAAAATGTGGCAATTTGCCAGCTATAGCCCTTTCTCTTCATTTTTATTGTTTTATATCGAGTTCAATTGGATTATTATATTCCCTAGAACGTTGCGTAGCTCCCGCAGCCCGACGACCCGCAGATCCCACAACTACCGTCGTGCCTGGACCAGATACGGCTTGATAAAACGCCATAGGGTTTTCTCTAAAAGCCACATAAAATCGTCCGAATTCTTGATCAGAAAGCTGCTTAATGCCCTCCGGATACAGAATCTTGACAGAATAATCGATTTTTTCGATTTCTTTGAATGCGAATACTACTTCCTCCTTCGCGTCTTTAGCTTCTAAAATCAGCCCCGGCAAGCCCTGGAGTTTCCATGGACCAGCAGCAATGGGAATTTCTGTAGTAAACCAAGCTTCATATGCACGTCCGCCGTAGGTAACTGTAGCTTTCTGCACGGAAAATCCACCCAGCGTTTTCTGCTCATCTTGAATTTCCCAAGCCAAGGACGGAAGGGCATTCCTCACCTGATACATCACAGGACCCACGCGATGCGTGTTGATTTGTAGTTTTGAAACATTGGAGTGGTACAAGGATGCCGTATTAGGCAGGATAGTATTCAAATCAAAATCTTCTTCTTTCCCACCATTAAACTTGAATCCAGCTTTTTCACTCGACTCTTCCACCGACCTTCTGTATAAACTCGTCGTTTCATTTACATATAAAAACATGTCTTCCAATATAGGTCGTTCCGGCATGGTGGTATCTTCTACATGTTTAAATTCATATATAATTTTGAATATGGCCTGTTCGGAAGTTTGTGCTAGCGCAAAACTTGGCGCAGCGACTCCAAAAATGAGGAGTAGAAAAAGGATATGACGACTCCACTTGCTGTTCGGCTTCTGGAGATCAGTCGGATGTTTCGGGAGTCCGATCCGATGCTTAGAGAGTTCGGTCCGATGTTTCGAGAGTTCGGTCTGGTGATTCGAGATTCTTTTCATCTGAATTTAGTTTATTGTATTGATTATTGGTTATATGAATAAAAGATTACTTTTTTTTCATGTCCCGTTCGATTGGATTATTGTTTTCAGCAGCCCTTTTTAATCGCATGCGCGCTAATTCCGCCTGTGCATCATCTCCTGTAAATACCCGACTTGACCCATCCGCACTTCTTGTAACCACTACACTGGAAGCGATCCCAGTGCCTCCCCCCCCACTTCCAGAGAAAGAAATGCTGGGATTTTCCTTTTCTGCTTCTTTTGCTCGCGCAAATTGTGCCGGACTCGACTTAATCGCCTCTTCTGGAACCCTAATGGTTAAAAAGTCCTTCTCTAATTGGCCAAGATTTTTAAATAAAAATTGGACTTCTTGCTCCTCATCGGTCACTTCTAAAATCAATCCTGGCAGCCCACTAAATTTCCAAGGGCCGTATGGCAGCGGAATCTCAGGCGCAAACCAAGCTGAGTAAGTTCTTCCTTTAAAGGTTGCTTTTGCCTGCTGAACGTGATACCCGCCGATTTCCTTCACTTCTTCAGTGATGTTCCAAGACATTGCTGGATAATCTTCTTCAATTTGATACACAGCACTTCCGAGTTGATCCACACGAATTAATTTTTGTGTAGCAGGATAATGAATGAGTTCTTCTGAGCCCGGCGTATTGTTACTGCGGAAATTCACTCGCACAGTGGTAGGTGTATTTGCACTCCCAACGTTTAATTCTTTCATTCGGGCCTCCAAATTTTCCATCGCTTCAGCCATCGTCTGATTCAGGTACAAACTGCTGCCTTGCCCGACATATAAGCGAACTTTTAACTTCTTAGGCTGATCACGATTCGAAGTATCATGGATATGAATAAATTCATAATCTACATTTAACAAGGCAGGCTCTGCTGCTAAACTATTTTTTTGTGCTAAAGCAATATTCGCTGAGATTAAAAACAATAGGAATATGGCCAATAGAATTTTAAAACTTATTTTCATACCAATAAAATTTAAGTAAACAGATTACGTCTACGAAAATATAGTAATACTACTGAGTTTCAAAATTATTTCTACGATTTTTTCGTATTTAACACTAATTTAACAAAATAGCGAAGTAAATAGCCTTATTTAAGCTTATAAGAAAAGAGAAGAAGCGTTAGACACAGGTATAAGATTCAACTGACGGGCCCGTTGGAACAGTTGGTCGATGGCGCCCCTTCCTTTAGAACCCAAATCCACAGAAAATTCGTTCACATAGAGTTCAATGTGTTTGAAAAGAACGGAATCATCCATTTCCTGGGCATGGGACCGAATAAATGGCAGAGCATCCTCGGGGTGTGCAAAAGCGTATTCAACACTTCGGCGGATAATGCGATTTACTTTTAATAAAATATCCTGAGGTAAACTTCGTTTGCCCACAATACCCCCGAGCGGAATGGGGTGGCCGGTGCTTTGTTCCCAAAAATCCCCTAAATCGACAATTTTATGTAAACCTTTGTTAGAATAGGTAAATCGATTCTCATGAATGATTAATCCCAGATCGATCTCCCCATTTAATAAAGCTTGCTCAATATCTGAAAAAACCATCAGGCGTTTATTCTGCAATTGAGGAAAAGCTAAGTTAAGCAAGAAATTAGCCGTGGTGTATTTCCCGGGTATGCCGACGACGATCTCGTCCACGGATTTTTGAATTCCCGGCAGGATGGACTTCGTGTCGGTTTGGACAGCGTCGGAAGTGGTGTCGGCCAATGCAGCCTTTAAATTTAAATATGCTGGGTTTTTAGTAATGAGCAGCGGCCCGACTCCAAAACCGAGTGCACTCCCTGCATCAAACAGCACATACTGATCTACGGCATAGGCGTAAGCATGATAACTTAATTTAGTCAAGTCTAATTCGCCTCGAAATGCAAGTTGATTTAATGTTTCTACGTCCTCAAAACGTACATCAAAGCTTAATCCTTCTGTATCGATTTTACCATGCATCATGGCATCGAAAATAAAGGTGTCATTTGGACAAGGAGAAAAACCTAAAGTCAGTTTCATCTTGATAGATTATTATTAATTTGCGCTAAGCGATGCGAAAACCCTGATAAAAGATTAGATAGAGCACTCCTATAAAGGTGCTGAATAAGATCCCTTTCGCGATTTCCTCTCTTCCAGATCGGTAAAGAAAGCGCATCGCGATTAAATTAATCAGCCCCGCAATCACATAAATCGCTAAGGGCTTTTCAAGAAAAATACCACCTAAGGGAACATATTTTGAAATTAAAAAGGCCGCTACTGGAGCCAATAAACCCAGTAATAAACCGTTTAAAAAGGTGTTTTGGCGCATATAAAAACTTTAAAGTTGCGAGACCCTTCGTATATTTTATCTTTAAATTCAATTAAAACTCCAAGAGTTTAATTCCGGTATGACATGGTGCGCGGTCATGTCGTATTGTACAGGAACGACCGATACAAATCCATTATTCAGCGCCCAACAATCAGTATCTTCCCCGCGATCTTCTAATTTGAACACCCCAGTTAACCAAAAGTAACTGCGTTTATATGGATCTTGACGCTCATCAAATTCCTCCTCCCATTTAGCATTAGCCTGACGGCAAATTTTTATGCCCTTAATTTCCGGCACATTTGGAAAATTCACATTTAATAAGGTGCCTTTCGATAAGCCATTGGCTAGAACTTGTTGGGCAATCGAACGAACATAAGGTCTGCACTTGGAAAAGTCCGCTTCAAGGGATAAATCATCGTAAGAAAACCCTATAGAAGGAATGCCTTCAATCGCTCCTTCCACAGCAGCTGACATGGTTCCTGAATACAATACGTTGATGGAATTATTCAATCCATGATTTATTCCTGACACGCACAAGTCTGGTTTTCTACCCTTAAATATTTTGTTAACCGCCAATTTAACACAATCGACAGGAGTTCCAGAGCTTTTATACATCTCTACCCCTTCATAAATATTAACCGGATCGATTCGAAGTGGTTTGCCGATCGTAATGGCATGCCCCATACCGGATTGAGGACCTTCTGGCGCCACCACCGTCACGTCTCCTAATTTTTGCATCTCCTCGATCAGCACTTTAATTCCAGGAGCCGTTACCCCATCGTCATTGACAACTAATATTGAAGGTCTTTTATTTTCCATACGACTAATTTACTAAATTATCTATTGCTTCGCAAAAGCTTGAATGATTTTGGCCCCCAAAACCTCTGCAATTTGCACATAACTCTCCACGGTCCAGCCCGCTACATGCGGCGTAAATAATACATTCGGCCGAGACTTTATTTCTTGAAACCAGTTTTGCGCAGCCAAAGCTGGAAAACGCTCCACTGGAAGCACATCTAAGCCTGCCGCGAGCACCCGCCCCTCATCTAAAGCCTTACACAAAGCAGGCATATCCACGATTTCTCCCCGAGCCCCATTCAAAAAAAAGATCGGCTTCTCAAATCGATCAAAAAATGCTTGGTTCGCCCAATTTTTTGATTCTTTTGTTAATGGAATATGTAAACTCAGGACATCCGCCTGTTTAAAAATCTCTTCCAAACTGGCTTCTTTTACCTGTGTCGTGCCAAATCCGGATTTAAATTTATCGTAAGCTAAGATATCCACACCAAAACCGGATAAACAGCGGGCCATCGCTGAGCCGTTATTCCCGAATCCAATCAAGCCTACCGTTTTTCCTCGCAATTCCACGCCTCGGTTTTCTTCCCTTTGCCACATCCCCGATTGAATTTCTTGGTGTCCGCTGGGCATACGATTTAGCAGACTTAATAACATGCCTACTAAATGCTCGGCGACCGCATTGCGATTTCCTTCAGGGGCATTGATTAAGTGAATGCCTTTTGCTTCCGCAAACGCGTCATCGATGTTATCCATACCCGCACCGGCTCGCGCAATAAATCTCAAATTCTTTGCACTTTCCATCAGGGCTTGACTCACAAAAAGCTTTGACCTCACGACCAATCCTTCATAGGCGGGTAACAGGCTGGCGACCTGATCTGCAGAAATATTTGGCACATAATCCACCTCAAAACCTGCGGCAGTTAACTGATTTATAAACAATGGATGAATATCATCGATCACTAAAACGCGCATAATTTAAGCAGTTTTCAGTTGAGTAATTAATCGGGTTAAGGTCACAAAATCGGCCACACTTAAGCGCTCCGCCCGAAGTTCCCAAAAAGCATGATCATCCATTAAGTCTTTTTGAATCACACCAGAAAGCGCATTTCTTAAGGTTTTTCTGCGTTGATTAAAGGCGGCTTTGACCACTTGCCAAAACAACTTTTCATCGCAATCCAATGGATTTTGCGCTAAGCGCGTAAGACGAATGACGCCCGACAAAACTTTCGGAGGCGGGTTAAATGCTCCAGCCTTTACTGTAAACAAATACTCCACTTCGTAATAAGCTTGGACCAACACACTTAGAATGCCGTAAATTTTAGAGCCGGGTTTTGCTGCGCAACGCTCTGCCACTTCCTTTTGGAACATGCCGACCACTTCGGGCACTTGAGCGCGCTCTTCCAAGACTTTAAAAAGAATTTGGGACGAAATATGATAAGGAAAATTGCCGATAACCGCTATTTGATCTGGAAATAAACGCTTAAAATCCAAGGTTAAAAAATCCCCGTGAATCAACCGGTCTCCAAGGCTTGGATACTTAGTGTTCAAATACTCAATGGATTCATCGTCCACATCCACCATCCAAGTCGTGTATCCTTCATGCTGAAGCAAAAAGTCCGACAACACACCCATTCCTGGGCCTACTTCCAATACGCTGCGATAGCCCAAGGCAGGGCGAAGCGCCTCTACAATTTTACTGGCTGTATTTTTGTCTGTTAAAAAATGCTGTCCTAAATGTTTTTTGGCTCTGACTTGCTCCATGTGAGTAATCTTCGGAAAGAAGGTATGAAGGAAAATAATCCATCGGCCCTATCTATCTAATATAACAAAAATTTCTTAGATGGCAAAATTAAATTATATTTTTGGGGAAACGACTACCAGTTAATAATAAATGAATAGAATCACATGGCTTTCTTTCTTATTGTTTTTGTTGGCACAAATAACGTTGGCACAAAAGAAGCAGGTGTTAACTGGATCAGTGAAAAACACCCAAGGCCTTGCCATCCCGAATGCCTCCCTCTATGTGAGCGGAACGACGGTCGGCACATCGGCCAATGAACAGGGTGCTTTTAGTTTGGATGTCACGAATGTCTTGCCCACCGAGGGCTCAGAGATGCAGGTTATCATCCGTTCGGTGGGCTATAGTCAAGCTGTCTGGAAATGGAAACCCGGAGATACCTGGCCCACAGAGCTCCAAATTACTTTAAGCGAGGAAGTTCTGACCATTCAAGAAGTTTCCGTCGGGCTAAGTGAAGATCCCGCCTATGCCATCATTCGAAAAGCGATTCAAAAACGAAAATCCTATGCCAACGAAACCACCGATTATGAGGCAAGGGTCTATATAAAAGGAACGCAGCGCTTGTTGGAGGCGCCCGAGAAATTTATAGGGGTAGATCTAACGGTCCTGACTACAGAGTTCGGCCTCGATTCGAACCGCAGCGGCATTCTGTATTTTTCAGAGTCCGAATCCCTTATTAAAAGTCAAGCTCCGAATCTTTTTAAGGAAGAAATGATCAGTTCTAAGGTATCTGGGCAGAATAATGCATTCAGCATCCACCGCGCCTCGGACCTTGACCTGAATTTCTACGAAAATCAACAAGTGATCGTGGAAGGCTTAAGCGCGCGGCCGTTTGTTTCTCCGATAGCGGATCAAGCCTTGCAGTATTATCGCTACCAATATTTGGGCTACCAAGAACACGATGGCATCCTCGTAAATAAAATTAAACTCATTCCGAGACGTAGCTTCGAACCGCTCTATGAAGGATATATTTACATTACGGAAGAAGACTGGAGAATCTATGGGGTGGATGTTTGGGTGACGAAACGAGCAGGTATTAATTTCGTGGATTCTTTAGCCATCAAACAAGATTTCATCCCATTAGACCGCGTGCCTGGAAGGAAAAATTTGAAAGACGCGCATTGGATGCCGAGTAATACGTACTTATCTTTTACCGGCAGCTTTTTTAGCTTCAAATTTGGAGGAAATTTCGCCGCCGTGTATTCGAATTATCAATTCGACCCGCCTCAACTTTCCAAGAAATCCTTTAGGGAAGTGGTAAAAATTCAAGCAGATGTAAATGATAAAGACGAAGCGTATTGGGAAACCCACAGGCCTTTTGCATTAACTGAAGAGGAGCGATTAGATTATATTAAAAAGGACAGTTTGAGCAAAAGAAGAAATAGCAAGGCCTATTTAGATTCCTTAGATCGCCGTAATAATAAATTTCGACCGACCAGCTTCCTCCTAGGCGGGTATACTTACAGAAACCGTTATGAAAGAAGTACTTTTTCGGTGGATGGCCTGATTTCTTCTTTGTCATATAATACGGTAGAAGGAGTAGTGCTTCAGACGGGCGCCACGTATCGCAAGCGATTAGACAGCATCACGAACAGGAGCTGGTCCGTCAGCGGAAATATTCGGTATGGGGTGAGAAATGAGCATTTAAATGGTTTTGTCGCTGCGCAAATTCCAACGGGTCAGCGAGGTAGCTTGCAG
>CAYTDM010000027.1:0-24885 GCA_964436635.1 uncultured Sphingobacteriaceae bacterium
TCCGTCTTTTGAAGCGATGAAGGTACCTGTCTGTACGGTTCCATCAGGTAAAATATTGATTTTCTCAATTCCTGTTGCGTAATCTGAAGTACGGAACATTTTAAAAATCATATTGTTATATACTCTCCAGCCGCCCATTCCTTGGCCTTCTAAAGATCCTGCCGTCGCGTTGGATACGGTGCCAGTTGGGTAGGAATCAAATGCAGTAATAAACCCAGCTTTTGTGCCAGATACTCGGTCTGCAAGTGTAATTAACACATATTTATCTTTGTTTTCAGGAGTAGGGGTAGGGTCATCTTTTTTACAAGAGGTGGCCATTATCCCGATTCCAAGAAGGAGTATTGCTGCTATTTTATTGATCGTTTTCATGATATGTTTTGTATTTTTATGTAAATTATATTGTGTAGTTTAATTTTATATGGAAACTTCTACCAGGGCGTTGAATTTTATAGTAATCGTAGAGTTTTGTGTTTGTTAAATTCTTCACTTCTAAGCCTATAGAAATTGGTTGCTTCGCAAAGAAATACGTAAGCCCCGCATTCCATAAATGTTGATCTGGAATGATGTTCGTAACTGGAACTCCTGAACTTCCCCACAATCCTAAAAATCCATTGGGTTCTTTATCCCTTGGAATATGATTTAAGTAGAATTCCCGAATGTAATTCCAATGTACGTATCCTTTTAGCTGATCATTTCCCGTAAATAGGTTCTCAAATTGAGTGTTCCCACTCATGTTCGAGAAGAAATAAGGGGTGTTGCGCAAGCGCGTACCTTCAATCCACTTATATAAACCGTCGGCAATGTCGACCATGCGGTTATCTTGCCAGGTGACATTCCCTTGTATATTTAAATGTTTATTTATGCGGTATTGGGCATCTATATCAAATCCATAACCTCGAATGCTATCTAAATTTTGGTATTGAGCAAAGGGAGGTTGAACGGGTACCAACAAGATCATTCCCTTTGTTTTTCTATAAAATGTTCCTACTTCAAGTTGCCAGTTTTCTGCACTCAAGGAGTAGCCTAAATTTACATTGAAACTTTGTTCGGGTTTAAGTTGGAAATTCGGTGCACGGGTGTCGCTGTCACCAAAGAGTTCCATTTCTCTCGGTAAGCGGTTTGTGAATTCTACGGATGCACGAATAAAACTTTGCGGATTTAACTTGTATTTTATGGCATTACCAATACCAAAATGGTGGTTAGAGCTTTTTGTATATTGGTCTAAATTGGTGGCATTTGCCATAAAGCCGTTTATACCTTCCGCCATATAATGAAAATACTTTACGGTGGCTTGATTGATTAAGCGATAACCCATCCATGCGGATTCATACATCAAACCAGCAATATTTTTGTGATAAGTGGCTGTTTTGCTTAATACATCGATGTCGGTACCTTCAAAGCGTAATCCATAGGGATCAGCACCCACACGTTGACTTCTATTCAGTACGAAATTCGCTTCAATTTTGTGTCCTGGTTGAATCCAAAAACTAAGGTTCGTCCGGCTCATCCATTGATTGAAATCAAGTTCAGCAAAAGAGGTGCGTGGACTTTCTCCTTTGTTTGTCCCCGGTTTAAAGTTCCCAAACCAGTCGTAGGTACCCATGACGGTATCAATGCGGGCACGGTCGATCTTACTATAAGAGACAAATTGATCGAGGGCTAAGCGTTGATTAAATAATTTTTTGCGGTAGCGCAAAGAGGGCACGAAACCTTTGTTTTGCGTGTTAAGTGCTCCATAAGGACTGGTCATTAGAGCAGGATGTTGAGATGCGCGATCGATTTGATATTGCGCGAGCGAAATTTTCAATTCATCGGCCCAGGAAGTTTCTTTAATTCCTCCAAAAGCTTCCACATAATGTTGTTTGTACCAATTGTGGAAAAGTGGAACTGTCACGTTTACTGGGTTGGCGTTTTCGTCTACCACTTGTACATCTGCATGGTAATCGTTATCTGAATAATTATAAAATCCGTCTATACCAATAAAGTACTTGTTATTAAACGTTTGATAGGTAGATACCTGTGCGATATGCGTGTTAAAAGATGCAAACTCATAAGAAGCGTTGACATACGATTTTTGTTGAGTTTTAGTGACCATATTCACAGCTCCTCCAAGCGCATCTCCTCCTAATGATACCGGCACAACGCCTTTATATACTTCTACACGTTCTAACAAGTTTACAGGTACATTATTGAGTCCGTAGCCGCCGCCTAAATATTCCAATGGGATTCCATCTTTAAAATATTGGACAGCATTCCCTTGAAAGCCGTTTATAGATACATCTACCGCGTTTCCTAAGCCTCCGCTTTGTCGCATGCGGATCCCGGTGGAACGATTCATTAATTCAGAAATGCTCGTGGGTTGGGAGGCAAAATTCGCTGCATCCACAACCACAGCTCGAATGGCCAGCTCTTTAGCGCGTTGGGTTTGACTTTTACCGACCACCACTACGGTAACCATTTCCGTTATTTCTGGAAAGAGTATAAATTCTTCGTGTGTACTTGGGTTTTCCTTAGATAGCGTGAATTCTTTTGTAATGGTTTGGAACCCGATTGCTCGAAGGGAAATTAAGTAATCCCCGTGTGGAAGGGGGTTAAATTGGAAATTTCCTGAAGCATCCGTGATCGTTTTCCACTCATTATTTTTTTCGTTAGTAGACTTTTCACTGTTAGTAGATGGATTTAGTGCTTTGAGGGTGATGGATATTCCAGCAAACGCAGTTCCATCTTCCTGAAGGACGATTCCAGACACCTTTCCATTTTCTTGAAGGGGTAGAAACGAACAAAAACTAATAAATGATAAGAGTGCTAAAAATCTGAACACGCGCTACTATTTTAATTCGGGTGCTAATTTAGATTAAATCCAAATAAGAACCAAATTATCCTAGTAGAATTTAGAAATATTGATATTAAATGATATTCTTTTCGAGTTGTTTGATCGATAATTTAGCTTTTTCTTCCGGAGGAAGCTTTTTGAAGGCAGCATAGGAATCCATGATGTAGATCCTAAAGGTTTGATCATCACTATTCAGAATGAAATCTTTGGTAGGACGATAATTTGCCATGAAAATTTGTAAATCATCTCCAGTAAGAGGGGTGATTTCTTGAATCAATTTGGCCGAAAACCTGCGGTCGATCGTTCTTCTTTCTTTTTCCTGCAATAATAAAGGATGCCGTTCCCGCGCTTGTTTAGCTTCCCGACTAAAAATTCGGGAAGGGGAGAGCCGCAACCCACCTTGTGACTGTGAAGTTTCCATGAATTTTCCATCCGCTTTTGCTTTCTCAATCTCAATCTCTAATTGTGCATCGGATAAAAATCGAATGTTCACTTCATCGATTCGAATACCTTCTCCGTCACTCGTTAAATACACCCGCTTTAATTCGAATTCCGATACGAATAGGGTGTCTTTGCGATAGCCTGGATAATAAAAAGTAAGTAAATCGTTTAATGAGGCAGGCATTTCAAACACCCCTTCTTTTCCTGATTCTATTTCCAGCCCAGTAGAAAGATTCGTTACGATCACTTGTTCCATCGGGATGTTCGAATTGAGATCAAGTACGATTCCTTGTAAGGTTCCCCCCGGTTTATTGGAAGCATTGGATTGCGCATGAATCTCCGTGCTTACAATAATAAACAGAATGGCTGAAAAGCAAGCTTTTAGTAAATGAAGGGATGTTTTTTGAATCATGTATTCCTTTTATAAATGGTTTTGGTATTCTGATTCGTCGAAACCTAATAACCAATGTTTTGGAGCCTCTACAATGGGCCGTTTAATCATGCTGGTATTTGACTGAAGGGCTTTAATGGCAGTTTTTGCGTCCACAATCGCTCCTTGCTCCTCAGCGGATAATTTTCGCCAGGTGGTGCCCTTTTTATTTACCAATTTTTCCCAACCAAACCTTTTCTCCCATTCCTTTAACTTTTCTTCACTGATGCCTTCTTTTTTGAAATCATGAAAAGTGTAGGAAATATTATGCTCATCCAGCCAGTTAAGGGCTTTTTTGACGGTATTGCAGTTTTTAATGCCGTATACGTGCATTTTATTAATTAGTTAATGCTTTTACTAAATCTGCCTCACTTTTTGCCCCATTCCAATAGGTTTTTAGCACACCTTTATTATCATAAATATAGGTCGCCGGATATTGAGTTGGGATGTGAAACTTATTCACAAATTCTACATTTCTATCGTATAGTAAATGCACATTTTCTTTTCCTTCTAACGCTGGCGCAAATCGTTCAAAAAACGTACTCATTAGCGCAGGATCATTCATAGAAATGAAATAGAAGTTTACATTTTTTACTTGATCATAATTTTTACTAATGTCTGCTGCTTCGTGTTGGCAATACGAACAACTTGGATCAAACAATACAAATACATGTTTATCAGCAGGCTTGATGTCCGATTTTTCAAATCGAATACCACTTTTTAACACATAAAATGAAAAATCAGGAATCGCTGCAGCGGGCTCTTTACCCATCATCAGGGGTTGTTGAGCTTGTTGAGCTGCTTGTTCATTGCCGGAGGTGGACTGCTGAGGCTGATTCGCTGCGCCAGCTGCTTGTCCATTATTTGTTTGTCCACCACCGCAAGCCAATAGCATTGATAAGGAAGCCAGTGTTAGGGTATATTTTGTAGAGAATGCCATGCTGATATATTTTGTTATTTTTTAATCTGTTTTTTCAAATTTACTAATTATTTAAAACATTCCCAATTGGCCATGATCATCGATCTGCACATCATCAGGGTTTGTTATTTCAAATTTAACTTCCTCTTTTTCCGATTTTTTAGTGCTGGGAGAGGATGCTTTTTCACCTTCTGTAGACGAGGATGCGGTGATTTCAGGTTCCTGCTGAGTTGGAGTCACATTCAAGTCTTCTGATAAATCCTCACGAACTGCTTCCACATGATTGGGAGCTTCGTTGAATTTCTCAGGCTGCGGCGCCGGCTCTTCATTTTTTTCTGCGATCGCTTCTTCCGTATACAAGCCCTTGATTTTTACTATAGTATGCTGACTTAAACGATTTCCTTGGGCTTTCATGCCTTTGACATCGATTAATTCTGCTAAATTCACTTCCATCGCTTCTTCTACCTGCGATTTCCCTTTCAAAGTAGTTAGCTCGATGACAGGAAGTTCAGATGCGGTGATCAAGAACAATTTTGAATTTGGATCCTCGATTATGATGGATGTTTTCTTGCCGATTGGGGCATCTTCGAAAGTAAATCGTTTCACAAAATAATTTCCAGTTTTCCCATCCATATGGATCGCGGCATAGACCCGGTTCGGGTCATACTTTTCAATCCTTAATAGATTCGAATCAAAATGGTTCGTTAAATCAAACGTGCATAATTCATATACCCCATCTTTAGTGAGGGTTAAGATTTTGTCATCTCCATCGAATTCACCCAAATATTCACCTCTGCCATCGACATTTAAACGGTGCAGCACCTCGTCAAACCAAATTTTTCTACCGGAAAGGGTCGAAACGCCTTTTGATTTTAAGGTGATCTTTTTAATTGGATATTTGGACACAATGTTTCCTTGTGAACTTCTGCCTTTGATAGCGATTTCCGCAAAGTCAAGGTCAAATTGTAATTTGCGAAGCTTTGAATGAGGCCTCAACTGGACAAGAATCACTTCGGCTTCCCCATTTGGATTCGCAGTAAAATACAGAACTTTTGAACCTTTGCCACCCTTTGTTAAATCGTATTCTTTATCCCTCGTAATTCCGCCGATGGCAAAACGCTTAATGTAAGAAACGCCATTTGAACCATCTTTATAGATTAAATTATAAATCGTACGCTCGTCATTCTTTTTGAAAACAGCCACGTGAATAATTTCTTTTCCTACGAACACTTTTTCTTGGACTTTTGTGACCAAAAACTTCCCATCTGCTCGGAAAACGATGATGTCATCGATGTCAGAACAATCGCAAACAAATTCATCCTTCCTCATGGAAGTACCGATGAATCCATCTTCTCGATTCACGTATAATTTAACGTTTGCTAAAGCTACTTGTGCCGCTTCAACACGGTCAAATGCGCGAAGCTCAGTTTTACGTTCTCTGCCTTTGCCGTATTTTTCTTTGATTTTTTCAAACCATGCAATGGCGTACTCGGTTAAGTGACGCAGGTGGTTTTTGACTTCTTTGATTTCCTTTTCCAAAGCAAGCATCAAATCATCCGCTTTCTTAACATCGAAGCGGGTGATGCTGCTCATGGGTTTATCAATTAATTTCTTATAGTCTTCAGGTAAAATTTCCCGATAAAACTGTTCGAAAAATGGTTTGAACAAATTATTTAACACCTTCACGACCTCCTCGAAATCTTGAGAATTTTCGTAATCAGGGTGCTTGTACATCCCTTCTTGTATGAAGATTTTTAACAAATTACTGAAGAAAATGCGCTCCATTAAGTCGTTCAACTTAATCTCCAGTTCTTGTTTTAAGAGTGCTTTCGTTTGTTTTGTGTTTTCAATAAGGATGTCATTCACGCTCATAAAACGTGGTTTTTCACCCTGGATCACACAGGTGTTCGGGGAAATGGATACTTCACAAGCTGTAAAGGCGTACAATGCGTCGATGGTCACATCGGGAGAAATGCCTGGTGCTAAATGCACGATGATCTCTACATCTTTTGCAGTGTTATCCTCTATTTTTTTAATTTTTATTTTGCCTTTTTCATTCGCAGAAACGATGCTGTCTATCAATCCGCCAGTTGTGGTGCCGTATGGTATCTCTGTAATGGCAAGGGTCTTTTTATCACGTTCTTCGATTTTGGCACGAATTCGAATTTTACCTCCTCTTTGTCCTTCGTTATAGGCGGAACAATCTGCCATTCCACCAGTAGGAAAATCAGGTAATAGATTTGGTCTGCCGCCTTTTAATACTTCAATAGAACCATCGATCAGTTCCAAAAAGTTATGAGGCATAATTTTCGTGGCCAAACCTACGGCAATACCTTCTGCACCTTGCGCGAGCAAAAGCGGAAATTTAACAGGAAGCGTGATGGGTTCTTTATTTCGGCCATCATAACTCCATTGCCAATTCGTCGTTTCAGGATTGAAAATAACGTCCAGTGCAAATTTGGATAAGCGCGCCTCTATATATCTCGGTGCTGCAGCCGAGTCACCCGTAACCGGATCTCCCCAGTTACCTTGACAATCGATTAATAAGTTTTTTTGTCCAATCTGTACCATGGCATCTCCGATGGACGCGTCTCCATGCGGGTGGTACTTCATGGTATTCCCAATCACATTCGCAGCTTTGTTAAATCGCCCATCATCCATTTCTTTCAATGAATGCATAATGCGGCGTTGAACAGGTTTAAAACCATCGTTAATGTGCGGAACCGCACGATCTAATATGACATAAGAAGCATAATCTAAAAACCAGTTTTCATATAAACCAGAGATAGGAATAGTTTGACTGCCTAACGATTTTTCTTCCATATTATATACCTGTTGCTTCGATTGTGATGGACTGCTATAATTATTTGCTTGCGATACTAAATATCTGATTTTATAAAGCGGCTAAACTTGATTTAAGAATTTCAAGGCGTGAAAGTGCGTCTTCTTTCTTATTTTGTTCATTCGCGATGATCTCTGGTTTGGCATTTTGCATGAAACGTTCATTGCTTAATTTGGCTTCCACCGATTTTAAAAACCCTTCTAAGTAGGCGATGTCTTTTTGAATCCTTACTTTTTCCGCGTCCACATCAATTTCTGATGCTGTTAAAACATAAAATTCATCTTTATTAATAAGGAAACTTGTGGTGCCTGCTGGTTTGTCAGCGACTTGGTTCAGGCCATTCACATTGCCTAATTTTTCTAAGGCTTCTTGATAATTTGACAACCAATCACTTGCTTCCGCAAACTTAACGCTTAACTCAAGCGTGGTTTTCGGAGAAATCTGTAAGTTATTTCTTAGGTTTCTAATTTCAGAAATAGCTTGTTTGTAATGCTCAAAGCCTTGAATAACGGATGGGTTAAATGCGTTGGCTACTGGATAATTGGCCACTACACAACAATCTTTTTCCGCGCGCAATCCAAATATTTCATCGTGCCATAATTCTTCTGAGATAAATGGCATAAATGGATGAATTAATTTTAACAGCTCTTCAAAGTATTTCTTAGTTTTCTCAAAGGCCGCTGCCGCAATCGGTTGCTGATATGCTGGTTTTACTAACTCCAAGTACCATGCACAGAAATCATCCCAAACCAGTTTATAGGTTGCCATCAAGGCATCGGAAATGCGGTATGCCTGAAAATGCTCGTCAATTTCTTTTAAGGATTCATTGAATTTGTGCTCAAACCAATCCATTGCAATCACTTGCGCTCCGCTTGGTGTAAGATCAGATGATACTTCCCATCCTTTCACGAGGCGGAATGCATTCCAAATCTTATTGGCAAAGTTTCTACCTTGTTCACAATAAGAAACGTCAAACATTAAGTCATTTCCAGCAGGAGAGGAGAGCAGCATCCCTACACGCACCCCGTCCGTGCCATATTCTTCCATCAGATCCAATGGGTCTGGGGAATTTCCTAATGATTTAGACATTTTTCTGCCTAATTTATCACGGACGATCCCGGTCAAATATACGTTTCGGAAAGGTGGTTTTTCACGGTATTCGTGACCAAAAATAATCATGCGTGCTACCCAGAAAAATAAAATTTCAGGTGCAGTAATCAGATCATTGGTTGGGTAATAATAATTGATTTCTTCGTTGTTTGGGTGTCTGGTGCCATCAAAAACTGACATTGGCCACAAAGCGGAAGAAAACCAAGTATCTAATACATCTTCTTCTTGGCGAATGCCTTTAGCTGTTTTTCCTTCTTGCTCAAACAATTGAATCGCTTCCTCTTCAGTTTTAGCAACTACCCACTCATTTTGCTCATTATACCAAGCTGGTATACGATGCCCCCACCATAATTGACGGCTGATCGTCCAATCCTTAATATTTTCCATCCAATGACGGTACGTATTAATGAATTTTTCAGGAATGAGCTTAATTTCTTTGTTATTTACATAATCCAACGCCGGTTTCGAAAGCGCTTCCATTCTGCAGAACCATTGCATGGAAAGTTTTGGTTCGATCACCGCATCGGTGCGTTCTGAAAATCCGACTTGAGATTTATATTCTTCAACTTTTTCTAAATGACCAGCCTCTTCCAGTTGTTGGATGATTTGCTTTCTGGCCTTGAAACGATCTTCGCCTATAAATAGTTGCGCTTTTTCGTTTAGTTTTCCTTCGTCGTCTAAAATATCGATGACTTCAAGGTTGTGTTTAATTCCCAGCTCGTAGTCATTTAAATCGTGTGCAGGAGTCACTTTCAAACATCCTGTTCCGAAATCGCGTTCTACATACTCGTCCGCAATGATGGTAATCGGGCGATTGATTAAAGGAACAAACACTTGTTTTCCGATTAAGTGTTGGTAACGCTCATCTTCTGGATGCACACAAACCGCCGTATCCGCCATAATGGTTTCTGGGCGAGTGGTCGCAATGATCAAATAAGGTAATTCGTTCGGCCCTTTTACGGTTCCTTCATCGACGAATTTGTATCGAATATAGGTTAGTTTTTGGGTAACCTCTTTACGAATTACTTCTTCGTCTGATAAAGCGGTTTTTCCTTGAGGATCCCAGTTTACCATCCGTACACCACGATAAATATATCCTTCTTTATATAAGCGAATAAAAGTGTCAATCACGGCCTCGCTTAGATCTGGATCCATGGTGAATTTCGTGCGGTCCCAGTCACAAGAAGCTCCAAGTTTTTCTAATTGCTTTAAGATAATGCCGCCATATTTTTCTTTCCATTCCCAGGCATGTTCCAAGAATTCTTCCCGAGTTATGGATTTTTTTTCAATCCCTTTTTCTTTCAGCATGGCTACTACCTTTGCCTCAGTGGCAATGGAGGCATGATCGGTACCAGGCACCCAGCAAGCATTTTTACCCTGCATTCTTGCTCTTCTAATCAAGACATCTTGAAGGGTGTTATTCAGCATGTGCCCCATGTGCAAGACTCCGGTAACGTTTGGCGGAGGCATGACGATGGTGTAAGGTTCTCTTTCATCGGGAACCGATTTGAAAAATTTGTGCTGAAGCCAATAGGCATACCACTTATCTTCTACTTCTTTAGGGTTGTATATTTTTGCTAAACTCATTGATGCTAATGTAATTAAAATCGTCTGAATACTATGGGATTCAAAGAGGACAAACTTAGCGAAAAAATCAGTGTGTTACAATGGGATTATTTTACTAACTTCGGAGCATCAAAATATAAATTTATCTACGCATACAAACTTTTGTATCAAAAATAAAAACGTAATGAGTTTAAAAAATTTCCGTGGCGGAGTCTTAACAGGCGATGCTGTGCAAGAATTATTTGAAGTAGCTAAAACCCATAAATTTGCACTGCCTGCCGTCAATGTGGTTGGAACAAATTCCATTAATGCAGTTATGGAAGCTGCGAAAAAGGTGAACTCTCCGGTTATCATACAGTTGTCGAATGGTGGCGCACAATTTTATGCAGGTAAATCCTTAAGTAATGAAGGGATGAAAGCATGTATTCTTGGGGGGGTAGCTGCTGCGCAACACGTACATTTATTGGCGGAACATTATGAAATTCCTGTCATTCTACATACGGATCATGCTGCTAAAAAACTGTTGCCTTGGATCGATGGTTTATTGGAATATGGGGAGCGATTTCATTCGGTAAATGGCAAACCTTTATTCTCTTCTCATATGTTGGATTTATCGGAAGAGCCGATCGAGGAAAATATTGAGATTTCAAAACGTTATTTGGAACGCATGGACCGCTTAGGCATGACCATTGAAATCGAGTTGGGCGTGACTGGCGGGGAAGAAGACGGGGTTGATAACACGGGTGTGGATAGTTCCAAACTCTATACCCAGCCGGAAGAAGTGGCTTATGCATATGAAGAATTGAAAAAAATAAGTCATCGTTTTACCGTTGCGGCAGCCTTTGGTAATGTACACGGTGTATATAAGCCAGGAAATGTTCGCTTGGAGCCAAAAATTTTAAAAAATTCACAAGAATATGTTCGTGAAAAATTTGGGTTAAGCGAAGAAAAGCCTATTAACTTTGTGTTCCACGGCGGTTCAGGTTCTGCTCCGGAAGAAATTGCGGAAGCGATCTCTTATGGCGCGATTAAAATGAATATTGATACCGATTTGCAATGGGCTTATTGGGATGGCGTTCGTGGATATTACCAAGCAAATGAAGGGTATTTGCAAAGCCAAATTGGAAACCCTGAAGGCGACGATGTGCCAAATAAAAAATATTACGATCCTCGCGTTTGGTTAAGAAAAGGTGAAGATACGTTTGTAGCAAGACTGATTAAAGCATTTGAAGAGTTAAATGCTATAGACGTTTGCAGTAAATTATAAATTTGGAGTAAATTATAATATGGACGACCCGGCATGGATGAGGATCCCCTCCAACCATGCTCTGTTAAATTTCTATATAGGCGCGGAATCCTCGAACAGCATAATAGGATTCCGCGCCATTATGGTAAGTAAATACACGGCCAAAACGTTGGTCGCCAAATAAAGCCCCACCTTTTTCTCGCACTTCAGACGGAGTTTCCAGCCAGGAAGAAGTTTTTAAATCTACCGATTCGATTTCTTGCAATTGGTAATATAGAGGCTCATTAAGGATTTTGACACCCATTTCTTCGGCCACGCCGCAAGCACTATTCGCAGGTTTGTGTGTTTTTCTGTCGTTTAAGGCTTTTTGGTCGTAGCATAGGCTCCTTCTGTGAAGCGGGGTTTCCTTGCTGAAATCTACATAAATAAGCTTTAATGGATCTTTTTCAAGCAATAAAACATCCGGTTCACCACCTGTTTCTTCCATTTTAAACAGGGCCTTCAGAGATTTTTCATTTTTAGAAATTCTTTGCTCGATTTCCGACCATTTTATTTCAGGGTGCCGATGAGGATTTTTTTCAAAACGCTCACGCAAAGTCTGAAGGAGTAGTTCTGTTTGCTCTTTAAGTATTTCCATGCTATTTGTGTTAATGGTTTGTACATGTTACTTGAACGTCCATTAAACCCAGCGAGCCACATGCACGCGTTACACTTGTTCTTCCAAAAGCTGCTTTTCGTTCAATTCGTAATATTCCCCTCGCATAGCCAGCAACTCTTCGTGTGTGCCTTCTTCGATAATCCTCCCTTGATCTAAAACCAAAATATGGTTCGCGTTTTTGATTGTAGAGATTCTATGTGCAATAAAAATACAACTTTTATTATTAAGTGAAGTACGAAGTTGGGTTAAAATTTGCTCCTCCGTATGCGTGTCTACGGCCGATAAACAATCGTCGAATAAGAGGATTTTAGGGTTTTTTATCAGCGCTCGCGCAATGGAAAGTCGTTGTTTTTGTCCGCCCGATAAAGTGATGCCTCGTTCACCGATCATGGTTTCATACCCTTCCTCGAATCCGGTAATATTGTGGTGTACGACCGCTTTTTTAGCAGCTTCTACCACATCTTCCATCACGACTTCAGGTAAACCAAAGGCAATGTTTTTTGCGATAGAATCAGAAAATAAAAACACTTCCTGTGGCACAAAACCAATTTGATTTCTATAGGATTGAAGGTTGTATTCCCGAATGTCCTTGCCGTCTACAATGATTTCACCTTTATCTGCATCGTACATTCTCATTAATAGCTGCGCAATGGTCGTTTTGCCCGAACCTGTTCGCCCAATAATCGCAACAATTTCTCCCGGTTTAACAGAAAAACTGACGTCTTTCAAAGCCTGAATTCCTGTGTCCGGATAGGTGAAACTAACTTGTTTAAATGTTATTTGACCCGAAATATTTTCTGCTGGCAATTGGCCAGAAACGATGGATGGATCTGTCTTTAAAAACTCATTAATACGTTCTTGCGAAGCTGCTGCCCGTTGAACCAAAGAAGTCACCCATGCAAGGGACATGGCAGGGAAGGTCAATTGGTTAACATATACAATAAATTCAGCAATGTTTCCCGCAGTGATTTGTCCATTTGCGACTTGCAAACCACCCACATACACCGTAATGATGGTGCTCGACCCGATCAGCAAAAGAATCAGTGGAAAAAATACAGCTTCCACGCGCACCAAGTTCAAGGTTTCATCTTTATACTTGTAACTCTCTTTTTTAAACGCATCCATACGATCTGATTCGCGATTATATGTCTTCACCACCCTTATCCCTGAAAATGTTTCTTGTACAAATGAAGATAAAATGGAAAGTTGACGTTGGATCTTTTCGCTGCGCTGATTAATTAAACGATTTACATAAAGCAGTAAACCCGATAGGAAGGGGATCGGGAGGAGTGCATACAATGCTAAAGTTGAATTTACGCTAAACATGGCCGTGATGACCATGATGGATAGCACGATGGTATTGATCGAATACATGATCGCAGGACCTAAATAGGACCGAACACGATTCACATCTTCTGTCACCCGATTCATCAAATCTCCCGTGTTATTGCGACGATAAAAGGCCGCATCCAGGCGTTGATAATGTGCGTAAATTTCGTTTTTTAAGTCGTATTCTATGTGTCTCGAGGTTAAAATTAAAGTTTGCCTCATAAGGAACAGGAATATTCCACGGATTAAAGACAATACTAATACGAGTACCCCAAATAGAAATAAGCTGTATGCAAACAGATCGTAGATGATGCTCTGTCGATCAAAACCTTCAAATAGTCGATATAAGGTGATATTTTCAGTGACCAAATCAAAGGCTAATCGAATGACTTGAGCGGGTATAACTCCAAAATAATTGGATATAATAACAAAAATAACCCCCGGGATCATTTTCCAGCGATATTTATAAAAATACTTGTTTAAATGCGCGAGGTGTTTCATTGTTTTTGCAAAATTACACAATTTATCTCATCATGATTCCTGAAATGCGTATATTTGCACATGTTTAACCGTTCTTTTAAATATGCTCAATAGAAGGCATCTGAGAGTCAGGGTATTACAGTCTTTGTATGCCTATGAGACTAGTGAAATTAAGGAAGTACAGAAATATGAGAAAAGTCTGCTAAATAGTGTTGAGCAGGTTTATATCATGTATTTATGGACCCTAAACTTGTTGGAAGAGGTCGCAGACTATGCATTAATCGATGCAGAAGAACGTGCGAATAAGTACATTCCAGACGAAGAGGATTTAAAAGTCAACACCAAATTGGCTACAAATACCTTTATCGAATCACTTCGCCATAATGAAGAATACTTGCAAGGAGTAGATAAATTTAAAATTTCTTGGTCTTTTGATCCGGAGATTGCTCGAAGTATTTTTATTCAATTGAGAGGCTCGAACGAATATGCTGCTTATTTAGCGTCGGACGATCGATCCATTGCGGCCGAAAAAGACATCATCAAATTCATTTTCAAAAAAATCATTCTTAGTTTACCGATCGTTGATCAAGCTTTTGAAGAAAAATTCTTAAATTGGGCGATTGATAAGGAAGTGTTAAAGGCTTTAATTGCAAAAACGCTTAAGAATTTTAGTTCCGAGGTGCCAAGCATGAATCAGTTGGCTTCTATCAGTCCTAATTGGAATGAGGATCGTGAATTTGCTTTGGAATTATTAGGAAGCAGTATACGATATAAGACCGATTATCAGGCTTTGATTGGTGACAAAACGAAAAATTGGGAAGCTGAAAGGATAGCTTTGATCGATACGCTGTTAATGCGTATGGCAATTTGTGAATTATTGCATTTTCCATCCATTCCGGTGAAGGTGACGATGAATGAATACATCGATATTGCAAAGGAATTTAGTACGCCAAAAAGCAATACCTTTATCAATGGAATTTTAGATAAAATATTAGCTGATTTAAAGAACGACGGACGCATTCGTAAGAATGAACGTGGGATGAAAGAGTAAAAGTTTGAATATGAAAAAAACAATGAAAGCGCTATTGGTCGGTGCTATTTTATGGTCGGCCGCTTGTAGCAATGAGGCTACACAACAGACTGATCAACCTGCGGAAATTTCGCAGTTGTCGGCTGAAGGTGCAGAGTTATCTGAAGCATCATCTTCAAGTATTGGGGTTTTTACTGCCGAGACAGATGCTTATGATTTTGGGAATGTGAAAGAAGGAACGATTGTGGAGCAAATCTACACGTTTAAAAATACGGGCGATGCTCCATTAATTATTTCACAAGTATCGGCCTCATGTGGTTGTACTACACCTGAATACTCTAAACATCCGGTGCTTCCAGGTGAATTAGGAGAAATCAAAGTCGTATTTGACTCGAATGGTCAAGTAGGGAAGCAACACAAAATTATTTCAGTGCTGAATAACGGTAGTACCAATGTGGCACTTTTACACCTTCGTGGTGAAGTTTTACCTAAATAGTATATGTTAAATTAATAGAATATGATATCAACCATTTTATTGCAAGCGGCTCCAGGAGGAGGTATCGGCGCATTTTTGCCGATGATTTTAATTATTGTGGTCTTTTACTTCTTTATGATTCGACCACAAATGAAGAAAGCAAAAGATCATAAAAAATTTATTGAAGAACTTGGAGTGAACGATCGCGTGGTAACAAATGCAGGTATTCATGGTCGTATCGTTGAAGTTTCTGAAACTACATTTGTCATAGATGTAGGCGGGGGAACTAAAATTCGTTTCGATAAAACTGCGGTTGCTTTAGATGCATCTAAAGCCTTGAATCAAGCGAAATAAGACTCCATAGCGCATGAGCTATGACTGGATTTCAGTTAAATAAAAGTCAACGTAGAAAACTCAGTGTTTTTTTAAAATGCGTGTTGTTTTCATTTATTGCATGGGTTTTATTTGCGATTTCTAGTAAATATATTTATACGAAGCGTGTCGCTTTAACGTATATTCAATACCCTGAAAATAAAGCTTTTTCTGCATTACAAGTAGATTCAGCTTGGGTAAACATTGAAGCCACTGGTTGGCAATTGTTATTTTCTTCTATAGGCCGTGAAGAGAGATCTATTCAAGTAGATTTAAGCGGACTTAGGAATAGGAGTTATATAACATTTGCCAACCAGATTGGTTTTATAAACCGTCAATTCCCAGCGAATCAACGGGTGTTGCAGGTATCTCCCGATACCTTGTATTTTGATTTTTCCATTCAAAATGAAAAGCGTGTGCCGATTCGAGTTCAACACGAATTAACATTTTCTAAGAAGTTTGGTTTAATAGGGCCTGCAAGAACCACACCGGCTTATGCTACCATTAAGGGACCAAGGGAAGAATTGAGTAAAATTGATTTTTGGCTTACAGATACGGTTAAGGGTAGAAATTTAAATCATCCTGTGCATCAGCTTATTTCTTTAAATAGAAATGAACACCCTAATTTGCGCGTCATGCCGGACCAAGTGGAAGTGTCCATACCTGTGGGGGAGATGACGGAAAAGATTTTATCTATTCCGATTGAAGTGCTCAATATGAGCGGTTACAGAAGTGTTAAATTATTACCTAAACATGTTCAATTAACGGTCTTAGTTTCTTTAGTGGATTTTGCAGCCTTGAATCCAGACCAATTTCATGCTGTAGTGGATATGAATGATTGGGAAGAAGGGCCCAGGACCACACTTCCAGTTAAAATATTGAAGAAGCCTGCTTATACCAGTATTATTCGAATTCATCCACAAAATCTGGATTTTTTTGTCAATAAGTAAGGGGTAATTTGAAAGATTTGATAGCGCTATGAGTTTAAAAATCGGTATTACAGGTGGAATTGGAAGTGGAAAATCCACTATATGTAAAATATTTCAAGTGTTAGGCGTTCCGATTTTTGATGCAGATCAGGAAACTAAGAAATTAATGCAGTCCAATGCTCGATTAAAATCGAGTATTCAGCATGCTTTTGGCACCGAAACCTACGATGAAAATGGAGTGTTAGATCGTGCCTACTTAGCAAGTATAGTTTTTAAAAACGAAAAGAAGTTAGCACAATTGAATGCAATCGTACATCCGATAGCGATTCAAGCGGCCATCGACTGGGCAGAAAATCAAGATGCAGCATATACATTAAAAGAAGCTGCTTTATTATTTGAAAGTGGTTCTTATAAATATAATGATTTCAATGTATTGGTGGTTGCGCCAGCGGAAATCCGGATTCAACGGGTGATGGAGCGAGATCACGCAGCTAGAGAACAAGTAATAGATCGTATAAATAAGCAGTGGAGCGACGAACAAAAAAAGCAGTTAGCAGATTTTGTGATAGATAATAGTGGACAGGTGCCCGTGTTGCCTCAAGTTTTATCCCTTCATAAACAGTTTCTTGAATTGGCAACCACTGTTGGCAAAAAATAAAAGCGAAGAAAATTGAAGATATTAGAAGATTTCATTGTCCGAAAAAACGGGGGATATTATTGTCAGTATGGTGATTTTTATATAGATCCAAGGCAACCAGTCACGCATGCGGTGGTTTCACATGCTCATGGTGACCATGCCACACCAGGGCATGCTTTTGCGTATGCAACGGAGCCCACTTTTGCTTTTATGCAGTTAAGGTTTGCTAAAATTCATCTTCCTAAAACTAGTCTGTTCGCATTTCATCAATCATTCAAGCTCGGCGATGTTACACTTACGTTTATCCCAGCTGGACATATTTTGGGCTCCGCCCAAATTTTAATGGAATACCAAAAGGTTCGGTATTTATATACCGGTGATTTTAAAACTCAGCCGGATGTCACCTGTGAACCTTATGAGTCAGTACCGGCGGATGTGCTGATTACTGAAACGACCTTTGCCGATCCAAATGTCGCGCATCCCGATCCTGTGGATGAGATACTGAAGTTGAATGATGTATCATCAAATATATTATTAGGTGCTTATTCCTTAGGGAAGGCTCAGCGGTTAAATGCATTGATTTCTGAGCACTGTCCTACCAAAAAAGTTCTCGTTCATCATGGTATTCTACCTATACATAGAATTTATCAAAATTTTGGTGTGTCGGTCGGTAGTTTTGAGAGCTATAATCGAAAAGCGTTGAAGGATCCCACCACCTCTTCATGCGTTTACATTGTTCCTCCGATGACCTTTAGAAATTATCGCCATGCA
The DNA here is from genome assembly GCA_964436635.1 of uncultured Sphingobacteriaceae bacterium. GTDB lineage: Bacteria > Bacteroidota > Bacteroidia > Sphingobacteriales > Sphingobacteriaceae > DASRQK01. Next base: position 18,069 of record CAYTDM010000027.1, read on the forward strand.
AAAGATGTGGTCCGAGTTTTTGCATCTGGATGGAGTCGTTTGCAGCAGGATAACTGGTTAAAATTGTTTATTTCTGATCATGTGGATTGGCAAGATTTACTAAACTGTGTGGAGCGAACCAATCCAAGGGAAATATGGACCATTCATGGCGATGGACACTTTCTTAAAGAACATTTCAGTGATAGGATCCCGGTTCGAATAATTTAACGCTATTCATGATATTCCTTTCGTTATTCATGCCACTCTTTTCTACCTTTTTGTAGTTGCCCTTCAATGGGTTTCTGAAGGGTGTCTGGTAATAATGTTTTATCTAATAATTCAGTTAGATCGGGCTGCCCAGCATCTACCCATGCAGAATACCAGAAATTTGCAGTTTGTTTTACAGAGCTTCTTAGTCTTCTTTCCACCATCCCGTTTAATCGTTCATGATAAGCTTTTGCGTAGGATTCTGAGTAGTTTTTTTCTAATCGATTATTTCTTGTCACGTAGGCATATTTTTGATCCGGGGTAAATTCATCGTTTAAGGCCTGCTCTATATTTAACACAGAATCAATTAATAAGTGACTTTCTTTAATGATGAGCCAGGCTTCCTCCAGGGGGCTCTTCACATACGTAGCGCGACCTACCCAAAAGTCATAAGAGCTTGCAAATCGTTCTGGAAGACGCGTTTCCCAGAATGCATGTATGCCTATTTGATTTGTGAATTGGCCGTTGTAATTTTTGGTAGTGTGTAAAGGCACGTGTGCATCGCCCAGGTAATGCCCCAAATCAGCAGCATGCCTTAAAATTTTTTTCAAATTTTTTTCAAAAAGGGCGTTGATTAATTGTTTGTATGTGCGATCGATTTGCCAGGGGATAATACCTACAGATCTTAGCCTTAGTTCGCTAAAGGTTTGAACCGCTTGTGACCAATGGATGGGAATGGCTTCATTAATGGATTCAGCGTTTGCATGTATATTGGAATCTTCCAGCAACTCATCCAAATCAATATAATGTTTAGGGGGTTCTAATGTATCAATATAACAGCGCTTGTCAGGATCGACTGCATGTTCTGTTAAATAGATTTGATGAGTTTTAAATAATAGCGCTAATTCTAAGGGCAAGCTGTTTATCGCACCTCGATTAATCATTTTATGAGCGTAAAAGCCCCACGAACTTCCTATAAATTGAATAATAAAAAGCCCAATCCACACTATCCAGCTTATTTTTCGCCTCTTTCCCATGCACCTTCCCCCCGAACTTTCAATTTTAACGCTTATTTATTTCTATTTAGTCTCCATGATTAATCTATTTGACTAATTTCTTTAAAAACAAAAATAATAAAAAATAATTAAAAGTAAAAAACTTTAATCTAAATAATTTTATAAACAACATTTTTTAAGAATAATCCGTGAATATGGCATGATTTTTTAGTATTTTGAGGCGATATTTAATGAGCACGTGAACGAGTTTTTGGAATTTTTTAATGGCCTATCTGATCCTGAATGGATAGTAGCGCACGGGGGATTATATTTATTATTGTTTATAATTTTCGCAGAAACAGGAATTTTTATAGGGTTTTTTTTACCTGGAGATCCAATTTTATTTATTGCAGGCATTATCATTGCCAACATACCACTGGCGTCATTTGATTCTGTAATGATGCTTTTGTATTGGATGGCTTTGATTTCAGCTGCTGGAATTGCAGGTAATTATGTGGGCTATTTTACAGGGAAACGCTTCGGCGCCTACCTTTTGCAGCGCAAGGATACCTGGATATATAAAAAGAAACACCTCCAAAAAGCGGAAGAATTTTACCATCGTAGGGGTGGAGGAGCCATCATTTTAGCACGTTTTTTACCTATCGTTCGAACATTTGCTCCGATCATCGCGGGCATTGTAGAAATGGATCTTAAGAAGTTTTCCTTTTATAATATTATCGGGGGACTCATTTGGGTGTGTAGTTTAATGACTGCTGGCTATTTATTAGGGGATAACGAATGGGTGAAGGCAAATTTGGAATATGTAATCATTGGAATTGTAGTATTGGCTACGGCTCCGGTCGTTATTAAAGCATTTTCAGGTAAACTGAATTAATTGTTTTATTGAGAAACTTTTTTTAGGTTTGCTTTTCCACCACTTATAAGAAACCTAAGATATGAAGTTTACATTTGGCCAACTTAGCTTTTTGCGTACTCGAACTTTTGCAACTGTAATTTGCACAGCTGGTTTTTTTCTGTTACAAAACTTGAGCAATTTGAGTTTTGGTCATGGTTTGCGCGAGCAAAATAGCCCTACGATTGAACCTAATCAGGCAAGTGAAACTAATCAAGTAGAAGATCCTAGTCACATTCTGTCCGAAGTATCTGATTACCCTGAGGACAAAGTGGGTTGGCACTTATCCGTTCAAACCTATACCTTTAATAGATACACGTTGGTGGAGGCGATCGCAATGGCTAAACAGGCTGGGTTGAAGACTGTTGAAGTGTTTGGTAGCCAACGATTAGGAGGTGGAATGACTGGACGTTTTGAGGTGAATATGCCCGAGGAAGATAAAAAGGCAATTCGGGAAATTTTGAATGAGGCCGGGGTGCGGATTGTCGCTTTAGGCGTGGTCAATGCAGATACAGAAGCGGGTTGGAGAAAACTGTATGAATTCGCGCATGAGTGGGGAGTTTATGTGATAAATGTCGAGCCAAATCCTGATTTTTTACCTTTGATAGGCAACTTAGCGAATCAATTTAAAATTCGTACAGCCATCCATAATCATCCGAAACCCTCGAAATATTGGGACCCAAATGTCGTGTTGGATGCGATTAAAAAATCGAATAGCGAATATGTAGGTGCCTGTGCGGATATTGGGCATTGGGTGCGTTCGGGCTTGGATCCGATAGAGGCCCTGAAACAATTAGAAGGAAAGGTGTTTAGTCTTCATTTAAAAGACTTAAAAGAGCGTTCAAGCTCCACGCACGATGTGCATTGGGGTACAGGTGTTTCGAATGTAGAAGGGGTGATGAAAGAGTTGCTTAGACAACAATTTAATGGGAATATTTCTGCGGAGTATGAATATAATTGGGAAAATAATGTGGTTGACGTAAAACAAAGTGTTCAAAATTTCAGGGAAATATTGAATCGTCTGCTTTAAACACCAACCCCATTATTATTGGCTATTCGGTTGATGGTGATTAGAAATCATCATCATCAAAATCATCGAAATTGTCCAAATCACCCAATTCATCCAGGTCGAAATCATCTTCCTCTTCAAAAATCAAATCATCATTGTCATCTTCTTCCTCTGGTTCAGAGAAGTTATTTCTCACATCCATTTCCTCCATTAGATCTTCCATTTCACCGTGCTGAATCATCTGTGTTTTCATTTTTCTGCTTAAAATAATGTGTTTGTTTTATGGGCTAAAATTAATAAGATTTTAATATCAAAACATAAATATGATGAAAATTATTTTTTGGGTTTTTTCATTTATTCTTTGGCTTCACCAATTTGTGATTCTTCGTTTATAATCTCTTTTAATTTTGGTAATTCAGAGATGTCATTTAGGCCAAAATAGTCCATTAATAATTCACTTGTGCCATATAATAACGGTTTTCCTGGGCTGTCCGATTTTCCTGTTATGGTAATGAGTCCTCGCTCAAGCAGTCGCTGAATGGTGTAATCACAATTTACACCGCGTATGTGTTCTACTTCGAGTTTTGTGATCGGTTGTCTATAAGCAATGATGGCAAGGGTTTCCAAGGCGGCTTGGCTTAATTTTTTCTTCGACCGATGGCTTTGCAGGGTATTTATAACTTCGTGATACTCGCTTTTTGTAAAGAATTGGTACCCATTGTTAACGAATTGTAGTCCTAATACCGAAGATTCGTCCTTGTATTTGTTCGCGATTTCATCCATTAGTGGTTCGATCGGCGGAAGGCTTTCTTCTTGATTTGATTGCAAAATTTCTCGAATTTCTGAAATTGAAATTCCGGATTCCGAGGCAAAAATTAAGGCTTCGATTTGTCTTTTAATCGTTTCCACTGCTTCTTTCAGATGACTAATGAATAAATGGTTATGACTTCGAATTGAATCGATTTATTTTAGTAATTAATCACTTGTTCTTCCATTTCCGTTGGAATTTCCCTGAATTCATATCGTTGAGTACGAAGTTGAGGTTCGAATCCAGCCTCCTTAATTGCTTCTTGAATGGATTTGGAAGTGAATCGATGCGGAGCTCCTGCTGCCGATACAACGTTTTCTTCGATCATGATCGATCCAAAATCGTTTGCGCCAGCATGTAAACATAATTCTGCAACCCGTTTCCCGACAGTCAGCCAAGAAGCTTGAATATTTTTAATATTTGGGAGCATGATTCTGCTTAACGCAATCATACGTATGTACTCGTCTCCGGTAACGTTGTTTTGAATCCCTCTTATGCGTTTTAATAGAGTGCCATCGTCCTGGAAAGGCCAAGGAATAAAGGCTAAGAAACCAATGTGACCGGCAGGTTTTTCTGCTTGGACTTCGCGGATCCAAACAAGGTGTTCGAATCGTTCTTCAATTGTTTCTATGTGGCCAAACATCATGGTGGCGGAAGTTGGAAGGTCGATTTTGTGCGCTGCTCGCATCACATCTAACCACTCTTGACCACCGCATTTACCTTTAGAAATTAAGCGTCGCACCCGATCATTTAAGATTTCAGCCCCTGCTCCTGGAAGGGAATCCATACCCGCTTCTTTCAGCGCGGTGAGCACTTCCAGGTGAGTAGAACCTTCTAATTTGGTGATGTGGGCAACCTCAGGAGGTCCTAAGGCGTGTAATTTAAGGGTAGGGTAGAGCTCCTTTAATTGGCGGAAGAGGGTAGTGTAATAATCTAAGCCTAAATCCGGATGGTGTCCACCCTGTAATAATAATTGATCACCGCCGTAGCGGAAGGTTTCCTCTATTTTTTGTTTATACGTTTCTATATCTGTGATATAGCTTTCTTCGTGGCCTGGGCGGCGGAAGAAATTGCAGAATTTGCAATTCGCAATACACACATTCGTGGTATTGACGTTCCGGTCGATTTGCCAAGTCACTTTGCCGTGTGGCACTTGAATTTTGCGTAATTCATTGGCCACATACGCTAAATCAGCGGTTGCAGCGTGATGATATAAATACATTCCTTCCTCTTTAGAAAGGAATTCAAAATTCAATGCACGTTGCAGTAATTTATTAATATCCATATGCTCCTCCCTTATCCCTTATTTTCGACAGGAATAAGTTTCAACAATAAGCCTGGCCCTTCAGTTAATACGTAAATGTAACCTTCAGGAGATTGCGCCACTTGTCTCACCCTTCCAATTCGATCCAATAATTTCTCCTCATGGCTATACGCTGAACCATTTAATTCTACACGAGCCACATGAGTTAAGGCTAATGCTCCCGCAAAAATATTGCCTTTCCAACCTGGGTATTTGTCCCCGGTGTAGTATATTAAACCACAAGTGGCAATGGATGGAGTCCAATAATGAATAGGCTGTTCCATGCCTTCTTTGTGGGTCAATTCCGAAATAATCTCTCCGCTATAATCAATACCATAGGTAATCACTGGCCAACCGTAGTTTTTACCTTTCTCGATCAAATTAAGCTCGTCACCACCACGAGGACCGTGTTCAGTAGCGAAGATGCGGTTGTTTTCTTTGTCGTAAACCATTCCCTGGACATTGCGGTGTCCGTAAGACCAAATGCTAGGTTTTGCATTCGGTACATTGACAAATGGGTTGTCTGCCGGAATGCGTCCATCGTCGTGTAGGCGGTGGATTTTGCCCATGTCATTACTTAGGTTTTGTGAATTTTCTTTGATTCCACGGTCGCCCGTGCTGAAGTACAGGTATCCATCGTTATCGAAAATTATGCGACCTCCAAAGTGAACACCTGCGTTCGACACGGGTTGCGTTTGGTATAATTCTTCTAACTGTTCGATGTTATTTCCATTTAATTTAAAGCGGATCAGCGTGGTCGAACCGCCTTCATTTCCCGGTTTGGCATAGGTAACATAAATCCAGCCGTTATCATCATAATTCGGGTGCAATTGAATGTCTAACAATCCACTTTGTCCACGTAAAAATGGGCTAGGTAAGCCGGTTAAGTGCTCTCCAGAATTTACATCTCCATTAAATACTAAAATCTCACCTCTTCGCTCATTGATTAACAATCGTCCATCTGGTAACCAAGCCATCCCCCAAGGATTTTCTAGTCCATCGGCAATGGTGTCGATTTGGAAGGATTGTTTTTCGGATGCGATCACTTCGCTTAAACGCGGAGTTCGGTTAGAATCGTGAACCTGCTGTCCATTGCTTTCGCAGGAAACTAAACTGCTTAAGGTTATTAAAGCGGCGGATACTGTTAATGAGATGTTTCGCATATGTGTATTGTTAGATAATCAATTTCAAATTTACTTAAAAATTGAAGTAATTCCAATGAAGGCTATCCTGCAAATATAAGTATTAATTCACTTACCTGAGATGGGATTTTTTGTAGGTGTTGCGATACAAAAAAAATTCTTAAAACGACAAAAAGGCAGTTAAAACTTGCGATAAGCGTCAAATTGACATTAACTTATAACGAATTTGCTGGAAAAACTCGATTGGAATGTATTTTGATTCTTCCTTAGCAAAAGCTTAAGAATTTATATTTTTCATAACAGATAACAGAAAAAAAATTAGGAGGATAACAATATGGCACTTGTAAAATTTAATGGAAATAGAGCAATGGATCAATGGGTAAACGATTTTTTCAGCCCACTTTTTACTGATTCCTATATTTCAGATCGTTTCATTTCAAAAGTTCCAGCAGTGAACGTAG
>CAYTDM010000028.1:0-7109 GCA_964436635.1 uncultured Sphingobacteriaceae bacterium
CTGGCTTTGTTATCCCGGAAGGATACTTCTTCCTGGATATCGATAATAAGGAAGTTCATGATCCGTTTGTCCAAAACTTTCTCAGCCGCTTTAATAGTTATTCGGAACACTCCGTAAGCGGCACAGGTACCCATATTTATGGCAAATGAAGATATAATTAAATTCATTCAAAAGAAAACCTACCTCGAGGTGCGTCCCAAATTGATTGCTCGCAGTATTTCGCACTCTATTTTTATACAAAGGAACGGGGGCATCGTACACATAAACGGTGTCAACGGGTACTCGATAATCCGCGGTGCTTTGGGAAGAGATTTTTGCACGAATATAAACGTCTTTCAAACGCTTATACGCGCTTACTGACGCTCCTAAAGTGGCATTGTTAGAGCGCCCGACCAGTGAAATCGACCCGCCTTGTGCCCCTTCCCGAGGAACCGGCGCAGGCAGCACATGCAAAAGTCCTCCTATCGCGTTGGAACCAAAGCGGTAAGAGGCCGGTCCTTTAACGATTTCCATTCGATCTATAGCGAAGGGATCCAATTCGAGGCCATGATCCAGCCCCCATTGTTGCGCCTCGTGTTTGATTCCACGATCCACGACCAGCATCCGATCAAATCCTAATCCGCGAATTAATGGTTTCCCTTGCGTTGCGCCGATCGAAATTAAATCCATTCCAGGCAGGTGAGACAAGGTTTCTGCAAGGCTGCCCCCCTGAAATTCCTTTAAAAAATCCGATTCCACCAGGAGCGTATTCAGCGCAGACTTTTGTTGAATGGCCTTAGAAAGCTTCGATTCCACCAGCACCTCTTTAATCTTCACCGTGTCCGATGGCCTTGCGGAAGGATCAGTTTGAGCAGCTGGGTCATTCGCTCGCGCAAAATTTTGCGAAAGCAAAAACACAAAAACGAACACCGCCCCAGTTCTTAAACAGACCTGCCATTTTCCAAATCTGACCCATTGAATGATCTCCCGCTTGCTGATTATTTGAAACATTGTTGCAAATATACAAACAATCCTAAATATTGCAACATTGTTGCTAAAGTAAAAAATTGAAAATAGCCGGTGCTCATTGGAAATCTACCCGCGTTCAATGGTTTTAGCTATGCGCAAAGGGGAGCAAAGGATACTTTTGAGCCAACAAATGAGAAAAAAATTAATCACTAAAAAAAATAAAGACATGAACAGAGAACTTGCATTTTTAAGAACCTTTGCGGCAGCAACAGCAGTAGGAATCGTATTCGTAACTTCGGTAGCGTTTAAAGAAATTGGTAAAACCCGATTTAGCGAAATCGACGTGGAGCGCATCAACATTGTAGAAAAAGATGGAACGGTGAAAATGGTCATTACAAATGTAGACCGCTTCCCTTCAAAATCTGACACCATTAATGGCAGGCCGACGAATGACACAAGAAAACAACGGGCTGGAATGTTGTTTTTTAATGAAGACGGAATAGAAGCTGGCGGTTTTATTTATGATGGAAAGAAAAACGAACAAGGACATGCCGCAGGGCTATCGCTTACCTATGATCAATATGACGGCGATCAAGTGATGCAATTGAAAACCACAGACCAACAAGTAGGGAATGAACGATTTGTGACTAGCAGCATCGCGTTTATCGACCAACCGAAGAATTCTACTCAAGCTTCTACCAGCGCGATTTTTGATGAACTTGACTCTTTGAGAAAGGTAGATCCGAAAGCTTATCAAGAAAAATATGCCCTGTATGTAGAACAAGAGAAAATTGGAGCGGTAAATCGCATGATGTTAGGGCAAACAAGAAGTAAAAGCAACGGGCTTTACCTATTCGATGACAAAGGCATGATTCGTGGCTCTTTATATATAGACAAAGATAACCGTGCTCAATTAGAGTTTTTTGACGAAAAAGGAAATGTAGTGGCCACTTTCCCTGAAACAAACAATAAGTAAGAAACCAAACTGTTTGTAAAAGCCAAAATGCGTATAAAAGCCAAAATGCTTGTAAAAAACAAACAAGCCGTAACTTAAATATACAAAATAAAATCCATATATAAAAGTAGTTCTAAAAATATAGAGCTACTTTTATGGCTGAAAACAAATCATGAACAGGCTCCTACATAAAATCCGAACACATCGTAATTTTTTGATGTTTATTCTGGTATTCTCCTACATCGATTCCATTTTTTATAGAATCCGAACGCACCAAGTTATCAATGTGTACACATTTACGCCTGAAGGTGCGATCGCAAATCTTATTGGAGTAGGGGTCTTGTTTTTAATTTTGCTTTACAGCATCAAAAAATGGCAAAAGTCAGCCTTATTTGCGTGGAAGGAATTTTTCAAAATCGCTGGATTTTCTTTGGTGGCCTACTTCCTATTGACCTTATTTGCGCAAGCGCTCATTTCTTTGATTTTTGATAATTTCGAACGAAATTTCAATCCTTCTACCCTGCTCTTTTCGATGACTTCTACTGCCTTTGGCGCTTTTATTTATGGGGGCTTTTTCTTAGCCTATTATTATTTACAGAAACATAATGCTCAGCAGGTTAAGATCCAGAAATATCAGCAAGCCATTGCCCAACACAATATTCAACAACTGAAACATCAGCTGAATCCACATTTTCTATTTAATAACTTAAACGTGTTGGATCAATTGATTGCGGAAGATAAAGATAAAGCATCCGAATTTTTAAACGATTTTGCAGAAATCTATCGGTATGTATTAGAAAGTTCAACGCATAATACCATTGCCATTGAAGATGAAATAAATTTTGCGAAGCGCTATTTCAACCTCATTCGACATAAGTATGGGGATGCCTACCAATTGCATATTGCGAAGCATAGAATTCAGGGAAAAATAGTACCACTTACCTTACAATTGCTGATCGAGAACGTGGTCAAGCACAACGTGGGCACAGAATCGAATCCCATCGTAATTCATCTACACATAGAGGACCAGATCACCTGTCAGAATAATCGTGTTCCTAAAAAGTATGCAGGAAATTATTCTGGCAAAGGGCTGAAAAATTTGCAGACTCAGTACCAATTATTGGCACAAGAAGGTTGGAGCGTGGAAGAAACTCCGGAAACATTTACAGTAAGTTTCCCGATCATCATCAAAGAATCCTAAGATAAAAACGGCAATATTTATATTTACTCGTTTACAATTTATATTTACTCGTTTACAGTTTATATTTACTCGTTTACAATTTATATTTACTCGTTTACATGCCCATTTTAAACCGCTAAAAATGATTAGAATCCTTATCATAGAAGACGAAATTCCAGCAAGGCAAAAACTGAAACGCTATTTAGCGACCATAAAAACGCCTCATAAAGTGGTCGCTGAATTTCAAAGTGTGCAAGAAAGTTTAGATTTTTTAGCTGCGCAAACGGTGGATCTCATCTTTTCAGACATTGAATTGATAGATGGAATTGCTTTTGATATTTTTAAAGAAACAAAAATCACTTGCCCGCTAATTTTCACCACGGCATACGATCAATTTTGGATGAATGCCTTTGAAACAAACGGCATTGATTACCTCTTGAAACCCTATTCCCAGACGCGATTTCAGCAAGCTTGGACGAAATTCGAACAATTAAAATCTTCCAAAGTAGACGAGGAAAATTGGCTAACGAATATGAATGAAATCATTCAATCGCATTTGGGGAACAAGACGTACAAACAGCGATTTACCATTTCCAGCAGGAACTCTTTAATCCTTTTAGAAACGGCAGACATCACACAAATTTTTGCGGAAGATGGAGTTATTTTTGCGATGGACTACCACGGACAACGCCATGCGTTAAGCCTCACCACATTAAAAGAGCTCGAAGATCAATTAGACCCCAACCTATTTTTTAAGATCAACCGCGGCGTGCTCATTCAGAAAAAATTCATAGAAAAAATAGAAAAGTATGGGAAAAACACCTTTGCCATCTACCTAAAAAACGCACCATCTACGGTAACGACTTCCGAAACACAAACCCCCGCCTTTAGGAAATGGCTGGAAAATTAATTTGAAAAAAATATAGCCTAATACTGATACAACACAGCATTAATATTCATTCCGGCACCCACCGAAGCAAACAGCAGCACATCTCCAGGTGCGATTTCCTGCCCCGGCAATTCTCCTTTCAAAATCATACTTAACAAGGAAGGAATCGTCGCCACACTGCTATTTCCCACGTGCTGAATGATCATCGGCATAACTCCTTCAGGAACCGGGCGTTGATAAAGCTTATAAAAACGATTTACAATGGCTTCATCCATTTTTTCATTCGCTTGATGAATAAGAATTTTCTTTACCTGAGCTATGGAAACCCCGTTATCTTCTAAGCACTTTTTCATGGCATCTGGCACCTGTTTTAAAGCGAATTCATAAATCTTCCGCCCATTCATTTTTATATAACGAACTTTATCAGAATGTGCTTGATTATAAGATTTTCCGAAAAACAAATAGTCCTTTTCTTCCCCTGTAAAAGAGGCCGAAACATGCCCGATCACACCAGCCTTACCTTCAGATTTTTCCAGAATCACAGCACCAGCGCCATCCGCATAAATCATGCTATCGCGGTCATGAGGATCGACCACGCGCGACAAAGTTTCGGAGCCAATTATTAGGCATCGCTTCGCAATCCCTGCTTGAATAAAAGCATTGGCTTGGATCAACCCTTCTAGCCAACCTGGACAGCCAAATATTAAATCATAAGCTACGCAAAATGGATTTTTCACACCCAACAAATGCTTCACCCTGGAGGCTAAGCTGGGCAGCATATCGGATTGGATCGTACCTGTCTTCACATCCCCAAAATTATGCGCCACGATAATATAATCGAGGGTTTCAGCATCGATCTTTGCATCTTCTATAGCTTGCTTCGCCGCAAAAAAAGCTAAGTCTGAACTTAATTGTTCATCCGCTGCATACCGACGTTCCTCTATGCCAGTAATTTCTTTTAATTTAGAAGCCACTGTGGAATTATCCTGCTTTAATAATTCCCCGCTCTCATTCATAAACACATGCTCTGAGAAATGTGTATTATCAATTTTCTGTTTTGGGAGATAATGCCCTACACCGATAATTTTACTCATGCGATCCTTCTCTTAATGATTCTTTCCAATAATAAGAATGGTTATTCAATAGTTAAAGTTAAAAAACTAATTTGGTATTTGGTACAAAAATTGCGTATATTTGAAAAATAAATTAATTAAGAGGTCCTGCCTTTGTAATTTCTGAAGAAGTTTAACCTGTTTTTACCTCCATCAGCGATGCTTTTTCAGGAACCCAAATACACATATGAATTTTAAAGAATTGAACTTGATCGCCCCTTTAACGAAGGCCATAGATCAAGCGGGTTACCAAACACCCACTCCCATACAACAACAGTCCATACCCATCATTTTAAAAGGTAACGATTTAATCGGTTGTGCACAAACGGGCACTGGCAAAACTGCGTCTTTCGCAATTCCGATTTTACAATTATTACAAGGGAAAAGCAGTGGCAAAAAGCAGATTAGAAGTCTCATTTTGACGCCCACTCGTGAATTAGCTATTCAAATTAGCGATAATTTTAGCACTTATGGCAAACACCTTCCATTAACGCATTTAGCGATTTTTGGTGGCGTGAACCAAAATCCACAAGTTACCGCGTTAAGAAAAGGAATAGACATTTTAATCGCTACACCCGGAAGGTTATTGGACTTAATGGGCCAAGGCCTTTTAGACATTCGTCATATTGAAATTTTAGTTTTAGACGAAGCGGACCGCATGCTCGACATGGGCTTTGTGAACGATGTAAAGAAAATTTTAAAGGTAGTTCCAACGAACAGACAAACCTTGTTTTTCTCTGCGACCATGCCCCCTCCGATAAGAAAATTTGCGCATAGCATCTTAAAAAATCCGAAAGAAGTCAGTGTAACACCGGTTTCCTCCACAGCACAAACCGTCAAGCAGTCTGTCTATTTCGTAGAGAAAAAAGAGAAATTAAAACTCTTAACGGCGTTATTAGCTGAGCAAAAAATTAAGCGCACACTGGTCTTTGCCCGTACAAAACATGGAGCAGACCGGATCGCTAAACAATTAACGAGAAGCGGAATTTTTGCGGCAGCCATTCATGGGAATAAATCCCAAAACGCGCGTCAAAAAGCATTGGAAGATTTTAAAAACAGTAAAATCCGCGTATTAATCGCTACGGACATTGCTGCGCGAGGCATAGACATTGATGAACTTCCTTTTGTGATTAATTACGAATTGCCGAATGTTCCAGAAACCTATGTACACCGCATCGGTCGTACTGGACGAGCTGGAGCAGCTGGCAGCGCAATTTCCTTTTGCGATAGCGAAGAGAAAAAAGACTTGCTTAACATTCAAAAATTAATCGGCTTTGAAGTGCCTGTTTTAAAGGCTGTATAAGCGAATAAAACCATTTAAAAACCATTCATTGGGATTTTCTGAACTGGAAACATCCCAATGAATGATATTTAAACCCACTGTTTAAATTTTAAATCGATTGATTTATAATCAATTGCGTAAAAACATCGGGCTACCCTTCTATTTTTCCTTCCTAAACGATAGATTTGTCCTACGGGATAATTGGTTAAATACCGCCTGAGTACGACCATTTGATACTAAACCAATTGAATACTATACTTAAGCGAACACCTAAATTGAGTCATGAAAATTTCGGACAAATCAACTGCAAAACATTACAAGTGGGGGAATGATTGCGATAGCTGGATTTTAGTAGACACCTTTGGTTTATCGGTAAAGCAGGAATCCATGCCGATTGGGCGGGAGGAAAAGCTTCATAAACATCATTTTTCGCAGCAATTTTTTTATGTCTTAGCTGGCTGCGCAACTTTTTTCGTAGACGGGGATACCATTACGGTAGAAGCTGAGCAAGGATTATTAATTCCGGCAGGCAAACCACATTATATTAAAAACGCATCCGAGCAGCAGTTAGACTTCCTCGTTATTTCCCAACCCAGTTCCGAGGGCGATCGAAAAGATTTATAACTTAGTGATTTTTCGAGTTTTTTCAGGAAAACAGGAAGGATCAACTTGGGATCAAATCTGGACCAGCTTGGGATCAAATCTGAAGCTAATCTGAATCAAATCTGGATCAAACAGATACA
>CAYTDM010000028.1:7119-22117 GCA_964436635.1 uncultured Sphingobacteriaceae bacterium
AGCATATTTTTGTAACTTTTTTGTTCTGTATTAAATTTTTAATTACATTGCAAAAATCTTCGTCTAATCAATCTACTAATAAATGAAAATCATTGGGCTTTTAATATGCATAATTGGGGTGGCTTTTAGCCTCTATGCATTCAATATGGAAGTCGATTCATTAGAACTTAAAAATAATCGACAGATTATTTTTCTGCTGGCAATTAGCTTCCTGACATTAGGGCTGATCGTTACCTGTTTGGGAATATATAAACCCAAAAAATCAAACAGCTAAATTCCGATTGCGCTAATAGAAATTATACCTATATTTGAAGAACAGGACGCCCTAAGCACTCCTGGCACCTATAGATATGATTTTCTTCAAAAAATTCCACGTTTTTTCGGCATTCCAGCATCAGAATTATTCAACATTGCTGCATCAGACACCTAAAGCATTTCAGCATCAGATTTCTCGCGTAAACAGCGCTATATTTTACTTGCTTCTGTGTCTTTTCACGTTGCCATTTCATGGAAAAAGTCAAAATAATCTGCAGGGCTCATCCGGACCTATCACCGTGATTGCGAATCCAGGCGAGCAAGCCTCTACAAGCATTCGCGTGAATTGGCACACCCCCTTAAACAGTGGGCCGACCAGCATTGAATACACGAAAGTCTCCGATAAAAAATGGAAAAAATCCACTAAACGAAACGCAGATCAAGAAATCGTGGCTGTTTTTGACAGCATCTACTCCAAGTCCAAAGACGGAAAAGACATCTATGAACGCGTTAAATTTATCAGAAACACCATCGAATTAAAGAATTTGGAACCGAACACACGGTACCAATACACCCTTTCTAACGACCCAAATCAAGAAGTAAGAACCTTTCGAACCGCCCCTAAAAGCAGCAGCTGGAGCCTTGGTGTCGTATCAGATTTCCATGTCTACGCACCACTGCCTAAAAGACAAGAAGCCGCTATGCAAATGATTGCGCAGCTGGAAAAACAACATAAAAAACCATTAAACGGCATGCTCCATGTAGGCGATATTTCAGCCTGGGGAGGCAGCTATTCCTTTTGGCCGGTTCTCTACGATGAAGCACCGTTCAGAAACTACATGTGGGCGGGCGTAAATGGAAATCACGATAACATGACCCGCCAAAACGGTCAAAACAACGCCTTTTTTAAGAACGTCAATAATAACCCACCTAACGGATACCCGGGCGAAGAAGGCGTGGTGTACCATTTCACCTATGGAGATGCCCTGTTTATTATGTTAAACAACGAAAGCATGCGCAGCGACGAGGGCCTCGCACAAGCCCAAAACTGGGCCCGCAAAGTCATCAGCGAGAACAAAGCCCGGTACATCATCGTCGTGTCCCATTATCAATGGTTCATGGGAAATGACGGCCGCATCTCTCAGTACAATCGTTGGAAAACCCTCTTTGACGAGTGTGGGGTTGATTTAGCGCTCAGCGCAAACAACCATATTTACGTGCGTACAAATGCCCTCTTTGCAGACAAAGAAACCGATGGCCGTACCGGAACCGTCTACGTGCAAACTCCATCCGCAGATAATGAGCGTGGTCAAGCACTAAGCGATTGGGTACATAACCACGATCTCATTAAATTCCGGTGGAGCGAAGGCCCGCAAACCATGGGAGGACTAATCCTTTCCGCCACAAAAAAGCAGCTGACCGTCAAACTTTACGATCGCTATGGTAAACAATTAGACGAGGTAAAGGTGCGAGCCAAACGCTAAATTTAAATGCCGACAGACTGCTAATTCTTTTTTAAACGAGTATACTCGTTTAAAAAAAAAGTGCACGCGTTTTAATACAGTTCTTCCACGGACAAATACCGCTCCCCAGTATCGTAATTAAAGGTTAACACCCGACTTCCAGCAGGAGCAGCAGCTAACACTTTTTGAACAGCAGCTAAGGACGCGCCCGTAGAAATTCCCACAAAAATCCCTTCTTCAGAAGCGACCCGTTTAGCATAATTAAACGCCTCCGCCTTACTGACTTGGACCACGCCATCGATTAAATCTCCTCGATAGATCGAAGGCACAAAACCAGCCCCTATGCCTTGCAACGGATGCGGAGAAGGCGCACCCCCACTTAACACAGGAGATAATTCTGGCTCCACAGCGATCACTTTTAATTGTGGAAAATGTTGTTTTAGCACTTTCGCCACACCAGAAATGTGCCCGCCAGTCCCCACACCCGTCACCACATAATCCAAGCCCTCTGGAAAATCCTTTAAAATCTCTTGCGCCGTCGTCTCCTCATGCACACGCACGTTGACAGGGTTATCAAATTGACGAGGGATCCACGCTTTTGGCAGATTTTGCGCGAGCTCAGCAGCCTTTTCTATCGCCCCTTTCATACCTTTTTCCCGCGGCGTTAACTCAAAAGAAGCTCCATACGCCTGCATCAGTTTCCGTCGTTCTATACTCATAGACTCCGGCATCACCAAAATAAGCGAATATCCCTTTACAGCCGCCACCATAGCTAATCCGATTCCAGTATTCCCTGAAGTGGGCTCCACGATCACGGTGTCTTTATCTAATAATCCTTTTCGTTCAGCATCTTCGATCATCGCTAACGCAATGCGATCCTTAATGCTATTCCCTGGATTCGCGCGCTCTAATTTCATCCACACCTGCTGGTTTTCACCAAACAACTTATTTATTTGTACGACTGGGGTATTGCCAATGGTTTCTAATATTGATTTTACTTTCATATCCTTAATTTTGTATTGAATCTCTTTTGTTATTGAATTTGCTTTGCTATTAAATCTCTTTTGATATTGAATCTGTTTTGCTATTAAATCTGATTTTCTAATGAATCTGATCTTCTGTTTTTAATTTTAATTTCTGCGTGATGATATACCTGGGCGTAATCTGGGATGGATTGCGTGAGCCAAACATTCCCTCCTACGATGGCGTGCTCACCCACTCGGGTGTCTCCTCCTAAAATGGTGGCGTTCGCATAAATAATCGCATCATTTCCGATGCTTGGATGCCGTTTCACTCCGGACTCCAACTTACTTACACTTAATGCACCTAAAGTCACGCCTTGATAAATTTTCACTCGACTACCGATCTCGGTCGTCTCACCGATGACGACACCAGTACCGTGGTCGATGACAAAGCGCTCCCCTATTTTTGCACCCGGATGGATATCGATGCCTGTGCGGCTATGCACTTGTTCGGTGATCAAACGCGCTACAACTTTTCCTCCTTGATTCCAAATCTCATGGGCAATGCGATACAGAACGACCGCAAAAAAACCTGGATATGCCGACATGATTTCCACTTTTGAAGTAGCTGCTGGATCTGAGAGGTACGATTCGTCTAAATCGTCCAACATCATCGGATATAAACGGTTTAACGCATCGAATAATGCCTCCACGACATGATGAGCTTCCTCCGGATTTTTGGAAAATTCGGTAGTGTGATCTTCGTGAAACTCTGAAATCCTGCTGCATAATAAAGAGGATAATTCAGATTTAAGGCGACGCTCCTCCGTATTAAACTCCACAAAGTTTATTTGCTTTGCATCGCCAAATAACCATTCAAACATGGATTGGCACCAGTCCGCTGCACGCCTTGCGTCTGGAATACAATGTGCTTTACGCCGTTCCCAAATTTGTAATTTAATGTCTGTGTTTGTATCCATAACTTTTTGAATATTCATACGAGTCGAATCATAAAGGTTGATTATAAATTTTTAATCATAAAAAAACCCCTCAATGCACATTGAGGGGTTCCGTTTCTATAGCATATTTTTAAACAAAAAAATCCACTAATAACTGTCTCCCTCGCTGAGCGAACAGCAGTTATTACATAAAATATTTTTCACGTTTAAAAGCATATTTCTATTATACAACTCTATCTAATATTTGAACAAAATTATTCATTAGATTGAATGATTTAATCAACAAATCTCATGCCAACATAGAAAGCGATAACCGTGAAACCATCGCGAAGGAATAAGAAAACCGAACTATTTATTCAATTTCCGCTTCACTTCATCCACCACATAGCCGCTTTTAAAATAGCTGTAAATATCCTCGCCCGGACAAACGGTCATTTTAGAATAATCCCGGTGGGTCGCGATCATGGAAGGATCCACCTCGTACTTTACACACAAATCCGTTAATAAATCCGTTAACACTTCCAGTAATTTTGGCGTCAAAGTTTGCTCCGTATAATTTCCCAAAAATGATATATGCACATGCCCTTGCGGATCGTATTCAGTATTCGTTTCCCCCACTGTATACACGTTTCTACCCTCATACACCGTCCCATCCGGCGCGATTAAAAAATGATAAGGAATATCCGCCCAATTTCGATCCGGCCCCATGCACCAAGTTTGAATATTTTTTAACCGCTGTTTGGCATCATCATCGATCGTTAATACCCGTCCTCCTTCGTGATGTATGGTTAAGCGTTCGATTTTTTGTTGCTTAAAAGGTCTTGGTTCTGCCGCTGACCAACTACTTCTCGGCATAATTTTCACTAATTCCACTCTTTCCGCCGACCTTTCCTCCACATTATTTCTATAATCAGTCGCTTGCGCAAAACCTATTACAAGTACGCACCACACCAACACTGAAGTAAGATATTTTTTCATTTTGACACTTGATTATTGAGTTAAACCATCCAGCTAACTTGACTTAATAATTTATGGTTCCCCCAAATTTACAAATATTAATGAAGAGTCAGGTCACAAACACATGATAAAACAAAACAGGGCCTCAAGCACTCACATTTTAACACCCTTATTGTAAGTACTATAATTTTAAAATGCAGTATTTTTTTCGTACATTTATAGAGATAAACACTTAATCACACATGTAATTTTGTAAAACTTCAAAACATGCCAATTAGAAAGTATAAAATCATTGGTGACCAATTAAGTAAAGAAAAATTCATTCAAAAACTGGACACCATCACCGAGTTTCAAGATGAAAACGGGAGAAAATACAAAAAGGAAGAGCGGAAAATTAAATCGAATCTCACCTTCAGAACTTCAGGAGGAGATATAGAAGGCATTCATTACATCGCATTAGGAAAGCTCTATAATCATTATTGCATTATAGCTGAAAACACAAAGAATCCAAAAGACATGACCGTAGTGTCGCATATCAATGAGCTTGGCATGCGCCTCTTAATGAAAGCAAACTTAATCGTGAGTGACTAAAGGCGAATTTTTAAACGTCAGTGTTTAAACGTGAGTTTTTTAACGTTTTTAGCAGTTCGACCGCCCTATCACACCACCTCCGCCACAAACTTTCTACAGTATGCTTTTATTTCATCCCGAACCTTCCTAAACTCCGCCATTACTTCATCGTCCGTACCCTTAACTTTCACTGGATCTGTGAAATTAACATGATATTTTTTGGCTTTAGAGGGGAAAAATGGGCAGCGCTCCTTCGCGTTATCGCAAACTGTAAGCACTAAATCAAAGTCCAGGTGCGCGTATTCATCGATATGATTCGACGTATGGCCCGATATATCCACCCCATCTTCCATCATCACACGAACCGCCATAGGATTTACACCGTGCGTCTCGACTCCTGCACTATACACTTCAAGTTGATCATTGCCAAAATGACGTAAATACCCTTCCGCTATTTGGCTCCTGCAACTATTTCCGGTACAAAGCACTAAGATTTTCCTGCGCATATTTTTTTAGTTTTTTTCATTTTTGTGCCAACAACAAAGACCAACAGCCGACTCATTTCATCAGACTGAAAACTCCCAACGAATAACAGCCGATTAACAACAGCCGGCTGAAAACTCCCGACGAATAACAGCAGCCCAGTAACAGCCGATTAACAACAGCCGCTTCCAGGCGCACAGCAAGCAGCCGCGCTCGGCGTCAATTCAATCAAGTTTTTCTTAACCTTTTGAGACGGAATACCGCACGCATCTTCCGCCAAGCAAGCTGTGGTTTTGTTCAGCAAAATAAAATTTGCCCCATCAAAGGCTAACCCGTATTTCCCGATCGTCTCCCCTTGGTATTCTACCTCGATTTCCGCATCTTCAATGCCTAATTTTTCCTCGGAAAGTGCTATGATCGCTAACAGTTTAGCTGGTTTTAGGCGATGCTCAAAATCATCCGCATTCCACAATTGGAAATTCACCGTCTTTTCAGCACGAATCACACCCCCGCAATCAATAAAGTTCTTCGTCACCATCCCCACTTCCGTCACGTGAAAATGTTCCGGAACAAAAGTTCCATCTTCTAATTTAAATGCGACCGTTTCAATAGTAGGTAGCAGGGCTTTTACTTGTGATAATTTCATGGTATTTGAATTTAAATAGTAATTTTAAACGTTTAACAACACTCTTTTTTAACAATGAGTTGTTTAGAAATATCCCCGAAATACAAATGGATTTTACGCATAGTATCCTCATCGATGCAATAACAAATGGTGTTTCCCTCGACTGCACCCTTAATTAATTTGGCGTTTTTAAGCTCTTTTAAATGCCTTGAAACGGTTGGTTGTGCCAAAGGAAGCGCGTCCACAATGTCTCCACAAATACAAGCATCCACTTTCAATAAGTACTCAATAATAGCCACCCGAGCCGGATGCCCCAAAGCCTTAAAAATAAGCGCTAAGTCCAAATGAGTTTCCGCAAATTCCGTCGGTTTATTACTCGATGTTTCCATAATTCCAATATTTCTATATTGCAATATTACGATAAAGAATTGAAATATAAAAATATTTAGTTCTAAAATTTCAGATCATGCGGAGAATAACAAAATATTCTCCGCAAAAAATGCGGAGAATATTTTGTTATTCTCCGCATTGTCTCTATATTAGCATTATATTTAGTTAAAATGTATATACATCAATTAAAAAACTGGCCTCAATTTACGTGGAATGAAGAAGAAATAACTGCATTGTTAGCTCGTGTACGCTTTGAACAAGGTAAACTTTTGGGAGCTATGGAGCATTTAGGGTTTGAATTTCAATCTGAAGCTGTATTACAAACCCTAACACAGGAGGTGATTAAATCATCTGAAATTGAAGGAGAAATATTGGATAGGGAGCAAGTTCGTTCATCAATAGCAAGGCGACTGGGAATGGATATTGTCGGTATTGTGCCTTCCGATAGGTATGTGGATGGGGTTGTTGAAATGATGTTAGATGCAACACAAAAATATTTTGAAGAATTAAATGAGGAAAGATTGTTTTCGTGGCACGCTTCCTTATTTCCTACTGGTAGGTCAGGAATGTATAAAATTATAGTTGGCGACTGGAGGAAGAATAGTATTGATGATCCAATGCAAGTGGTGTCGGGTGCAATGGGAAGAGAAAAAGTACATTTTCAAGCGCCGAATTCTGATCTAATACCTCATGAAATGAATTTATTTCTTTCATGGTTTAACGATGAATTTAAAGGCGACCCCATCATCAAATCCGCGATTGCACATTTGTGGTTTGTTACTATTCACCCATTTGAAGACGGAAATGGACGTATTTCAAGAGCAATAGCTGATATGCAACTGGCTCGTGCTGACGGTAGTTCCCAGCGCTTTTACAGCATGTCTAATCAAATTAGACAAGAACGGAATGCGTATTATAATATATTAGAAAGAACGCAATCAGGAGATTTGGATATTACCAGTTGGTTAATTTGGTTTTTAGAGTGTTTAGAACGAGCTATAAAGTCTTCAGATATAATTTTAGAATCTGTTTTGCGCAAAGCAAAATTATGGGCAAAGTCAGTTGCTTTAACACTTAATGACCGTCAAAAATTAATGTTAAACAAGGTTTTAGATGGTTTTGAAGATAAGTTAACCTCATCTAAGTGGGCTAAAATTGCAAAATGTTCACAAGACACAGCCAATAGAGATATACAAGATTTAATAGCGAAAGGTTTGTTAGTTAAAGATGAAGCAGGAGGTAGAAGTACTAATTATTTGTTAGTGATTTGATATGTGCCAAAAATTATAAATTATTAATTTCTATCTGTATTCAGACCGGTGGATAATTTAAATCGGAACAGGATCTCTTCAGGATTAAGTCTAAGATCATGCGGAGATTAATCCGCTTAATCTCCGCAAAAAATGCGGAGATTATTTTGCGGAGAATATTTTCCTTTTCACTGCATAATCTCAAAAGCACGTATTATAAAGATATTACGTATAAACATGTCGAGCTTTATAAAGCAGTGTCAGACAGTATGCAAGAGGACAAAGCAAACCCGGCTACTAAGGAAGTATTGCGGTATAGAGAGGCGCTTTGGGAGGGATATTTGCACCAAAAAGAACAAAATGAAATCAGTTTAGAAAGCATTATCGCGATTTTTAGACAAATCAAAAACACATCCGGAGGTATACGTTCTCCTCATACACTGACTTTTATTCGACGAGGACAAAGTGAATTCAGAACGGGAGAAATCATCTATACCCCTCCACGAGGCGCAGGAGTCATAGAACGGTATATGGAAAATCTGTTAGAATATCTAAATAATGACAACACCAATGCTACAGATCCATTGCTTAAAATGTGTATATCGCACTATCAATTTGAAGCGATTCACCCCTTTCCTGATGGAAATGGACGTACAGGAAGGATCTTAAATTTGCTCTATTTAGTGAAAAAGAAACTTTTGGACCTGCCCGTGCTGTACCTTTCGAAATACATTATCGTAAATAAGGACGACTACTATTATTATTTAGGCGCTGTTACACAACGAAGAGATTGGAAATCATGGATATTATTCATGCTTGAAGCCGTAGAACAGACATCCGACCTAACCAACCAACTCATCTCTAGTATCCTCGATCAAATGGAGGCTACACTGGAACATGGAAAAACGAACATCAAATGGTACAATAAAGAGGTAAACGAAATCTTATTC
This sequence comes from uncultured Sphingobacteriaceae bacterium, assembly GCA_964436635.1. GTDB lineage: Bacteria > Bacteroidota > Bacteroidia > Sphingobacteriales > Sphingobacteriaceae > DASRQK01. Next base: position 15,984 of record CAYTDM010000028.1, read on the forward strand.
AGCCAGCCTTATATAAGACAAAGTTTCTTGGGAGAAAAACTGCAGGTTTCATCCAGAACGACCCTAACAAAATATTTCCATGAATTAGAACAGCATGGAATCCTCTTTCAAGAAAAAGATGGCCGGGAAGTTTTTTATGTTAACAGAGATCTCATGCGCATCCTGGAAGGGCAGTAAATCGAAGGACGAACCCCTACACCGCCCCTCCCAACTATCCCCCCCTTACAGGCGAGCAACAAGTAGCCATGTTCACGTTAAAGAAATATACGGAAAATTTTTGGAATTTCAAAGAAACTATCGACTATCTAAAATAATGTTTACTAATTTTTGTACATTTATGTTTGCTGATTTTAATACATTTATGTTTACTAATTTCCATACGTTTATATTTACTGATTTTTATACATTTGCAATTACTAAGATTAAAACATCTTTGTTTACTAATTTTAGCACTACCAAATTTACTAATTTTGGCACGATAATTTAAAATTCAGGCATGGCGACTCCACAAGAAAAATTAAGTGATGCTTTATGCGTTTTAAAAGCTTTACAGGATAAGGGAATTTTAGGCATTCAATCTGCGGATATCCCGAATGTCATGCACCGGCGTATATTAGTTAAATATGGTTTTATTAAAGAAATTACGAAGGGTTGGTACATTGCTTCAAATCCAGATGAAAGAGACGGAGAAAGTACCTCATGGTATAGTGCATATTGGGATTTTTCAGCAGTCTACCTGGACAAAAAGTATGGTAAAGATTGGTGCCTTTCGCCGGAACAATCACTATTGCTGCACGCTGGAAATAAAACTGTTCCAGATCAATTGGTTATTCGATCGCCAAAGGGAAATAATAATGCAACACCATTCCCACATCAAACATCCATGTTCAATCTTAAAACGCATATACCACCAGAAAATCAAATAGTCCAAATAAATGGATTGCGAGTATATGACTTAGCCTCAGCGTTGATTTATAGTTCGCCAGCTGTTTACAAATTTAATCCAATCGATGCGCGAACCACCCTCGCGATGATCCGAGATGCATCAGAGGTCTTAGGGATTTTGTTGACAAACGGACACTCTAAGTTAGCAGGCAGATTGGCTGGAGCTTTTCGAAATATTGGAAATGATAAAATTGCTGACCAAATAATTTCTACCTTTAAATCGGCTCATTATGATATAAGAGAAGAAGATCCATTTTCGGAATACCTGCCTATAAAATTAGATCCACGAGAGCGTTCTCCCCATGTGAATCGGATAAAACTCATGTGGCAAAAAATGAGAACACAAATCATTCCGCTCTTTCCAGAAACACCAGGTATCCCAAAAAATCTTAACGATTATTTAAAACATGTTGATGATATTTATACCATGGACGCCTACCATTCACTTTCAATAGAACGATATCGGGTTACACCAGAGTTAATTGAAAAAGTAAGTTCAGGAAAATGGAATTTTAAGGAGAACGAAGAGGATAGAAGACAGAAAGATGCGATGGCTGCAAGAGGCTATTACCAGTCATTTCAACAAGTTAAGAACACTATTAAACACATCTTAGAAGGAAACAACCCTGGGGAACAAGTGGAAAATGATCATGGAAGATGGTACAGAGAATTATTCGACCCAAGCGTTTCAGCTGGAATTTTAGATGCAAAAGATTTAGCTGGGTACAGAACCAGTCAAGTTTACATAGGAAACTCTAAACATGTCCCCCTACATGTGGAAGCGATGAGAGATACCATGCCTGTGTTATTTGATTTACTAAAAGAAGAACCAGAAACATCTGTGAGAGTGGTTTTGGGACATTTCATGTTCGTTTTTATACATCCGTACATGGATGGAAATGGGCGGATTGGCAGATTCCTGATGAATACCATGCTGGCCTCCGGAGGTTACCCTTGGACAGTGATTCCAGTAGAAGCTCGAGCTGAATATATGGAAGCACTCGAAAAAGCAAGCGTAGAACAAAACATCGTACCGTTCGCACAATTTATTAGTAAACTTGTTAACCAATCACTAAGCAATCACTAAACAATCACTAAACAATCAGCAGCGTGAATTGACTTTATTACATCAACATTTATACCCGAACGGGTATATTTTTAGTGTTTTTGCTCTTTTTATACCCCATCGGGTATAATTATAATATATTTAAACATTTTATACCCGAAAAGGTATAATATTCGAATTTTTTGTATCTTTATACCCGAAAAGGTATAAAAATGGAGTCACTAAGCTTATTTGTAAAAAGAAAACGGAAAGAACTTAAACTCACGCAGGAAGATTTAGCTTTCAATGCGGGGGTAGGCCTCCGGTTTGTCCGTGATTTGGAACAAGGCAAAGAATCTTTACGCTTGGATAAAGTAAATGATGTATTGGCTTTATTTGGGAAAGAAGTAGGAGTAATCGATCAAAAACGTGGATAATGGGGAGAACAGCAAAAATTTACTACCAAGACGAATTAGCTGGGTTATTAATTGAAGGTGATGGCGGGTATACGTTTAAGTATGATAGTAATTATTTAAATAGTCCTAACCCGAAGGCGATTAGTTTAACCTTACCCCTAACGACCAAGCCGTTCGAGAGTTCAGTACTATTCCCATTTTTTGACGGCCTGATTCCAGAGGGATGGCTATTAGAAATCGGAGAGAAACATTGGAAACTCAATCCAAAGGACCGGTTTGAATTATTAATTAACTTATGTAGGGATGCGATCGGTGCTGTATCTGTGTATCCTATGGAGGAAAGCGATGAATAAATGTCTGTTTTGCTATCAGCCTGTACCATCAGGAGAGCATCATGAAAGCTGTTCAAAGATTTTTTTTGGCTCCGCAAACCCTCCTGAATTAGATTTAGACCAGGAAAAAATCAACCAATTAGCGCGTATTACTGTGAACAGCCGCATCGCATTGGCTGGCGTTCAACCCAAGTTATCCTTTACTCTCCAAGGCGAGAAAAACAATAAAAAATTAACGCTGGTAGGATTATGGGGGGAATATATTATAAAACCTCAAAGTCCGAATTACCCTTTCATGCCTGAAGTGGAAGACCTCACCATGCATTTAGCCAAACTATTTAAAATAGAGACAGCTAAACATGCATTAATTCGAACATCCAGCGGTGAACTAGCCTATATCACGAAACGTTTTGACCGTTTTAAGGGTAAAAAAATCCACGTAGAAGATCTTTGTCAATTATCAGAATTCTTGACCGAAAGAAAGTATAGAAGCTCATACGAACGCGTTGGAAAAATCATTAAGCGGCACACCACCAATTCAGGCTTTGACACGATCAAATATTTTAAATTGGTTTTATTTTCGTTCCTAACAGGAAATAACGACATGCATCTAAAAAACTTTTCTATAGTACATAATCCTGCGGATATTTCCTTTGCCCCCGCATATGATTTATTAAACGTGAATTTAATTTACCAAGGCGACCCAGATGATTTAGCATTAACGTTAAACGGGAAATTGCGAAAAATTAAACGAATAGATTTTGATGCGTTTGCCAAGAATATAGGCATCTCAGATATTGTTTTAAATAACATATATGAAGAGACGCGCACAAAATCAGAACACGTGGAAAAGTTAATAAGAAGCAGCTTTTTAAACGAGGAGTACCAAGAAAAGTATTTGGCGATTTTTGAATCCAAATGCAAACAGATCGGTCTTCACTAGCTGCCACCTAAAGCCAACCTTTACCGAGTTGAAATCTTCAGGTCGAAGCGACCCGAGGAAATCTTTTTAATGCTACCCGCATCAAAGCTTCCATTTGTATTTTGGCGAACCGCATCAAAAGAAAAAGTCCCCTTAATCTGCGTTCCAGTGTTTGATTCTATCGTAATCTGCCCCGATTTCACATAATCCCATTTCGTGGACCATAACTCATACGTGTTTCCATTCCATTTATTGTATTGCGCACTCGCCAAATATTCCATGCGCGTCACATGCACAGGATCAAAATCGTAAGTACCCGGTTTCCAATCCGCTGCAGTACTCACTTTCCCTCCAAAAGGCATTAAATTTAAAATAATAGTTTCTTTTTGATCTTGCGGTTGCCCAATGATTTGAAGCATTTTAGTCACCCCAATAAATGTAGCATTGGTAAACTGAATATCGGCAGTAGGGAAAGACGCATTATCCACCTTCGCAGAGAAAAATGACGCTCCACCAGCACCCGATTCATCCGGCTCCACACCCTCATTTTTAGAACAAGACATGCTTAACATCACAGCAAACAAAATGATCGCTTTAAAAAATTGAATTGATTTCATATTATTAGAATTGGTTTCATGTGTCAATTGAAGTACAGATTTACACTGCAAAACTCCATGAAATCCATCGCTTGCGCAATGGGCCGATTAGCCCATTTTCAATTAATTGGGTGGTTTTTGTAGGGTTTCTACTACAATTATATTAACCCGCTTTTACGCGCTTTCTCCAGCATATCAATGCGATTATGCGCCTGAAGCTTCTTATAAATGTTTTCAATATGCCTTTTCACCGTAAAAGGCGAGATTATAAGGTGCTCCGCAATGCGCTTATTCGTAAAACCCTTACTAATTTGTTCCAAAATCTCGATTTCCCGTTCCGAAAGCGCAACGCCCGCCGCTTCTCCTCCAGTTGGATTTTGCGTGAGCAAAACGTGTTTAGACGCTTTCAGCAATTGCAACGTTTTCAGCGCAATCGAGGGAGACATCACCGCACCCCCATTCAAAGTATCCTGAAGCGTTTCAAAAATCTTATCCGCCTTTGTATCCTTCAAAATATAAGAATCTGCCCCCGCCTGAATCGCATTAAAAACAAAATCATCGTCGTCATAAATCGTAATCATCACGATTTTAATCCCAGGATATGCCTCTTTAATCAGCCGAGTCGCCGCTATCCCATCCATCACCGGCATCTCAATATCCATAAAAATCAAATCCACCTCACGATCACTCACCAAAAAATCTAACATTTCCTGCCCGTTTTGAGCCGTATGCACCACCTCCAAGCCCTCCAAACCAGAAAGCTTCTCCTTCAACGCATCCAGCGCAAACAAATTATCCTCAACCAGTGCGATTTTAATCATTTACAAGTTTTTAAATGCATCCACAATTTTAACCCGGTAAGCGTTTTTACACCATTATAAACGTATCTCAATTCGATATTCCACCCCAACTCCTGCACCAGCTCCACCAGACATTGCACCAGCTCCACCAGACATTGCGTCAGCTCCAACACTAACTCCACCAGCCATTGCGCCAATCATTGCGCTAGCCGGACTAAGGACCACAAACTTTCCACCCCTGCCCACGATCCGACCCTCAATATTCCTCAACCCATACGCCTTCGCCTTCTCCACCTCAAAATCAAACCCAATCCCATTATCCGCGATCCGCAAAAACAACACCCGCTCCCCCGGCTCCATGCGCTTCAAATGTCCATCCGGCTCCACGCGCTTCAAATTCTCTCCCTGTTCCAAAACCACCTTCTGCTCCAAATGCACCAAAATCCTAGTCGCCTGTGCATGTTTCAAAGCATTATTCACGATTTCCTGCACCATACGAAACACATCCACCGCCAGACTCGAAGCCAGTAACACATTCTCCCTCACCTCAAAACTAAAATCAAATTCTACCTCCTCCTTCACCTCCGCGACACTATTAATAAAATTTAACAGCTTCGCCCTCAGGTCGTCCAGATGAATCTCATCCAAATTCAACACCCACAAAGTATTCTTCAGCTCCAACATCAAATTTTCCGAAAGCTTAGAAAGTTGCTCGATTTTTTGCTCCGCAATCATCCCTTTTTGCTCCACAACCCCCATTTCCGGCCCCGAAAAGTTGTTATCTCGTTCCGCAACCTCATACGGCCGCAGTTCACGCTCTTTTAACCCATCTAAAATCATATTCATAAGCGTTAATTGAGCTCCCATACTATCGTGCAAATCCGCTGAAATCCGTAATCGTTGCGCTTGCAACTCCCTTTCCCCCTCGATCGTCGCCATCCAATACGCATGCTCAAAATTCTTATACATCATCATGCTCCGGATCGCCAATAACAAGTACACAAACACCATAAACACCGGCATCCAAATCAAATCCATATCCATCAACGACACATTCACCACCCCCGCGATCACCAAA
>CAYTDM010000029.1:0-19087 GCA_964436635.1 uncultured Sphingobacteriaceae bacterium
GCTTTTATCAAAGTAGCTTTCGTTAGGATATAATTTTATCAATAATTTTTTCCAAATCTGTAGAATCGCCATCTTTTTCTAGAAGTGAATAAGTCGACCTTTTGCTAGCAGTAGCCAATTTAATAAGTTTTCCAATTTCTAATTTTTCATTTTGAAAGTAAATTGGATAATTTATTTTTATTGTCATAGTCATATGCTACTTATTTAAGTATTTCTATTCATTATTTTATTGCACAAGTTAATCAATTTCATATACTTATTATAAAAAAATCTTATCTTATATTCATGAAACTTCAACAGTTACTTGATTATTTTTAGAAGGGATTCTGATTATTCAATACAATATGTCAAATTATTCTGATGATTTTATTAATACTACTCTTGTCACATCATTTTTTATAAAGATGTATCTTTAGTAGAATAAAATATCTTGTAAATTACTTTTCCTTTAAGCTCTTACCTACAACAATAGAGGTTTTAGAAAAAACTATCCAAACATCACCTGAGTTGCCTTTTCAATTGAAGCTCTTACCGGATCAAGATTTAATCGAGCATACACCTGGGTGGATTGTGAAGATTTATGTCCTAAGCTTTTGCCGATAATTTGTAGGCTTGCGCCTGTTATAGCCTGATAACTACCGAAAGTACGCCTTATATCGTGGATATGAATATCCATTAGACCAACTGGTAATGTTATATTCTGCTCTTTCGCTTTATTTAAAATTGAATGATATGTTTTATTAACATCCTCATATTTAGTAACAGAAAGATCATAATCGCTTATGAAGTGTTTATACATCTCATCTGTAGTCCACAAATAAATTGTACCTTTCTGTTGAGTACGTTTCCATGCGCGTTTAAAATTTACTAAATGCTTTGTTGGATCTTCTGAGCTTGGAAAAACCCAATCGCTATTCGAGTTAGCCTTACGCTTTCTCAGAATATCTAACGCACGTTCAACTAAAGGAACATAGACAGGTTCTCCGTTTTTTGTATCTGGTATTTTCCAAACATTCATTTCCCAACTAATGTCTTTCCATTGCATCATGAGAGTATTAGTTCTCCTAGCACCTGTTAATAGAAGCATCCACAAATAATCTTTTGCGGTTGTATTTTCTTCTTCTAGTGCTTTTAGTAAACACGGCATTTCATTTGGTAAAATGAAACGATCACGAGCCTTCTCTTTATATTTTTTTAAACCTAACGCAGGGTTGACACCATCCCATCCCCATTCAATAGCTTTATTAAAAATCGTTTTAATACGCTCAAGAATTCTATTTGCCTGATACAGTCCATGTTGATCGTGGATTTTTTCGACTAATCTTTGAACTTCTATTTTTTGAATATCACTGATTTTTCGTTTAAACCAGTGAGAAAGAAATTTATTGACTTCACGTTCATCGTATTTCCAAGATTTTTTATGTTTCTTACTATATCGTTCCATATACTCTTGAAACAATTTTTCAAAAGTATTTTCGTTACGAAAGGCTCTTAACTCATCTTGAGGATTGATACCAGAAGCGATTTCACCAAGTTTCCTTAATGCTTCTTTACGTGCATTTTCGATTGTTAGGTCGGGAAATAGACCTAGAAATATGCGCTCAGGATACCCTTTTATTTTTTTGTACAGGTAAAATGATTTTGTTCCACTTGGGCGCACCTCTAAAAGTAAACCTCTCACTTTTTCATCGTAGTAAAATGTACGCTTCTTGTCGTTTGCCGTGGAATTCAAAAGAAACTGTTTTGTAAAGTTAATACGGGAAACGGCCATTTGATCCTCGACTAATGAAAAGCGGTTCTACCCTGGTTCTACCTTTGAGAGTAATTTTGATACAATTCAGATAATATCAGATAACACCAAAATGACCAGCAAGTTATTGTATTATATATAACAAATAAGGAATAGCAAACCCTATTAAACTAGGCATAATACCTGTAATTTATGACTCATAACCTGAAGGCCGCAGGTTCAAATCCTGCCCCCGCAACCAATAAAATCAATCACTTAAATAAGAATTATTGAAATACAAAAAGACTGGTTCTACCTTGGTTCTACCTTAAAGGTTAATGTGAGTATGATCTTTTACCTGCATAAATAAAAATTATTCTTCTTAAACAGACCTGCTTTTCTGAACGATAACCTTCCTATAAAGGGTAGCTTTTGACGTTTTGTTGATTCTTATTTTGGTGATTAACTATGTCTAAGGCTGAATTATTTAGATTGGCAGAGATTGAATTAGTATATAAGACACGCCCATCTTATGCAGATCGACCGTTCGTTAGATGCTCACAAGATGCATACAGTTTGTTCATCGAGAATTGGGACAGTAGTCGCATTGAGTTTATTGAGCAGGCAAAAATGTTGTTGCTAAACAATGCAGCTCGCGTATTGGGTCTTTATGAAATATCAAGCGGGGGAACCTCCGCTACAATTGTCGATGCTAAACAAGTTTATATTGCAGCATTAAAGGCAAATGCCTCTTCAATCATTATTGCTCATAATCATCCCTCAGGAAGCCTCAGCCCAAGTAGTGCAGACATTCAACTAACCAACAAAATCAGTAAGGCAGGTGAGTTCCTTGACATTAAAATGCTAGATCATTTGATCGTTACTGATAAAGGATATTACTCATTTGCTGACAATAATCTAATACCATAGGGGCGTCGTGTTATCCGCCAATCACAGCATCCAGAGCATCATCGGTATGCTTAGTCGTAAAGTTTGACTGGTAGCCAATGGTGGTGGTGATATTTGTATGCCTGTATAATTTCTGTAGAATCTGGACGGGGATTTTATCGGAGGCAATTTGTGCAAATGTATGACGGGCGATATGCATCGAGATATTTTTATCAACTCCGATATTCTTAGCGATACGCTTCAATAAGGATTCTGTATTCTTTCCTGCAAATGCAATTTTTCGTTGCACCTCATAGGGACTAAGAACATCCAATTCCTTTAGTTCGGGGAATACAAGATCGTGTTTCTTCGGATCATTTTTATACTGAGCTAATATAGCTTGTGCTTTGTCCGATATTTTTAAAGAGCCTGTTTTAGTGTTTTTGGACATGGCATAGTGTAGTCGCCCATCTTGAAAATCAGACCATTTTAGTTTGAGTACATCGGCAAGCCTCATTCCTGCAAAATAGAAGGAGATTAGCCAAAGATTACGTGCATGATGTTGTGAGGGTGATAATTCTGCTGCTTCTAATAATTGCACTTCTTCGGCATTCCAGCCTATCTTGATTGAATCAGGCATTTTAATCGTAATCTTATCTTTGCCGAACGGATAATTGTTTTTGTCAGTTATGCCATTAGCAATAGCCTGATTATAAATTGTCCGAATTAGCATCATATAGTTTGTAATGGTGCGTTCTTTTATTTTCCGTTCACCTTGCAGATAGGCTTTGAACCGATTCAGTAAATTGATATTTAAATCTGCGAAACCAAGATCAGACCCTACGAACTCTCTAAATATCTTAATCCGCCCCTTTTCAGTTTTATGGCGATTATATTTTCCTGATTTCTCTAAATTATCAACAAAGATTTTAGCTTGTGAAAAGAATGAAGCATCCCCATTGGGTTTCATTTTTTGGATGACGGTTTTTGAAGAGTGCTTTTTATTCGTCGTTTGTAGCTCCAAAAGTTTATCATTGGCTTCTGCCAGTTTTTTTAAAAGCAAATTATTCAAACGTGCAGCGTTTGGATGAGATTTTCGTACACGTTGTGCTATTTTGTCCCAATCCTTTTCATGGATAGAGTAGCCAAGGGAAATGATGGATGACTTTCTATCTTTAATAACCCTAATGATAATCGGATATGTTCCGTCATTAAGAGGCTTATTGCGTAACACGACTTTTGCTGATGCCATAGCGCTGAAGTTTGATAAATCAAAGATACGCAATTTAGGTCAAACATAGGTCAAACATTTCGTGGTTTTGCTTGTTTCTTTGTGGCTTAATATGGTGATCAATAACTGTTAAAAGCGCTTTTTAGAAACATATGGAACCATTTTGATACATATGTGGTCGGGCTCATAACCCGAAGGTCACACGTTCGAGTCGTGTCCCCGCTACTAAATAAAGGCGAGTAACCTAGTTATTCGCCTTTTTTATTACTGATTTTCCAGTTTTTAAACTTGGTGCTTAAATGGTCAGTAAGTCAAGGTTTTGCCGATAGATTATAAAACCTGACATCAGCAGAAATAACTGCTTTGCATCATTCACTAAGCATTCTCTTAAAGATTTTGTGCGAAAAATTAAAAAAGAAAAGGAGCGAAGATTACTCAACGCTCCTTTTTGTATTTTTATATTTTATTTCCCGGGTAGTTCGATCCGATTTCGACCCTTCTCCAGTATTTTGCTAATTATTCAACAATAATCAGGTAATAATTCTTTTTCCCTCGCTGCGCAATCAAATACTTATTGTTTATCAAATGATCCGTCGTGAACACTTCATCCACGGAAGCAACTTTGGTTTTGTTGATAGATACGCCTCCACCTTGAATCATTTTTTTTGCCTCACCTTTGGAAGGGAAGACGGAGGTGTTAGTGGCTAATAAATCAACGATGTTAATGCCTTGTTCCATTTCTGATTGGCTAAGGGTGAATTGAGGAATCCCATCGAAAACATCTAACACGCCTGCGTGATCTAATGCATTAAGGAATTCTAATGAGCCCCCACCAAACAAAAACTCCGATGTTTTCAAGGCTGTCTCATAGTCCGCTTGGGAATGGGTTCTGACTGTGATATCCTCGGCTAAGGCCTTTTGCACAAGACGTAAATGCGGTGCTTGATCGTGTTCTGCAATGATGGCCTCAATCTCTTCTTTCGTCTTCAACGTGAAAATTTTGATCCAATTCTTCGCGTCGTCGTCGCTTGCATTTAACCAAAATTGGTAGAACTTATATGGTGAAGTGCGTTTTGGGTCTAACCAAACAGCTCCACTTTCCGTCTTTCCGAATTTTTGTCCGTCTGATTTTTTAATCAATTGCGTGGTGAGTGCAAATGCACTTTCCCCCAATTGTCTGCGGATAAATTCCACACCAGTAATGATATTGCCCCATTGGTCGGATCCACCCATTTGAATTTTGCATTGGTGGTGCTTCCATAAATAGAAGAAATCGTATCCTTGGATGAGTTGATATGAAAATTCAGTAAACGAAAGCCCGTTTTCACCTTCAAGACGCTTTTTAACGGAGTCTTTCGACATCATGTAGTTTACGGTGATTAATTTACCGACATCACGAATAAAATCTAAAAATTTAAAATCTTTAAACCAATCGTAATTATTGACCATTTGGGCACCGTTTGCGCCAGCGCCAAAATCTAAAAACTTACTTAACTGCTTTTGGATGCATGAAACATTGTGCTGTAGGGTAGCTTCGTCTAACAAATTGCGTTCAGCTGATTTAAACGATGGATCCCCGATCATACCTGTAGCGCCGCCAACCAAAGCAATGGGTTTATGCCCAGCTTTTTGAAAATGGATGAGGGTCATGATTTGTGTTAAGTGGCCGACGTGTAATGAATCCGCGGTGGGATCAAAGCCAATATAACCAGCGGTCGGTCCTTTTAATAACATTTCCTCCGTTTCCGGGATACTGTCTTGAAGCATCCCACGCCAGCGCAATTCCTCTACAAAGTTCATATTTATTTTATACCTTTAAATCGTTAAGCAATCGTACGATGGTTCGTACTGTCATTGAGGGACAAATATAGCGCAAAATTGAATTTTTTATCACATTATTATTTTAATCGATTAGAAAGAAGTCCGGGATTAACCTTAGGGGCGATTTTGCCAGATTTAATAAAAAATTCAGATAAGACAGCTCGATTGTTTCCAGAAAAATTGGACGCACAACTGTGGAGCAACCCCGAATTAGCCGCCATCAAATCAGGCTGGGATCAGCACATGGCCGTAGATCGAATTTTTCATAATTTACCCTTTTTTCACACCCATACCCACGCACTTCGGTTATTGCTTGTGCCTGTCGTAAAGCACACCCCTATCCGAGCTTCCTTTTTATCTCATATTAGCCTTGAATTACTGTTAGACCACTTGGTTTTGAGCGAAGGGCTGGTGCGGGCGCAAAATTTTTATGAGGATTTAAGCAAGGTTTCAAGGGCCGACGTGCAAAACTTCTTAAAAGCCGCAAATTATGAACTGATTCCTGGTTTTATGGCATTTTATGATCATTTTTTGACTGTTCAGTATGTAGGGATGTATTCCGATTTAGCGGAGGTGAGCCGGGCTTTAATTAATATTTGTAAGCGAGTATGGAGATTTGATTTTGATCCCGTCGAATTGGAGGCGCTTGAACAGGTGTTGGCCGAGTATAAGGAACGTTTGCTGCCTATTTTTAGATCTGTTTTTAAGGAAATTGATGCGCAGGTGTGAAATTTTATCTCGGTGAGTGATGGGGAATAAAACATTTTTCCATATGTTTGAATGCTAATAGGATCATCCTAATGAGGCTTAAAAAATTGTAAATTACTAACCAACATGTCAAATAGATTATTTAGAAAGAAAACGGTGGCACAAATCATGGAAGCTTCCCGAGTTTCTGGTCGAGATGCAATGCCAAAAATTCTTGGGGTACGAGATTTAGTTTCCTTCGGAATCGCGGCCATCGTCGGTGCAGGTATTTTTAGTACGATCGGTTTAGCTGCTTTTAATGGTGGTCCCGCCATTTCTATGTTGTTTGTATTTGTAGCATTTGCCTGTGTATTTACCGCGTTGGCCTATGCTCAATTTGCAAGTACAGTGCCTGTGTCGGGAAGTGCATACACCTATGCCTACGTCACATTTGGTGAATTATTTGCCTGGATCATAGGTTGGGCCCTGATTCTCGAATACGCAGTTTCGAATATGGTCGTCGCGATAGCCTGGTCACAATATTTTGTGAGCATGTTAGCCGGTTTTGGTATTACCGTGCCCGCTTGGCTCACGATGGCACCTTCTTATGCTATTGAAGCGTTTGACAAGTTTCAGGCTCAAGGGTTGGAGGCCTTAACCCAAGTAGAGCGCACGGCATTATTAGCATATCAATCCGCTCCAAAAGTGGGAAATATCCCGATTATATTTGATTTATTTGCGGGCGTCATTACCTTTTTAGTGACTTGGTTAGTTTATGTGGGGATCAAAGAATCTCGAAATGCGAGTAATATCATGGTCATTATTAAAGTGGGTGTCATCCTTTTTGTAATCATTGGGGGCGCTTTCTTTGTGAAACCAGAAAATTGGACACCGTTTGCACCAAATGGTTTGCAGGGTGTTTTAGGGGGCGTAGCAGCTGTGTTTTTTGCATTTATTGGATTTGATTCCATATCCACAACGGCAGAAGAATGTAAAGATCCACAACGTGATTTACCTAAAGCCATGATCTTAACCTTGTTAATTTGTGCGGTGTTGTATGTGTTAATTACTCTTGTCCTTACTGGAATGGTTAATTATACGGAATTAAATGTGAAGGATCCTTTATCTTATGTGTTCTCTTACATTGGAATGGACTTTATGGCAGGGATTGTATCCGTAACCTCGGTGGTGGCCATTACGAGTGCATTATTAGTTTTTCAGCTTGCGCAACCAAGAATTTGGATGACCATGAGCCGGGATGGACTTTTATGGAAACGTTTTTCAAATGTGCACCCAAAGTACAAAACACCTTCTTTCGCAACGATCATTACGGGATTAGTTGTGGCCTTTCCAGCCTTGTTTTTAAAAATGGATTTCTTTGTGGATCTAACAAGTGTAGGAACATTTTTTGCCTTTATTTTAGTTTGCGGAGGGGTCTTATATATGGATCATGCAGGAATCTCTAAGCAATCTAAGTTCAAAGTTCCTTATGTGAATGGTAAATACATAATTGGAATCAGCTTAATAGTGGCCTTGTACATTATGTATACCTACAGACCAGAAGCCTTGGCAGACTGGAGAGATCATACATTTTTATATATTATAGAACATAAAATCTTAGATGTGATGTTCTGGTTGACTTGGGTGATATTAGCGGTTATGGGCTTTAAGTATAATTTTTCTTTGCTGCCTGTGGCCGGAATTCTCGTCAATATGTATTTAATGTCCGAGTTAGGTTCAAGTAATTGGTATATATTCTTAATCTGGTTAGTGCTCGGATTGATTGTGTATTTTGCTTACGGTTATAGAAAATCAAAATTGAACGAGTTAGAACCTACCTCCAAATAAAACCTTTCAAGCACTTTCAAGCCTCGGAGTGTTTCTCGAAGTGTTTCTTGGAGTGTTTCTTGGTTCGAAGTGTAATGTCTATAAATTTAAAAGGGTGCTGAACTGCTTCAGCACCCTTTTTGGTTTAAGAATAATCTCAATTAACCGCTATGATGTTTTTTAGTTTATCCAGCGTATTATAGATGTTATAATACCGGAACTACTTTGTAAATATAATGAAATAAAAATTAACCGTCAAGAAATAAAAAATATAATTCCTTGATTATAAGTTTCCTCGTCTTGCTTGTTCACGTTCAATGGCCTCAAAAAGTGCTTTAAAGTTACCAGCACCAAAGCTTTGGGCACCTCTTCGTTGAATAATTTCAAAAAAGAACGTTGGACGATCTTGAATAGGTTTTGTAAATATTTGTAACAAATACCCCTCTTCATCCCGATCTACCAAGATTCCAAGTTCTTGAATGGCGTCTAAATCTTCTTTAATAGATCCTATTCTGTCTGGAATCATTTCGTAATACGCTTCAGGAGGTGCGCTCAAAAACTCTACTCCACGATCCTTCAAAGCCCGTACAGTTTTTAAAATGTCCTTTGTTTCAATCGCGACGTGTTGCACGCCTTCACCTTCATAAAATTCAAGATATTCTTCGATTTGTGATTTCTTTTTCCCCTCCGCGGGTTCATTGATCGGGAACTTAACATAACCATTTCCATTACTCATGACCTTACTCATTAAAGCAGAGTATTCGGTATTGATTTGCTTATCATCGAAAGATAAAATGTTCACAAAACCCATCACATCTTGGTACCATTGCACAGTTTCATTCATTTTGTTCCAACCCACATTTCCGACACAATGATCTACGTGCAATAACCCGGCATCTTCAGGATTGTAATCGCTGACCCATGCTTCATATCCCGGCATAAAAGGTCCTTGGTAGTTTTTCCGTTCCACAAATAAATGAACAGTTTCACCATAAGTGTAAATTCCTGCCGTCCTAATTTCACCGAATTCATCAGTCAGGGTTTGTGGTTCCTGATAAGGTTTCGCTCCTCTTTTTACGGTTTCCTCAAAGGCTTTGTACGCATCGTCAACCCATAGGGCTAAGATTTTAATACCATCTCCGTGTGTTTTAACATGCTCTGAAATGGAGTGATTCGATCGCAACGCAGAGGTTAAAACCAAGCGCACTTTATTTTGTTTTAATACATAGGATGCGCGGTCACGTACACCGGTTTCAGGTCCGGCGTAGGCCTCTGATTGGAAGCCAAATGCTGTTTTGAAATAATGCGCAGCCTGTTTCGCATTCCCTACATAAAATTCAATAAAATCGGTGCCGTTAATCGGTAAAAAATCTTGTGCTTTCGCGATTTTCTCTGCAAATGTCTGACTCATTATTTAATCTATATTTTGGTATTAATTTAGTTTTCTATGAAAGTATATTCTATGCTATTATAATCTGTGAAAGTAAAACTTATAAACGGATCATCTTAACTCATCCACGACTTGTGATAATCGGGATCTTCAATTTTTAGCGCCTCATCAGTTAACATCAATGGTCGAAAAGGATCGATCATAACGGCTAATTCATCCGTCTTTGTCTGGCCAATGCTCTTTTCCACGGTGCCAGGATGTGGGCCGTGCGGGATGCCTCCTGGATGCAAGGTGATTTGGCCACGCTCCACACTGCTTCTGCTCATAAAATCACCATCTACATAGTATAGCACTTCATCCGAATCTACATTACTATGGTTATATGGAGCAGGAATGGCTTGTGGATGGTAATCATACAGCCTTGGGCAAAAACTGCACAGCACAAACGCATCGGTTTCGAATGTTTGGTGAACCGGTGGGGGTTGATGGACCCGACCAGTAATCGGTTCAAAATTATGAATGGAAAATCCCCATGGAAAATGATACCCATCCCAACCGACAAAGTCAAAAGGATGACTGCCATAGGTGTATGGATAAATCAAGCCCTGCTTTTTAATTTTGACTTTGAAATCCCCCAACTCATCAAAGGTCTCCAAATTTTGCGGGAGCTTCATGTCGCGTTCGCAAAATGGACTATGCTCCATCAATTGGCCAAAATCATTCCTATACCGTTTAGGAGTACGAACGGGTGAAAACGATTCCACGATCAGCAGGCGATTTTCTTCCGTATCGAAATGTATTTGATAGATAACCCCTCTTGGAATTAAGAGGTAATCTCCGTATTCAAATTTAATTTGTCCATATCCAGTTTTCAGCACGCCACTTCCTTCATGGATGAACAAAATTTCGTCAGCTTGGCTATTTTTGTAAAAATAATCCGTCATGGATTTTTTGGGCGCAGCCAAAGACAGATGAAGATCTTGATTAATTAGCACAGGTTTTCGACTGGCTAAAAAATCGTCTTCAGGTTGAACCTGAAATCCTTTCAGGCTCGTATGTTTTAAATGTTTATCCCTCGCGACAGTAGGCGTAACAGAATAAGGTTCCCCGATTTTTTTTACAAGTGTGGGCGGGTGGCAGTGATAGACTAAAGAGTACGTGCTGGAGAAACCATGTGTAGAAACTAACTCCTCCGCATACAACCCTCCATCCGGTTTTCTAAAAACCGTGTGCCTTTTTGCAGGTATTTGCCCTAAATGATGATAGATAGCCATTTAGAAATTTATAATTGTATTCTAACAAATATACAAAATAAAAATACATTGTTTAAAAGAATCAGCGAAATAATGTAGCTTTGGAATAATGAAACTATTTTCTTTTACAAGCCGACAGCATTCGGGGATTGGATTATGTGTGCAGTCAAATTATTACGATTTGCAACGCTTACGTCCGACTCTGCCCACTTCCATGCTCGAATTATGCATGCAAGGGGAAGCAGCCTGGCAGGCACTTGTCGAATTAAATCAATTTATTATCGACCATCCCAAGGATGAAGGAGTGTCCGCTTCTCGCATTGATTTAGATGCAGGCTATACCTTATTGGCACCCCTCCCGAATCCCTCCTCTGTACGGGATGCGTATGCCTTTCGTCAACATGTGGAGACTTCAAGGCGAAACAGGGGCTTGGAGATGATTCCGACTTTTGATGAAATACCGGTATTTTATTTTAGTAACCATCGGGCAGTCACGGGTCCCGGTTCCATCGCGTGCATGCCATTGCATTTAAATCAATTGGATTTTGAATTGGAAGTCGCTGTCGTCATCAAAAAAAAGGGGCGAAACATTTCTCCTGAGGAAGCAGACGAATACATCGCTGGTTTTATGATTATGAATGATTGGAGCGCGCGTGCTTTGCAAATGCAGGAAATGCAACTGAATTTAGGGCCTGCAAAGGGTAAGGATTTTTCCACTTCTTTTGGACCGTATTTGGTGACGCCGGATGAATTGGCGGAATACCAAGTCCCCCCACCAGAAGGTCATGTCGGAACCTGTTATCGGTTAGAGATGAAGGCAGTAGTAAATGGTGAAGAAGTGTCGAAGGGGTGGTTGAATGAAATGCATTGGACCTTCGCTGAAATTATTTCCCGCGCGTCTTACGGGGTCGATTTATACCCAGGAGATGTCATTGGTTCTGGAACAGTGGGTACCGGATGTTTTTTGGAACTGAACGGCACAGGAAAGTTTCTAAACCCAGAAGTTTTTGTGGAACAATGGTTACTTCCTGGTGATCAAATTAGCTTATCCGTCACCGGTTTAGGCGAATTAAAAAATGAAATTATAGTAGCAGAATCGTAATTTGGGCATAAATAAATTTGAATGAAAAGGACGAGATTGACTTTTGATGTGGAGGCAGGTTCGCCGATCGATGATTTAATAAAATATGCGGTGGCGCCTCGGCCGATTTGCTTCGCAACCACCATCGACAAAGTAGGAAATGTAAACCTGAGCCCATTTAGTTATTTTAATATCATGTCGCATAATCCACCTATCTGTGTTTTTTCTCCTTTGCGAAGGATGCGGGATGGGTCGACCAAACATACCCTGGAAAATATTTTAGAAGTCCCGGAAGTGGTGATTAATATTGTGAATTATGCTTTGGTACAACAGCAATCCTTAGCGAGTACGGAATACGAAAAAGGTGTGAATGAGTTTGAAAAATCGGGCCTAACCATGTTGCCATCTACCTTAATTCAACCCCCTCGAGTGGCGGAAGCACCGGTTCAATTAGAGTGTAAAGTACGGGAAGTTATCTCCTTAGGTGATCAACCAGGAAATGGCCAATTAGTCTTGGCGGAAGTTTTGCGCATGCACATCGATCAGGAACTTATAAATGAGAACGGGGTTTTGGACCAAAAGAAACTCGATTTGGTGGCACGTTTAGGCGGAGATTGGTATGGCAGAATAAATGAGGACGCTTTATTTGAGGTGCCAAAACCTTTGCGGAATAAGGGGATGGGTGTAGATCAATTGCCGGAACACGTTCGTTTATCTACCGTGCTGACGGGGAATCATTTAGGTTTGTTGGGTAATGTCGAGGTTTTGCCAGACACCGAAGAAGTTGAAAGCATTATGACGGAACCTGAAATCAAAGAATTATTGGATGCATTCATCGGGGATGAGACGAGCCGTCGGAATCAATTGCATCATTTAGCGGCGAAGTATTTAGATCAAGGCAAGGTGATGCATGCTTGGAAAATTTTATTACTGCCCTGATTCTATTAATTTTTCACTAAACCAGATGTTTTTCGGCTAAACCTGTTGCTTTTTGGCTAAACCTGTTGCTTTTTGGCTAAACATGATGCTTTTTGGCTAAACCAGATATTTTTCGGATAAACCTGTTAATTATTGTTAAATCAGCATAAATTTTGCTAAATTTTTTCCAAAATTTTAGAATTGTCAATTTAGAAATATATATTTGTTCCTGGAGAATTACTTGATGAGGAAACTTTTACGCGATACATGTATGGTTTTAACTATTAGCAGCAGTCTGCTAATGGCCACCTTGTCTGTGTCTGCGAACGGTCTGAATGCTGCTGAATCAGTGATTCAAGACAGTTTAGGCAATAAGCCGGCCGCCCAATCTCCAAATACCAAACAAGCTACAAAATCTTCCGGTTCTTTCTTCTCGAATTGGTTTTTACAGCCGTTTAAAAGCAATGCCCAGGCTCCTTCAGATAAGTTGCTCAGCAATGTGAAAATTTTCCCGAATCCTACGGTGGAATCCATTAATTTATCGTACCGCTTAGGTAAGCGCAGCGATGTGTCAATAAAAGTGATGGATGCGCTTGGCAATGAATTGCTAACGTTATTTAGCCAAAATGTAGATTCAGGAAATCAAAATCATTCTTTTGATATTCAAAAACGCCTAAGTCCTGGATTGTATTTCTTAAAAGTAACTGCGGGGACCGAGACGGTCATTAAGCGGATTTCTATCCTTTAATTGTCGCTAAATTATCACAAAATTTTCGCTGATTCCTCGCTAACACTTGTGAATCAGGCGGATTTCTCTTTGATTTTTAACTCGGATCTACCCATTTTCCATCTGATCGGATGATGTTAATGAGTTCGTCTAAAGCATTTTCAGTGTCCACATTTTTCTTCACGACTTCTTTGCCTCGGTATAGCGTGATTTTTCCTGGACCCGCACCTACATATCCATAATCGGCATCGGCCATTTCACCTGGACCATTCACAATGCATCCCATAATGCCTATTTTCAACCCTTTTAAATGGTTGGTACGATTTCGAATGGTTTGTGTGGTATCTTGTAAATCAAAGAGGGTTCTGCCGCAACTTGGACAAGAAATATATTCAGTTTTGGAGATTCTTGAACGCGTAGCTTGTAAAATGGCGAATGAGCTGGAGACCAAATTTTCAAGCGGGGTAGCAGGGGAAGAAATCCAAATACCAGACCCCATGCCATTAATCAGCAAAGCACCCACATCCGTACCAGCGAAGAGCTGAATTTTAGAAATCGGCTCCTCTGCACTCATCAAATCTCCGACAGGACCCGAAAAGTTTTCAGGGGCATAGTTTTTCTTCAAGATTACAGGAATCGTTAGCTGTAATTCCCTTAATGTTTTAAAGAAATTTCTTTGTTGCTGTATTCCATCGTGCTCATCGGATTCCAAAATAAAAACACATTGTCCATCTGGTTGAAAGGATTCAAATACGGGACTTTCCAAATCCTCCGCTTTGATTAACAGCATATTTAGCGCGCCGTCCAGCTCATGTTTCGGAAGGCGCACATATTCTTCCAGGGTTATGACCGGATGAGTATTATTGCGGTTAGCCAACGTTTTCCAGGTAGCATAATTATAGAGTTGCTTCAAATTCCCTGGCATCGTGAAATGAGGCAATTCATTACCTAAATACACAAAGTCTACCGATTGATCACCCATGTGGTATTTGTCCAACAACGCATCATATCGATAACCCACAGCGGATAAAATCTGCGGGTCACGCAAGTTTTCTGAGGAGAGATTCACGATGACTCTTGGAACCATGCTTCCCCCCACAAAATTATTTACCGTTTGCGTTTCATACGCATCAGTAAGGCCGATATAAGGAGGCAAACCCTGATAGTATCCTTTAAATCTATTTGTATATCGATCGATTAATGCTTTGGCCACCGGCGCCTCAAACTCGGGATCTTCAGTTAATGACACCCGAACGGTATCGCCCAGCCCATCTTCTAATAAAGTCCCAATACCCACTGCCGATTTCACCCGGCCATCTTCACCATCTCCAGCTTCCGTAACGCCGAGGTGTAAAGGGTAATTCATTCCTTCCTCGATCATTTTTTCGACTAATAATCGATAGGCTTGCACCATGACTTGCGGATTACTCGACTTCATAGAAATCACCAATTGATGGTAATTTAAATCTTCACAAATGCGAATAAATTCCATCGCCGATTCCACCATGCCTTCCGGGGTGTCCCCGTATCGACTCATGATGCGGTCAGATAAAGATCCATGATTCGTGCCAATGCGCATCGCCGTCCCATATTCTTTGCAAATTTGAACGAGCGGCGCAAATTTTTTATAAATGCGTTCTAATTCGCCTTGATATTCGGCATCGGAATAATCAATTTGATTGAATTTTTTCTTATCCGCATAATTGCCAGGATTCACACGAACTTTTTCAACAATCCGTGCGGCCACTTCAGCGGCGTTTGGAGTAAAGTGGATGTCTGCGACCAGCGGTACTTCGATTCCTCGCTCGCGCAAACCCTTTTTAATTTCGGCTAAATTTTGAGCTTCCTTAATGCTGGGAGCTGTAATCCGCACATATTCACATCCGGCTTCCACCATGCGAATGGTTTGTTCTATGGATCCTATGGTATCCATGGTATCGACCGTCGTCATGCTCTGAATACGGATCGGATGATCCCCACCCATGGGAATTCCCCCAATATTGACTTCGCGCGTTCGCCAACGTTGGTATCGATTAAACTGATTTGATGCAGGAAATTTATCCATAATAGTTTTTACCCAACTCGATCCGCTCTCTGCCATTTTCTACGCGCCATTTATTTGTGTCCCGCAATGAATATGCGCATCCGCAATATTCTTGCATATAAAACTTCTCTTTTTTACTGATATCCAGCATGCGTTTTGAACCGCCTTTTTTTCGCCAATTATACGTCCAATACGTGATACCTGGATAGTGTCCGGCCGCACGGATTCCACAGTCATTAATTTGGTCGAAATTTTTCCATCTGGAAATGCCTAACGAAGATGAAATGACAGGGAAGCCATGTTCATAAGCGTATAAAGCAGTGCGTTCAAAGCGCATATCAAAACACATGGTACAACGAATTCCTCTTTCAGGCTCCATTTCCATGCCTTTTGCGCGAGCGTACCAATTATCCGCATCGTAATCAGCGTCAACAAATGGAATGTTATACTTTTCAGCAAAACGAATATTCTCTTCTTTGCGAAGTTCATATTCTTTTTTAGGATGAATGTTTGGGTTGTAAAAATAGATGGTGAAGTCAATCTCTGAGGCGATCAACGCTTCCATCACTTCTCCAGAGCAAGGTGCGCAACAAGAATGCAATAAGAGTTTGTTGTGACCTTCTGGCAGTGTTAATTTTTCCCGCACAAATCCTGTTGTTTCCATATGTGTGTTAGAATGTGTAATTTAACAGTCTTTTTGTTGCGAAATTAAGTAAATACATTGGTTTAGGCAAGATTTTTGTATAAATTTGCCCAATAATAAATTGTGTATGAGGAAACTTCTGTTTTTATTGGGTTGTGCTGCTGTCGTGTCTTTGCTAAGTGCTTGCGTACGCAACGACGATGAGCCTTTGGCGCCCATTGTGCCAATTTCAAGGTTGTATGTTTCTTTATTTGAATTTCAACAAGATGAAACAGCAGATCCTTATTCGAATTTATTAATTATTGATCCGGCTACCGCAAATCAATTACAAGGAACCTTTTTCAATCCACAAATCAGGGAGGGGAGTGGTGTATTTTTTAGCCCGGATGTTAGCCGCGTGTTTCAAGGAAGTGTACAGGATCAGTCTATCGTGATGATGAGCGTAACCGACATTGGGATACCACAGCGATCTGGTCAACTTCGAAATGACAGCCTGACAGCTATTCGAGGGATTCATTATGATCACACGAGTAGAAATTTATACGTAGCTAATAATTGGACTCCCAGTGGAATCTACGTGTTTGATAATCCATTAAATCGAAACGGCACCGTGGAACCCCGTCGATATTTTAATTTGGGCGGCGTGCGACCTTGGGGAATCACGATGTTTAAGGATAATTTGTTAGTCGTTCGGACTGGGGAAAGTACGGGCATTAACTTTTATGCAAATGTCTCGGCCCTCGTTGAAGGCACGGGTGATTTGGTGCCAACCGCGTCCCTAACCTTAGCAGGAGCCGGCGCATTGCGGGGTGTGGCTTACTCGGAGCGTTTGGATGTGTTAGTGGTTTCTGATTTTCAAAATGCTCAAATTTTAGTGGTGGAGAACGCCAGTCAATATTTTACAAACCCTACGGCTACCATTCAGCCTACTCGCATCATCGCAGGATCAAATACGGGCTTGTTAGGACCGGTGGATGTGGCATTGGATGATCGAGAAGGTTCAAACTTGATTTTTGTCGCTGACAAAACGAGTAAATCCATTTTAAGATTTCCCATAACTGCACAAGGAAATGCGGCGCCATCGGTGAGGGTGCAACTTCCTTTAAGTCCGGAGTCGGTGTTTATGGATGCTCGGGGCCTGATAGAATAGCGATATCGATAAGCGTTTGCAACGCAATACCCAGCTCTTCCGGAAATTCCCTGGATTGATCACAGTTATGAAAGTGGATTGCTCACAGTTATGAAATTGGATTGATCGCACCCACTAATGCTGTTTGATGGCGCTTAAAAGTTGCAACACTTCGAGGGCCTTTTCTTCCTGTCCCAATTTTTCATAAGCCGTATGCAAATTATTGAGCAAGCGGATAATAATATCCAAATTACTGCAAGGAGTTAAATATTGCTCATCAATGGGAAGATTTAATTGACGCAAGTAGGAGAGTACATCCCCATAAGAGATGATTTGGCCCCCATTAAATGCATTGATGTAAAAAAGAATGTCTTCTTGCACGACTAATAGCTGACCAAATTGCGAAGCGTACGCCAGCACAAAGTGTTTCGGTAAATTAATTCCATAAATCGGCAGTCTTAATTTTTCAGCAAGCAATAAATAGATACACGACAATAATAAGGGGTTACCTTTTCTCGTCTCCAGTACTTGGCTTAGAAAAGAATTTTGTGGATCGTGGTAATTGCTGGTGTTCCCGGAAAATCCAAGCTTGTAATAAAAAACATTGTTTATCGTTGAGATAGCGTCTTCCGGACTTAGTTCATCCACGTTTTCCTCTTTAATTAATTGGACCATTTCATCCAATTGCTCGCGCAATTTTTCCTCATTAATGGTGGGGTATTGGTACCGGTTAATAATGAGTAGTCCTTTCATTAAATCATAGGCGCCTTCATGTTCCCATCGGATCAAATCGCCCATGACTTCTTTGTATTGGATCTTATGAATGAGGTTTTCTATGCGGACCTGTTCGAGCGCATCAAAGGATTGTTCCCACTGTTTTTCTAATAGTCCGATGACTGAAGGCCCCAGTTTTGATAACTGATCTTCCACGTGGGAAAAGATCTCCATATCGGGATCATCGAGTAATTTTATGAGGGAATAAATTTCTTTCTCGTTCATATCCAGCAAAGTTAAATAATTATTTTAATTTTTTTTTTGAAATAGTCCAACTTTATATATCTTTGCAAACCCAAACAGAAAGGGGGTTCGGTTGAACCCAAAAGAATTTGGGTCGTAATTTGAAATATGCCTCCTTAGCTCAGCTGGTAGAGCAACTGACTTGTAATCAGTAGGTCGCTGGTTCGATTCCGGCAGGGGGCTCATAGTTGGGGGGATTCCAGAGCGGTCAAATGGGACGGACTGTAAATCCGTTGCTTCGGCTTCGAAGGTTCGAATCCTTCTCCCCCCACTTTATTAAAGCGGAAGTAGCTCAATTGGTAGAGCGATAGCCTTCCAAGCTATAGGTTGCGGGTTCGAGACCCGTCTTCCGCTCACAAAAAGAAATTGCAAACTCTTGTCTCTAACAACATGTATAAGCTGGGGTTAGGGGCTTTGGGTTTTCTAAAAGCCGATGTAGCTCAGCGGTAGAGCACTTCCTTGGTAAGGAAGAGGTCATGGGTTCAAGTCCCATCATTGGCTCGTAAGAGAAACTATAAACAATATAGCAAACAATAAAATTTTTAATTTTTAATTCGCATAAACATGGCAAAAGAGAAATTTGACCGCAGTAAACCACACTTGAACATTGGTACTATCGGTCACGTTGACCACGGTAAAACTACCACTACTGCTGCTATCACCAAAGTATTGGCAGATAAAGGGCTTTCTGAAGTTCGTTCA
>CAYTDM010000030.1:0-14657 GCA_964436635.1 uncultured Sphingobacteriaceae bacterium
TGGATGGCCCGAATTACTGCACGAACGGCATTAAATGAGCTCAGGAAACATAAATTCTATGCGAATCAAGAATCGTTGACCGACGCACACCACAGCACTTTTTCTGTTGGAATGGAGGATAATTTGCATGTGGAAAATCTTATGAACATGGTGAATCAATTGCAGCCGACCCTTAGACAGGTATTTACCTTATATGAAATCGAGGGATTTAATCACGACGAGATCGCCGAATTATTAGGGATTTCACCAAGCAGCAGCAGGGTGTATTTAGGCCGGGCAAAAGAGAAATTAAAGATGTGGTACCAAACTTTAATGGTATAAATATGAATAAGGAGGAAAAGAATCTGATTGACGAAATCAGGAATGAATTTTATAATTACGAAATTCCTTATGAGGAGGGAGCTTGGGAGGAATTTAAGCAGACCTCAGCCAGGAAGGAAGAAGAGGTGAAGGTGCTGCCGATTAAAAAGCGCACAGGATTATGGAAACCATTTGCTGCAGCGGCAGCTTTCATAGGATTTACTTTTTTTGTGGCCCTCCAATTTGATTTTGTGAATCCAGACGGAAATCACTTGGAGAATCCCGTAGAAGCTATAGCGGTCGTGGAGGCGCCAAGCTTGGAGGAGATACCAAGTTCCGTTGTGTCTCAATCTCCTGAAAAGGATATTTTTCTTTCTGCAAGCGGTGAACATTTTCATACCGCAGATGCAGATCATGTTCACCTTACAGTCGATGATCATTTACAGGATCTGTCTCAATCCACAAATAATCATCATTTAACTTTACAAAATCCTGGAGATATTCAATACAAGGACATGGAAAGTTCTATATTGGGAACAGTTGAGCCGAAAACTAAAGAGAAACTTCTTGCAACTGACCTGCCTTCGCTCGCTGGAACAGAATTTAATGGCAAATTGGATAAATTCTTGGATGAAAACACCAAGCAAACGTTTCCTTCTGTTGAAAACCAACTGGTAGTCGAGCCTTATGACCGTTTGGCTGACCAAAAAAAATGGAAAATTGGAGTGGAAGTAAATTCCCTGTTTATAGATGAAAAACCGGGTGTGTCTGCAGGCTTTGTGACCCAATTCGAATTGTCTGATAAGGTAAAATTATCTGCAGGCTTATCTTATGGCCAATTTACTGCATCGCATCAGGAAGCACCTATTCAAGTTGCGGAGCACGTCCGAAAAGTAGGCGGGGCATCCACCTTAAAAACCCTGGATATTCCCCTGGCTGTTATCGTGGAACCCATTGACGGATGGTACGCCTCGGTAGGAGTTTCCGCCATCTCTGTGATGAACGAAAGGAATACCATGCTCATGGAGGTGGAATCATTAAATGAGCGCGTTTTTACAGACCATGAAAGTGGAGCCACCGTTTCCGTATTTGAAGTAGTGAAATCGACTTATAATCAACACAGTCCTCAGGCTGATTTCGAAGGCAGAAAGGATTTGGGCTACCTGAATTTTTCCATTGGGCGGCGCAAACGCATGACGGATCGCTTGGATTTGCATGTGGAGCCCTTTGTCAAAGTTCCCATTGGAGGACTCCAACGTCAAGATATGAATTTATTGAATTCTGGTATTAAATTAAAGGTATTGTTTTAATGAATGCGTTTTTTAATAGTTTTTATATGCAAATTTCTGTGGCCAAATCCATGCAGATATTTATCCTTTTTTTGGGGCTGCTGTTTTTAGGTGGCTGTTCAAAAGAAGAGAAAGAAACAGTATTAGAGACGCCCTATCACATAGAGGATAATTTGATTTTGGGTCAACAACTTTTTAAACAGCGATTAGGTGGGAGGGATGAATTGACTTCATTTGAAATATTGAAAGTTTCGTTTCATCAACAACGTTTACAAGTCGCGGTGCAAGGAAGTGATGTCGCAGGGTCCTTCCAATTTCTCTGGGATGGAAGAATTCAGGAGTCTTATCCCATGGGCGTTCAATTGCTGATGGACTACACAGGGAAAAGTGAAAACTTTGATCGACACCAAGAAAAAATAATTACGGTCAACCTTTCTAAAATTTTAAATGATCGGTCGAATCTAAACCAATATCATTTTAAACTCATTAATGGGTCCAAGGCTCAATCTGTGATTTTTCATCCGGATTCCACGCTTACTATTAGGCTGGATTAGGCAGGTGTTTGTTTTTTTTATCCTACATTCAAGCATTCAATGATGGCAATAAACGCACAGCACGAATTATAAGTAACGCTATTTTGATAGCGAACCAATTTTGCCTCATCTCATTCAGAACTCTTGATTCTGTGGCCTATAAAAAAGCAATGTTGGTCTTTTATGAGCAGAATAATATCAGCGTTTTTAAGGAAATTTATATAGAACAGTTCCGTTTTGCCGTCAAAACTTATTTTTGATGCAGGGCAAAAACTATACAATTGAAAAATTTAGGACCAAGGTTCAATTTTAACAGTAAAATCTGATCATTAATGGTCGGATTTTCATGCTTTTTACCAAAACCGCACTATTTCCGCACAATATTTATTAAAAAAGCCGCTCTAAATTAATAGAACGGCTTCTGTTGTGCGCCCACCTGGGCTCGAACCAGGGACCAAAAGATTATGAGTCTTCTACTCTAACCGACTGAGCTATAGGCGCAGTTAATAATTCGCTTTTACGACTGCAATTTTACATATTTGTAGCCATATTTGGAAATTTTTATGCAAAATATAACAAACATTATTTTTGACTATGGCAATGTAATTTTTGAAATTGATTTTCAAAAAGCGCAGCAGGCATTTAGGGCTTTGGGCATTCATCAAGTGGAAGAATTGTATGGTCATAAATCTCAATCTTCCCTTTTTGATTATTTTGATAAGGGTTTAATTACGTCCGCTGATTTTCGAGATGGCCTGCGAGATCTTGCAGGGATGGCAGATCTAAAGGATCAAGAATTGGATAACGCTTGGAATGCTTTATTGTTGGGGGTGCCCAAAGGTAATCACGAGCTCCTATTAGCTTGTAAAGATAAATATAGGACGTTTTTGCTGAGCAATAACAATGAAATTCACTATGCTTGGATTCTGGATTACTTAAAGAAAAACCACCAGATTAATGATAATGAAGGGTTTTTTGAAAAAACCTATTATTCGCATTTTTTAGGAATGAGAAAACCGGCTGCATCCATTTTTGAACTGGTAATGAATGAGAATAATTTGGACCCAACAGAAACTTTATTCATAGATGACAGCCCACAACATTTGGAAACTGCTCGAAAATTAGGTCTTCAAACGGCCTTATTGGATTCGCCACGACAATTGGGGGACTTACTAATGCGTTATCAGCTTTTAAGCCAATAAATTAGATTGTTAAAAAACATTGTAGAATTATAAAATTAATTTTATCTTTGCGTTCCGAAATTTAGAAAAACGAAAGGGGGTATTTAGAAACTATGATTATTGTAAATGTGAAGGAAGGGGAGTCATTAGACAGAGCGTTGAAACGTTTTAAGAAGAAATTTGAAAAAACGGGAGTTTTAAGAGAATTACGTTCTCGTCAGGCTTATGAGAAAAAATCAATTACCCGCCGTACTCAGAAGAAAAAAGCAATTTATAAACAACAGTTAAATCAAGAGACTAATTAATTCCTTGAATTGACTTTGTAAATTATAATATTTACTTTTTTTTATAGAAAACTATTTGTATATTCACATCAGGATATACAAATAGTTTTTTATGTTTTTGGACCAGTTCATAGCGCACTTGGAAGTTGAAAAACGATGCTCCCGCCACACCATAGGAGCATATGCGCTTGAGGTCCGTAAACTGCAAAATTTTTTAGACCAAATTCAGGAATCAGTTGAAACAGTCACTTTTCAACAACTCCGTCATTATTTTGCAGATTTGTTTGAAGCGGGACAACTTCCCGCCAGCATAAACCGGGCGCGTTCCGCCATTCGTACCTATTTTAATTTTTTAAAACGTGAAGGGGTTGTGATCACGAACCCTGTATTAGAGATAAAAGCTTTAAAACAGGCTCGTAAATTACCCGTAGTCGTTCAGAGCAATGCTTTGCAGGACCTGTTAAATGATTCCACTATTTTTCCTGACGGGTTTAAAGGAATGCGTGATCGATTATTATTGGAATTCCTTTTTGGGACCGGCGTACGACTTTCTGAATTAATCGCCATTCGCGTGGAGGATGTTGATTTTTATGCAAAGCAAGTCAAAGTAATGGGCAAGCGTCAAAAGGAACGAATTGTGCCCATTTCAAATCATTTGGCACAGGTACTTCAAGAATATTTATTACTCAGGAACGAATTGCAACTTTCACATACTATCTTATTAGTAATAGATAGCGGAAAACCAGCTTATTCAGTTTTTGTCTACCGAATCGTGAAACACTATTTGTCGTTATTTTCAAAGCAATCAAAACGCAGCCCACATGTTTTAAGACATACGTTTGCGACCGTCATGCTTGAAAATGGAGCGGATTTAAATGCGATTAAAGAAATTTTGGGTCATGCTAATTTAGCTGCTACGCAAATTTACACGCATAATTCCGTGGAACGATTGAAAAATATTTATAAACAGGCTCACCCGAGAGCCTAAAAAAAAGGAGGAAAAATGAACTTAAATGTGCAATCAATCCGTTTTGATGCGGATAAGAAGTTAATCAACTTTATTCAGAAAAAGGCCGACAAACTGGATGTATTCATTGATCAAATTCTTGATGCAGAATGTTATTTGCGAGTTGAAAATACTGAAGATGAAGCTAATAAAGTGGCGGAGTTTAAATTAAATATACCTGGAGCACAATTGTTCGCGAAGGGACAAGCAAAATCCTTTGAAGAAGCTACAGATATTGCTGTCGAGTCTTTAAGAAGGCAAATTAATAAGCATAAAACCAAGACCAGGACAAAAGCCAGCAATCATAAGGAATTATTAGGCGAACCTGAGGAAGATTTCTAACCCTCAGTATGGATCTCATGCATCCTATGCATGATACGATAGCGGGTAGCTCATCTGGCTACCCGATTTTACTACTAAATTTATTTAAAATGGACACAAATAAAAACTTATCATCTTCGCTGCATGCAGAGATTGAAAGCATATTAAATGAACAAATAAAATACGAAGCTCATGCATCTGCTTTATATTTAGCGATGTCAGCTTGGTGTGAGGAAAAAGGTTATGAAGGCAGCGCAAATTTTTTTGCGAAGCAATCCGATGAAGAACGCACGCATATGTTGAAGTTATTTAAATATGTAAATGACCGAGGGGGGAGTGCGAAATCACCAGAAGTTACGCGGATCCCTGACCAATTTAATTCTTTTCGAAGCCTCTTTGAGCAGACGCTTAAACAAGAAATGTTTGTCACCCAACAATTCAATCAAATTGCGGAAAAATGCATGGAATTGAAAGATTATGTGACATTCCATTTTATTCAATGGTTTTTGGCTGAACAAGTGGAAGAGGAATTTGTGGCGAGAAGAATTTTAGAACTGTTCGACTTGATCGGCGAAGAGGGAACCGGACGTTGGGAAATCGATCAACAAGTTCCAAAAGTAACTTTCGAATCGTAACCCGAGTTTTATTAAGTTTTAATTAAACAAATCCCTTTTAAAGGAGCTTGCATTAAAAAATGCAGGCTTTTTTTGTGAAGGTTCGGATTAAATATTATATTCGTTTGTTTACTTAAATTATTCATCAGCGATATACTAAGTTGATAAAAAGTGCGCATTTTGGAAAATGGTTGTTAGTGTTGTTGGCCATCCTGCCACTACTGTATTCGCATGCCATTGCTCAAAGCCAGCGTAGAAACGTAGAAGGGACCGTTTTGGATTCTGCTCGACATCCCTTAGATGGCGTCAGTGTGCGGCTTACCTCTTTAGTTGACACCATCACCACCACAACCGATTCTCGAGGAAAATTTAGTTTTTCAGGAATTTTATCCAGGGAGTTTAAATTAACTTTCAGCATGTTAGGCTACCGCATGTTTGATCAACAGTATATGGTGGAATCAAATTACAATGTCTTGCACATTTTACCGGTTGTGATCTATCCCATGCATACCTTGTTAGACGTCGTGCAGGTTAGCCGTATACCACCTTTTATCGTAAATGGAGACACGGTTCAGTATAATATGGATGCCTATCAATTTTCTCGCAACACCTTGTTAGAGGGGGCTTTGAAAGTATTGCCAAATGTTCAAGTGCATCGAGACGGAACGGTGTTTGCGTTTGGTAAACGCGTAAATCGCGTACAGGTAGATGGAAAGAATTTTTTTGGCGGTGATGTATTGACTGCGACTCGGAATCTGCATGTGAATTTAATTAAGAGTGTTCAAGTCATCGATTACCATGGGGACCTTGCGCAAGCAACAGGCATAAAAGGTGGGGAAACCGAAAAGATTTTAAACATTATTTTGCACGAAGATAAAAAGAAAATTTTATTTGGGCAGGTTACGGGTGGAGGCGGTTCAAAAGATCGGTATATCGGAAGTGCAGGAATTAATCATTTTAACGATGGGCAGGAATTTTCTGTGGTCACGTCCACAAACAATACGAACACGAGCTTGTTTAGTTACGGTGCGCCAACAGGAGCCGGTGGATTCGAACGCGAAGGCACGGAGTTAGCCAACATAATCGACCCATTAGACGGGTTAAATCAAGTGAATTCCATAGGGGTAAGCTTTTCAGATCAAATCAATTCCAATCTTGAATTATATGGTCGGTATTCGTTTGTCCATAAAAAAAATCAAACGCTGAGTGATCTGTATTCCCAAAATGGTTTTTATAATTATCTAATCGAAAATTTCGAAGAAAAGGAATCCTTTACGAATCAAAAGGCGCACAGCATGAGTTGGGATGTAGATGGGAATTTGTCCAGTGGCAGTTATTTTAAAATCAGTCCCTCGGTGTCCTTTTCAAATACCGATCTCGAAATGAACAGTTTTAAAACGATTCGAAATCGATTAGTGACCACAGAAGGGGAGTACGGAACCATTGGAGAACACCGAGCACCGAATTTAGGCACTGAATTTTTGTATGTAAAACCTTTTAAAAAGCCAGGGCGCAAAATCGTCGTTAACGGAAATTTTGAAATGCAGCGTCAGGATCGATTGGAGCATATTGGAGACTATTTGGTAATCATCGATTCGGCTTTTGCGCAGCCAAATATCGACATTTATTCCCTCTTACAAGAAAGTAAAAACGACCATCGACATAGGGCGGGTAAAGTTCGTGCAGCTTTTGTGGAGAATATCCACGAACATGGCATTATCGAATTTAGTTATGAAAAAGAGTATACAGGCATTATTAGCAATCGAATAGTGACCGATTTAGAAGAAAATCATCTCATCGACTCGTTAAATTTGGATTATCACTACTCGTTTAAAAGCGATCGTTACGGACTACGGTATCAGGTCGACGCTAAAAAGCAGTTTAATTATTCCGTGGGCTTAGCTGCGCAACCACTATTGATCGAAGGTTTGACGATGGATGGTGAAATTCGGACGAAACATGCTCATTTTAATTGGGTGCCAACGGCTAATATGCGTTTTAAACCGTCTAATAATAGCGAAGTTTCCATTGATTACTTAGGGCGGCACCAACAGCCAAGCTTTGTACAAATGCAACCCGTTCGAGACCTGAGTAACTCTCAATATATTATTGTAGGAAATCCGGATTTGAAGTCGGAATTTATGAATCGATTGACAGCTCGCTACCGCAAATCCCGCATGAGTCGTTCGTCATTTTTTGAGGTTCAATTGGCATATTCATCTGTCAATGATAAAATCGTGTCGAATCGCAGGACTTCTTCGGGATCGACCGCCATCGAGAATGCTTATTTAAATGCGGATGGATATTTTGATTTGCGGAGTTATTACCTGTATAGCACCCTATTAGGCTCGGATCAGTTTCAAATTAATTTTAATGGAAATGCTGATTACATACATAATATTACCTATACCAATGATTTTAGAAATACCACGAAGCATCTCATCCTTTCTCAAGCGGCTCAAATTAGGTTTGCTGTGGAGGATCGCGTGCAGCTCGAGTTAAATGGGAATTTTATGTTGAATCAAACCCAATCCCCTTTGTATACGTTTTCAAATATTCGGGCGACCTCATGGGTAGTAGGTATGGCGGGTAGAACGTATTTTACGGATCATTTATCAGTGGGTTTCGATATTTCTCATCGAACCAATGCGGGGTATAATCCATTTATTAATTCAAATCCCACCATTTTAAACTCGTATTTAGAGTATACGTTTATGTCAAATCGCAGGGCAATGATCCGCATTCATGGCTTTGATTTATTCAATCAAAATACCGGCATCACGAAGGAAGTTTTTGATACAATGGATTTAAGTGTGCGGAATAATCGATTAGGACGACATTTTATGATTTCTATGAACATTCGTTTGCAACGCCAACCTCAGCAAACCTAATGATGCGCGAAATAATTGCAGTGAATACTTGAATGTGAATAGAATGAAGAGGCAAGGAATACTTAACAAGTTACAGAAAAATGAAAAATTCGACTATGAAGGCCATTTTGACACTTGAAACAGGTGGACCGGAAGTTTTAAAAATGGGAGAAAAAGCGATTCCACTTCCTGGACCCACAGATGTGTTAATTCGCGTTCATTGTTCAGGAATTAATCGGCCAGATATCTTGCAGAGAAAGGGGCATTATCCAGCTCCACCAGGTGCGCCGAACGATGTGCTGGGCTTAGAAGTATCCGGTGAAATCGTGGCTTGCGGGGACTTGGTTAAGGAATGGAATCTTGGAGATCGGGTTTGTGCATTGGTCTCTGGTGGTGGGTATGCCGAGTATGTGTTGGCTGATCAATCGCATTGCCTGCCTTTAGGTGATTTAGATGATGAAGTGGGTGCAGTGATTCCTGAAACCCTCTTTACGGTATGGTACAATTTATTTTTAAAGCCTTATGTACATCCCGGTGAAAATTTATTAGTACACGGTGGATCGGGCGGGATAGGCACCATGGCGATTGCATTAGGAAAGCACTTTGGTGTGAATTGTTATGTGACAGCAGGTTCCAATGAACGTGCACAACGTTGCTTAGCGGTGGGAGCAAGGGGAGCAGTAAATTATAAAGAGGCGGACTTTGTGGAAGCCTGGTCCGGAATACCCATGCATGCTATTTTAGATAGTTTGGGGGGCGATTATTTTGAAAAGAACCTGGCGTTATTAGCCACTGAAGGCACCCTTGTTCAGATCAATTGTTCGAGGGGGCGCTACGCAAAACTTGACTTATTAAGCTTAATGAAGCATCGGTTTCATCTGACAGGCAGCACCCTGCGAGCAAGGGATGTCGCCACTAAAAAAACAATCAGGGACTCTATATTAAATGAAATTTGGCCGCAGTTTTTAAGTGGTAAAATCAGTCCCGTCATCGAGCAGGTCTATCGTCCTGATGAAGTCATTCAAGCCCATCAAGATTTGGAACAAGGAAAGGTGTTCGGGAAAATCCTCATTAAATGGAAATAATCCATCCGATCGCTTCTCCTACTTACGCTTCTATTGCATCCGATTCATTTACAATCAAGTGAATTTCATATCCGCTTATTTTAGGCTCCGCTTATTTTAGGCTCCGCTTATTTTAGGCTCCGCTTAATTTAAAATCCGCTTAATTTTATTTGATTTCTTAATTAATTTATAAACAGCAGGATAATTTTCCTCGGAAAGTAATTTATGGAAATTATTTAACTGATGAATGTGCTCTTCTAAAACCTCCAATACATTTTCTCGATTTTGCTCCAAAATAGGCGTCCACATATCCGGTGAACTTTTTGCCAATCGCACCGTCGACTCAAAACCCGAACCAGCTAATTCAAAGATCCTTCCCTGCGATTTTTCCTTCTCTAACACAGTGAGCGCTAAGGCCATAGAAGTAATGTGCGAGATATGAGAAATATATGCTGTGTGCGCGTCGTGCTCTTGTGCGTTCATAAACGTGGCTTTCATCTCTAATAATTCCACGATTTGATCCGCGATTTCAAACGCATCGTCGTCACTCTTTGGTACATCCGTATATACCATAACTTTACCCTTAAATAAATCATTTACAGCTGCTTCAGGCCCTGAATATTCGGTTCCCGCCATGGGGTGTCCTGCAACCAATCTTCCTCTATTTGGGTGATTTTCCACCGCATCTAAGA
Organism: uncultured Sphingobacteriaceae bacterium; assembly: GCA_964436635.1. Taxonomy (GTDB): domain Bacteria; phylum Bacteroidota; class Bacteroidia; order Sphingobacteriales; family Sphingobacteriaceae; genus DASRQK01. Next base: position 10,155 of record CAYTDM010000030.1, read on the forward strand.
TCACTTTTTTGGTGGAACCCATGTCAATCACGACTTGGTCCGTCACTTGATCCAAGAGGGTGGGCAATAAATTCAGAATCCCATCCACAGGAATGGTTAAAATCAGCACTTTTGCATTTTTAATCGCCTCCTCTAAGGGCATATGCTCATCGATCAAGCCTAACTTAATCGCTTTAGCCAGGTGAAGATCGCTTTTGTCCACTCCAATGATTTTGTTAATGCTTTTTTTTCCTTTTAGCGTTAGCGCAATAGATCCCCCAATGAGTCCCACGCCGATAATGGCTATATTCATATTCTGAAAGTATTATTTTTTTAATTTTTTAGAGCATGCTCAATGCGTTCCAAAGCCTGTATAAACGTTTCTTCGTTCGCACAAAGACTGATGCGGATGTACTTTTCTCCTGCGTTGCCAAATATACCACCTGGTGTAATGAAAACACGAGCCTGATACAAGATTTTATCACTGAGTGCATAGCCGTCCGCAAATTGTTCAGGGATTTTGGCCCAAACGAATAATCCAGCTTGCTTTTCGGTATATGAACATCCCAACAGATCCAACAATTGGAAGGCTAATTTTTTTCGATTTCCGTAGGTCTTGTTTAAGGATTCGTACCAATCATTTCCCAATTTCAACGCTTCTACAGCGGCTAATTGCATAGGTAAAAACATGCCAGAATCCATGTTGCTTTTAAATCGTAAGACCTCTTGGATTCTTAGCGCATTTCCAGCCATCATGCCGATGCGCCATCCCGCCATATTCAAGGCTTTACTTAATGAATTTAATTCAATACAGACCTCCATACTGCCCTCCACACTTAACAAGCTGGAAGGGTGCTCATTTAATATAAAACTGTATGGGTTGTCGTGGCATAGTAAAATTCCATGGGTTTTTGCGAACGCAACGATTTCCTCAAAAAATGTTTGCGAAGCGAGAGAACCTGTAGGCATATGCGGATAATTTAACCACATCAACTTCGTGTTTGGCGTAATCAGTTTTGCCAATTCTTCAAAATCAGGCAGCCAATTATTTTCTTCTTTTAAGGTATAAGGAACGCCTTTTGCACCGCTTAACCGTACCGCTGAGGCGTAGGTAGGGTAACCCGGATTTGGGATCAAGGCCTCATCTCCAGCTTGAAGATATGTCATGCATACATGTAAAATTCCCTCTTTGGATCCCATCAAGGGTAAAATTTCACAGGTTGGGTCTAAATTCACTCCGTAATGGGTTGAATACCAGTCAGCCATCGCCTGCCTTAAAAGAGGAATTCCTTTATAACTTTGATAACCGTGATGATCGACTTTTTGTGCTGCTGCTATTAAGGTTTTAATCACAGAATCAGCAGGAGGGAGGTCGGGACTACCGATTCCCAGATTGATCACTTTCACGCCTTCTTGATTCAGTTTGTCAATTTCAGCTAACTTTTTTGAAAAATAATACTCTTCCGTCCCAATTAATCGATCGGCTACTTTGATATTCATGTTCTACACGTTTAATTAGGCTAAAATAGGAATTTGTTTCCTATCTTTGCTACACTTTATTAAAAGATGAAGACATACTTCAGACTGTTATCGTATGCCCAGCCGATTGCTCGTTATGCGATACCTTATATTTTCTGTACGCTAATTTCAGTGGTGTTTAGCACCCTAAATTTAGCTTTGTTAGCTCCATTATTGCACACCCTCTTTAATGCAGAGCAAGTGGAGCTGGTGTCAAAACCCGAACAGTGGCACGATATCCTCGGGTACTTTAATTATTATGCCCAAGAGGCGAATTTAAAGTATGGCCCTTATGGTGCTTTGCAATGGGTCTCTGTCGCGATTATTATCTCTGTATTCTTAAGCAACGTTTTCCGTTATTTCTCCCAAAGAATTATGGAAAATTTGCGCATTCGTACCTTAAAGAATTTACGAAAATCCGTCTTTAATAATGTGATGAATTTGCATCTGGGATACTTCAATGACCAGCGTAAAGGCGATATTATTTCTAAGATTGCTTCAGACGTGCAAGTCGTGCAGTTTTCGGTGACTTCTACCCTGCAGGTGGTGTTTAAAGAACCGCTACAACTCATCGCTTACATGGTGATGTTATTGATTATATCGGTGAAGTTAACATCCTTTGCGATTTTAGTGATCCCAGTGTCGGCCTATGTCATTTCCAGAATCGTGAAAAAGCTAAAGCGTCAGGCCACTGAAGCACAGCAAGTTTTTGGCAATATGATTAGTTATCTGGATGAGGCATTATCTGGTATTCGAATTATTAAGGCTTTTAATGCTACGCAATTTATAAAAGATCGCTTTAATGATGAAAACACCAAATATTCTAAGATTAGTAGAAGAATGGTGAGGCGACAGCAATTAGGTTCCCCGGTTTCTGAGTTTTTGGGAGTCAGCATGGTGGCGGTTATTTTATTATACGGCGGTCATTTGGTGTTAAGTCCAGATGGTGGTTTAGAAGCTACCGAATTCATCGCTTACATTGCTTTGTTTTCACAAGTCATGCGTCCAGCAAAAGCTTTGACCGATTCCTTTAGTAACATTAATTCGGGAATAGCGGCTGGAGAACGCGTATTGGAATTAATTGATCACAAAAGCGATATTCAGGATGCGCCTAACGCCTTGCCAATTAAGGATTTTAAAGAGGCTATTAAATTTGAAAATGTGCACTTTGCTTATACCCAAGAACCGGTTTTAGAGGGTATTAATCTGGATATTAAAAAAGGTCAGACCGTGGCATTAGTAGGGCCGTCGGGAAGTGGAAAATCCACCATGATGGATTTGATCCCACGTTTTATCGATGTGACAGCAGGACGGGTTCTTTTTGATGGGCAAGATGTGCGCACCTTGAAAATGGACGATGTGCGAAGCTTGATCGGTTTGGTCGACCAAGAAGCCGTCTTATTTAATGATTCAGTTTATAATAACATCGCATTTGGATTGGAAGGTGTTCCAATGGAGGAGGTAATTAAAGCGGCTAAAATCGCGAATGCGCATGATTTTATTGCGGCATTAGACGAAGGATATCATACCGTAATCGGCGACAGAGGGTCTAAGTTATCCGGTGGCCAAAGGCAACGAATTTGTATCGCAAGGGCTATTTTGAAAAACCCACCTATTTTATTGTTAGACGAGGCCACTTCTGCATTAGATACAGAATCGGAACGACTGGTGCAAGATGCATTGAATAAGTTAATGCAAAATCGCACGACCGTAATCATTGCGCATCGATTAAGTACCGTAAAACATGCGGATGTCATTTGTGTCTTAGAGGATGGAAAAATAATAGAATCTGGGAACCATCAAGAATTGCTAATGCAACAAGGCTTATACCGAAAATTAATCGATATGCAGCAGCTTGGGGGAGAGCCATTACAAGCATAATTTTGCTTCAAATTCTTTGTTTTTCTGACGTTTTTTAAGTAAATTTGTTAGTTAGAGCATTAAAGTGTCGGACATGGAGCATGTAGATCGATTGTCATTTTTAATTGACAACAAGAACCTTTCAAAAGAATTAAAAGACATCGCCATAAAGGTTAAAAATGCCGAGCGCATTACTTTTGAGGAAGGTGTCTATTTATACGAACATGCCGATCTTCCTTATTTAGGTGTGTTGGCAAATCATGTAAGAGAAAGATTGCATGGTGACCGTACTTATTTCAATAGAAATTTTCATATAGAGCCTACGAACTTATGTGTTTACGACTGTAAGTTCTGTTCTTATTCCAGGTTGATAAAACACAAGGCAGAAGGTTGGGAAGCTACTTTTGATGAAATGATGGCTGAGGTGAAGAAGTACGATAATGAACCGGTGACTGAAGTGCATATTGTTGGGGGGGTATTGCCTCAATATAACATGGAATTCTATATGAATTTCTTCAGTGCCATTCGTGCACATCGACCTGATTTGCATATTAAAGCTTTAACCCCAGTTGAGTATCATTATATCTTCAAAAAGGCCAAAGTGGATTATGATACAGGTATGGCGATGATGAAAGATGCAGGCTTACAATCCATGCCAGGTGGTGGAGCCGAGATTTTTCACCCCGAAATTCGGGAACAAATTGCTAAAGATAAATGTACGGCTGATGAATGGTTAGCCATTCATGCAGCGTGGCATCGTTTAGGAATGCGTTCAAATGCAACCATTTTATATGGGCATATTGAATCTTTTTGGCATCGTGTAGATCATATGGAACGTTTGCGCGAGCTTCAAGATAGAACAGGCGGATTCCAGGCATTTATTCCGTTGAAGTTTAGAAATAAGGATAATCAAATGTCGCACGTGCCAGAAGTTTCCGTGATTGAGGATTTGCGAAATTATGCCATTAGTCGCATTTACATGGATAATTTCCCTCATATTAAAGCATACTGGGCCATGATTAGTCGTGATACCGCCCAATTATCACTTGGATTTGGGGTGGATGACATTGATGGGACTTTGGACGATACCACGAAAATTTATTCCATGGCAGGTGCAGAAGAGCAGAATCCTGCGATGAGTACCAA
>CAYTDM010000030.1:14667-18770 GCA_964436635.1 uncultured Sphingobacteriaceae bacterium
GTTGAATTAATTAAACAGGTGGGAAGGCATCCAATCGAACGGGATACCTTATATAATACGGTGAACGATTACAAAGAGGTGGTTTTTGACGATGAGGTGGCGGCAAAATATTACCAATTACCCGTCATAAATAATTAGGTTCGAAGAGTTTAATAAGAGGTTAAGGTTGGAGAAGATTTTATACATCATTCGGCACGGACAAACCGACCTAAATTCTAAAGGAATCGTTCAAGGTAAAGGCATCGATGCGCCTTTGAATGAAGTCGGTATCAAACAAGCAACAGCATTTTTTCAAGCTTATCAGGAAGTTCCATTTGATCGCGTCTACACATCTAGACTTAAGAGGACGTATCAAACCGTAGAACCCTTTCTGTCTAAAGGAATTGCTCATGAATCCTTGGAAGGTTTGGATGAGATAAGTTGGGGGATTTATGAAGGCAAAGAGCAGACTCCAGAGATTGTTACAGGTTTTGAAGCCTTGGTGACGGAATGGCGAAATGGTAATTTACACATTGCGGTAGAGCAAGGTGAGAGTCCTATGCAATTAATCGAGCGCCAAAGGCTGGCCATGGACTATATTCTGAGTAAAGAAGGAGAACAGCAAGTGTTAATTTGTATGCACGGGCGTGCGATGCGCATATTACTTTGTTGGTTGACAGGGGTGGATCCTGCTCAAATGGATACGTTTCTACATACCAATACCTCTTTATATAAGTTGCTTTATAAGGATGGAAACGTGCAAATTTTAGAAAATTATAACATTGCTCATTTAGATTTAATTAAATAGAGGAGAAAGAAGGAGTCAAATATGACAGATAAAATTCGGATTTCATGTGTTTCATATACAAATATGGCACCCTTTGTATATGGTTTAGAGAACACTTCGTTTAGGGAGTTAATTGATTTAAGTTATGATGTACCGAGTGCTTGTGCCGAAAAACTAAAAACTGGGCAGGCAGATATTGGAATTATTCCAGTAGGTGCATTGCTGGATTTACAACAATATGAAATTGTGTCTGATTATTGTTTAGGGGCGGACGGGGCAGTCGATTCGGTATTTATTTTTTCTAAAAAACCCATTTCAGAATTAAAAACCTTGCGCTTAGATCATCAATCTCGCACCTCGAATGGCTTAGCGCGTTTGCTTTTAAAAGAGCATTGGGGGAAGACCGATGTACAAATAGTGACTTCTGGAGAAGCCGACGCTTTTGTTCAAATCGGCGATCGAACCTTTGGTCAGAAAAATTTGTATCCTTATAGCTATGATTTGGCACAAGAGTGGAAAAACTTCACGGGACTGCCTTTTGCTTTCGCAGTCTGGGTCAGTATAAAGCCGCTTTCGCAAGAATTTATACAAGCATTTAACCAAGCTTTAGAATATGGGTTAGCAAATAGAGCGGTTGTTATCGCTCAAATCCCTCCTCGACCCGACTTCGATTACGGAGTTTACTTAACGAAAAATATTAATTACAAGTTGGATGCATCAAAACGTCAAGCGATGAATAAGTATCTGTCTTGGATGAATCAAAACAAAAATTTCTGAAAAATCAGAACCAAGATATGGAAATTGAAAAGGAAATAAAGACGGCCAAGTTTGCACATGAATACCATAAATTAGCCATTAATTTAATCTATTCAAGTAATTGGTTAACTAGATTTTTAGAAAAAAGAGCCAGTAAAGAGGGTATTACCTTGCATCAATTTAATGTCCTAAGAATCCTTAGAGGCCAATATCCAGCTCCTTGTAATAATGCGCTGATTAAATCTAGAATGTTGGATAAAAAATCCGATGTTTCTAGAATAGTCGATCGTTTGGTGATGAAAAATTTAATCCATCGTAGCAAAAGTGATCAAGATGGTCGTTCTGTTTGTTTGACGATCACAAAAGAGGGTTTGAATACCCTTCAAAACCTCGAACATAGTATGATGTTAGAAGATTTGTTGCCAAAAAACTTATCAGAAGCTGAGTGCAAGCAGCTCAATGCTTTGCTGGATAAATTACGTGGCTAATTAATTGTGATCGTCGTGCTGATGGTCATGTTCGTCATGTTGATGGTCATGTTCGTCGTGCTGATGATCATGTTCGTCATGTTGATGGTCATGTCCTTCGTGCTGATGTTCGTGTGAGTGATTATGCCCATCTTCGCTATGATCATGCCCTCCAATCATTAAACTTCCAATCCCAATCGCGACTCCAATCAATACCGCAATCATTTTTTTGCGATTAAAGTGGTGGTGATTGTGTGAACCAGATTCAAAGAGAATGGTCGTCGAAATGTGTAAGAAAATCCCGATTACAATCGCCATTAATTTATCAAAATGTTGCTCGATGTTTCCTAAGTTGCCTGAGCTGATCGCTTTGCTAAGTAAAAACCCAGCCGGAGTCATCGCAGCAAATAAAAATAGCAATATGTAAATAGACGATTTTCTAAGATTGGCACTTAATAATAAGGTCGCTAAAGCAAATGCTGCTGGAATATGATGGATGGCAATCCCAAAGACTAATTCGTTTTGGTGATTCGTCGCAAGCGGCATTCCTTCAATAAATGCGTGTAAGCACAAACTGATCATAATGCCCATAGGAAATATACCCGCCTGATTTTCCTTATGAACATGACCGTGTTCAATTCCGTGAGAAAACTGCTCCAAAACGATTTGGAACAAAAACCCTCCCAACACCCAAAGCCCGATGGTTTCCCCTGATCCACTATGATAGACATGGGGAATTAAATGAAGCACAGTAATGGTAAAGAGGTAGGCGCCGCTGAATGACAAAACTAACTTTAAAAAGTTTGTGTCATCCCTTTTAATAAAGAATACGGCGATTCCGCTGATAAATGCGGATAAAAATAAGATGGTAACGATTGCAAGTGTACTCATGGTGTGCGAGTTATTGATGGTTTGTAAGCAATGCCTTTCGTTTGCGGTACCGCTCATAAATTAAGCCATTTACGCTCCCTATACTAATGCCAAGTAAGGCACCGACAATGACATCTAATGGGAAATGCACCCCTACATAAACCTGCGCAAAACTAATGGATGCAGCCCACAGCAAGGAGAGCCAAAGGATGGGTTTCCAGCGTCTATAAAACAAGAATATTAGGAAAACAGCCATGGCAAAGTGGTTGGTAGCGTGCGATGAGGTAAAACTGTATCCCCCGCTACAATTCACTCGCTGAATCATTTTGTCTTGGAGTTCTATGTCGTTACAAGGGCGTAAGCGTTGGTAGGAATTCTTCACTAATCGAGAAGAAATCAGATCCGATGCAGCAAAATTTAATAGAACAGCGGCGATCATGATAACACCCTCTTTTTTGTAATGCTTGATGCAAAAAACGATGATAAATAAATAGAGAGGAGCCCAGGTAAAGCGATTTCTTAAAATAGGCATGATCCAATCAAAGAACGCATTGCTCATCCCTTGATTCACCATTAAAAATACTTCTTTATCGAAAGAAATAAGTTGATCAATCATTTGTTATTTAAACTAAGTTGCAACAAAGGTACTTATAAAATTTTATTATCCAAAAAATTAACCAGATATGTCCCCGCGGGATATTGTAATTCGTGAATTGGAATATCCTTCAAATTCATTAATTTTGCTGTATGACACTAATCAAATCCATTTCAGGCATCCGAGGTACGATCGGCGGGCAACCTGGCGACGCATTAACCCCTATTGATATTGTGAAATTTACAGCTGCATTTGGCTACATTTCGAAGAAACGGACCGGAATTTCTAAAATTGTGGTAGGGAGAGATGCTCGGGTATCTGGGGAGATGGTTCGTAATTTAGTAGTGGGGACCTTGCAAGGTATAGGGTTGGATGTCATTGATTTAGGTTTGTCTACGACCCCAACAGTCGAATTGGCAGTGCCAATGGAACAGGCTGCAGGTGGGATTATTTTAACTGCGAGCCATAATCCAGGACAGTGGAATGCGTTAAAATTATTAAACGAGAAAGGTGAGTTTATTAGCGATGAAGATGGAAAGTATGTGTTGGAATTAGGAGAATCGGGAGCGATCGAATTTGCCTCGGTGGATCAATTAGGTAAAGTGGTGGAAGACAGGTCCTATATTCAGAAACACATTGATCATATTTT
>CAYTDM010000031.1:0-18429 GCA_964436635.1 uncultured Sphingobacteriaceae bacterium
TTTTGAATGAATTTAAAACCTCTACTACCTTGAGTTATTGGTTAAGTAAGGGCGGTTTTTTTGCCAATGCACATGGATTAGAGCCCAGAAATGTGGATGTGGAACGGTATGATCGCGACCCCCGGGATCGCATGCAACCCAGTGACCGTGTTTCACATTTTAAATGGATTCAACGGAGTTCCTGGCGTAAGAATCAACACTATTTCGAGATGGATTTGGGGTATCAAAAGAACGCGCGCGCAGAGTACAGTGTGTATATTCCGCATGGGTACATGCCCCTTGGTTTACCGACGGCTTTTCGGAAGAACGGGTCGGTCGAGCGTGCTTATTATAAAAAATCTTTAAACTTTTCTCTGTATGATTCGTTTAGCTGGCGCAAACATCGTTTGCAAGGAGGTTTTCAGTCGGAATATCAACGAAATGAAATCGATGGTTTCGGGTTTTTGATTCCTGCTCATCGTCAATTTACCGCAGCGGCTTTTTTGACAGATGAATGGGCAATTACAGATCAGTTTGCGCTCCATTCATCTATTCGCTATGATCATGTGCAGTTAAAAATCAGTCCTTATCAAGATTGGTTTGCGTCGCCTATAAACGCTGACCCGGATGCGGAAAAAGTACATTTGGTTCGCGTGCCGTCGATGGAAAAATCATTCAATAGTTTATCTGGTGGGTTGGGTGTGGTTTTTTTTGCGGAGCAAAATAGCTTGAAATTAAATCTTGGCAGGAGTTTTCGCACTCCCTCTCCAAAGGAACTGGTCGCAAACGGGGTAAATTATCATTATTTTAGTTTTGAGCAAGGAAATCCAACCCTTCAACCCGAAATTTCCTATCAATTTGACGTGGATTATTCGTTTAAAAATTCCAGTTGGGAGCTGCAGCTGAGTCCGTTTTTTCAATATTTCCCAAATTACATTTATCTAAATCCCACTGCTGATTACGATTATTCCTATGGTGCAGGGAATCAGGTGTTCAAATATGTTCAGTCGGCTGTTCAAAGGTATGGTGGCGAATTATTAGTTGGCAGAAATTGGGGCGATCAATTTCGTGTGACGGGTTCTTTTAATTATCTATATGCGATTCAACGTTCTGGTAGTAAAGCTGGTTTTTCTTTGCCATTTTCTCCTCCCGCATCTATGCAATTCGTGGGAACTTATTCTTTGCCGGGGTTTAAATTGGTTAATCGTTCTTATTTATCTGTAGAATTTCAGGGTGTGGCTGCGCAAAATCGAATCGTGCCCCCTGAAAAAAAGACAAAGGCCTATCAGGTGGTTCATCTTCGTGCTGGAGGAGCGATGCAAGTGGGAAGCCACGAACTGGATGTGACACTGCAATTGAATAATTTATTGAATACAACTTATTTTAAGCACACCAGTTTTTATAGAATCATTGGGATGCCGGAGCCGGGGTTAAATGCGTCTATACAAGTAAAATATGCGTTTTAATGCGGGTCTTTTTCTGCTCAAACATTTTTAATCCTTTTTAATCCTTTTTAATCCTTTTTAATCTTTTTTAATCTTTTTTAATCTTTTTTAATCCATTGAAAACATATATCACCCATTAAAATGATGTTAAATCAGATTTTCCCTTATAAAATCAGATTTAACACTAATCATGTATTTATTTCCATCAAATAGAATCACTAAAACATCATTAATATTATAGAGATACAATGAAACAATTAAACAATTTAAAGTCTGCAAATCGTTCCATGGTAATCATTGGTTTGCTAGCTTTGTCAGCCACCGTTTTGGTGTCTTGTGCCAAAGAGGAAAGTGTGGATTTAGAGGCTCCGATTATCCATTTAGAAATGGATGAATCGTTTCCAAAATCTTGCGCAGTGGTGTTTGCGGGCGCGCCATTTACATTAAATATGCACGTATCGGATAACGTAGAGCTGGGTTCATTTAGCCTTTCGGTGCATCACCGCTTTGACCATCATGCGCATTCGACAGAAGACGAGCATTGTGCTGAATCGCCGGAAAAGGAAGCAGTAAATCCTTGGCAGATAAATGAAATTATTGAGATTCCAGCCGGATCTACTTCATATACGATAAAGAAGCAAATTCAAGTTCCTGCGTCCATCGATACGGGGGATTACCATTTGATGATCCGTTTAACCGATCAACATGGATGGCAAACTGTGAAAGGGATGAGTATACGAATAGAGTGAAGGAAAGCAGTAGCTTCTAAGATTTAATGGCTTGAACACTAAATTTAAGGTCCTGAAAATATGATTCATATTTTCAGGACCAGACTTTTTTAGATTTTATAAGTTTTGATTGTTTTCCTCTACTTTTTGGTCGTCGTTTTTAATTCCGCGATCTTTTCGAGGTGCATCTTTCATGTTTAGCTTACCAAAATTCCAGCTAAAGTTTAATCCAAACGATCGGAATGGTACTGCGAAACTACTTCTTTGTGTATAGTTCGCTGTATAAACTTCTGTATCGAATGTTTTAACTTCTTTAAATGGATCTAAAATGGTGATACCGATCGTCGCTTGTTTGTTTAAGATTTCCTTCTTAACCCCTAAACTCCACATACTGAAGTGAGGGCTGGTGCCTTGGAAAGTTCTTCTTGGCGCGTTTACGATGGCAAAAGTCTCCGCAATGAATCCAGGTAGAATCGTGTAGGAAGCGTTTGCAAAAACACGATACATTAAATACGTTTTTCCTGATTTCGTGCTTAAATTATCATCAATGCGGCTGCTTGGCTGTACTTCGTACGAGTATAAATTCACATTCGAACTTAATTTTAAATTACGCAATGGTGAATACGAAGCGAAAATATTCGTTCCCACTGATTTTTGAGTTCCAATATTGTCAAAGGTCTGAAGCACGATCGGTTGGTTGCCACCTTGATCATTCGGAATATTCGTGAAAATACTTTCGATAATATCGTCTGTAATGCGATAATATAAGGAAGTGCTTAATACTAAGCCTTTGTGAAACGTAGAATAAGCCATTTCAAAATTATGCGCAGTTTCAGGCGATAAGCTTGGATTTCCTTGACTTTGATTAATCGGATCGGATGTATTTCGGAACGGGTTTAAATAAAACATGCTCGGACGTTGAATTCGCTGATTATAACTCCATTTAATTGAAGACATGCGACCGATCGTTTTTGATAATACCACATTCGGTAGCAAACTTAGGTAATCGTTTTCAAAATTAATCTGTTGAGCCGGTGTGGACCCTTTAATGATCGTTTGCTCTGCGCGCAAACCACCCATCAACTGCCAAGTAGGATTTAACATCCAATTTAATGAACCATAAGCCGAAATCACATCTTGATCGTACTGGAACAAGTAAGAACGTTGTTGATTCAGGATTTGTTGACCACCTTGAAGCTGTCTAATGGCTACATCACTCTCAATGTCACGCAAAATCGCTTTACCACCGATTTCTAAGGTCGCTGCTTTTGAAAGAGGATGGCTATAATCGGCCATGAAAGTTAATTCGTCGTTTATGCCTGAATTCGTTCCCCACTCATCTTGTTGGGCTTGTTGTAGGTAAAGTGTAGAATAATCGGTGTTGCTATTGCTTCTCGAGAATTGTGAAGCAAGGGATAATTCTTGTTTTTCACGGTCAAATTTATAAGTATATCCTGCTGACCAATCAAACCCATCCATGCCTGTTTTTTGCACCGTTTCGCTTTTCATTGGTGCGTTTGCCATGGGCAAAAACGTGTTTGAAGAACCATCATAGTTCATGTCAAACTTGTTAAAATTGAAGGTGGTATTGAATAAGTTTTTTGGATTCCAATCGTAATCCACCCCTAAAGTTCCTCTTCCGCCTGTACGGGTGGTTCTATTTTCTGCTAATTGAGAAAGCAAGGTGTTTCCACTTAAATCCTCTTGAATGAAGCTTGTTTCAGTAATTTGTGGCCACATCCAATTTGCGCCAGCGTTTGCAACCACTCCAAGACGTCCCGTTCTACTATTTAGATTTAGATTCGTACTGTTTTGTCTGGTGCCAATTCCGGCTGTTAATGATCCATTTACTCCGGTGGTGAGTTTCTTTTTCGTAATGATGTTAATGATTCCAGACGCACCTTCTCCATCGTATTTTGCAGATGGGCTGGTAATCACCTCTACGCTGCTGATTTGGTCTGCTGGGATCATTTTTAAGGCTTCACCTACTTGATTATTCATGGCGCCAGAAGGTTTTCCATTAATTAAGATTTTCACCTGGCTGTCGCCTCTTAAAGAAACATTTCCGTCTACGTCTACGGAAATCATCGGTACTTTTCTTAATACATCTGCCGCATTCCCTCCAATGCTGGTAACGTCCTGCTCGGCATTGTAAACTAAGCGGTCAATTTTATTTTCAATTAATGGTTTCTGCCCTGTTACTACGACTTCACCGATTTGAGTAGAAATCGGATTTAGGCGGATGGTATCTAAGTTCACCAAAGTGGTTTGGACCGAAATTCCATTCAAAATAGCGGTTTCATAGCCTAAAAATTGAATTAAAAGGTCATATTTTCCTGTAGTTAAATTGGTGATCTGGAATTCACCGTTTGCAGCACTTGCTGATTCGCGAACAGCGGTCGAGGTGCCTTCTAAGAATGCACCAATGGTGGCTGCAGCGATTGGTTGTTTCGAAACTCCGTCAACCACCACACCTTTAATTTGAGGGGATTGAGTTTGGAAAGCTAAAGCAATGGTGGTAACTGTCACTAAACTAAAGACTAGTAAAAGTTTTTTCATATATTATAGGGTGTCTAAATTAGAATTTGCAAAAGTAGGTGTTCTGCTAAGCCTTATATGTTAATAAAATGTTAAAATGATGGGTTTGGTCATTTTAGAGTACAATGTTACAATTAAAATACCTATTCATTGTTTTTTCTCGTTAATTTATTTTACATTAGAAACAATTTATGGATTTCGCTAACCAGTTATTACAGCAGTCTAAAGATTTAGTTTGGGCCTTCGATTCAGACGGGGTTTTGGTATACGCAAATGATTCGTTTAAACGAATTTTCTTTGTGTTGACTGGGAAAGAATTGGATTTTCAACAGCAAGAATATTGGGAAGCTTTTGGGACGCATACGGTTGATCAATGGGTAGAATATAAGCATCGAGGTTTAAGAGGTGAAAGTTTTGAAATTGAAGAGAGTTTGGTGAGCCGAAAAAATGGGGAGGAGAATTATTTTCATATTTATGTGTATCCGGTTAGATCGGAATCTGGGGCGATCACCCATGTGTCTTTTTTTGCTCGCGAAATAACGAATCACGTCGAATTTCGCCAACAAACCACTCAATTATTAGCCAAAGTTCGTGTTTGCTTTATTGAAGGTGACTTGGCAGAATCCTGCGTCCAATTATGTGAAGTCATTCAAGAATTTGGAAAATATCAGTTAGTAGAAATTTGGATTCCAAACATGGATCAAAGTAAGCTTATCCGTATGGGATTTTCTACGAGTTCAACTGCATTTGATGAAAATAATAACTCGAAGGCAGTTTTTAATTTTGGAGAGGGGTATCCGGGAATTGTTTGGGAGAAAAACCAAGAACTCATTTGGGATGTTCCAGTGAAGGATGAGCATTTTTTAAGAAAAAAAGAAGCGAAGAAAGCAGGCTTAACCAGGTTAAAAGGCATTCCTTTGCGGTATCAAGGCGAGATCGTGGGTGTGCTGTTAATTGGGGTAAATAAACAGAATCATACCTTAGCCGAAATCGGTGGTTTTTTCGATCGATTAGAACAAGTAGTCGGAGCTGAAATCTACCGAAAACGTTTAGAAGAAGATTTAAGCAGGATTTACAAAGCCATTCCAGATATATTGTGTGTTATTGATTTTAAAGGAAACTTTTTACGCATCAACCCGGCCGGCAGTGAATTATTAGGGTATTCGAAAGAAGAAATTCTTAATCATAATTTTCAAACGTTTATCCATCCAGATGATTATTTGATGACCTATGAAGTGATTAAAGATCACTTTGACCGAGGAAGTACTTCCTTTCGTTTAGATAACCGATACATCACGAAGGACGGTCATATAGTCTGGTTAAGTTGGAATTGCAATTTTGTGGTTAAAGAACGCATTTTATATGCTGCCGCAAAAGATATTTCGAACGAGCGCCAATTGTCTGAGCTGAATCAGCAGGCGATTAATATGTCGAAAATCGGGTCTTGGGAATTAAATTTTGAGGACAATCGAGTATTTTGGTCCGACATGGTGCATCAAATTCATGGAACCGATCCAAAAAAGCACATCCCGTTATTAGATACCTCGTTGAATTTTTATTCGGAAGAGTTTCGAGCACCTATTTCTGCTGCCATAGAGCGTTGCATTAGTAACGGTGAGCCCTTCGATTTAGAAGCGATCATTCGGAATATACAAGGTGAAGAACGATGGGTGAGAGTGATTGGGAAAGCAGAGTTTTTAGGTGATCGATGCATAAAAGTGTATGGAAGTTTTCAGGACATCCATGTATCAAAGTCTTTGGAACTTCAAATAAAGGAAATTTTAGGAAGTATTTCTGACGCTTTCTATGCGGTAGATGATCAATGGAATTTTACGTATTTTAATGCCAAAGCGGAAGGATTACTGAAAAAATCAGCTACCGAAGTCATTGGGAAAAACATTTGGAAATTATTTCCAGAATTAAAAACCAGCGTATTAAGGGATGCTTATGAGCGTGTACGTACTAATCAGGAGTCTATTACCATAGAATACAAATTTACCACGGATCAAAATTGGTACGAAATTAATGCGTATCCATCCAAAGGAGGTGTATCGGTATATTTTAAAAACATCAATGAACGCATTCAAAGTGCTGAAAATTTGCGTAATGCGCTTGAGGAAAGAAACAAGATTTTAGAAAGTATTGGCGATGGATTTTTCACAGTCGATGCAAATTGGACGGTTACCTATTGGAATCGAGTGGCTGAAAAATTGATTGGAAAACCTCGGGAAGAAGTTGTTGGGATGAATTTCTGGGAAGTTTTCCCAGCTGCAAAGGATACTGGATTTTATCGGAATTATGATTTAACTATGCCCCTCACTGAGCCCATTACCGTAGAGGAGTTCTATACGCCTTTAAACCTTTGGTTAGAAGTGACTATATACCCTGCTCCGGATGGTTTGTCCTTATTCTTTAAGGATATTAATCTAAAACATCAGGCGCAAAAGGAAATCAAATTAGCGAACGATCGATTTGAAAAGGCTTCCGAAGCGACGCAAGACGTTATTTGGGATTGGGACATTAAAAACGACACGATGTATCGTTCAAATAATATCGTTAATTTCTTTGGCAAAGATGCTTTAACATCCCTACCTATTAATCAATATTGGTTCCACCGTTTTCATCCAGACGATGTCAAAACACTTCGAAAATCCGTTTTCGATGCCATCAATGACCCGAACGTCACCCGTTGGGAAATGGAATACCGCATTTTCAATGATGTAAATGAAAAGCTATACATCATGGATCGTGGTGTTATTATGCGCGATGAGGAAGGCAAAGCCATTCGAATGGTGGGTGCGATGAGTGATTTAACGCGTCAAAAAATGCTTGAAAAAGAATTGTTGCGTTTAAATGCTTCTTTAAATCGCTACGCAAAGGAATTAGAACGGTCGAATGAGGAATTAGAACAATTTGCATTTATTACTTCCCATGATTTGCAGGAGCCGCTTCGAATGATTTCAAGCTTTATGGATCAATTAAAGCGGAAGTATGGCGATCAATTGGATGAAAAGGCCTTGCAATACATTTTCTATGCATCCGACGGCGCGAAGCGAATGAAGCAAATTATTTTGGATTTGTTAGAGTATTCAAGAGCGGGACGACAGGTGGAAAAAGTTGAGCCGATTAATATAAATGAGATATTAAACGATTTTAAACTTTTGCGACGCAAAATTATAGCGGAAAAAGGCGCGAAACTGATCATTCCTACTTTTCCTGTAGTGGTGTCCAATAAGGTGGCCATCACTCAAGTCCTCCACTCATTAATCGATAACGCTTTAAAATATGCCAAACCTGGAATTCCTCCTGTTATAGAAATAAATGTTGAGGAAAACGAGGCGGATTGGGTGATCTCGATAAAAGATCATGGAATCGGCATTAAACCGGAGTTTTTCAACAAAATATTTGTGATTTTCCAACGTTTACATAATCGAAATGAATACAGTGGAACGGGCATTGGGTTGTCTATTGCAAAAAGGCACATAGAATCCCTTGGAGGAAAAATTTGGTTAGAGTCTGAGCCGGATCAGGGCAGTACTTTTTATTTTTCTATACCGAAGCCAACTGTACAATGAGCCGTCTAAGCACATCTAATCCGCGTTCGCCAGTTGTCATTTTACTTGTGGAGGATAATGATGGAGACGTCTTGTTGATAAATGATGCGTTAGCTGAGTGTGGAGTGCCTTTTGAAATTAGGCATGTGAAAAATGGAGCAGAAGCCCTGGAGTATTTGCGAGAGCTTCTACCAGAAGGAAAGGTGTCCAAGCCTGATTTGGTGCTGTTGGATATTAATATACCGATATATAATGGGCATGAAGTCCTAAAGGAAATAAGAAATGATTCGTTGGTGAAGGATTTGACTGTCTTTATGTTGACTACTTCAGATAATGAGAAAGATATAAAACAAGCAGAAGTCAATCGTGCGAACGATTATCTAAAAAAACCCGTAGATTTGTATGATTATCAAAAGATGGTGGCTCGTTTATCCCAATATTTTTTGAACATATAAACAGCGATTTATTCATGAAAGGTAAGGGGAAATTGAAGGAAGTACTGTCGATCGTTATCTTAGAAGATAATGATGGTGACTTCGTGCTCATGGAAGATTATTTGATTGAAATGTACAATTCAATCAATGTGGTTCGATATGACACGTATCAAAGTTTTATTCAATGTTTTGATGCGGGAGAAATCCAATGCGATTTAATTTTAATGGACCTCCACTTGCCTGATGTTTCTGGCCTTCCGTTAGTAGAAACGATGGTTTCACGACGAGATGAAACGCCCTTAATTATCTTGACGGGATATGCGGATTTGCCTTTGGCAAAGAAAAGTTTGGCCATGGGGGTTGACGATTTTTTGATTAAAGACGAGATTAACACCACATTACTTTATAAGAGCATTGAATTCGCACTGAGCAGAAAAAATTATATTCGCCATATTGAGAGCCAAAATCAGATTTTAAGGGAAATTGCATATTCACAATCCCATGAAGTTCGGGCACCTTTAGCACGTATCTTAGGCGTTATTAATTTGTTGGAAAACGTGGAATTGACCGAAGAAGAAACCAAGTATCTGATGGAACAATTAAAGGTTTCTGCGACAGAAATGGATGAAATCGTGCACTCCATTGTAAAACAAACACAGTCCATTAAACTTGGTTAGTCATGTGTTATCATGTATCGGTACCGGGCAAAAACGATTTGCGCAAGCAATATAAGACGAAAAAAGTTGATTATCAAGGAGAAGAAATTTTTCATGTCTCCGGTTTTGTGCGCCCAACTTTGCCTGTAACCCTAAACGAAAGCCCCGAGGCCATCGTAGATGCACGCTGGAAGCTAATACCTTTTTGGGTCAAAGACGAGCAGCAAGCCGCGAGCTATGCGAATACCTTAAATGCAGAAGGGGAGTCCGTGTTTGAAAAAGCCAGCTATAAGCCGTATGTGCTGAAAAATCGCGGACTATTATACGTGAACGGATTTTTCGAGCCGCATAAAGTGCCAGGCGTCAAGGAATCTGAGAACTATTACCTGCATTTGCCCCAAAAGGAAATCTTTACCTTAGGCGTCGTCTGGAGTTGGTTCAATGGTTATCCGACTTTTACCATCCTCACGACTGCAGCAAACGAGCAATTAGCCACCATTCATAATGAAAAAAAACGCATGCCCCTGGTCATTTCACCGGAAGACCATGCCGCTTGGATGCAGGCCAGTGACCCTATAGAAATCAAGCAGTTGATCAAGTCGTGGGACGGAAACTTTGAGGCGAAACGCGTACAGCGTGTGACCGCCATGAAAGGGGACACCAATCATCCTTCCATTCAAGAAGAAATTTAATTTTTTACACCTTTTAATTCCTGATAAAACACATTATCTTTGATTGAATTAAAAATCATCCGTTCATGTCTACTAAAATCTGGCTTTCATCTCCCCACATGGGAGGCGCCGAATTGAACTACATTCACGAAGCATTTGACGAAAATTGGGTCGCACCATTAGGACCAAATGTAAACGGTTTTGAAGCAGATTTAGTCGATTATTTATCGAAGCGCACGAAAGATGCCAGCCTTTCAGTGGCCGCGCTTTCTTCCGGTACAGCTGCCCTGCACCTCGCTTTAATTTTATTAGGTGTAGCAGACGGGGATGAAGTTATTTGCCAGTCCATGACTTTTTCTGCTTCCGCAAATCCTATCGCCTATCAAGGCGCGAAGCCTGTATTTGTGGATTCGGAATTGGATACCTGGAATATGTGTCCTGTTGCGCTGCGCAAAGCCATCACAGATCGGATTAAAGTGACAGGAAAAACACCAAAAGCCATCATTGTGGTGCACCTTTATGGTATGCCTGCCAAAATGGATGAACTCCTGGCGGTAGCGAATGAATTTCAAATTCCCATCATTGAAGATGCGGCGGAAGCTTTAGGGTCTACGTATAAAGGTCAGGCCTGCGGCACCTTTGGACGATTCGGGATCTTAAGCTTTAACGGAAACAAGATCATTACCACTTCCGGAGGCGGGGCCTTGGTTTGCCATCAGGCGGCGGATAAACAACAAGCGGTTTTTTTGGCTACGCAAGCCAGGGATGATGCGCCTCATTATCAGCATTCTTCTATAGGATATAATTACAGAATGAGCAATGTGTGTGCGGGGATTGGCCGTGGGCAAATGGAAGTCTTGGACCAGCGGGTGCAAGCGCGCAGGGCCATGACCACATTTTATCAAGAGTTGTTTGCGGGTATAGATGGGGTAAGGGTATTAACTGGGCCTACGTCTGATTATTACTCGAATCATTGGTTGGCGGCCATTGTATTAGATCCCACTAAACTGAATGGAAAAAATCGAGAAGGTTTGCGGGAAGCATTGAATGAGCAAAATATTGAATCCAGGCCATTGTGGAAACCTATGCATCTACAACCTGTTTTTGAAGGTTGCCCGTATTATGGAGCGGGTGGGGCGCAGGAAGGCCGAGTCGCTGAAGAACTTTTCGAACATGGATTGTGCTTACCATCCGGTTCGAACTTAAGTGCAGAGGATAAAGATCGCATAGCAGCCGTCATTCAACGTTATTTATCTTAGTGAATTTTTAGCTGTTTTAACTAAATCGTTTACCTGAAAAATCACTTAGGTAAACAGATCACTTAGGTAAACTAATCCCTTACTTAAAAATATTCGATTAAGCGGCAGTTTGATTAAGCGGCAGTTTTTGGTTCTTCAATGATGGACATCATCAATAAAAAATAACCTAAGTTAGCTGCGAACGATTTTTTGGTGTTTTTTTTCTGTGCCATAACTGTTTCGTTTTATTGGTGAATAATTCTTTTCTTTCTTAAGTATTTTCAAAACACATGCCAAAAGCATCGCGTTTAATCTATAGACGCTCAAAACTACCCTTTTGTTATAACTTTTTTTTAAATTTTTTTGGCTTATAAAAATTTGTATTTTTGATGTAACTAATTGTAAAAGAACACGTCTAAAAATAATGTGTCTGTGATCGCCAGCGGGCCATCCACTATAAATCGAATCATTATGAAAAAAAATATTTTTCTTCTTTTGGTACTTTTCTTTGTGTCCAACAGCGCCTCCAACCTGTACGCTCAAATGCAAAATCGGGCAGAAGTTCCGGACAAGTACACCTGGGATTTAAGCCATATTTATGCGGATGACGAAGCTTGGAAAAATGAAAAAGAGCGCATCCAGATTGAGATGCATAAGATGTCGAATTTCCGAGGCACCCTGACCACTTCACCTGCAAGCCTCTTTGAAGGATTGGATTTTTTTATCAGCATTTCTAAGGAAATGGTGCGCTTATCTTCTTACGCCGCCATGAAATTGGATCAAGACACCCGCGTGAGCCAATATGTGGGCATGAATCAGGAAATTCAACAATTGTATTCCGCCTTTGCCGCCGTATCTTCTTATATGGAACCCGAATTGTTGACCTTGGATGAGCAGCAGTTAGCCAAATTTGTTGCGGAAGATCCCCGATTAAAAATTTACGAGTTCTATATTCAGGATTTGCTCCGCAAACGCGCACACCGCGGATCCGAAGAGGTCGAAAAAGTCTTAGCGTATTCCTCATTAATGAGTGGGAATGCCGCCAATATCTTTAGTGTGTTTTCCAATGCTGAATTTCCTTATCCGGAAGTCGAGTTACAGGGAAAGGCCGTCCGCTTGAATACAGCAAATTACGCCCTGCACCGGGCTAGCGAAGACCGCGCGGTCAGGAAAAAGGTGTTCGAGACATTTTTTGGGAAGTTGGGGGAATTTAAAGAAACCTTTGGAGCCCAACTTTATGGGAATTTGAATGTGGCTTTATTTGGTCGCTTGGCTAGAAATTATAACAGCACCTTGGAAGCCGCATTGGACGACAACAACATTCCTACTTCGGTGTACCATAATTTGGTCACAAACGTCAATGATAACCTAGGGACCTTTCATCGGTATTTGAATTTGCGGAAGCGCATGATGGGCCTGGACACCCTGCACTATTACGATTTATATGCGCCATTGGTGGAACAAGTGAACCTCAGCTATACCGTGGAGGAGGCCACAGCGCATATTCTCGCCTCCTTAAAACCTCTGGGCAATGAATATGTGGAAGTTTCGAACCGTGCCTTTAATGAGCGTTGGATCGATATGTATCCGAATGAAGGAAAGCGAACAGGGGCCTATTCGAATGGATCTATTTACGATGTGCACCCGTATATTTTAATGAATTATAATGGGCAATACACCGACGTTTCGACCTTGACGCACGAATTAGGGCATACCATGCACAGTTATTTGTCGAATAAGCACCAACATTTTGCGAACGCAAATTATTCCATTTTTGTGGCTGAAGTGGCGTCAACGCTGAATGAAGAGTTATTAAACGATTACATGCTGAAGCAAATTCGAGATGATGAGGTGCGCTTAGCCATCTTAGGAAATTATTTAGAAGGGGCAAAGGGTACGCTGTTTCGTCAAACTCAATTTGCTGAGTTCGAAGCGCTAATTCATGAGCGAGTAGGTCGTGGAGAACCCCTGACTGGACAAGATTTTGATCGTTTATACTTGGATTTAACCCGGAAATATTACGGCCACGATCAAGGTGTGTGCATCGTCGATGATTATATTCAATCAGAATGGTCGTATATCCCTCATTTCTATTATAATTTCTATGTGTACCAATATGCAACTTCCTTTACGGCCTCCACTGCCTTGGCGGAAAAAGTGTTGCATGGAACGGATGCGGATCGCCAACAATATTTAAACTTTTTATCGGCGGGCAGCACCAAGTATCCGGTGGACTTACTGATCGATGCGGGAGTGGATATGAATTCCAAAGAACCCTTTAATTTGACCATCGCTAAAATTAATGCGGTGATGGCGGAAATGGAGCAGATTTTAACACGATTAGGAAAATAAATTTTTATATTTGCTAATATTTTTAGTAATATTGCATGCGTATGCAATATGCTATAGTAGATATAGAAACCACTGGTGGCAGTGCTCGAGGGAGTCGCATGACCGAGATTGCGATTCGCATCATGGAGGGCGTGGAAGTAGTGGAGTCTTGGCAAAGCCTGATCAATCCCAAACAACCCATTCCACCAGCGATTTTTGCATTAACAGGCATCACGGATGAAATGGTGGAGCATGCCCCTGAATTTGCCGAAATCGCAGATCAAGTGTTTCGACTGCTGGATGGAAAGATATTCGTGGCGCACCATGTGAATTTTGACTACTCCTTTGTCAAACATCAATTAGAGGAATGCGGCATTCGCTGGTCAGCCCCAAAGCTATGCACGGTGCGCTTAGCAAGGAAGATTTATCCAGGCTTAGCTTCTTATAGTTTAGGTCGGCTATGTGATTATCTAGGCATCCCTATTTTTCATAGGCATAGAGCTGGGGGAGATGCGGATGCTACCGCAATTTTGTTCGCAAAACTGCTTCAGGCAGACCAAGGGGATGTGGTCAAGGAAATGGTCAAAAAGTCCAATCCCCAACAACGTTTGCCTGCTCACCTGAATGTGGAGGAGTTTGAAAATTTACCCAACTCCCCAGGCGTGTATTACTTTCATAATCAAGCGGGGAAGGTCATTTATGTGGGCAAGGCAGTTAAGCTTAAATCTCGAGTGGGGACGCATTTTACGGGGCATCCTACCCATTTGCGTCGCCAGCAATTTTTAAAAGAAATCCATCATATTTCCTATGAGATCTGTGCCACCGAGCTGATGGCTTTATTATTAGAATGTATAGAAATCAAGCGCTTGTGGCCAGCTTATAATCGAGCATTAAAACGTTTTGAAGCGGCTTATGGCTTATATCATTATGAAGGAATAGATGGATTCATGCATTTAGGTGTCGGGCGGCTTCAGAAAAACCATACTTGTGTGCAAACCTATTCGCGAGAATACGATGCGATTAAATCCTTGCATCAGCTCCGTGAAGAATTTCAGCTAGACCTGAAATATTGCCATGTGGGTGCCGCTCACCCAGATGCTCCGCGCCAAAAGCGCCCGAAGATCAGCGATTTTCTAGGTGCTGAAGCGCTGGATAAAGACGCTCATAACGATAGGGTTTGCGAAGCGATCACCTCCCTCAACACCCAACAACCTTCATTTTTTATCATCGATAAGGGGCGTCCTGGTCAGGATGAGAAAAGTTGTATATATGTAGAAATGGGAAATTTTTATGGCATGGGCTATCTACCTGATGATGTCCCCATGAGCGACTGGGAAGAAATTCGCAGTAGGTTAACCCGATACCCCGGTAATCATTATATGATGCAATTGATCCTGCAGTTTGCGCAGCGATACCCCCATAAACTCCATAGAATTTCGTAAATTGCAGGCCCCCATGATGCGTTTAAAATGGGGTAAAATTTAGTCATAGCGAATAAAAAATCATGAAGGAAAGAGGAGAAATACCTGTGGCCCATCAATGGGATTTAAGCGATTTGTACCCAAACGATGAAGCGTGGAAGATTGAAAAGGAAAAATGGAAAGCGTCCA
The DNA here is from genome assembly GCA_964436635.1 of uncultured Sphingobacteriaceae bacterium. Taxonomy (GTDB): domain Bacteria; phylum Bacteroidota; class Bacteroidia; order Sphingobacteriales; family Sphingobacteriaceae; genus DASRQK01. The sequence goes on from CAYTDM010000031.1 coordinate 15,185, forward strand.
TCACAGCATTCGAGCAACATAAAGCCACACTAACCACATCCGGAAAGGCCTTGTACGAAGCCTTGGAATGGAACAGCTTGGTGGCGAAAAATTTAGTTCGATTAATGTCCTATGCTTCCATGAAATCCGATCAGGACACACGGGATCCCCTCTATGTAGGCATGACCCAAGAATTGCAGCAGGTCTATGCGGAATATGGAGCGGCCACTTCCTATATGGAGCCGGCTTTATTGACCTTAGCTGAATCCACCTTGGAGCAGTTTTTCCTGGAAGAGCCTCGCCTCGCTACCTATGCTTTTTATTTGCACGATTTGCTGCGCAAAAGAAAACATCGGGGATCCGAAGAAGTGGAAAAGGTCTTGGCCTACGCTTCTTTAATGAGTGGAAATGCGGCAAACATTTATAACATCTTTTCCAATGCGGATTTCCCTTACCCTGAAATCCAATATGGGGAAGAAACCATTAAATTAAACCCAGCAAACTTCGCTTTATACCGAGCGAGTGAGGACAGGGAATTAAGGAAGCAAGTATTTTCTGAATATTTTGGCAAGCTGGGGCAGTTTAAACGCACGTTCGGTACCCAATTATATGGCAATCTGAATGCGGCTCTATTTTCGAGCAAAAGCAGGAATTACGTGAGCACCTTAGAAATGGCCCTGGATGAAGGCCATATTCCGACTGCAGTGTACTATAACCTCATCGACCATGTAGAGCGCCATCTGGATACCTTCCATCGCTATTTGAATTTGCGGAAGCGCATGATGGGCGTGGAAACCCTGCATTATTATGATCTATATGCGCCATTGGTAGCAGAAGTAGACTTGAATTATGAAGTCGAAGAGGCTGAAAAGCATATTTTAAATTCTTTACAACCGCTTGGAGAGGAATATGTGCAGGTCGTGGAAAAAGCATTTAAGGAGCGTTGGATCGATATGTTCCCGAATGAAGGTAAGCAATCTGGGGCTTATTCGAATGGTTCAGCCTACGATGTACATCCGTATATTTTAATGAATTATAATGGAAAATATAACGATGTATCCACTTTGACGCATGAATTGGGGCATACCATGCACAGCTATTTGACTAATCAAAAGCAGCATTTCGCCAATTCGGATTATTCGATTTTTGTGGCAGAAGTGGCTTCTACCTTTAATGAAGAATTGTTAAATACCTATATGTTAAGCCAAATCGAGGACGATGAAGTGCGTTTAACCATTTTAGGGAATTACTTAGAAGGAGCGAAGGGGACTTTATTTAGGCAAACGCAGTTTGCGGAGTTCGAGCGATTAATTCATGAGAAAGTGGGGCTGGGTGAAGCATTAACCGGGGATGATTTCGATCAACTTTATTTGGCACTCACCAAAAAATACTATGGGCATGAGCAAGGCGTTTGTGTGGTGGATGATTTCGTAAAAGCTGAGTGGTCTTACATTCCTCATTTTTACTATAATTTTTACGTGTACCAATATGCTACTTCATTTACTGCTTCTACGGCGTTAGCAGCGAAAGTATTGAGTGGGGAGGAATCTGTAAGAAACCGCTATTTAGCATTTTTAAGTGCAGGCAGCAGCAAATATCCGGTAGACTTATTAGCCGACGCAGGGGTTGATATGACCTCCTCGGAGCCTTTTGACCTTACCATATCCAAGATGAATGCAGTTATGGATGAAATGGAAGAAATTTTATCCAAACTTGGGAGGTAGGGTATCTTTTTTAGGCAGCTCCGCAATACAACGGCAATATCACCTCCCAAGAGTTTCGCCGTCATAATTTGGCTTTTGCCTAAGGACTCTGTGCCCTTGCTCAAAAGATTGATGATTCACGTGAGATTATCGGGAAGTATGAACGCAATGAAAACTTACCGTCCATTGAGATGTTCGCCAAAATGGCTAAGGCTTTTGGCGTTACCGTTGATTTTCTGATTGGGGAAGGCGAAAACGCTTCTTACGACAAAGAAACGGTGGAACGTATAAACGATATACTAAGCGTAGATTACATTATAGGAGTGGGCGAACTGGCTGCCCTTGACAAGGATTTACTAAAACGTATCGAGGATATTGAGAAGCTGGACGAAGCCACTAAGCAACACCTGTTCTTCCTAATTGACAACGTTATACAGAACTATAAGACTAAGAAAGCTTTTAATAAATAAAAAAGCCCCGGAAGTCCGGGGCTTTTTTATTTATAATCAGTTACAATTTCTGTTTGGCTATCTTGTATTTTAACTGATAAGAAATCGCTATTTTGCTAATACCGATTTCTTCTATACTTCTTATAAAAGTTACATAGTCATTAGCTTCCCAAGCTCTTGAAGCGATTTCAAATGCCTGCTTTTGCATTATTTCAGATGTATAATCTTCGCTTTGCTGGCTGATAATACTTTTCAAAAGACTTACATTTCCTTTTAATATTTCAATGCCTTCTTTTGTTTCAAAAAGCAAAGAAAGATTTTGTATAGGTACTGTGCTGACGGACCATTACTTTGACAATCATGGTATCACTGGCCTTCCTACGCAGTTCAATCCCTCTGGATTCAGTCTGCTTGAACAGGGCCTGCCCACTGCCAGCCGAATCAAAGTGCTTGGAGCAGGAACGGGCGATGCGAATATGCTTTGGCAGGTGCAGCATTATGATCTGCATGGGTATCTGGTTCTTGAATACAGCCAGCATTTCGAGGGTGGAGGTAGCGTGAGCGTGCATGACTATGACGAGATCAGCAGCACCTATAACTTTGCCGGAGAGCTGACCAGTCAGGTACGCAAGCATTACACGGGCAGCAGTTCGGCCACTTTGCAGGTGACATCAAGCACCGAATATGACTATGACCACCGGGGTCGTTTAGTCAACACATGGAACACGGTGAACAGCGGAACTAAGATGCTGCTGTCCCGTCAGGTTTACAATGAGGTTGACCAATTGCGTGAGCTTCGCCTGGGGAGTGCTGACGGAGGCACGAATTTTGGTCAGACGCTGAGTTATTCATACAATTCTCGCGGTTGGCAGACGTTGATGGAGAGCAGCCATCATCTTTTCCGGCAGGAGCTGTCCTACAATGCCGGCAGCGCTCCGCAATACAACGGCAATATCACCTCCCAGGAATTTCGACGTCACAATACAGCCTCTACGCCTGCGCTGATCACAGATACCTACCAGTACAGTTACGATGGGCTTGGCCGTTTGTTGGAGGGTGCGATGTCGGGTGGCAAAGGCCGTGAGCAGTTGAGTTATGACCGCAACGGGAATAT
>CAYTDM010000032.1:0-17141 GCA_964436635.1 uncultured Sphingobacteriaceae bacterium
TTGGGAAATAACTAATATGTAATTGGGCCTTGTACGCTGGAAATTCTACATTGATCCAGCAAGGAGGATTAGTGCCCGTACTGTCGCGATTAATTTTCGCATATTCTGGATATTCAAAAGTAAAAGGGCAGCCGGATGAAAACGTCTGATAATCTTTTTCCGGAAAATCCATCCGAGGGTACCCGATTGGCTTAGGAATGTAATGAGGTTGGCAGGCTGCGCAAAAGAAAAAAACACCCAGGAATAATAAGAAAACATTCCGTAGTTCATGGGTCTGCATCCTGGCATTGTTTTTCATGGTTACAATTCGCTTTCAGATTGCCAAATTTCCCAATTCTTTTCCGCTTGCAAAACCAACATCTCATACCCATTCTTGATCCAAGCTCCCCGCTTTTGTCCTTCTTGAAGGAAAGCCGTTTCGGAAGGATTATAAATTAAATCATACAGTAAATGCTTCGCATGCACGAATTCATATGGAATGGGTGGCCGTTCTGCTATTTCAGGAAAAGTTCCTAAAGGAGTCGTGTTGATGATAATCAAGTGCTCGTTCAAAACTTCTTGATTCAGTTCCCCATAGGAAAGTTGATGGGAATCATGTGGATTAGGTGTCCTGGATACCAGTTTCCATTCGATGCCCAGTTGATTTAACCCATAACAAACCGCCTTTGCAGCGCCGCCATTTCCGAGAACTAACGCGGAGGTCTGCCCAGGTTGTAATAGTGGCTGAAGAGATTGCGTAAAGCCAAAAACGTCCGTATTGTAACCTATCAGCTTCGGCTTGGAGTCTACTTCTCGTCGGATTTTTATACAATTCACCGCGCCAATAGAGGCCGCTTCTGGTCGGATTTCATCCAAAAAACGCATAACTTCTATTTTGTAAGGAATGGTCACATTGACTCCCTGCAATTTAGGTTGTTGGTCAAGAAGAACAGCAAAATCTTGGATTGAAGGGATGGGAAATAGATCATATTCCACGTCCTGAATGCCTTCATTGATAAACTTTTCAGTATAAAATTTTTTTGAGAATGAATGACTAAGTGGGTACCCAATTAATCCATACTTCGCTTTACACATGAGGTCAAAAATCTGAGTTTACGCTTCAGGATACCGATACCTATGAATGATTTCCATGATCCGCTGATTTTCTCTTAATGCTGGCATGTATTCGAATAATACCGTGAAGGTATTGGGATCAAGTTGAAGCCCCATTTCTAAATAAACATAAGCAAGATCGGTTTCACCAGATGCCAACAAATATGCCACCAAGCGATAGTAGAGCGATGCCACTTGATCATTCTGCTTAATGCCCTTTAAAATAATCGTCACTGCCCCATCCAAATCTCCTAACTCATACAACACAGAAGAGTAATCTAACCAAGAATCCACATCATGCGGATTTAATTCGATCACTTTTTGATAGGCCTCTAACGAAAGATCGAAATGCTTCAACTTATATCTTGCATCAGCGATCGCAAACCAAAAATCTGGATTCTTATCATCCAGGCTTAATGATTTTTTATAATAGTATAGCGCTTCAAAAAAGCGTTCTTCAAAGTCGAGCGTGACCCCTATGCCAAACCATGCATCCGCCAATTCTGGATTCATTTTCGCCGCTTTCTTATAATACTCGCGGGCTTTATCCATAACTTCTAACTTCTCATAGCATTCACCGATTGCACAAAAGGTTTCGGCGCTTGGGTTCTCGTATTCAAACGTTTGCTTATAAACATCAATCGCTTCTTGGTACTGCCCAAGATTCACTAATGCATTTCCCTTATTAAAGTATGAGGAAGCAAAATCTTCTTGAATGATGATGGCATAATCATAAGCATCGATGGCTTTAGAAAATTCATTAATACGATGATAGGCGTTCCCTAAATTATACCAAGCAGCAAAAGAATAAGGGTGATTATCTATGTATTGATGGTAAAAAGCGACGCATTCTTCTACCCGGTCTAATTTATCATAACAATAAGCTAATTCATATAAGGCGTCATGATTCTCTTCGTTTTGTTCCAAAGATTTGTGCAAATTTTCCATGGCCAACTCATATTCATCAAGATGTTGATAAATCAGAGCAATCTGAAGGTAAATCTCGTCTAAATTATCTCCACTCTCCAAAGCCTTCATAAGCAATTCTATGGCTTGGGTATAATGGCCAAGGCTGCCTAAAACACGGGCCTTAGTTAGGTAAATTTCACTGTCAGAAGGTTCGAATAGAACCGCTTTATCCAAGGCCGCTAATGCTTCTTCAAATCTACCATCAAATGTATATAACTGAGCTGCTTTTATATGAAAGATGGCCGCAAAGGGATGCTGATTAATTGCAAATTCTATGACTTGCAATGCCTTTTCTGAATCTTCTTTCTCAGCATAATAGTCAATAATTGCTTCAAACGCTTGTGCATCAAAGAAATACTGATCTTTGTTGCGAAGCATTTCCTCGTAACGGGCTACAGAATAATGGGTTTCTTCTGCGGAACCGTACTCAAATTCATCTTCCATGTATTTCCCCTCCTTTTTAGTACCAAAAGATCAACTAGCACAAAATAACCTTAACTTCTCTCTTTTGGTAACACAAGTTTTCCACAACTAAAAATAAATTTATTTTACTTATTGAATTCCAATAAGATACAAAATTTTTATTGTAGAAATAATACACAAATATAGTGAATTTCCAGCATAATATCAGAACTTATACCTGAATTGATTATATTTGAAAAGAAGGAATCAACATTATGATAGCAGAAATTTTAAATCGTTTGGGAGTTGCGGCAAGCAACCCGGCTTGGAGCACTGGTTCACAAAATGGTGCGACAGGTACTACGCAGATTGAAAGTTATTCACCAGTAGACAACAAGCTGATTGCAAAAACAATAGAAGTTGAAAAAGCAGAATATGACGCCGTCATTAAAAAGGCTTCAGCAGCCTATTTGGATTGGCGCAAATTACCTGCGCCTAAACGCGGAGAAATTATTCGTCAATTTGGGAATAAATTGCGCGAGCACAAAGACGACCTTGGCACCTTAGTTTCCTATGAAATGGGGAAAAGCTTACAAGAAGGTTTAGGTGAAGTCCAAGAAATGATCGATATATGCGATTTTGCAACCGGCTTAAGCAGGCAGTTATATGGTATGACGACGCAATCAGAGCGTCCACAACATAGAATGTATGAACAATGGCATCCGCTGGGCGTGGTAGGCATTATTTCAGCTTTTAATTTCCCTGTAGCTGTTTGGAGTTGGAATGCAGCGATCGCGTGGGTATGTGGGAATGTATGTGTATGGAAGCCTTCAGAAAAAACACCGATTACTGCAGTGGCCTGCCAAAATATCATTCAGGACGTACTAAAGGAAAATGGTATCCCAGAAGGTGTTTCTTGCTTAATACAAGGAGGTAGAAATGTAGGACAGTGGTTAGCGGCAGACGAAAAAGTGGCCTTAATATCGGCGACCGGATCGACGCGCATGGGGAAAGCCGTGGCAACTACAGTGGCAGGACGCTTAGGAAAGAGTATTTTGGAATTAGGCGGAAACAACGCCATCATCATTACTGAACACGCGGATTTGGATATTGCCTTGCCTGGAGCGGTGTTTGGCGCAGTAGGGACCGCTGGTCAACGGTGCACAACTACCAGAAGGTTAATCATCCATGAAAAAGTTTATGAAGATTTTAAAAACAGACTTGTCCGTGCATATGGACAGTTGAAAATAGGAAATCCATTAGATGCAAGTAATCATGTGGGGCCACTCATCGATACGGATGCGGTTCAAAATTATTTAAACGCGATCGAAAAAGGGAAAAAAGAGGGCGCTAAGTTTATTGTAGAAGGCGGTGTTTTAACAGGTGCAGAATACGAATCCGGATGTTATGTAAAACCTTGCATTGCGGAAGCAGAAGCGTCTTATGAAGTGGTTCAAACAGAAACCTTCGCTCCTATTTTATACTTAATTAAATATAAAGAATTAGATGAAGCCATTGCGATTCAAAATGGCGTGCCACAAGGGTTATCTTCGGCGATCATGACGCTTAATTTAAGAGAAGCTGAGCAATTCCTTTCAGCAGAAGGATCGGATTGTGGCATCGCAAATGTAAATATTGGAACTTCAGGGGCAGAAATCGGCGGTGCCTTTGGAGGAGAAAAAGAAACTGGTGGAGGAAGAGAATCGGGCTCTGATGCGTGGAAAGCATATATGCGCAGACAAACCAATACGATTAATTACTCTACACAATTACCATTAGCACAAGGCATTCAGTTTGACCTATAAAATTAAACTGAATGCCTTTGTGCATTTGAGAAACCTGGGTAAATGCTAAAACATTAATCCAGGTTTTTTTCTATAAGTTGCTCGACGTAAGCACGAATAACATCATTTTCAAAACGGCTCGTAACGTCAAAAGCAAAAGCTTGAACTAACAGCACACGCGCTTGTTCCTCGCCGATACCACGCGCACGCAAGTAAAACAAGGATTCATCATCAAATTGACCGATGGTACAACCGTGACTACATTTCACATCGTCAGCAAAAATCTCTAACTGAGGTTTGCTAAATACAGTAGATTTCTCACCGATTTGCACATTGTTATTTTGCTGAAATGCATTGGTTTTTTGTGCGTCCAAACGCACGAAAATCTTTCCATTAAATACCGCGGTAGAATCGTCTTGCGTAATGGTTTTATACCATTCATAACTTTCCCCATGCGGCATCATATGATCCACGATGGTGTGATTATCTACAAACTGATTTTTATTCAGCAATAACAACCCGTATAAATGGCTCTCCACCTCTGGATCATCCATTCGCACATTAATGTCATTTCTCACGAAATCTGCACCAGGGAAATTCGCATTATAGTTATTATATAAACTATGCTTGCGTTGATGAATTTCTATGTGGGACACATACTTAGCGGCTTCATTCGAAGTTTGAACCATATAGTGCTGCACCTTCGCATTTTCCGCTAAAACAACTTCAGTTACTTGGTGATTCACTGAAACAGCATCAAAACCTTCCCCTGCACTGACAAAAGACTCCAGCACTTCCACTTCCGCAAAAGCATCTACAACCACCAAATTACGGGTCATTGTAAACAATGGCTTATCGGCTGCAGCAACACGGATAATGTGAATTGGCTTATCCAAAACCACATTTTTTTCAACGTGAATAAACAATCCTTCTGAGGCCAAAGCCGTATTTAACGCCACCATAGCTGAATCATTGCGATCAGCGTGCTGCGCAAAATGCTTCGTAAAAACTGGATGTTCTAATGCATCAGCGTACGCTAAAACATGAACTCCATCTACTTTAACTTGGTCCGACTGTGAAGGATCAAATTGGCCATTAATTACATACAATTTATAGGCATCTAATCCTTTGATTCCAGGCTCACACCCCTTCACATTCAAAGGCGTATTTTTACGTCCATCGAAAATCGTTAAATCTTGTTCGGACAAAATGCCTTTCAGGTTGGTGTACTTCCAATCCTCATTTTTCATGGATGGAAAACCAACGGCCATAAATTTATTAAAAGCTTCCTCTCGAATACCTTTAATCTGCAAAGGCATTAAGAGGGATTTTTCCTCAAAAACTTGCTGTAAATTAGATGTTAATGAGTCGCTAACTTGTATAATCATTTTATCTTTATCAAAAATACGATCAAGCAACGGTTTCCTTGATCCAATCGTAACCTTTTTCTTCCAACTCCAACGCCAATTCTTTCGTGCCCGTCTTTACAATTTGTCCATTGTATAACACGTGTACAAAATCAGGAACGATGTAATCCAATAGGCGCTGATAGTGAGTAATGACCACAAATGCATTGTCTTTTGAACGCAACTGATTCACTCCATTCGCTACGATTCTCAACGCATCGATGTCTAATCCTGAATCGGTTTCATCCAAAATCGCTAATTTTGGCTCCAACATCGCTAATTGAAAGATCTCGTTGCGTTTTTTCTCACCACCAGAGAATCCTTCATTCAATGAACGGTTCGTTAATTTGCTGTCGAATTCAACTAACTGTTGCTTCTCTTTCACCATATTTAAGAACTCTTTACCTTCTACTGGAGGTAACCCTTTATAGGCACGAATTTCATTCAAGGCCGTTCTTAAAAAGTTAATATTTGAAACTCCTGGGATCTCAACAGGGTATTGGAACGCTAAGAATAAGCCTTCTCTCGCACGATCTTCTGGAGACATATCTAACAAATCTTTTCCATCAAAGGAAACCTCCCCACCAGTCACTTCATACTCTTCTCTACCTGCTAATACATTTCCCAATGTACTTTTTCCAGAGCCGTTTGGCCCCATGATCGCATGCACTTCCCCTGGATTGATTTGAAGATTTAATCCTTTTAGAATTTCCTTATCTTCAATAGACGCTCTTAAATTATTTATAGTTAACATAATGATTCAAATTCAATTTATAGTCGTTTGTCTCCAAACTCAATTATCCAACACTGCCCTCTAAAGAAATCGCTAATAGCTTTTGTGCTTCCACAGCAAATTCCATTGGCAGTTGGTTTAACACCTCTTTTGCGTAGCCATTTACGATCAAACCAATGGCTTTCTCTGTCTCAATTCCTCGTTGATTCAAATAGAAAATTTGGTCCTCTCCGATTTTAGAAGTGGTCGCTTCGTGCTCTAACTTGGCTGTGTTATTTTTATTCTCAATGTATGGGAACGTATGTGCGCCGCAACGATCACCGATAAGCAATGAATCGCATTGAGTGAAATTTCTTGCGTTTTTAGCATTCGGACCGATTTTCACCAAACCTCTATAGCTATTATGACTGACGCCAGCAGAAATCCCTTTAGAAATAATTTTACTTTTAGTATTCTTTCCAATGTGAATCATCTTCGTCCCGGTATCGGCCACTTGATGATTTCTGGTCAGAGCCACAGAATAAAATTCGCCTACTGAATTATCTCCTTTTAAGATTACTCCAGGATATTTCCAGGTAATGGCAGAACCAGTCTCTACTTGTGTCCAAGAGATTTTACTATTATCACCTTTACAAATTCCTCGTTTGGTCACAAAGTTATAAATCCCCCCGTTCCCATCTTTATCTCCTGGGAACCAGTTCTGAACTGTTGAATATTTAATTTCAGCATCTTTTAAAGCGACCAATTCGACCACCGCAGCGTGCATTTGATTTTCATCGCGTTGCGGAGCAGTACAGCCCTCAAGATAACTGACATAGGATCCTTCATCCGCCACGATCAGCGTGCGTTCAAACTGTCCAGTATTTGCCGCATTAATACGGAAATAAGTGGAAAGCTCCATCGGACAATGAACTCCTTTTGGAATATAGGCGAATGAACCGTCTGAGAAAACTGCAGAGTTTAATGCCGCATAAATATTATCCGTTTGTGGAACCACCGTACCTAAATACTGTTTCACCAATTCTGGATATTCTTGCACAGCTTCACCAAAAGAACAGAAAATCACTCCTTTTTCCTTTAATTTCTCACGAAATGTCGTTTTAATCGACACACTGTCAAATACAGCATCGACCGCTACGACTCCCGCCAACACTTTTTGTTCATCTAAAGGAATACCTAATTTTTCAAAAGTGGCCAAAAGTTCAGGATCCACTTCATCTAAACTATTTAAAGTCGGCTTTTCTTTTGGAGCTGCATAATAAGAAATGCTTTGAAAATCCACTTTAGGCGCCGGAAAGTTTTGCCATTCAGGCATTTCCATTGACATAAAATGTTTAAAAGCCTTCAATCTCCATTCTAATAACCATTCAGGCTCATTTTTTTTGGCAGAAATCAAGCGTACTGTATCTTCGGTTAAACCAACCGGAGCGACATCCATTTCAATGTCTGTCGTAAAACCATACTTATATTCCTGAACTGCCAGCTCATTGAGCAATTCATCGTCCTTCGTACTCATACTAATTACCTTAACAACAATTCTTTTTGTGGGTTACAAATATAACGAAATATAAGGAATTTAGGACATTTTAATCAGGTTTTAAACATACTTTGACAAGAAAATGAGATAGCAAGCTAATTTTTAACTTTTTTAAACAAAAATAATGTATTATTGCCAAATAAAATTTTGTTTACATATGTCGTACCAACCTGACAAAACTGATTATAAGATTTTAAAATTGCTCCAAGAAAATGGGCGAATTACGAATTTGCAACTTGCATCCAATGTGGGTTTATCACCAGCTCCGACTTTGGAACGAGTGAGAAAACTCGAAAATGCAGGTTTCATTAAAAATTATCACGCGGTCGTGGACGAGGAGAAACTTGGTTTAGGGATTAAATCTTTTATTCTAATTTCCCTTGATTTCCATACTCAAGATGCGATTCCAGGTTTTGTAGAGGCCGTACACAACATTAAAGAAGTCACAGAGTGTCACCACGTTACTGGTCAATGTGATTTTATTTTAAAAGTATTTGTTAAAGATATTAAGGCATACGAAGCGGTGATCATGGAGAAAATCAGCAGGATTCCTCACGTGAAAACCTTTCAAACCATGATGATTATGTCCACCAGTAAAGACGAAGCTGTTTTGCCGATGGAATATTAATCATTATTTTAGTAGCGTATTTAGGGAGATTACTAACCAATAATTTAACCTAACCATGAATATCACCTATAATGATTTAGCCATAATCCTTGCTTGGCCGGACACCACTATCCGAGGTGATGAACGCTGGATGATGCTGTTTCGAAAGTTAGGAATCGTTAAAAACTTAAACTTTAAGGTGGGTCACACCGGTATTATTCTGATTGACAGCCAAGATCACAGCCTCTTGTACTACGATTTCGGTAGATATATTTCGCCTCGAGGATTGGGCCGGGCTCGCTCGCCTTTTTCAGACCCTCGACTAAAAATGCAATCGAAAGCCGTTATTACAGATCGAGCGCGCGGGGAAATTGCTAATTTAAGTCAGATCGCAGAAGAACTATCGGCGATGGTTACTGCGACGCAGGGATACGGGAGGTTGTTTTTTTCAGTTGCCACAGACATCAATTTTCATTTGGCCAAAAAATATGCAGATGAACTGGTGATAGCTGGTTCTACCCCATATGGCGCATTTGCTAAAGGCAACAATAATTGTTCAAGATTTATCACTCGGTTATTGGCAAAGTCCTCAAAAAAATATAAGATTTTGCACCCCATACATTTCCCTGAAACCATAAAATCAAGTCCATTAAGCAATGTTGTAAATGTACGTCCAGATCGAAAAATCTGCGTTTATACTCCAGAGAACGGACTTAGAGAAATCTATATGTCCAGACTGCAGTCATTTAAGTTTATTGTTTCACAGTTACGGGATAATTTTAATAAAGAAAAGGCAAAACTGCTGCCTAATGACTTGATAATAGGCGCCATGAATCACCAAGAACGACCAGCAAACATCCCTGAAAATTCACAATGGTTAGGAGGAGTAGGAGAAGGAGCATGGTATGCGATCCAGGCTCGATCCACCACGGACCACAAAGATGAATTATCAGACAATGAATTCACCATTGAGGTATCCAGATATACGGATAAAGGAGAATTAGAATATTGTTTACCCTTCTTTTCAGAAGAGGATTTCGACCTGTCCCAGCCCTATAAAATCATCTATGACAGCCATATGCTCTATACGTCCTTGTGGCAAAACGGAAAGCAATATCGCTTTTACTCATTGATTTACAAATCCACTCAGCCGATTGGAATCGTGAACTTTAAACCTGCCAATCCACCGGTTGCAGCCCTTGGTTTTCTAGCAAAAGATTAGTGGTAGAAAAATGTTTGCATCCAAAAAATCCATTATAAGCAGATAAAGGTGAAGGATGTGCTGCCATCAGAACATGGTGCTTACAGGCATCGATCAAGGCTGCTTTTTGCTGCGCAAATTTGCCCCATAACAAAAACACAACACCAGAACGTTGGGTAGATAATTGTCGAATCGCTGCATCTGTAAATGTTTCCCAACCCTTTTTTTGATGAGATCCTGCTTGATGTGCGCGAACGGTTAAGGTTGCGTTTAGCAATAACACTCCTTGATCCGCCCATTTAGTTAGGTTCCCGTGTGAAGGAATTTGAAAGCCCTTAATATCCTGCGCTAATTCCTTATAAATATTCCTTAAAGATGGTGGAATGGGCATATGACTTGGAACGGAAAATGAAAGCCCGTGCGCTTGGCCCACATCGTGATAAGGATCTTGGCCTAAAATCACGACCTTGACTTGATCGAATGGCGTGCGATTAAAGGCCGCAAATATCGCAGTATTCGGAGGAAAGACGGTGAATTGTCGCTGTTCCTCGGTTAAAAATGCCTTAAGTTTCGTCATGTAATCATTAGAAAATTCAGCTTCTAATGCCATTTTCCACCCCGGTTCTAACTGTATCGCCATGTTTTTTTCACAAATTAAGGATTTCTCACTTCAGCCCAATCACCGAAGATTGATGCAATTTAAAAAATAACGTTTAATTCAAGTTGATAAAGCGAGCAAATTAACAGATATTTGCATACTTTTAACAATTTAAATTAACGCATTTAACTCTTTAAATATGTCGAATTTAGTTCGGATTATTTTATCGTCTTTGATCTTAATTGGCACCATCGCATTATTTTATTTCGGAGAATGGGGCTGGGGGATTTTAGGAATTTTAGTTACTATCATTGCATTTTTGACTGTTTTTTTCAACGAGAATATGTTGCTCGCGCAATTTTATTTGCGCAAAGAAAACATGCAAAAAACGGAGCTTTGGTTGAATAAAATCAAAAACTATGAAAAGCAGTTGATTTCCGCCCAACACGGCTATTATCATTTATTATTAGGCATCATTGAATCGCAAAGAGCTCCTATGCAAGCGGAGAAGTTTTTCAAAAAAGCCCTTACTTTAGGTCTACACATGGATCACAATGTCGCTTTAGCAAAATTAAGTTTAGCGGGCATCTCCATGGCGAAACGCAACAAGCGGGAAGCGGAAAAATATTTAGCAGAAGCGAAGAAAGCAGATAAAAACAAATTACTTGCAGAGCAAATCAAAATGATGAAGAATCAAATGGGCATGTTGGATAAACAACAAATCCGTTATCGCTAAGATTTAAAAGATTTTGCGCGAGCAAAAAGAAAAGGCTGACAGCAAACCACTGCCAGCCTTTTTTATTTTATATAATTGTGAAATTCTACCGAATCCTCGAGGTTTAATTGAAGAAACTTGAGAAATCATGGATTCGACTATCTCAAGCGATCCACCGAGCGAATTAACTTTTCATCTTTTTTAATTCCGGCTCTCGCTAAAAACAAAAACACGATTACAATCGGTAAAAGGAAAAATCCAACGCCCAGATTAGCTACTTGCCATGTCTTCCCCATAGACTCCATCGCAGAAGCACCATTATAATATAACCAGCCGATCAATCCCAATACGGCTAACATATTGATTTGGGTCAATAATAATTGTTGTTTTCTATTTTTAAATTTCAACACGGTATACAAAGGCAGTAATGCAATAATAATCGTGCAGATTAAGAGCAACCAGGTTTCTTCTATTAACGTAACTTGACCTTCCACTTGCCCAAATACGCCGTTTACTTTCAGGACTTGTGCCAATCCCTCGGCGGTCGCATATTGAAAATATGGAAATAATAACAACGCAAAAACGAAGGCGGATGCTAAAAGCAACCAAATGGTTTGAATTCTCTGTATCATAAATCAGTATTTTTATTTGCAAACTTACCCAAATCGCTCATAAAATAAAACAATTTGCAGCGCATTTTGTACCTTTGCAAGCAATTTGAACGTGGGAATAAGTCATATCTTAAATCAGATTGGCGAAAGCAGAGAGCTTTTGGCCTTGAATGCTATTGTGTCCAGCGAACGTGCGCGCACACATTTAAAAGGATTAATTGGTTCCAGTGATGCTTTGACAGCTGTTGCAAGTCATCAAACCACGATGAAGCCTGCGGTTTTTATCCTCCCGAATTCAGAAGAAGCGACTTTTTTTCTTTCAGATTTAGAAAGCATCCTTGAGGAACAAGTGTTGTTTTTTCCATCCTCCTATAGGAAATCTTATGATTTCACCCAAGTCGATGCAGCGAATGTGTTGCAACGGGCTGAAACGCTGACCGAAATCAGTAAATGGATTGAAAAAAAAGATAAAAAGAAAGCCTTATACGTAGTCACATATCCGGAAGCACTGACTGAAAAGGTCATTAGCCGGAATGATTTAGCGAATAACACTCTGGTCATCAACCAAGACAGCAAATTAGACATTCCATTTATAAACGAATTTCTAAGTGAGTACGATTTTGATCGCACGGATTTTGTCTATGAACCAGGGCAATATGCGATTCGTGGAGGCATCGTTGATATTTTTTCATTTTCGAACGACCTCCCTTATAGGATAGAGTTCTTTGGGGACACCATAGAGCGCATTCGTACTTTTGACATAGAATCTCAGCTTTCGGTGGCGGATATTAAATCGGTAACGATCGTGCCGAATGTGCAAGCTAAATTCTTAAGCGAACATCATATTTCTCTTTTAGAATACATCACTCCGGACACTGTGCTTTGGTTCAAGGATATTCAAAGCACGTTTGACATTGCGCAGCAAGGCTACCAAAAAACCATGCAACTATGGGAGGCCTTAAGTCCTGAAGATAGAAACTTACATCCTGAATGGACGGATCCGCAGTTTAATTTTACGGATGGAAATTACTTGCTTTCATTAGTCAACGAATTCTCAGTGATTGAATTCGGAAAGCAGTTTTTTTATGATCCACAACACAGTTTCACTTTTAATCAGCAGCCTCAACCGTCATTTAATAAAGACTTTGGGTTGCTTTCGCACACCTTACAAGGAAACTTAAGGGCGAAAATATCCAATTATATTTTAAGCGATTCTCCTAAACAAATCGAGCGATTATTTGCGATTTTTGAGGATTTACAACAAGAAAACTTATTTATACCTATACATATAGGTCTACGAGCTGGATTCTTAGATCGATCTCTTGGAATTGCCTGTTACACAGATCATCAAATCTTTGATCGCTATTATAAGTATAAGCGGAAAAAGGGATACGAAAAAACGCAGGCCATCACGCTGAAGGAGTTACGCGATTTAAAACCTGGTGATTTTATCACGCACATTGACCACGGTATCGGGAAATATGCCGGTTTAGAAAAAGTGGATGTGCAGGGCAAGACGCAGGAAATGATCCGCTTAGTTTATGCGGATAACGACCTGCTTTATGTGAATATAAACTCCTTAAATCGGATTTCTAAATATTCTGGGAAAGATGGCAGCGTGCCAAAACTTCACAAATTAGGCACCGATGCCTGGGAAAAGCTGAAGCGGACCACCAAGAAAAAGGTAAAAGACATCGCGCGCGACTTGATCAAGTTGTATGCACTTAGAAAGGCCCAAACTGGGAATGCATTCAGTCCCGACACTTACTTACAAACCGAGTTAGAAGCTTCCTTTATTTACGAAGACACCCCGGACCAAGAGAAGGCTACACAAGATGTTAAGAAAGACATGGAATCGCCGCATCCTATGGATCGCCTGGTGTGTGGAGATGTGGGGTTTGGGAAAACGGAAGTGGCGATCCGAGCAGCATTTAAGGCGGTGGCGGATAGCAAACAAGTGGCTGTTTTGGTACCAACCACTATCTTGGCCATGCAACACTTTCGCACCTTTACGGAGCGATTAAAAGGATTCCCGTGCAACATCGACTATATTAATCGATTTAAATCAAATAAATCCATTAAAGACACACTTCAAAGACTGGAAAAAGGAGAGTTGGACATCATTATAGGTACCCACCGTTTAGTCAGTAAGGACGTGAAGTTTAAAGACCTGGGTTTAATGATCATCGACGAGGAACAAAAATTCGGTGTTTCTGTGAAAGAAAAATTAAAACAAATGCGTGCGAACATCGACTGCCTCACCTTGACAGCGACCCCGATTCCGCGCACCTTGCATTTTTCTTTGATGGGCGCACGAGATTTAAGCATTATCAGCACCCCTCCCCCAAATCGTCAACCTGTGCAAACGGAATTACATGTCTTTAATGAATCCTTAATCAAGGAAGCGGTATCGGAAGAAATAGACCGAAATGGTCAAGTCTTTTTTATCCATAATCGGGTGGCAGATTTACCTCAATTAGGAAATTTAATTAAAAAATTAGTGCCAAATGCACGCGTAGGTGTCGCGCATGGACAGTTAGAAGGAGATGCCTTAGAAGATGTGATGTTGAAATTCATTCAACACGAATTCGATGTGTTGGTAGCGACCACCATCATCGAGGCAGGCCTGGACATTCCAAATGCGAATACCATCATTATTAACCAAGCGCACATGTTTGGTTTAAGTGACCTTCACCAAATGCGTGGACGCGTTGGCCGAACGAATAAAAAAGCCTACTGCTACTTATTAAGTCTACCCATTTCTACACTTACACCAGATGCCTATAAACGTTTAAGTGCCATTGAAGAATTCTCCGAGTTAGGAAGTGGATTCAATGTCGCGATGCGGGATTTAGACATTCGAGGAAGCGGTAATTTATTAGGTGCGGAGCAAAGTGGATTTATTGCAGAAATCGGTTTTGACATGTACCACAAAATCTTGGATGAAGCCATCCAAGAATTAAAAGATGAAGAATTCAAGGGGTTATTTCCCGAACAATCTGAACCGACCTATGTGACCTTCACACAGATCGACACGGACATGGAAGTATTAATTCCGGATGAGTACGTCACCCAAATTGCAGAACGTTATAATTTATATAACGATTTATCGAATTTAAAAAACGAAGAAGAATTAGAAGCATTTAAACAAGCTTTGATCGACCGTTTCGGCCCTATTCCTAAGGAAGTCCACCATTTATTTGGCACCTTAAAAATGCAATGGTTAGGAAAGAAAATTGGGTTTGAAAAAATTTCCTTTAAAAAAGATCAATTGCGCGGCTACTTCATTCAGAAAAAAGATTCGAAGTATTTCCAAAGTGAACAGTTTGGTAAGGTCCTTGCTTTTGCACAGTTAAATGCGACGACATGTAATTTGAAAGAAGTAAAAGGCACATTGCGCATCGCAGTAAATGGCGTGTATAATTTGAATCAAGCGATTCAAGTGTTGGAAGCCATGGAAGCATAAGCAAACTACGCATAAACAATTTTAAATTATCTGTTAATTTTAAGATATTAGCCCCTTATTATTCGATTAATCGTTAAAAATATGGCAATTTATAGATTTAGAGTGATTTTTGAAGATTATGATGAAGTAATCAGAGAAATTGACATGCTGTCAAAACATAATTTTCTAGATTTTCATCTTGCGATTCATCAGGCTACGGGGTACAATCCTGAGCTTTCTTCCTCTTTTTATGTGAGTAATGACCATTGGAAAAAGGGAGAAGAGATCGCGTATTTGCCAAACGAACGAAAAGTAAACGCAGGGGTCACCTTAATGGAAGATGCTAAATTAAGCAAATTCGTTAACGATCCGCATCAAAAATTTTATTATACCTATAATTTTGAACGCCCATTCGATTTCCATGTTCAATTAATTAAAATTTTGAAAGAAGAAGAAGGCGTTACCTATCCCGTATTAGTTAACAGCATTGGAATCGTTCCAAAACCATTTGGCGCTGCAAACATTTTAAGTGGAGACGCCGCGACTCCGACTGAAACCGCTAAAGACGAATTTGACTTCTTAAACGAAACGGAATACGGCATCGATGAAGAAGAAGATTACGACCTATTAGATGATGAGGATGAGGAGGAAAAAGATGGCGAAGGCGAAAATCCATCCGCTGGCTTCGATGAAGAATATTAATCTTCATTCGTTGGTATCAAAATCATGAACCGTCCCACACCTCTTTTAATCGCGATTGTAGGTCCAACCGCAGTTGGGAAGACCGATTTAGCGATTGAAGTGGCCAAAGAATTAAACACGGTTATTCTATCTGCAGATTCACGTCAATTCTTTAAGGAGATGACGATTGGCACAGCCAAACCCACAAACACAGAGTTAAGTAAAGTTTCCCACTATTTTATAAACTCGCATGGCGTAGAGGATAACTTATCAGCAGGGGATTATGAACGGGAAGCCCTTCAGTTATTAAACGATTTATATAAAACGCATTCATCCATCGTTTTAGTGGGCGGTTCCGGGTTATTTGTGGATGCCTTGACAAAAGGGTTGGATGAATTACCAAAAGCGTTGCCCGGGATTCGTGAAGAATTAAATGCACAGTTTGAATCGGAAGGCATAGCACCCTTACAAGCTTTATTAAAGCAAGTAGATCCTGAATATTTCGAACAAGTAGATATTCACAATCCACAACGCATCATCCGGGCCTTAGAAGTCTGGAAAAGCACCAATCAGCCCTTTTCGCACTATAGAAAAAGCCAGTATGTTGAACGCCCATTTAAAACGATACGAATCGGGCTTCACATGGATCGAGCTGCCCTTTACGACCGGATCAATTCCCGAGTCGACCGCATGATGGAAATGGGATTATTGGAAGAGGTGCGAGGTTTGGAAGGCTTTAGAGATCTTCCTGCTTTAAAAACAGTGGGATATGCAGAAATATTCGACTATTTAGATGGGCGCATCGACCTTCCAACAACAGTGGATAAAATCAAGCAAAATTCTCGTCGCTACGCAAAACGTCAATTGACGTGGTTCAAAAAGAATGAGGAAACCAAATGGTTTGAACCGAACCAACTTCCTGAAATTCTTGATTACATTAGATCACAAATTCAACGATCTTTATAAAAGGATTTTAGGCTGCTTAGGATATTAAAAAGCTTCTTAATTTGTGAAGCTTTTGAAAATAAGAAGCTTCGCAAATAAAAAAAGGAAATGCAGTCGCTGCATTTCCTTTTTTATGCTGATTTATTTTAAAATCCTTATACGATATGGTTCCAACCGAATTCATCGGTTACACGGCCATAACGTAAATCGTTTAAGAAAGCCAATACCTTATTCGAAAACTCTCTGCTTGCAGGATCTGGCAAGGTGTAAATTTCACCTTTGTATCCAATTTCTGAAATGTGTGACAGGGTAACTGCAGTACCAGCCGCAAAAGCTTCAGTCACCACCCCATTCTTAATTCCGTCTAATAATTCACTGACTTTTACTCGTCTTTGCTCTACTTTTAATCCCCAAT
>CAYTDM010000033.1:0-16049 GCA_964436635.1 uncultured Sphingobacteriaceae bacterium
ACTCGCGACCTCAACCTTGGCAAGGTTGCGCTCTACCAACTGAGCTACTTTCGCATGTTGCTTTTTGCTGTCAACGGTGCAAATATAGTGAGTTTTGTGTTCTTTTCAAATAAAATTTTAAAAAAGTCTGCATTTTTTTATAACTCATTGTTGTTCAATATCTCAAAAATTAGGGAGGTTTCATATCCTCTACCTATAGCATAGTTAACTAAAGCATTTTTGCGTTTAAAGGCATCTTCATGCTTCACTGTAGCCGCCTTTTTCTTCAAAACTTCTTCCAAATTCGCAAAATATTCATCCATATCGATCGCATCAAGTGCTATTTTTATTAATGGATTCGACACCCCTTTTAATTTTAGCCCTTGTTGGATCTTAAGCTTACCCCATTTTTTAATTCTATGTTTGCCCCCAGCATAGGCTAGCGCAAAGCGTTCTTCGTTTATATAATTCTCTTGAATTAAATCCACCAAAATATTTTCCACTTCTGTGGAATGCAAGCCCCATGCATATAATTTATCGCGCACCTCCTGTTGTGATCGTTCCTGATAGGCGCAATAGCTTTCTGCTTTTAATTTTGCTGCGGTATAAGTTAAAGTCGTTTGTTTGCCCATGCTAATTCGTTCCCCATGCTAATTCTTCCCCCTGCTATTTCTTTTAAAGATCGTGAATCACCCTGAATAATTAAAATTCTTGATTTATCTAAATTTTACGGAAATTGCAAACTTAGTAAAATAGGATGCACAAATATACGTTTGAAAAAATTTTGGGTATTATTATTACCGAAGTAACTCAAGTGGCTTTCCATGAAGCCAACATTGAAAACTTAGCATATGATAGTCGAAAATTACCAAATCCGAGCGTGTCTTTGTTTTTCGCTTTAAGTGGTTTACAAGATGGACATCGTTATGTCCAATCGGCTTATGATCAAGGTGTTAGGAATTTTGTGCTTGATTTTGCGAAGCGAACTCAAACCCCATCACTAAAAGATGCGAACATCGCTTGGGTAGAAAGTCCGATTGCAGCACTTCAAGCCATCGCTAAGTATCACAGGAAGCAGTTTCACTATCCAGTCATAGGAATTACAGGGAGCAACGGCAAAACCATCGTAAAAGACTGGTTAAATCAATTGCTCTCACCTGATTTTTCCATTGTCAAAACACCGAAAAGTTATAATTCTCAAATTGGGGTGCCTATTTCGCTTTGGCAAATGAACGATACGCATACGCTGGCACTGATTGAAGCAGGAATTAGTCAAGTGGGAGAAATGAGCCGCTTAGCCGACATGATCCAACCCACCATCAGCGTTTTAACCAATGTCGGTGCCGCCCATCAGGAAGGATTTCGGGATGAACAAGAAAAATTAGCCGAAAAAATGATTTTGGGCGCTAATAGCGAAGTATTTATCACTCCTTTACCTTTGCCCACGCATGTGATTGATAAAATAAAGCGATGCACTACAATCTATGTGGAGTCCGGAAAAGTGCCTATTACCATTCCTTTTATAGATCGGGCCTCCATAGAAAATGCAGTGACTTGTTGGCGCGTCATGAAGGTCTTAGGTTATACTTTGGCCGATGTGACGGATCGTTTTACCCATTTGCACCAAATGGACATGCGTTTACAATTAAAGGAAGGCATCAATCGAACATCGCTCATTGATGATTCCTACAGCAACGATTTATCTTCCCTCGAAATTTCATTGGATTTCCTGTTGCGACAAGACCAACACCCCATTCGAACCTTGATTTGGTCGGATTTACCTGAAGTTAAGGGTTTTGAACAGGCAGCCTATGCGTCTGTTTCCCAATTGTTCGAGAAGTATCCCATCGACCAATTGATTACGGTGGGACCTCGATTGCTTGCGAAAAAAGAATCATTCCCGATTAAAAAATGGCTGGCTTTTCCAGATACAGATTCATTAATTGCCGCTTTGCCAAGCCTACAAATACAAGATCAGAGTGTCTTAATTAAAGGGGCCAGAAAGTTTAATTTTGAACGCATTACGAGGGCACTTGCTGCGCAAAGCCATGAAACGAGGCTGGAACTCCATATGGATCATTTACGCCATAATGTCGCTGAATTCAAGCAATTCATAGGGCCTAATGTCAAGTTAATGGCCATGGTGAAGGCATTTTCTTATGGTTCTGGCAGTTTTGAAGTAGCGAATTTATTGCAATTTCATAAGGTTGATTATTTGGCGGTCGCTTATGCCGATGAAGGTGTTGCTTTGCGCAAAGGAGGCATTCAATTACCCATTATGGTGATGGATCCCGATGTAAATTCTTTTTCGGCATTATACGATTATCAGCTTTCACCAGAAATTTTCAGTTTCCAAATACTTCAAGAATGGTCGGATTTTTTGAGTGCTAAAAACTATAAGGGGGCCTGGCCGATCCATATAAAATTAGATACAGGCATGCATCGTTTAGGCTTTCAGAAGGAAGAATTGGATCAACTGGGCGAGGCTTTGCAATTACATAAAAACCTTCTCGTAGAAAGCGTTTTTTCACACTTAGTCGCGTCGGGTGATTCGAATTTTGATGAGGTGACCCGTACACAACTCCATGAGTTTTTAAGCGGGTGCGATCTTTTATCCGCAAAATTGAATACTACTTTTATCAGGCATATTGCCAATACGGATGGAATTATTCGCTTTCCTGAAGCCCGTTTGGATATGGTTCGCTTAGGCATCGGGATGCATGGGGTGGAACATAAAAAGGGCTTAAATTTAAGGCAAGTTCCTGTTTTGAAAACCACGATTACTCAAATTCATGAAATAAATGCTGGAGAACGAATTGGGTACGGACTGAAAGGTCAGGTGTCAAGGGATAGCCGCATTGCCACCGTGCGCATTGGGTATGCCGATGGATATGACCGTAGATTTGGAAATGGTGTAGGACAAATGCAATTACATGGTAAATATGTGCCATGTATTGGTGATATTTGCATGGATTTATGCATGTTGGATATTACGGATGTTCCTGAAGCTGCAGTAGGAGACGAGGTTATTGTATATGGTGATATTCAGGGGTTGGCACAAAAAATTGGCACCATTCCCTACGAATTATTAGTCCGGATTTCCCAACGTGTAAAACGTATTTATTATTATGGTTGGTAATGTTTATAGGTAGATATATGAAAAAAACTATTCGATTATTATTATCTTATTTGGGTAAAGGAATATTGGTCGTGGTGCCATTAGCTGGCGCCTTATTTGTAATGGTCTGGGCGGTCACAGGCATTGATTCGGCGATTAACATTAGTCCTCAATTTTGGCAAGATGAATCAGGGCAACCCATGCATGTTCCAGGTTTGGGCATTTTGACCGTCGTGGTGGCCTTGATTTTGGTGGGTATGATTTTCACAAACGTTGTCACTGAGCCGATTTATAATTGGTTTAATAATTTGTTGAATAGAATTCCCTTATTTAATACACTTTACTCGTCTATAAAAGATTTTACAGAAGCATTTGTAGGTGACTCAAAGAAATTTAATGAACCCGTTTTAGTGACGATCAACGAGACTGGATTGAAAAAAATAGGGTTTTTAACGCAGAAGAACTTGACGGAAATAGGTCTGAAAGATGAGGTAATCGTTTATTTTCCATATGCCTATTCGGTGGCGGGGCAAATTGCAGTTGTCAAAGCTTCGAATGTTCAGCCATTGAACATAAGTTCTACAGATGCGATGAAGCTGGTGGTTTCTGGGGGGGTCAGCGGATTAGATGTGTAGTTCTGGTTTCTATGACAATTAATTCTCCATTTAATTCGGTGCAACAATAGTAATTGACATCGGGCGATTCACCAATTTTGTATTTTTTTCGAATTTCTTCCGCTTTCAGGGGAAAATTTCGTGTAATCACATTTCCTGATAAAGTATTTTTTCTTTTTTTCAGTGCGGAAAAGGGTTGAATCGAAATCACTTCACTGATTTTACCCATAAACGTTTCTATAAGTGTTTTACTCGTGTATAAATGTGTGTGCGCGTGTAGTTTATTGATGCCATAATGCACGCTCGTGTACTTATATGCGCCTGCTTTTAGTAAAGCAGCATCCGGTTCATAGAGATAGCATTCTGGTAAACTATAAAAAGGTTTCGCATTTTTTTCAGTTTCCATTAAGAAAGAAATTTCTTGAATATTCCCGTGAATTTGATTCGAATACTGCTCCCAGGCCTTAGATTCATGCATGATAAAACACTCCGCCGTTCGCTTCAGGCAGACCGCTACAATCTTTACATCGCTGACATCCTGCTTAGACCCTATTTTACAAAGGAGTTCTTTACATTCTCCACCCACACTAATCACTTGGATTTCATTTAAGCCTGGCAAGGATTTGATGGCGTCACTCACATCCAGCATCGGTGCTAACTTAACCCAAATTTCTTTCGCTTTTTGTTTTAATTCAGGCAATAGGTTCACCACATTGGGCTGACAATCCGTTATTTTATAGACTTTACGCCCTTCGTTTCTTCTAGCTGGATCTAAATAAATCACATCTAATTTGCCTGGCTGAAGCTTAGCGAGAAAATCTTCCGCCGTACCGGTACTTACCTGGAGGGATTTGGCGCCAAATACCTGAGCATTATGCCGAACAATTTCTGCTAATTCATCCACTTGTTCGTTGTAGTAAACAGCTCCCGCAAATCGTGAAAACGCCGTGCTATCCACCCCAAAACCGCCTGTCAGATCTGCTATTTGACTATTTGGGGCTAAAGCAGATGCTTTATAAAAGGCTGTTAATTCTGATGAGGATTGTTCAAGCGATAATTTTTTAGGATAAAATAGGCCCTGCTGGTGGTACCAACTGGGGAGTTTTTGACGACAGCGTTGAATGCCCTCTACTTGATTAGCTAATTCCTTTGATAAAACCCCTTCGAATGGCGATTTGCGCAGCGCGATATCACTGACATTTTTATGCAACTGTTCTCTGATATACTGTTGAACCTCAGGAGTTAAAAGCAGTGGGTTTATCATTTTTGATCCTTTTATGTGGGACGCTGATCTTTTACAAGAAGTTGGAAGGTATCTTTGTCTCTTAATTCTAATATCACCTCTTTGCCGATTAAGACCCTATCGATGGTCGCTTGGTCATAATATCGAATCGTGATTAATTCCAATCCACTTTGCAATGCAATGTTAAAATTAGGCCGCAAAGAATTCAGCAAGGAATTGATTTTTTGTTCATCTTGATCCACGCCTACCGCGAAATGCACCGCCGAATTATGCATCATGTTGATTTTTATTTGATGCTGGTGAAAGGCCTGGAAGATTGTGCTCAAATTATCTTCTACAATGAATGAGAAATCCTTCGGCATGATTTCGATTAATACTTGATTTACTTTAAATATAAATGCAGGCAGATCGTGCGGAGTTTGGGTATGCCCAATTCTGGTGCCTGTCTGTTGATGGTCTTTGAATGAACGAACAAATAAGTGGATTCCTTTGCTCTTTAAAGGTTGAATGGTTTTTGGATGAATGACCGTCGCTCCATAATAGGATAATTCTATCGCATCCAGATAAGATAGGTCTGGAATTAATTCTGTTTGGTCAAACCATTTTGGGTCTGCATTCAGGACGCCGGGTACATCTTTCCAGATGGTCACTTGTTTTGCGCCTAAGCAAGCGGCAAATATTGCGGCAGAGTAATCCGACCCTTCTCTTCCTAAAGTAGTCGTAAAGTTTTCTGAAGTAGAACCTATAAAACCTTGGGTAAGGACCCAAGATTGACTTAACTCATTTGGAAGGTTGGACTGAATCAAGCTTTCAGTTTTTTCCCAATTCACCCGCGCATTTCGGTATTGGTTATCGGTAACAATGTAATTTCTGGCATCGACCCATTTGTTTTTCAAACCTATTTGATTTAAATACTCGCTAATGATCGTAGTCGAAAGCAATTCTCCAACCGATACAATTTGGTCATAGGTATAGTCAAAATCATCCAAGGCACCATCTTCAAACATCCATTCTATTTCCACAAAAATATTAGAAATTTTGTCGTAAATAGGGTGCGATGGATTAGGGAATAATGAGGATATAATGTTGAAATGAAACTCTTTGGCTTCTTCCAGGTTGGCATGCGCTTTCGCAAGGTCTGTGTAAAAATGGTTCACCAAATTTTCCAATAAATTCGTGGTTTTCCCCATTGCTGAAATAACAATCAGCAAAGATTGATCTTTCGGATAGGTCGCCAATAACGTTCCTAAATCTTCTATTGCTTTTGCATCTTTTACGGATGCACCACCGAATTTATAAACTTCTACCATCTTATTTTTCTTTGATTGAGGCAATTATTCTTAATGCTTTATCTGTTAAAAAGGATTCGATCTCTTGATAGGGTATTTTAAAGGCCGTTTGCCCAAACACATACGGTTTAATCTCATAGATATTGTATAGAAAAAGCAAACTGTCAGATTCAAAACTAAAGTTATTAGGTAAAGAAAAAACGTCGTTTTCGAAAAAATACAGATCCTCTCGAAGATCTTGATTTAGTGCGCGTTCATTCTCCCAAAAATGCTGTTCGGCTACTTGTAAAAATGCATCAAATGCCGATGTTTTGATTAAATCTTCCATGGCAAATTCCGAGTTGTCTTGAAGTTGAAAATGCTTATAGAGGGTATAATAATTCCCATGGGCACCCCCGGTATAATGGTAATTATCTATTTTTAAACCAAGATAAGCATCTGTTAAATGCATCACTTTATTTTCACTTTTATGTACCCAAGGGCTGGGAGAAAAATAGGATTTTTTAAAGTTTTCGTATTCATCAATAAATTGATGGGCAGCTTGTTCCGGAGTCAGTGATTCTTCTCCTAATTGACTCTTTAAAACAAAGTCTTGAATATTTTTTTGATTGAATTTCGGATAATTAATGCGATAAGTTGCGTAGTCCATTTGAGTGGAATCCAATTTATTTACACTGTCTATGGGGAACGTGGAGTCACTCGCTAATTCAAAGGTCTCGTAAACATAGTCAAGGCGCGATTCATTCGCATTAGTATCCTGGGTTTTTTTGACAATAGGGCCATGTAGATTTGAGGTGTCGTTATCCGTCTCAGATGTATTTGTTTGGCACGAAACACCTAAAAAAGCGACCATGCAACCCATTAAAAATAGGTGAAAATACCGATTTTTCGCTCTATTTGTCATGATTTTCCTCCGACTCCAATGAAATATTGACCCATTCATAGTCGAATTTCGCCCCATACTTTTTATAAAATTGCAAGGCGGGTTCGTTCCAATCCAAGGCTTGCCACACCATGCCATGGTATCCCCGTTCTTTACTTAAAGCGAAGGTTTCATCGAAAAGCTGTTTGCCTATTCCTTTGCCACGCCACTGCTCGGTTACCACGATGTCTTCTAAGTATAACCTCCTGCCTTTCCAGGTAGAATAACGGATGTAAAAGAGGGACATTCCGACTAAAAATGCTCGTTCACCATCCTCTACTTCTGCCACAAAAGCTTCCCAAACCGGTTGTTCGCCAAAGCCGCATTCTACAAATTCCTCCATGCTTACAGTCACTGCATCCGGTTCACGTTCAAAGATAGCCAATTCACGAATCAGCATCAACATGGCTGGACAATCTTCTTTACGTGCTTTACGAATAACAATTCCCATAACTATCAAGTAGATTTAAAAGGTTCAATCGGATAATGCCGATGTGATTTTTATTGCTTATTAACTGCTTTAAAATGTTTAATAATACGTTTTCCGAAGATGGATGATCCTACACGAATCATCGTGCTGCCTTGAGCTAATGCGATGTTATAATCTGAAGACATTCCCATAGATAGGGTGTCAAAGGCTGAATCTTTACGGAAATAGCTTAATTTAATTCCATCAAACAGCGTTTTAAGCTCGTAAAACTCTTCTTTTATTAATTTTTCATTCTCTGTATTCGTGGCCATCCCCATTAATCCACGAATTCGTACGTTTTCTAGTTTGAATCGAGCTTCATTTTCTAATAACTCGATTAATTCTACGTGATCCAGTCCAAATTTTGTGTCCTCGCTGGCGATGTGCACCTGCAATAAGCAATCGATCACTCTGCCCTGTTTAATCCCATGTTTATTGATTTCCTCTAATAACTTTAGGCTATCTACTGAATGAATCAAGGAAACAAAGGAAGCGATGTATTTTACTTTGTTTCGTTGAAGATGTCCGATGAGGTGCCATTCAATATCACTGGGAAGTTGCGCTTGTTTTTCCACTAATTCTTGCACCAAATTTTCTCCAAAAATCCGATGACCGACCTCATATGCCTCCATGATTTCTGCTGGAGTTCTCGTTTTTGAAACGACGACAAGGGTTGCATTTTTGTCCCCAATTTCTTTTTGAATGGCTTGAATATTTTTTGGAATGCTCATGTTTTTTCAATCAATCATGGATTTACACACCTTTTCGCTGACAAATCCACCTTTGTTTTGTAATTTTGTACAAAAATACAAAATGAGACGCTTATTATTCGTTTTATTGCTACTGAATTTATTAGTTGCTTGTAGTGAAAAACTACCTGAGGGTGTCTTGTCCAGAAATAAGTTGCCGGAGATCCTTGTGCAAGTTCATTTGCTTGACGCAAATATGAATTCCATGCACATAGATTCTGCACGGGGACGCTTGTTAGCGGATTATCAAGAACTGTTCGATTATTATCAAATCGACTCAAACATATTTAAACAATCGATTCAATATTATTCCAAACGTCCAGAAGAGTTTCAAGCCATTTATCAAGAAGTGACTGATAAATTGCAAGCCATGATGGATGAGGATAATGCAGCCCGAGCTGAAATCTATCGTCAACAAGTAATTGCTGACTCTATTAAAAAGGTCCAATACATGGATAGTCTTTATCAGGCCGCCATTGATTCCTTAGATTTCAAACGGAAGCGACATTTATTAAGAATGCCCGATTCCACTCAAAAAGTGGATGCGAGGGTTCCATTTCATTTTATACCTTATTCTACGCGATTTTTCCAAGATCAACGACTTTGGCGTCTAAACTTTGATGCCTATTTACGACTTGATTCTTCGGTGCGCATAGAGCCTTTCGTCCGGTACCCATCGGCGGATGTGAACTTAAGAGCTCCTGCTGTGGACCCTGCTAATATTCCGCCAGTCCAACAGGAGCCTAAAAACGTTCCGACCTTAAAACATCAATTCATAAATTAATATGATCTACCCTGAGAATATCCTGGATAAATTAGGATTTACTGAAATACGACTACGAATTAGGGAGAAATGCCTGAGCGTAGCAGGGAAAGAATTGGTGGATAAAATTCAACCCCAATCGCGGTACGATCAAATTGAACGATTTTTAAGGCAAACGGAAGAGTTTAGGAATTTAATATTACATGATTCGCCGCTTCAAGTGGATCATTTATACCCATTGAAGCCGCTGACAGATAAGATACGCGTGGAAGGATTCTTTTTAAGTGAAGAAGAATTTCATCAATTGCATCTAACCTTAAAAACCATTCTTGGGATCATACAATATTTTGACCAACGGAAAGGTCAATATCCGAATATAGAAGCCTTGCTCGAACAAGTGACCATCGAGAAGCAGTTATTAAATGAAATATCCAAAATTATTGATGATAAGGGCGTCATTCGGTCCAACGCTTCAAAATTATTAGCAGATTTAAGTGGGCAAATCCAAAAAGCCGAACAGGAGGCCCATCGTAAAATTGATCAATTATTTAAGCACGCCCAACAACAAAATTGGACCGCAGACGGGAATTTGACCGTGCGGGATGGACGGCTTTGTATTCCTGTGTTGGCCGAGCATAAACGAAAATTAAAAGGCTTTATTCACGACGAATCTGCTACTGGCCAAACCGCTTATATCGAACCCGAAGAAGTTTTTCACTTAAACAATAAATTGCGCGATTTGATTTTCGATCGTAGGAGGGAGGTTATTCGTTTATTAATCGAATTAACAAACTTTTTCAGGCCTTACACATCGCTCCTTTTACAGTATCATGCTTTGTTAGGAAAGGTCGATTTTGTGCGTGCCAAAGCACTTTTTGCCATAGAAATCGATGCACAATTACCTGGATTGATCCAACAACCCAGCATTCATTTAGTCAATGCAGAGCACCCACTGCTTAAACTTTCATTCAAAAAGGAGAAAGGAAGTACCGTGGTTCCGTTGAATATTAAAATTGATCAGGAAGATCGCATCATTGTGGTGTCTGGGCCAAATGCAGGTGGAAAATCCGTTTGTATGAAAACCGTGGGCTTGTTGCAATTAATGGTCCAGTCGGGGTTGTTGATTCCGGCTGATCCAACTTCTACCATGGGTATTTTTAAATCATTTTTTGCAGATATTGGAGATGATCAGTCCTTAGAAAGTGATTTAAGTACTTACAGTGCTCATTTGACGAAAATGAAGTATTTCACTGAGCACGCGGATTCGAAAAGTTTGGTGCTCATTGATGAATTTGGGACCGGAACAGATCCACTTTTTGGGGGACCAATGGCGGAGGCTGTTTTAGAAGTGTTAACCAAAAAAAATATTCGAGGCGTAATCACCACCCACTACTCAAATTTAAAAGTATACGCAGGCAATACAAAGGGGCTTCAAAATGCCTCCATGTTATTTGATAATCAACAGATGAAGCCTATGTATATTCTGCAAATCGGGAAACCAGGAAGTTCATACGCTTTTGAAATCGCTCAAAAAATTGGACTCAATCGGGAAATCATAGAGACAGCCAAACAAAAAGTTGGGAAGCAACAAAAACGTGTAGACACGTTATTAGTTGATTTGGAACGAGAAAAGGCGGAAATGATCGTTGCGAAGCGAGCCCTGGAAAAGAAAGAAGCAGCCATGCTTAAATTAAAGCAGGAAAATGAAGAATTACAGGCCTATTTAGATTTAAATAAGAAAACCATTCTGAAAGAAGCTAAAATTGAGGCGAAATCAATTATACAACAGGCGAATAAGCTCATAGAGAATACGATTTCAGAAATTAAATCCCAACACGCAGAAAAGGAAAAAACCAAAGTTTTAAGAGAAAAAGTGCAAGAAACGTTGGAACAACTGGACAAGAGTGTTCAGCAGGATAAAATTCGTCCTGCTGTGAAAAATAATTTGAAAGTCGAGGCAAAAGAAATTCAAATTGGTGATTGGGTAAAAATGATTGATTCTGGGAACGCGGCGCAAGTGTTAGAAATCAATAAAAACAATGTTATTCTGACAATGGGAGAGTTGAGGACGGTTCAGAAGCTGAAAAATTTAGAGAAAATTTCAAAAAAAGAATTGCCTAAATCCATTCGAAAATCGAATACGAGTAAATTGTCAGATGCATCGAATTTTTCTCCAGAAATAGATGTTCGGGGAATGCGGACAGAACAGGCTTTGTATGCGATCGAAAAAGTGTTAGATCAGGCCATCATGCTCGGGTATCCTAACCTTAAAATCGTGCATGGTAAAGGGGATGGAATCTTGCGAAAATTCATCCGAGATTATCTGCGTAAGTATAGTCAAATCAGTCATTTGGAGGACGAACATCCGGATAGAGGGGGGGATGGGATTACATATGCTCATTTAAGCTAAAATTTTATCAACATTTTGTAATTTTTTCAATTTCTGCAAATTGTTAATAAAAGATGTTAAATTTTGTTAAATTTTTAAAATTCCCTCCTTTTAATTTTAACAATTTAAATTTATTGTCAAATTCCTCGTTCGCTTAGTCAAACTGTTGGTAGATTTAACCTTAACTTAACGAAGGCTTAATAAAACTTGTTTCTATATTTAATAATGGTTGATTACCTTTGCGAAAAATATCAAATACATCTAAAAAAATCAGTATGAGAAAGTCTTTACTTTTGATGATGGTGTTACTTGTGACCGCTTTGTACGGAACGGCTCAAGTTACCACCAGTAGTATGTCTGGATTGGTTACTCAATCAGGCAATCAAATCGTGGCAGGCGCAACGATTAAGGCTACGCACGTTCCAAGTGGTACCGTGTATAGTACTTCTACTACAACCGCTGGTCGGTATAATTTAGCGAATATGCGTGTAGGAGGTCCTTACCGTGTTGAAGTTACTTATGTAGGCCAACAAGCTGTAATCTATGAAGACGTTTATCTTCAATTGGGTGAGCCATTAACCTTAAATACTGCATTTGCAGATGGTGGGTTAAAATTAGACGAAGTAACCATTTCTCCTCTTCGTTCAGCTACTAATTTAGACAAAACGGGAACCTCTACCCATATTTCTAGACAGCAAATTAATAAATTACCATCTTTTACTAGAAGTATTTCTGATTTTACTCGGATTACACCTCAAGCAAATGGTAATTCATTTGCAGGTCGTGACGGGCGTTATAACAACGTTCAAATTGATGGGGCGAACTTTAATAATGGTTTTGGTTTGAATGATGATCCACTTCCTGGTGGCGGTGGTCTTTCTATCGATGCGATTGAACAAATCCAAGTAAATATTGCACCTTATGATGTGCGTCAAGGTGGTTTTACAGGTGCTGGAATTAATGCAGTAACACGTAGTGGTAATAATAAATTCCAAGGTTCTGCTTATTATTTCGTTCAAAATGATCAATTGCAAGGAACAAAAATTAATGGTGATCTTGTAAGTGGTGTACAACCTAGTTCTGATAAAACATTTGGTTTCAGATTAGGAGGACCTATTATTAAAAATAAATTATTTTTCTTTGTTAACGCAGAAAGATCAAACTTGGAAGGACCTTCAGCGGGTGCTGTGAATCCTTGGAGAGCTTCTGATAATGGTGTTTCAGTACCTGCAGATAACATTACAAGAGTTAAAAGAAGTGATCTTGAAGCAGTAAGAAACCATTTAATCAATCAGTGGGGATATAATCCAGGTCGTTATGAAGGATACGCTGATGGTAAATCAAACACGATTTCATGGTTAGCACGTTTAGATTGGAATATTAATAATAACCACAAATTAGCTTTCCGTATCAATAGTACAGAAAATGAAATTCCTTTCTTAACGAATGGTACTTCTGGTGCATATCCACGAGCAAACAATAATTACTCTCGTGTTTCTCAAAATGCGATGTCGTTTGAGAACTCTATGTACTTTAATGCAAATAACGTTTTCTCAAGTACCTTAGAATTGAACAGCCGTTTTAATAATAACATTTCAAACCAATTCTTAGTTACTTACTCAAACATCGAATCTGGTCGTTCATCACCAAGTGCTGAATTTCCATTTATTGATATCGGAGATGGTTTAGGTACAGAAAGCACTTGGCAAAACTACATTTCAGCAGGTTATGAATTATTTACTTATAATAACGCTGTTAAAAATAAAAACTACATCGTTACTAATAACGTGAATATTTCTTCTGGACGCCATGAAATTGTAGTAGGTGCAAGCTTTGAAATGCAAGAATTTAAAAATAACTACATGCGGAATGGTACCTCTTACTACCGATATGCTTCTGTAGCTGACTTTTTAAAAACTGGTACCCCAGGTGAAGTAGCGCCAATTCAATTTGCTTTAACTTATCCTTATCCTGGACAACAGCCTTGGGCAATAGTTAATTATGCACTTCCTTCTTTATATGTTCAAGATAAATTTACTGTTACCGACAGATTTACATTGACAGCAGGTATTCGTGCTGAGATCCCAATGTTTACAAATAGTTTAGTAGCTAATCCAGTAGTGGATGGTCTTGATTTATTAGACGTAAATGGGCAAGTTACTAATTACGCTTCTGGCGAATGGCCAAAAACCAGATTGATGGTTTCTCCTCGTTTAGGTTTCAGATGGGATGTAGAAGGTGATAGATCATTTATAGTTCGTGGTGGAACCGGTATTTTTGCAGGTCGTGTGCCATTTGTTTGGTTAACTAACCAACCTTCCAATACAGGCGCTATTCAAAATGGTATTGAGCCGGGAAGTTATGCTGCTTCTGCTCCATGGATTAATCAAATCCGTTTTAACCCGGATAAATTACATTGGTTGGAAAATGTTCCAGCTGGCGCAGGGAATGTGTTTATCACTTCTCCAGGTGCAGGTGTACCGGGATCATTAGCATTAGTAGATAGTGATTTTAAAATGCCTCAAATTTATCGAGTAAACGTTGGTGCAGACAAACGCATTGCGAACACTCCATTAACCCTTGTTGCTGACTTAATGTATACCAAAGATTTACAAGATGTATATCAATTTGGTGCTAACAGAAAAGAAGCAACTCAAACGATGTATGATGGACGTCCATATTATCCAAATGCAGCTGCATACACTTATAACTCTTCATTAGGTGGAAATGCAGGTAGTGTTTTAATGAATACTGACCAAGGACATTCATTCAATTTAAGCTTAGGAGTGAATTTGGATAATTATAAAGGCTTAAGTGGTTCGTTATTTTACAACCATACATCAGCTCAAACTACCACTGATAACTCTGGATCGAATGCTTCTTCTGCATGGGGTGCTACTCCTAACATTGGATCGCCTAATGATATTTTCTTAGCATCTTCAATGGGAGCATTGCCTCACCGTGTAGTAGGTCATTTATCCTATGAATTTGGTGGCTTGAAATACGGTCAAACTACTGTTTCTGTTTATTACTCTGGAGCACACCAAGGTCGTTATTCATTCACTTACAATGGTGATGTGAACGGCGATGCGATCGGCGGAGATTTACTTTTCATCCCTACAAATGCTTCGGACGTTAACTTTGTTCCTGCTAATGGATTTACAGTTGAACAACAACGTGCAGCATTCAATGAATTAATGAATAATGTTTCGTATTTAAGCGATAACAAAGGGAAAATGGCAGATAGAAATGCTGTGTTAATGCCATGGTATAACCGTTTTGACGTTAGAATTTTACAGGATTTGTTTACAAACATTGGTGGGTCTAAAAACTCAATTCAGTTAAGTTTAGATTTCGTTAACTTTGCCAACTTGTTAAATTCTGATTGGGGAGTTCGTAAGCAATTAATTCCTAATGCAAGCACACCATTATCGGTTGTTACCAGAGGAACTAATCCGACTTTCCGCATGAATACTGCTAATATCGACGGTAATGTGGTATTACCTACAGAAATGTATCAAGACGTACGTACATTAGGTACTACTTGGAGCATGCAATTTGGATTACGTTATATCTTTAACTAATCTTAATCGTATAACATTACTGTTTAGGTAATCAAGCGATGAGCATATTATAAAAAATCACATAATCTTCAAGGATTATGTGATTTCCAAACCTAAAAAGGGAGTTAAAATCTAAATTTTAACTCCCTTTTTAGGTTAATAAAAATTATAGAAATGGAATTTATACGTCTAAGTTAAACTGGACGGCATGAAGGGGCGATCCAAAAAATAGTGCTGATTTCTCTGCAAAATTTTCTGCATCATCTGTCGTTAAAAATTTCCTGCTTGCTTTTTTTGAACAATGCATATCAATTTCAGGATGCCTGTTTAAGTAATCTTTTAAGCTGGTTGCGACCAATTCCCCTTGGGGAAGTAAAGTGACTTCAGGGGGTAAAAACTCCTTTATTAGTTCTTTTATTAGCGGGTAATGGGTGCAACCTAAAACCACTGTGTCAAGCTCAGGGTCTTGGTCAAATAATTTTTCAACGTACAATTTTGTGTAATAGCGCATTGCAGGCGAACCTAAGTCGCCACTTTCAATCAAAGGGACCCAAATAGGGCAGGCTTGCTGAGAGACTTTAAAATCAGGATGAAATCGAATAATTTCAGTTTGAAAAGCATTCGATAAAACAGTTCCACTGGTTGCCAAAACTCCAATATGTCCATTTTTTGAATAATTTCCAATGGTTTCCGAAGTGGGTCTGATTACGCCCAAAACTCGCCTGTCCGGGTACGTTTTAGGAAGGATTTCTTGTTGAATTTTCTTCAATGCTCTTGCAGATGCCGTATTACATGCTATGATGACTAAATGGCAATTTTGCTTAAACAGACTTTCTACACATTCATAGGTGTATTTTAATACTATTTCATCAGATTTATTGCCATAAGGTACCCGAGCATTATCTCCTAAATAAAGATAATCGTATTCGGGCATAAGTTCTTCAATGGCTT
>CAYTDM010000034.1:0-15824 GCA_964436635.1 uncultured Sphingobacteriaceae bacterium
TTACATATTAGTTATCTCCCAATTACTCCCTATACTCCCTTGCAAGAATTGGTCGCCGATGCGCATAAATTTGCCCAATCTCATGCAGCTAAGTCTGGAGGAATGGTGTATCAGCCGTTTGCTTATCCATTAAATAGGGTAGAAGGTGAGTGGTTTGAATTACCTGGTGAAGTAGCGTCTTCGTATCAGTTTTTTGCCACAGATCGTAATCAGCATTACCTACGGGCGGCCCTTTACCTCCAAGAATCAGCCCCACGAGATTCTATTCAACCTGCTTTGGATTTTATTGAGGAAGATTTATGGATGCTCCTTTCTACCTTGCAATGGCAATAGGATTTATTACGGCATTGTGTATCTTTGGAAATGCTACATATTCAACAATTAACTTTTAATCCTTATCAGGAAAATACGTACGTTCTTTACGATGAGAAAGGACGAGCAGCGATTATCGATCCGGGAATGTACGGTCCTCAAGAGCAAGCTCATTTTTTATCATTTATTCAAGAGCACAAGCTTCAGCCTATTTTATTGTTAAATACGCATTGCCACATCGATCATGTGTTAGGTAACCGTTTTGTGTATGAACAATATGGGTTATTGCCGCAGTTTAGTGAATTGGAATTGCCTTTATTAATAGAAGTTCAGAATTATGCTCCGCAAATGGGCATTCAATACGATGTTTCACCCATTGGGGAAACGTTTTTAAGTGTTTCGGATGAAATTCTGATTGGCGAAGAGCGCTTATCCATTTTGTTTGCGCCAGGACATTCACCGGGCCATCTGTGTTTTTATCATGCAGAGCAAGGTTTTGTGATCGGAGGAGATGTGTTGTTCCAAAACAGTATAGGAAGAACGGATTTGCCTGGGGGCAATCATCAGCAGTTATTGGATAGCATAGCAAATAACTTGTATACATTGCCTGATGATACGGTTGTGTATCCAGGGCATGGGCCTGAAACGACCGTGGGCCACGAAAAAAGACACAACCCTTTTGTTCGGGGATAAAGATTCTGAAGGATGAAACTAGCTTTTTATTTTGCGAAGCGCTACTTCTTTTCAAAAAAATCGATAAATGCGATTAACATCATATCTGCGATCAGTATGGTCGGGGTGATGGTCAGCAGTGCATCTTTAATAGCTATTTTATCTTTTTATAATGGATTGGAGAACCTGCTCCTTTCCATGTTTAGTTCGGTGGCTTCGGAGATTCGGGTGGAACCGGCTCGAGGGAAGGTATTTAAGTTGGCAGACTATCCAAGTCTGCAAAAGTGGTCGGAAGATCCTAAGATTGCTTCTTTTGAGCCTGTTTTGCAGGAGAATGTATTGCTTCAATATGGAGAAAATCAAGTGATTGCGCAGCTAAAGGGAGTGGAAGAATCCTTTACTCAACATTGGGCTACCGACTCAATATTATACCACGGTGATTTTAAGATTCGTGAAAACGGACTGGATTATGCGGTCATTGGGCAAGGGATCGATCAAGCATTAGGGGTCAGTGTACAAAATGATCAAGCACCCATTACCCTATTTTCACCAAGAAAGGGGCGAGTAAATAGTTTAAATCCGGCAGAAGAATTTAATGTTCAATACATTTCTCCTTCTGGAATTATGGGCGGACATGAGGAAATTAATGATGTGATGATCGCTCCACTTGGTTTTGTGCGGGATGTGTTGAGTGAATATGAAGGGATATCTGCGGTGGAAATTAATGTGAAAGATCCAAAAGATGTTTCTACGATTTATAAATCACTTCAACAAACTTTGGGTTCAGAATTGAAAATATTGTCTCGTGAAGAACAAAATCCTACCTTATATAAAATCATTCGTTCAGAAAAGTGGGCAATATTTGCGATTTTAACTTTTACTGGAATGATCGCTGTATTAAATATTATTGGTTCTTTGACCATGTTGGTGATCGATAAACGGAAAGATATTGCGGTACTTAAAGGCATGGGGGCTGGATCCTCGTTAATTAGTAGAATCTTCTTTATGGAGGGGATGATGATCGCCTTGATTGGAAGCGTGAGCGGTTTAATTATTGGTTTTTTAGTTAGTTATTCGCAGCTCCGATTCGGGTGGTTAAAGTTTAGTCAGTCGGACCAAGTGATTATTGAAACCTATCCGGTAGATATCCGGGTTATGGACTTTGTGTTGGTGTTTTTAACCGTATTTTTGGTGTCTATGATCATTTCATGGATGGCATCTCGATTAAGTATTCGTCAACAGGAACGATTATCTTAAGCACTTATATTAAACGTTTATAAATAATATTAAACGTTTATAAAAAAACTAAAAAGGTGTATAGTTTCTTCTATACACCTTTTTTCATGTTTCAATTATTTAAATGAATCATGCTGATTATTACATCCAAGTAGGCCAAACATGCCAAGGAATTCTTGAAAGAATCAATAGCAATCCAATTCCGTAGAAAATAACGATGGTTCTATTTTGAACTTTTGGATCAGTCGCTTTTTTAGCTTTTGAAAAACCGATGGTCACTAACACAACGCTAAGGATCATCATCAGTGGATGCTCTATTAAGTACAAGCGTTGGATGCTGTCTTTCATGGCTTCTCCTGCATTGTCAAAAAGAGCATAACCCATAGGAGAGACAAAATACATAATGAATCCTACAAGCACTTGAATGTGCGTTGCAATAAGACCCAAAGATGCCATTTTGCGATTAAATCCTTTGTTTTGCAACAAGGAAATCAATGCAAATAACAAT
The DNA here is from genome assembly GCA_964436635.1 of uncultured Sphingobacteriaceae bacterium. Classification (GTDB taxonomy): domain Bacteria; phylum Bacteroidota; class Bacteroidia; order Sphingobacteriales; family Sphingobacteriaceae; genus DASRQK01. The sequence continues at coordinate 2,729 of CAYTDM010000034.1, forward strand.
GCAATAATAATACAAGCCAATGCGATATACGCAATGGTCGAATGGAGGTGTCTAATACCTGTGTACATAATCATTTATTTTTTAGTGTTAGTAAATCGTTTCTCACCAAGTTCTTTAAATTCAGAACCATTTTTCCAGCTTGGGAAGGTCTTTTCCATGCTTAATTTGTATCCAACTGCTAAGACTAGTCGGATGTCTTCTAAAATACCCTCGAAGTTCCAGTTTTCATCTAATTCGTCGGTCACTTGGTGATACCTGCCAGCAAATTTTGCGCGCAAATCCGCAATACTGGTCGAATCACCGATCAAATCACTTCCGCTTCCGCTATACAACGCAGGCACCCCAACTTTTACGAAATTAAAGTGGTCAGAACGGAAAAATCCACCAGCTGATGGATTACCTGAATCTCTTACCGTTCTACCTTGTTGCGTGGCAGCTTCTATCGCATATTCATCCAATTCAGATTGTCCCAAACCTACTACTGAATAATCCGTAGTTCGACCAAGCGGAGAGAATGAATCCATGTTTAGGTTCGCTACCGTTTTATCTAATGGATAAACAGGGTTATTTGCATAGTATTCTGATCCTAACAAACCTTCTTCTTCTGCCGTAACAGCTAAGAAAATGATGGAACGCTCCGGTTGAACAGCTGCCGCTTTGAATCCTTTCGCTAATTCAAACAAGGCTGCTACTCCAGTCGCGTTATCGATCGCTCCATTAAAGATAGAATCTCCGTTCATGGTTTCACCGATTCCTAAGTGATCCCAATGCGCGGTATAAATAATCACTTCATCTGCACGTTTTGTTCCCGGCAATTTCGCGATTACATTATTCGAAGTTGATTTTCTGAAGGTATTTTTTAGAGATACCGCTGTTTTGATTCCAAGTGGAACGGGTTTAAATCCTGGTTTCTTTGCTTCCGCAATTAAATCCTGTTCTATGCCTGCTAACGCAAATAATTTATCAGCTGCTTCACCTGTTAACCATCCTTCAAATGCTGCGCGCGAAGCACCATTATCCGAAGTTTGTAAATTTAATTGAGGTCCTGTCCAACCATTTCTTACCACATTCCATCCATAGCTGGCTCCTCCTGTGTGATGAATGATTAATACCCCAGTCGCACCTTGACGTGCAGCTTCTTCAAATTTATAGGTCCAACGTCCATAATACGTCATCGTGTCCCCTTTAAATAAGGTTTTATCATAATAACCTGGGTCATTTACCATGACAACCACCGTCTTTCCTGTAGCATCTAATCCTTCATAATCGTTCCAATTATATTCTGGCGCCACAATACCAAAACCAGCAAACACCAATTCCGTTTCATCTACATTGATTTCATCCACCAAGCGTTTGGTGCCAATCACATAATCGTCTAAGTGGTTAAAACTGATATTTGAACTGTTTGATTTGAAATTCCATTTGGCGTTTTTAGGTTGAGAGTGTACTTCTGCCATTGGAACTTCTTGGAAGTAACTATCCCCATTTCCTGGTTCTAAACCTAATGCTTTAAATTGCTGCTCAATGTATTGAACTGTTAATGTGTCTCCTTTTGTAAAGGGTTTTCTACCCAAAAATTCATCAGATGATAATACTCGAATGTGTTCTGCATAACTTTCTGCCTCTATGGCATTGAAAGCCGCTTCATCAAGTGCTGGAATAGCCGTTTCTTTACTCGTACAGGCGACGGTAAATGCTAATGCAGCCAAAACTAAGGATTTCGTCTTTTTCATATTGTTTATTCTACTTAACTGATTTGCGCAGCCGTTTATTTTTCTGCACTAATTGGCTAAAATACTAAAAAAATGAATGCATATTAAAGAAATGTATAATTCCTGTCGCGGGTTTTAGGTTATAATCGTTTCTTCCACTGGATGGATTTCAGCGATGCTACTAAATAAATATAAACGATTCGTTTTAATTTCAATGCACTGATAGCGGGTTCGATTCTTTTTTATTTTTCGAAAATGTCGCCCATCTTTCCATTTAAATACACCTCCAATCGGTAAGCTTTCAACGGTGATTTTATTAGTAAGATCAGGCTTGTCATAGCGTTTTAGCGTGCGAAATAACTTTAAATCCGTACAACTCGATGCAGCAGGGTTTTTTAAATAGTTTAAAAGGGCTATTTCTATGTCTGCAGGAAAAATTTTTGCCGTTAAAAAGGGCTGCATTAAGGTTTGAAAGTTTAATTTCCATTCCTGCCCATGAGGTTTTACCTTGTTTTTGAATTGATTCCATGTTCTTAAATGTGCAAATTCATGGACCGTAGTAATCAAAAAAGCATAGCGATTAAGGTCGTGGTTCACAGAAATTCTGTGGCCAAATTCATCATGAGGGTGCCTATAATCGCCAAATCGAGTGCTTCTGCTTTTGGCAATCCGAAATTCACAATTCGTTTTGATGATCAATCGAGCAATGTATTCCGCAGTTCCTTCTGGTAAATAAGGCGATAATTTTTGAATATAATTCCTCACGAAGTCAAAGATAATAAATTATATTATGTTGTAAATAAATCTAATTTTAGCTAAGTTTGAGCATGAGGAAAACGAATGTTAAAAAGCTTAAATCTTATTCAATTCCCACGATTTCTCTCACATTGTGTTTGTTTTTTTGTGCGGCAGTACAGCCGGTCAAAAGTCAAGAGTTAAATGCTCGAGTTGAAATTCTCTCTCCTCAACTTCCTCATACTAACAAACGCGTATTAGAAGTTTTGCAACGTGTCATGAGCGATTTTTTAAATAAGCGTTCTTGGACGGGTAAACAAGTGCAGCCAAACGAGCGCATTGATTGCAGTTTTGTCGTTACTATTAATACCTGGGATGGCGTTTCCGAATTTACGGGACAGCTTCAATTAATGAGTACAAGGCCAGTATTGAATGCAAATTACTCAAGTCCGATCCTGAATATGGTCGATAAAGACTTCAATTTTTCTTACATGGACGGGCAAATGATCGAGTTCACTGATCAGCAATATTCTTCGAATTTAACTTCTTTATTAGCGTATTACGCCTATATGATTATTGGCATGGATGCGGATAGTTTTGTGTTAAATGGAGGAAATCCTTATTTCGATTTAGCAAGGAATGTAGTCAATAATGCCCAAAACACTTCCTATTCGGGATGGAGGTTTATGGACGGCGATCAAAGTCGTTATTGGCTCGTGAATAATTTACAAGATCGGCGCTTAAGCGTGTTGCGTGAGTTTATATACGTCTTTAGTCGCAAAGGCTTAGATGAATTTGCGGAATCGCCTGCAGAAGCAAAGAAAAACATGGTGAACGCCATGCAGTTATTAAAAGGGATGGATAGAATGGGGCAAGGAACGATGTTAGATCAATTGTTTTTTACCGCCAAGGCAAACGAATTGGTAGGGGTGTTTAGTGGATTGAATCCGCAAGAACGGTTACAGATGTATCAATTATTAATTGAAATTGATCCGGTAAATTCCAATAAGTACGAGGTATTGAGAGCAAGGTAAGTGATATAGTGAGGTAAGTGATATAGCGAGGTAAATGATATGTTGAATCGACTTTATATTCAAAATTATGCGTTAATCGACACCCTGGATATTCATCTGGGCGAAGGCTTGAACATCATTACCGGGGAAACCGGTGCAGGGAAGTCGATTGTGTTAGGGGCATTGTCTTTAATTTTAGGTCAAAGGGCAGAAAATCGCTTTTTATTCGATGAAGGGAAAAAATGCATTATTGAAGGATACTTTAATGTCTCTGCCTACCAACTAAGCTCCTTTTTTGAAGAACATGACTTGGATTATGCGGATGAAACCATATTAAGGAGGGAATTTAGTGCAGATGGGAAATCCAGGGCTTTCGTAAATGATACTCCTGTCAATCTTCAGCTATTAAAACTTTTTAGTGAACGTTTAATCGATATTCATGCGCAGCATGCGACCTTGCAAGTAGGAAGTGCTGATTTTCAATTGTTAGTGTTAGATAGTGTGGCTGGTCAATTGCCTGTTCGTACTGCATTTTCTGCTGCGTTGCAAAAATTTAAAGACCTTAATTTGCGATTAGCGCAACGGATAGAAGAAGCGAATCAACGTGCATTGGAAGCGGATTATAAGCAATTTTTACTGGATGAATTGATGGCGGTAAATCCTCAAAAGGGGGAAGTCGCTGAACTGGAAGAAGAGCTGAATCAGCTCACGCATGCGGAGGAAATCAAAATACAGCTTCAAGCAGTCACCGAAATTTTGAGTGGGGGTGAACTGGCAGTTGATGTGCAGTTGAAGGAGGCGTACCAACAACTTTCAAGGGCATCCAGGCATATGAAATCGTTAGAAATTCAGTCTGAACGACTGCGTTCTGCCATGATTGAGATCAAGGATTTGTCAGATGAATGCGCATCTCAGCAAGAAGCATTGCAGTTGGATGAAGAACGATTGGCTTTTGTGCAACAACGTTTATCTACCTTATATGCCTTGCAACAGAAGCATAAATTAGTGGACGCGGATGCTTTGGTCGATCGAATGGAAGAATTGGAACAAGCATTTACAGAATTTGCAGCCGACGAAAATGAGATTGAAGCGTTAAAAGCACAGGTCGCTTCGATTTTAAAGGAATTGGAGGCTCTTGCGGAAACTTTGCGCATCGGAAGACGGTCGGCGGTTTCAGTCGTCCAAGATCAAGTCCTCCAGTACTTAGAGAAAATGGGCATGCCAGGAAGCCGATTGAGCATCGATCTTGAAGCGTTATCGGCCCCTCAATATCGCGCGGATGGGGGAGACAAGGTTTCGTTTTTGTTCTCTTCAAATTTAGGCCAGGCCTTACAGCCGGTAGGGAAGGTGGCATCGGGAGGAGAACTATCGCGTTTAATGTTGGCTATTAAAACTATTGTGGCGCAGCATACATCCTTACCAACCATTATTTTTGATGAGATTGATACAGGGATTTCTGGCGAAGTAGCCCTGCGTGTAGGAGATATTTTGGCTGATTTAGGAAGAAAAATGCAATTAATCGTGATCACGCATTTGCCTCAAATCGCGTCTAAAGGAGGGCAGCATTTTAAAATATTTAAAGAAACGGAGGCGGGAAGAACGAATACGCATATGGTGCAGTTAAATGAGGAAGCGAGGGTGGTTGAAATCGCACAAATGTTAAGCGGTGCAGATCCTGGCTTGGCAGCCATCGCGCATGCGAAGTCCTTGCTTGGTACAGGGTAAGGTCCTCGTTGATTTTGGCAAGGCAGACAAATGTTTGTAGGTACGATTAGAAATCTTTTTATTTCAGCCAAAAGTCTTACCTTTACAACCATATCCAACATTGGAAATTTATATTATTTAATACTAAAATTATGGCTTACAACCTATTAAAAGGAAAAAAAGGAATTATTTTCGGAGCTTTGGATGAAAAATCAATTGCTTGGAAAACAGCTCAACGTTGTGTAGCAGAAGGTGCGGAGATCGTTTTAACAAATGCTCCGGTTGCTCTTCGCATGGGCACGATTAATCAATTGGCTGCTGAGTGCAATGCTCCTGTAATCCCTGCCGATGTAACAAGTGAAAGTGATTTAAATAACCTACTCGACCAATCCATGGAACATTTTGGAGGTGGGGTGGATTTCATTTTGCACTCTATTGGAATGAGTGTGAATGTACGTAAGGGAATTCATTATACAGAAAGCAATTATGATTATATGCATAAAGCTTTTGATATTTCATCGATCAGTTTACACCGTTTATTAGCGATGGCTTTGAAAAAAGATGCGATAAACGAGTGGGGTTCGGTGGTAGCGCTTTCTTATATCGCTGCGCAACGTGTATTCCCTGACTACAACGATATGGCGGATGCAAAAACTTTGTTAGAAAGTATCGCAAGAAACTTCGGTTACCAATATGGTGTTCGTAAAAAAGTGAGAATTAACACCATTAGCCAATCTCCTACAGTGACCACTGCTGGTTCTGGCGTAAAAGGTTTTGGTGGATTTATTGATTATGCAGATAAAATGTCTCCACTTGGAAATGCGACAGCAGACGAGTGTGCAGATTATACAGTGACTTTGTTCTCGGATTTAACCCGTAAGGTTACTATGCAGAACTTATTCCATGATGGTGGTTTCTCATTCACTGGAGTCAGCGAGGAAATCATTAATTACTTAATGAATCCAGAAGGAAAATAATTTATAGTGGGCAGTTTTGCTCACTGTTATGCTGTAAAAAAGGATTTCCAACTTGCACTGCCCCCAAAAAGTTAGACACTTTCTGGGGGCATTTTTTTATTATGGGTAATCCCAAGAATGTTTGCGAAGCGCTAAGCGATCGCTATATGTTTATTCAACGAAATCAGTTTCAGATAAAATAACTTTTACCATTACTTTATTCGGGATGGGAACCAAGATGTTTGGATCATTTATTGGATCTTCAGCATAAATGGTCACTTTTCCTAAAGAGTAGCGTACTGAATAGGCTACTCCATTAAAGGTGGCTGGTAAGATGTCGTAGCTTTGTTCATTGTCAAAACTCATCGCTACGCTGACGCCGCCTTGTTGAATATAATAACTTGTTAATTCAGGCAAGTTTAAGGTGTGATAAATTTGATTTCCATTATCCACCCACTGATTTGTAGAGATCGAATAAATAAACGATTTGTTTGGGTTTGGATAATAGTTCTCGATAATGTTTGTTTTCTCGCAAGATGAAAACGACACCATTCCGACTAAGACCATTACAGATAACGCGAGGGCTTTTGCTGCTTTAGATAATTGCTTTTTCATACGCTGTTTTTTAAAAAGTACACAATACAATACACACCTTAATTTTTCATCTTATATATATAAGACGCTGAATAATCAATAAAGTTTAAGGAAAGTGAACTTTTTTCTTAGTTGATGATTTCCACTTCGAAATCAAGCGAGAAAAATGGACCAACGTTATCATTACCATTTGGGCCATAAGCATATCTACTCGGAGTATAAAAGCGAATCTTACCACCCTTGTTAATCATAGGAATGATTTTCGTCCATGCCGTAATTACACCACCACCTAAGTTAAATTCTATCCCTTCTGAATTCGTTTCAATAACTGTTCCAGCTTGGTTTTTTAAGGTGTATTTCGCTTTGACGGTACTGGTTCCGGTAATTGCATCGCCTGTTCCTTGTGATAAGATCTTGTAGTAAATACCATCGGAAGTTTTGGTGTATTCCGTGAGGGACTGACCCGATTTTTGAATGGATCCTTGTATGACTTGATCTTCGTATGCCACTAAATCGTCGTAGATGGAAATGGTATAATCCATAGAAGCATTTGGAGGAATGCCTAAAAATCTATTGCCATTTCTTCCCCATGCAGTTAAGTGCGAAGGAACAAGTATTCTAATTTGCCCATTTCCATTTTGTAGGATTTCCTTAATCACATATTTTAGATCATCTTGACGCTCAACTGGTGAATTAGGTTGCCCAGCTTGTGCGCTTCCGAATGGAAAATAACCTAAGAAATCGATATAGCGATTACTGGAATTTAATGTGTCTAAGGCCTGGTACGTTCCGTCTAAACTTTTAATCGAAAAAACGATTGGGTAACCACGATCAAATCGTAATTCCGCACCCGTACCCTGCTTTAAGATTTGGTAATATAAACCCGTGTTTTTATAACGATGAACCGTCAAATTATTTTTTGCAATGTACTCGCTAATGTTTTCATTGTCTAGTTCTTCGATCGTTTGATAGGTTTTTTCTTCACAAGAACTTACCAAAGCACCAAACGTAATGGCTAGTACAGCAAAAATTTTAGAATATTTACGGATCATGAATGAATTATTTAATGTCTAATACTTTGATGGTGAAAACTAAAGGAGAGTTCGCGGGGATCGACCCATGTGATTCATTTCTATATCCAAGGTATGAAGGCGTCACAATTCGGATTTCTGCTCCTTTTTGAAGGCCTTTTTCAGTTAGACCAATCGTTTGTAATCCTTCCACTTTCTTTGGAATAAACGCGGCATGCCATGCCGTAATGAGGGTGTTTAATTCAAAGGTGATTCCCTCAGGTTTCTCGTTGATATCAAAAACAACCCCATTTAATAGTTTCCCTTCATAGTTAACGGTGACTCTGGGAGCGACCACATTTCCACTCACTGGATCTAATTTATAGGTGTAATAATTTTCTTCCCCTGGATTCAAAACTTCATACCAGATTGACGTGTATTCATCAAATTTTGCATTTGGCATGTATTGATCTACATAAGCTTTAATGACCGGTTTTTCCTTTTCTAACTGTGCCACAAAATCAAATGCTTCACCCTTTTTCAAACACCCTGAAGCTCCAAGCCCGAATATGCAAATAAATAAAATTCCTAATCTTTTCATTTCTAAGTTCAATCTATAAGGTTGCAAAGTTATTCAAATATTTCTAATTAATGCTTTATTAACAGATTTTAACAATGACTTTTTATATGTATTTTATCAAATTTCTATCATTGCTAATAGTTTTTTTCTACTTAAATATTCAAAGCTCCTCGATTGGACCCTGAAATCTGGATCCAGAATTAGCGTCACTGGTACGGTAAATTGTCTTCCTCGACTGCCGAGTAATAGTGCGATTTCATGAAAACCTTTACGTCGCTTTGTATATTGCGTATTTTTGAAGATTTGTCCATCAAAATACACCGTGTCTATGGATTCCGCATCAAAGGACACTGCATAATAATGTGTATTTAAGTATTCGATAATCTGAGGGTCTGTAAACACCTCCTTCTCCATTTTCCTGCAATAAACGCACCAAGAAGTATGAAAGTTTATTAAAACGGGTTTTTTTTCTTCTTCTAATTTTACGGACAGTTGTTCAAATGTGATCCAATTAATTTTACTTTTCCCTTCTTTTTTTTGCTGCGCAACTGTTTTTTGCTGCGCATTTACTTTTTGTTGGGCAACTGTTTTTTGCTGCGCAATCGCTTTTTGCTGCGCAAAAACCATCACAGAAAAACAGATCCCAAAGAAAAGCATCCATTTAACAGCGTTAAATGACTGTATTAAACAGGAAATTTTTTTAAACTGCTTCATATGCATCACATTTGAACAGTGTCTGTTCTTTTTGTTATGGAAGTGTCCATTAGTTATGGAAGTGCCCAATTTTTAAGCCAAAAACAAAAGTCCTTGGTCTTGAAGGTCCATAAACATAATCTGAATCGCGATTTGGTCCTTTGTCAAAGTCATTTTGATAGCTGTTCATCAAGTTTTGGACCCCAACATTGGCTTCAATATTGAAATGTTCTTTAATTTTAAACAAGTAACCAAATCGTACATTTAGTTCGACAAATTCTTTAGAATTTAATAAGGTTCTATTTACCTGATGTGGCACTAACATAGAACCAGTATAAACTCCGGTTACATCAAAAGAAAAATGATCGTTCGGTCTCCAGTTACTGTTTAAATATCCATATACATTTGGCGTTCTCACAAAGCGATTTACACTAATTTCTGACAATCCGTTTTCTTCATCTGCTTCGATGATCACTTGATTTTCTTTGTATTTTGACCTTTGAATGGTTCCACCGGTTTGTATACTCCAGAAAGAGGAAGGAGCGATGCTTATTTCAATATTGCTTCCAGCTACGTAAGCGCCTGCACCATTTCTCATTTCGTCTAATATGACTCCTTCAAGTTCATTTGTGCGAACAGTCGTAAATGGATTTAATAAATCTGTATAAAATCCTTCAATTAAAGCATTAAATTGGGTGCTTCCAAAATTCGTGGTGTAGTTAAAAGACCCCGTATAAGCGTTCGCGTATTCTGTTTTTAAATTATCTGATAAAAGCACAAAAACCTGTTGGCCTCCTACAGATGACACGTGCATATCCTCATTGAATGCTTGAGGAGCTCTAAAGCCACGGGCGTACCCTCCGCGGAACTGTAATTCTTCAGTAATATTGTATAATAGGGTGAATCGTGGACTGAAGGAAGAAGCCTCCACGTCCGATTTACGATTTAAATCTTTTAATGAATATTTACCATTTACATCAATGTAATCGTATCTGGCTCCGATTAATGCAGTAAATGCGGATGTCGGTTTCCATTCATATTGAGCATAAATACCAAGGCTATTGGAACGTTGGTCTACGACTCTGTTATACCCTGGGATTTTGTCAATGGTGTTGTAATGTTGTTGCTCGATCCCAGTTGTGATCACGTCGTTATCAAAGTTTTTGGTGTATTGCATGCCCGTGACCATCGCAAAATCTTCTGTATTGCCATAAGCGTTTGCGGCCAATAAGGAGTCTTGAAGGGTATTGCCGGCGGCTAATCCTCCGTAAAAACTTTCTCTTCTTGTCCCTTGTGCGGAACCGTAAATAGAGAATTTTTGGGAATAATCTTTACTGTATTGATCATAGGTCAATCCGCCCATAAAGGTTTTATGATCCAATTGTTCGGTTACATCTGTAAAGTGTGGTGCCAAATCCAGTCGATCTCCACCTCTTCTAAATTCGTTAATAGCACTTAAATCTAAGGTGAATTTATTGTATTCTGATGTTCTATAGAATGCTTTTGCTCCAAAGGTCGTATTGGTAAGTTTGGTCATTTCTGTGAAACCGTCTCCATTCGCATCGAATGCTTGACGATTTCTATTCATTCCATAAAAGGTCACACCACTCATGAGATCTTCTTCTACGATGGATGCATTGAAGTCGACTGTTTTATCCCATTTTTTCCCATCGATAAAGGCATTACTGGTGCCCACTTGCCAATTGCTTTCCACGGGTTCTTTTGTAATCACATTAATCGTACCTGCAATGGCATTTGATCCGTATAATGCCGAACCACCACTTCTTACCACTTCAATGCGATCGATCATGCTGGTTGGAATTTGGTCCAAACCATACACGCTGTTCAGTGCACTGAAGACGGAGCGACTATTGATTAATATTTGAGAATATCCTCCTTCTAATCCATTTAGACGTACTTGAGAAAACCCACAATTTTGGCAATTTGTTTCTACTCGGACTCCAGGTTGGAAATTTAAGGACTCTGACATGGCGACCGATTGTGTAGCGTTAAAGATCTTTGGGCTGACCACATTCACGATCACCGGCGCTTCTTTTCTATTCACCCCATAGCGTGTAGCGCTTACTACTACTTCGTTTAAGTTTAAATTATCATAATACAAAGTTTCGTCTATGGTGGTGGTTTGGCCGGCAATAATTTGTACACTGGTCGTGATCGGTTGATATCCAATAGCCCGAATGATGACCGTGTGTTTTCCAGCCGGAATCGTTTTAATTTCGAAATTACCTGTATCATTTGAAACTGCTCCTAAAGCGGTTCGGTCTATAGTAATCGTGGCACCTTCTATGGATTCATTAGCATTTGATTTTATGGTACCGGTAAGGGAGCCATATTGTTGAGCGAAAGTTGTGTAGTTAATTAATATAAATAGGGTCATCATTGCATTTGCAATGAAAGCAGATTTCCAAGATTGCATATATAAAAATTCTAAATAGTCTAAATTGACTAAAATGTCTAAATCGTTTGTAATCAACAGCGAGGAGAAGATGAATACCACACCCACTCAAGCTGTATTCCAGAAGGAACCAGGGTGTTGCTGCCACCTTATAAAGGTGCCGGCAAATAGCATCGATTAAATATTAGACAATTTGAGGAGGACCTCTTAGATAGAATAGTGCATGGTCTGCAAAGTACGGATGGAGCGTAGGTTGTTGAATTTTAAGGTCCAACCACTCACCCCACGCTTCTGCCTCATATGTAATGAGAGCAGTTTGTAAATAGGCTCCACTGAATACAACATCCAAAAAATGTATTTCATTTTCTGTATGATGGTGTTTCGTGCCGTTCGGATCACTCTCTAAATTATAAGGGTGAACGTGAATGACGATTTGACCAGAAGAAGTCGTATGCTTGTGCATAAACAACATGCCACTGGAAACAATACTGATTAACAGGATTGTTTGTAGATAGGCAATGGCTGTTCTGAAATTACTTCTGATCATCATTTGTTAAACTTCTCTTTGGAGTTTTTTAACCCAAAAGTTTTCTCCAAAAGCAATAATACATAATTTAACAAATGAGCCGCTATTGTATCAAACTTAATACAATAGCGGCTCTGCTATAAAATTTATGGATTTACAGCTTTATTCTGCTGCTTCTCCGGTAACTTCTTGTTTAATTTTGTTTTCTAATTCAAGCATTAAGTCTGGGTTGTCCAAAAGCAATGATTTTACTGCGTCGCGACCTTGACCAAGCTTGGTGTCTTGATAACTAAACCAAGAACCAGCTTTTTTAATGATGTTGTATTCAACGCCTAAATCGATGATTTCACCTACTTTAGAAATTCCCTCACCAAACATAATGTCGAATTCAGCGATACGGAAAGGAGGAGCAACTTTGTTCTTCACAATTTTTACTTTCACACGATTTCCAGCCACTTCATCTGCATCTTTAATTTGAGCCATTCTACGAATATCCAAACGCACAGAGGCGTAGAATTTTAATGCATTTCCACCAGTAGTGGTTTCAGGATTTCCAAACATCACCCCGATTTTTTCACGTAACTGGTTAATAAATATACAGCAGCAATTCGTTTTTGAGATGGTACCTGTCAATTTTCTTAAGGCCTGACTCATTAAACGAGCTTGTAGACCCATTTTAGAGTCTCCCATTTCGCCTTCGATTTCTCCTTTAGGAACCAAGGCAGCTACGGAGTCAATGACAATCACGTCAATGGCACCTGAACGAATTAAATTATCTGCGATCTCTAATGCTTGTTCACCATTATCTGGTTGGGCAATCAGTAAGTTTTCGATATCTACGCCTAATTTTTGCGCATAATATTTATCAAAAGCATGCTCAGCATCTACAATCGCCGCAATGCCTCCTGCTTTTTGTGCTTCTGCTATAATATGGGTAGCTAAAGTGGTTTTACCAGATGATTCAGGCCCGTATATTTCTATAATTCTCCCTTTGGGCACTCCACCAATTCCCAATGCAATATCCAAGCCTAATGAACCTGTAGAAATGGAATCAATAGGTTCCACTGCAGAATCACCTAATTTCATTACAGCACCTTTGCCGTAAGATTTTTCTAATTTATCCAGCGTCAGCTGTAATGCTTTTAGTTTCTCTTGAT
>CAYTDM010000035.1:0-13532 GCA_964436635.1 uncultured Sphingobacteriaceae bacterium
CATTCAATTTGCTTATCCTCCATTAGCCTTTGTTTATCCTATCGCTATCGCATTAGTATTGACGATTGTTTTCTTTGGAAAACGTGTTAAAACGAGGTTACCTTATTTATTAGCAATGTTTGCTGCGGCTGTTATAGGCGCATTAAGTTTATTTAAAATTTTAGGCCTGTTTTCTGAAGAAACGGTCGTTAGTCTGAATGCAATTCCTCTATTTGAATACGATTTAGGATGGGTATTGCCTTCGGCAATTGCTTTTGCGGTTGGGGTCTTAATCGATCGTAATAAAGCAAAAACAGCATAAAAAAAAGAGCTAGTACATCGTACTGGCTCTTTTAGTTTAATTTGACTGCGTATTCGTAAGTGATAGCAGCATTAAACGGTTTGGTCTTCAACGGTAGCGGAAGCCGCATTGTTCATTACAGATTCGATTCCATTATTTCTTCCTGATTGGCTTTCGTACATTTCACTCGTTCCGATGATTTGTCCATTAGTGGCCTTCAAATTGAAATAAAACTTTCCATTTGAGCTGGTTTTTGAATCAAATTTGTTTTCATCTTGAGAATTTTTACGAACGGAAGCGATGCCATTTTCACAATTCGCTTTCGTGGTATATCCTTCACTGCTCAAAATGTTTTGACCATTATTAGCTACCAAATTAAATTGAAACTCTCCGTTTGTTCTCTTTTTTATAATAAATTTTCCCATGGTGTTGAATAATTAAAATGTGAATAGAAGACAATTATTACTTGTATGATATATAATCAAATATAAATATAAATATAAATTTAAATTAATTTATTGAATCATTAGCTGTGCTAATTCTTCTCCAATTAATGTGCCAATGGCTACTCCAGTACCAGTCAGCCGAACTCCACAAAACACATGATCGGATAATTGCTTTAGAATCGGGGTGCGTTGAGGCCCCATCCCCATAATTCCGCTCCAACGATGCTCTATTTCTACTGGTTGATTCGGAAGAATCAGGGTTTTTAAATAGAACTCCAGCTGCTTTTGTATTTGGTCTGTAAGTCCAAACTCAGTGGTTGTTTCCCCTTCAATGTCTAAGTTTCTCCCGCCCCCAAACAGGATTCTATTGCCCGTATTTCTGAAGAAATAAAAGCCTTCATCGAAATGGAAGCAGCCTTGGAATGGAACTTTATCAAGAGGCCGAGTGACCAGCACTTGTGCTCTTGCAGGAACTACCGGTAAATCGTATAGTTTATTGGTGAAGGCGTTGGTACAGAGCGCCAACTTTTTAGCTGAAAATGAAAAGCCATCCTGTAGTTCAATGTGCACTTTGTTTGCAGCCTCTTCTACATTTGTTACTTCGCAATTATTTAAAATTGCGACGCCTTTCGATTGTACTAAGCGAACAAATGCCCTCATCATCGCACCAGTATGGATATGGCCTTCAAAGGGCGTTTTAATTTGCCCAATGACCGATTCGAAACCGAATGATTCTGTTGAAACTTGAAAGGGATCCGATTTAAATATGGGGTGTAGCCATTGATTAATTGATTCCATTTGGCTTAAACTGTGTTCCAGGACGGCCCGATCTTGTTCACGGAATAGCTCGTATCCACCATGTTCTTGATATTGAATGGTTTGGTCGCCCAAAAGTTTGCGAAGCTTTAATAAACCACGATATCTGCGTTCGACCAAATTATAAATTTCATCCGGATCGTTATTTTGTAAGTATTGCAGAATTTCAGATAAGGTTCCAAAGCATGCAAAACCTGCATTTTTTGTGCTCGCACCTTCAGGCAGGGCCCCTTTTTCAAGAATTAGAATCTTCGCTTCTGGGTTTTTCTCTGCCAAATGGTAGGCCGTACTTAGACCAACTATTCCGCTGCCAATAATGACATAATCGACTTGTGAAAAGTAACTGTCGATTTCCCAAAAACTTAAATTCGAACTATTTAGCATGTGATGATTCCAAATTCACTATAATCAAATATAATGAATTTATATATCTAGCTGACTATCATAGCCAAATTTCTTTTACAAGGATATAAATTCCCATGATTAACACAAAGACTCCAAATGCGGGTTTTAGTTTGTTACTGTCAACGAATTTTGAAAGGTAGGAACCGATGAATATTCCTACGATAGACAAGGCCGTTAGCGAAATAAGAAAAAGCCAATCTAAGTTCGGGCCACCTAATTCTCCCGTGAAACCAATGAGTGATTTGGCGGCAACGATGACCAACGATGTGCCGACGGCTTCTTTCATAGGAAGTTTTGACAAAATGACAAGTGCTGGAATAATTAAGAATCCTCCACCTGCACCCACTAAGCCCGTTAATGCTCCAACCAATAATCCTTCTACTAATATGAGTGGATAATTAAATTTTTGTCCACCTGATTGTTCACCTGTTTGTTCACCGAAAGTTGAATCGGGCGTTGACTTGCTTTTCTTCAACATTGAATAGGCTGCAGCCACCATTAAAATTGCGAACAGCACCATAAGGAAAAGATCCTTGGTTATTTCAAGATTTCCAATCGTTCCGAGTTGATTGGGGATGGCAGGTAAGACATACTTTCGGGTTAAATAAACAGCAAAGATGGATGGCACTCCAAATACGAGCGCTGTTTTTATATTCACCAAGCCTTTTTTAAAGTAAGTAAAAGACCCAACTACGCTGGTCGCTCCTACGATAAATAGGGAGTATGCAGTAGCAGTAACGGGCAAAACACCAAACAAATAAACCAGCACAGGCACCGTAAGTATGCTTCCACCTCCACCAATTAAGCCTAATAAAACGCCG
The DNA here is from genome assembly GCA_964436635.1 of uncultured Sphingobacteriaceae bacterium. GTDB lineage: Bacteria > Bacteroidota > Bacteroidia > Sphingobacteriales > Sphingobacteriaceae > DASRQK01. The sequence continues at coordinate 2,769 of CAYTDM010000035.1, forward strand.
ATGAATATGGCAGCTAAGTATCCAAATATTTCCATTTTATTTAATTATCTAAATAGAACGATTAATGAGGTAATTTATCTTTTAATAAACCATATAACCAGGTTCCAGCTACTGCACTCACTAATACGACGATCATCGGCAAGTATCCTGCACCTGTCAATACGAATATCGGTCCTGGACAAGCACCAGCTAAGGCCCAACCTAATCCAAATATAACACCTCCCAGCATGTATTTAGTAAAGGATTTCTCTTTTTCTGGTATGACAATGGTTTTGTTTTCAATGTCTTTAACCTGTTTTCTTTTAATTATTTGTACCAGCACGATTCCTGTGGCCAAAGCAGTTCCCATTAAACCAAACATATGGATAGATTGAAAATTAAACATCTCATAGATTCTAAACCAAGATGCAGCCTCAGATTTGTACATTAATATGCCGAAGAATACTCCAACTACGATAAAAGCGATATTTTTCATGATATGATGCGCTAAATTAAAAGATAAGTGGGAAAATGAGGTGCACCATGATGATGCCTCCTATAAAGAATCCAATGGTAGCGATCAGCGAGGGTAGTTGAAGATTGCTGATACCAGAAATAGAGTGACCCGAGGTGCAACCTCCTGCATATCGTGCTCCAAATCCTACTAAAAGACCTCCAATGATTAAAATTGCGAAAGTTTTCGGATTTTTCAGTGTATCTTTTCCAAATAATTCAGTGGGCACATAATCCGAGCCGGCACTTTGAATTCCCATGGCTTCTAATTGAATGATGGTTTGTGGATTTAGCTCCGGCGATTGTCCCGCTCCCAAATAATTTGCGGCGATAAAGCCGCCGATCATAGCGCCTAATACTACAAAAAGATTCCATTTTTGACTTCGCCAATCAAAATTGAAAAATTCCACTGTTTTTCCTGCTCCACAGAGGGTACAAGCAGTTCTTAGGTTTGAAGACATCCCAAAATTTCTTCCTAAATACAGCAACACAAACATGGTTCCTGCGATTAAAGGCCCACTCACATACCAGGGCCAAGGCGACAATAAAAATTCCATATTCTACTAATTTTGTGCAAAAGTCAGGAACTTTATTGATAGCTTCAGTTACATATGTTACACAGAAAGACGTTCATTTAGCAGGGCCAATTGCTTATTTTAGTAGGATTTCTAAACTATTTCGATTTAATTTAATTCGTCCTTCATTTTCCAGCGCTTTTAATAAGCGCGATATGACCACGCGAGAGGTGTTTAATTCTTTCGCTATATCTTGATGTGTTTTTTGGACGATCGGGCTGTTTTCAATCTTGCTCTTTTCAAAAAGGTAATTCAACAAGCGGTCTTTCATATCCATAAATGCGATGGTATCCACAGCATTTAATAACTCATTAAATCGATTATTATAACTTTCAAACACAAATGCCATCCAAGATTTATAAGTTCCGATCCATGCGGCCATTTTTTGGACTGGTATCATGAGGATCACTCCAGGGACTTCACCAATTGCACGTATTTCACTTTGCTTTTCACCCAGGCAACAGGTCATTGACATCGCACAGGTATCTCCTCGTTCTAAATAGTACAGCAATAATTCTCCACTATCAAAGTCTTCACGCATCACCTTTACTGCGCCAGACAATAGCAAGGGCATAGTCTTTATGTATTGATTATAATCGATTATTACATCTCCTTCCTTAAACTCTACCGCTTTTGCGGTGGACAAAATTTCATCCAATAGTTCTGGTTCAAAGGTAGTTCCGTAAGCCTTTAATAATAATTCTCGCACATCCATGTTTCTTGCTGTTTATACAAATTTAATGAATTTTTTGCAGACTCACATGGGGCTGGTTTTTCCGAATTATAGGCGCTTTTTGGCGCAAAACTAAAGAGCATGTTAATCGGCTATGTACCGTTGTTTTTTAATCCGTTTATAAATTTCAAACCACAAAACGGCGATTGCGGCAGCAATAAATGAAACCCCTAAATTTTCAACGTTCAGCGCACTTACTTGAAAGAAATCAGCGAAAATTGGAACATATAAAATAGAGCATAGTAAGAAAATAGTCAATCCAATTATAATGGGAAATAGATTGTTTTTATATCTAAAACTTTCTATAATGCTGTATTTAAAAGAACGGTTGGTTAAACTTAATAGAATATTCGCAAAAATCAAGGTAGAAAATACCATGGCGCGCGTCGTTTTTTCATCGCTCCCTTGCATGACAGCAAATTGGTAAATCCCTAAAACTCCAGCCGTAATAATTAAACCTTGGATAATACTGATCAATAATTCTCTTTGATTTAAGAACGTATCGGTTAATTTCCTTGGCTTTTGCTGCATAGTGCCTTTTTCCATGGGCTCATTTTCATAGACAATCGAGCAGGTTGGCCCCATAATTAATTCTAAAAATATCACATGTACGGGCGTGAAAATATTCGGATAGATCCAGCCTAAGAATAGGGGTAAAGATACTGTTAAGATGATGGGAATATGGATGGAAATAATGTATTGAACAGCCTTTTTTATGTTGCTATAAATTCTTCTTCCTGCCGCGATACCCACCACTAATTTATCTAAATCATCGTTTATAATGACTAATGAGGCCGCCGCTTTCGCAATTTCTGTTCCTTTACTTCCCATTGCTACTCCGATATGAGCCGCTTTTAATGCCGGTGCATCATTCACCCCGTCACCGAGCATGGCTACAATTTCGTCGTCTCGTTTTAGGGCATTGACCATTTTTAATTTTGCTTCGGGGAACATCCGTGTAAAGAGGGTGGTTTTTCTAGAAATTTCTATTAATTCAGATTCTGAATGGTGAATTATTTCGCTTCCATTAATCGCTGGGTTGCGGTTTACGATGCCGGCTTGCTGCGCAATGGCATTGGTCGTATCTTCATTATCGCCTGTGATTACCTTTACCTTAATGCCGGCATTATAAATGTGTTGGAACACTTCTTGAATTCCATGTTTTGGCGGGTCATAAAACACGGTAAATCCTAAAAATTCGAATGCAAAATCTTGTTGTTGATCTGGAAAATCATTGCCTTCAAAGGTTGCTTTGGCGACCCCTAAAAGTCGAAAACCTTGTTTCCCAAACTCTTTAATCTTTTGGCGCAAGTTCTCTTTTTCTGACTCAGCTAAATTAGAGGCGTTCAGAATCGCCTCGGGTGCACCCTTTGCAGCGATGATTCGTGTTCCTTCTTTGTTTTCAAAAATATGGGTCATCATAGGCGGCTTCCCTTCTAAAGGGTACTCATGAATCATGTTAAAGACTTTACGCTGATCATGTTGTGAATGGGTCTTTTCATACACTTGGTGGATGGTTTTTTCCATGGGGTCAAAAGGCACAGGTTCGCTGCTCCACATGGCGTATTGAATGATCTCCGAAAGTTCTTCTGCATGAAACTCCGACGGTTCGTAAATTTTATTTGTACGGAAATTAAACAAAGAGTTCAATTGCATTGAATTTTCAGTAATGGTGCCCGTTTTGTCTGTACAAATGACCGTGGTGCTGCCCAAGGTTTCTACCACATTGCTTCGCTTAATAATAATGCCTTCCTGCATTAATTTCCAAGCGCCTAAAGCCATGAAGGTCGTGAATGCGACTGGAATTTCTTCAGGTAAAATGGACATGGCTAAGGTAAGTCCTGTTAGTAAACTTGCGATAAAATCCCCACTTTGCCAATAACTATACCCCCAAATCATTGCAAAAACGATGGCGCCGATAATGGCCATGCCTTTAACAAATTTGGTAATTTGCTTTTGCAAAGGGGATTGCTCTTCTTGGATATCCTGAATCGACTTGCCAATTTTGCCAATCTTGGTTTCATTGCCGATAGTTTGCACCTCGAACACGGCCAATCCTGATACAACCAGGGTTCCACTGTAAACCGCATTATGTTCGGGGTCTGGACTTTTAAATACCGAATACGTTTCACCCGTTAAGGAGGATTCATTCACCGAAAAATCATTGCTATGCACAATAATCCCGTCCGCATTAATCATCTTCCCTTCTTCTATAATGCATAAATCCCCGATCGCAATTTCATGCGTGGGGATTTGAACGACTTTTGAATTCCGTATGACTGAACTCAGTGGTTCGGTCAATTTTTCCAAGGCTTCTAATGCCTTTTTACTTCGGTTATCTTGATAAAATGAGATTGCAGAAACCGCCACAATCGCAATAAACATGAACCCTGCCTCTGCGTAATCTTCCACTATGAGATAGATAATGGTAATCGCAAAAAGCAAAATTAACATGGGCTCTTTTAAAATATCACCCAAAAGTTGCAACCAGGAGTTTTTATGCGTTGCGTTCCATTTATTGAGTCCATGTTTTTTTTTGGATTCAATAACCTGTTCTTCTGTTAAGCCGGTTAGGTGTTTTGGGAAATTATAAGACATACGGAATGTTTCGATTTATACATCAAATTTACTCTTTTTTAATTAGTTATTTCATGAAGATTTAAAAATAACGCTATGCAGTTTTTAATTTGAAAACTGAGTTAATCTCGACAACAGGAATGTCCCAAATTTGTTTTAGTGTTTGCTGCGCAAAACAAGGCAAACAAAACAATATCATGAGCAGTACAAAACTGCTTAAAGGTACGATATTGTTCCTTTTGCCTTGCTCCACCATTAAGATAAACTTTTACATTTAAATGTGTTGATTAATCAATGCGGTCAATTCGTCTTTCTGTCCAACACCAGATTTTCGCCAAAGCACTTCACCATTTTTGAAAAGCATCAAAGTAGGGACCGAACGGATGGCATAATGACTGGCCAATGCATTGTTTTTATCCACATCAATCTTTATAATATCAGCTTTTTCACCCAATTCATTCTTCACTTCTGATAAAATAGGAGCTTGCATTTGACAAGGCCCGCACCAAGTGGCAAAAAAGTCTACCAGTACGGGTTTATCTTGATCAATTATCTCGCGAAACGATTTACTCATAAATTCTCTTATTTAAAATTTGAAAATAATAATCCTCCCATTAAGGCACCATAAATGGTACTCATGTAGGGATTGGCAGTAATAGCACAGGTTCCGTTGACGCAACCTACATATTTGTAATAGAGGAAACCTCCTAATGCACCTAATAAAACACCCACAATGGTTATGCCATATTGTTTGATAAATATTTCCATAGGATTTTTATAAACTTTCCATGAGCGATTCCAACCCACGCCAGCCACCGCCATTGTGAACTTTTTCAAAACCATGATTTTTAAGAATACGCAGCGCTTGACCGCTTCTATTTCCACTTTGGCAGAAGACTACAATCGTCTTTGATTTATCTAATGAACTTAGTTTACTTTCCAGTTCATTCAATGGAATGTTCTTTGCACCTTTTACTGTACCACCTTTAAATTCTAAGTTCGTACGTACATCGATTAATTGTGGTTTGTTTTTCGATAACACCTCTTTTAACGCGGTATCATCATTTGAAAATATTCCTTTAAATATTGAAAACATAATGATTAATATTAATATAACTCGGTTATTTCTTAACCAGTTATTTGACTAACGATTTTCCATTCATGGTCCATTCTTTCATCCCGCCAGCGTAATTTCTTACGGAATCAAATCCGTGTTTTTTCAAGATGGAGTACGCGATGGTCGAACGGTCACCTGCTTGACAGTGAATCACGATATCTTTCGATTTATCTAATTTATCTAAGTTCGCTTCTAACGTTCCTACAAAAGCATGTGTAGCCCCTTCAATATGTCCTTCTACGAATTCTTTCTCATTTCTCACATCGACCACTTGGACATTTTCTTCTTGAATAGCTGCCGCAAACTCTTCCATCTCGATCACCTTCGCTGTTTGCAACGCAATGCCCAAATCTGATACGGAATCAATGAAACCATGAATATTATCCAATCCGATGCGCATCAATTTGCGGGTGATATCCTCCATTTCTGATTCGTCTGCGATCAATACAAATGGCTCGTCGTAATTGACCACCCAACCCATCCAGTTAGCAAATGAATTGTTTCCTTGGATATTTAAGGTGTTTGGTAGATGCGCTTTCGCAAATTCCACTTTATTTCGTGTATCGATCACCAACATGCCTTCTTGATAAACTTTCAAGAATTCTTCTTTGCTTAATTTTTTATGTTGAGGGACTGCGGTCAATAAAGGTCGATCCACTTTGTTCAACTTTTTCATCATCGCAAAATACTTTGGTGCTTCGGGTTGCCCGTCTAAAAGATCTTTCGTGAATGATGTTTCATTATCACCATATTGCAGAGCCCAGTTTCTGATTTTTTCATATCCTACGGTTGTGCTTGGCACCGCACCCAATGCTTTGCCACAAGCTGAACCCGCACCATGCCCTGGCCAAACTTGCACGTGATCTGCCAAACTCACAAATCGTTTGATCGATTCAAACAGTTGTTTCGCACCTTTTTCTTGGGTGCCCTTCAAGCCTGCCGCTTTTTCCAGCAAATCGGGCCTGCCCACATCACCTACAAACACAAAGTCACCTGTAAATAACATAATAGGTTCTGAGGTCGCTGGATGGTCAGTCAACAAAAAGCTGATGCTTTCTGGCGTATGACCTGGGGTATGCAGTACCTCTAACGTCAAATTACCTAAAGTAATCACATCTCCGTGTTTCAATCCAGTGTGTGCGAACTCATATTGCCAATCTGCGCCCCCTTCATCGGATAATAATAACTCAGCTCCTGTTAAGGCCACCAGCTCGCGCGCTCCGCTTAAGAAGTCTGCGTGAATATGGGTTTCGGTCACTTTGGTGATTTTCAAATTGTTTTGCGCAGCGATTTCTAAGTAAGTATCTACATCGCGTTTAGGATCGATCACGATCGCTTCCCCTTTTGCTTGACAACCGATTACATAACTTGCTTGAGCTAATGTCTTGTCGTATACGTGTTGAAAAAACATACTATTTAGTTTTAATTGTTTACTATTTAATCTTTTGTTGATGCAAATTTCCGCAATCTGGCCGTTCCTATCAGCAACTTTTGTTACACAAAGAAAGCTGTCTAATAAATGTACTGATTTATTAGGTTGCGGTCTAAAGTAGTCGAGTTTTTATTAGTAGTTCGACAAGGTAGTCATTTATCTACACGAACATTCGTGATGCGCTTGAATGTATTTTATAGTTTCAAGGCAAATTTCTTTTAAAATTTGGGTGTCAATGTCCGATAGTTGTTTCACATAGATGCATGCCTTGCCCATTTTAAATTTTCCAAGGTCAAGCAGTAGTTTTTTACTTTTTTCGGTGTCCGAATACACATATAAGGTCAGGGCTGCTTTTCTTGGGGAAAAAGCTAGCATTGGCGCGTCTCCTTCGTGTCCACTTGCATATTTATAATGATAGTTTCCAAAGCCAATGATGCTGGGCCCCCACATTTTTGGTTCGCATTCCGACCATGATCGTAGCAGTTGAATCAATTGAAGACTGTCCGCCTTTTTTTGTTCGTTGTCCACAAAAGCGTTTACAAAGGCTGAAACGTCTTGTTCTGTGTATGATGTTTTGTTTTTAGCCATGTTTTATTGGTAAATAAAATGTATCCGGGTTCAACACAGTCGAAAATCTCATCTGATGATATCTTTCATTTCTTTAATTTTTCAACGGTTTTCTTTAATTTGTTTACCAAAAACTTTTCGTTGTACAAATAATCATTAGTTAATAATTCGAGAATCGCAATCATATCCAGCACCTTGGACGCTGAATTCATAGCCATTAATTTTTCGGTTATGTTATCGCCAAAACGCTGGTTGACTTCAAGAATTTGATATGCGGAAGAAATTTGCTTTACTTCATCAATGTCCAAATACTGTATGATTCCTCCAATTTTAGCGCTTTCAAAGGCGATATTTTCCAATCTCGCAATTCCAATTCCTGTCCAGCCGGGTATTCGTTCTACACGGAATTGTTGATTTGCAAAATATGTAGAATATGCAATTTCGTCCGAAAGGATTGTCCGCAAACTATCAAAACCTTTTTTAATTTCTTCGTGATATTGAATATTTTTGTTTAAGATTTGGATGTTATTTTCAAGCTCATTCACGATTAAATTTATGGATTTCGTGGTGTTGCTTTTTATTTTGCTATTGGTTTTGTATTCGCTGACCATCATTCCAAGGAACACACCAAAGGCTACAATTGTCAGCTCAATCAGGTATTTCAGAATCGGTCTTTTTAAATTTCGTTTCGATTTCTTTAGATTCTTCATGTTTTTAAGTTTTGTTTGGTCTGCGAGCAAAGAACCCTATTAGTTATTGATGGATTTTATTTTACTTTGTAATCTAGTGGCTGTTTTGTCGTTTTTAAGCGTAGGCAAATCGTTATAAATAAAAGACTATATATGTCTAAATGAGATTGTTAAGTTTATATTGTTTACTAAATTAGTAAAAAGGAATTGATTAATCATGCACACTATAAAAAATAATTAGTATCTTAATGATTTAAAGTAGATGATGTTATATTTAATTTTAGGCTTAGGCGCGCTATTTTTCGGCTTGGGGTGGATGATTACCCCAAAGAATGCCCATTGGTTATTGAATGGGTATAAAGATTTGACCGAAGAGGAGCAGGCAGCCTTCGATTTGCAGGGTTTATTGAGCTTTCAGAAACGTTTTCATTTGTTTTTTGGGGCAATTTTTATCCTGGTCGGTGCGGGGTTGTTGTTTGCTTTTGGGGAAGAGGTGGCGATTACTTTTGTGGGGTTAGCGCCGATTTTGGCTTACCTCTATTTTATCATGGAGACGCGGAAGTTTTGGCCGCTACGCAAACAGAAACAGTTAAAATGGGTGATTTACCTTTTAACAGGTACGTTTGTTTTGCTTAGTTTGTTATTTACGTACGGGAATGATCCAGCGGAATTGCAGTGGGATGAAAAGGGCTTGAAATGGAACGGGATGTATGGAGAAGAATTTCCAAGAGAGGAGATTGCTTCGCTAGCATTGGTGGATTCCTTGCCTACTATTCGTTTTAAAACGAATGGTTATGCAGTGGGCAATCATTATCAGGGGCATTTTAGAACCCGAAATCGCCAAAAGATTAAGCTTTACGTAGAAAATAAGGCGAAGGGGCCTTTTCTGTTGTTGAAAACGAAAGGGAATCGTAGTATATATTATAATGAGGAGCAGCGCGACATGGTTTTGCTGTTTGACTCTTTGAAGGCGAGCATGCCGGAGGTGGGATTGCAATAGTAAATCGGAGACTTTTTAAGCAGCTTTTTCCACTTCCTATCTTACGGATGACGCTCTGGATACCTTCCTTTTTCATTATCCGTGCCACACGTGGACGTGAAATCATTATACCCTGACGGTGCAGATCCTTGGTGATTCTTGGACTACCATATGTACTGTAACTGGATTCATAGCTGGCTCTTATTTTTTTCAAAAGATCTTCCCTGGCCGTGATTTTCGACACATCCTGATCCCTGTTCTGCCCATCATAATAACCGCTAATGCTCACCTGCATTACTGCGCACATCTTCCCAACCGAAAATTCATTCCTATGATCTGCTATAAATCTATATCGTTCCGGTCTCCCTTGGAGAAGATGCTGATGGCCTTTTTTAGGATATCCCTTTCAATTGTGGCCTCTTTAAGGGCTTTTCTCAATAACTTATTTTCCTGTTCTAGATTCCTGCTATTATCACTGAAAGTGCGATCACTGCCCAACTCCAATTCATCAATCCGAGAATTGAACCTGGAATCCCTTCGCCACTTACCCAGCATAGATTCATTTATACCCAGCTCTTTCGCTGCTGATGCAGCTGTCCCTTTTGCGTAAGACAGTTCTACTGCCATGATGTTAAATTCCGAATCAAAAAAACGTGGTCGATTTCCCAGGGTCTAAATTTAATTGTTGACTCTTTTACTTCTAAATATTTCTTCTAAAAAAGTCTCCGGTCAAATATAGCAACTCCACTTTAGAATTTCTCAAATTTTTAACCTCTACTGTTAAGTTGTAGCTTTCATCCTTATCAGATGAAATCACTGTCAAAATAGATGCTGAAATAATAGCTAAAATAATTGTTTTCATTTTACTTTTTTCTTTAAAAAAATGTGCTTTGGCAAGGAGAAGAAGTGAATAATAATCATAATATTCTATATTCTTACTCCCGCCAAAGACTTAATATTATTGATTTTTTTTGCTAAACTTAGCTTTCAAACTATCCACAATGTCATAAACCATTGGAACTAAATAAACTGTTAAAGCCAATGACGAAAGCAAACCGCCAATAATTACCCAAGCCAATCCGTTTTTCCATTCGGCTGATGTTCCTGTTGCTAATGCAATAGGTAACATTCCGATAGCCATTGATAAAGTAGTCATCAAAATAGGTCGCATTCTTCCTTTACTTGCCAAAACAATGGCTTCTTTGTAGTGCTTTCCTTCTGCTTTCATTTGGTTGGTAAAGTCCACGATTAAAATTGAGTTTTTGGTAACTAATCCCATCAACATAATTAAACCTAACAGAGCAAATAAACTGAGATTGCTCAATGATAAATTAAGTGCTAAAAATGCTCCGATTGCCGCAACTGGAATAGCAAATAAGGCAACAAACGGATAAATATAACTGTCATATAATGCAACCATAATCAGATAGATGAGCACAAAGGAAATCAACAAAACAGAACCTAATGCACCAAAGCTGTCATTTTGCCTTTTAATATCACTTCCCCAAGTCATTTGTATGCCGTCAGGCAAGGGATTTTTGTTGATATAAGCCACCACATCATCGGCTACTGTTCCTGACGGACGACCTAAGGCATCGGCAGT
>CAYTDM010000036.1:0-13077 GCA_964436635.1 uncultured Sphingobacteriaceae bacterium
TCAGATGAAACGAATCCTGCATTTCCAGCCGAGAAGAGGGGCTTAAATGCATTTGGTCGGAAGGTAATTCAACGCATGAATGCCTTAGGAATGATGGTGGATTTATCGCATGTCGGTCGACAAACGTTTTTTGATGTGCTGGCTGAAACGAAGAAACCAGTGTTAGTGACGCATAGCAATGCGGCTGCCATCGCGCCGCATCCAAGAAATTTGGACGACGACCAAATCGCTGCGGTTCGCGCCAATGGTGGGGTGATCGGCATTAATTTTTACAGCGGTTTCATCGATTCAAACTATGTGAAACGTGTACATGATGCCTATTGCAAGTATGTGGGGGATGATGCGGAATTATTGTCAACGGATGAAAAGTTAGCATTATTACCCCCGGAAGGGAAACAGGAGGTCCGCCCGACGATCGAACAGTTATTGGATCATTTGGATTATTTTGTAGAAAAAGCTGGCATAGCTCATGTGGCGATCGGGAGTGATTTTGATGGCATAGATTCCTCCCCGGTGGGCTTGGACGATGTGCGCCACTTTTCAGCCTTAACCAAAGCCTTATTCGAGCGGGGTTATTCAGAGGAATCGATCAAAAAGATTATGGGAGAAAATATGATGCGTGTGTTTCGCGCTCACCAAGGAGAATAGTAGATGGCGAAAATTAAAACGGCTTACTTTTGCCAAAATTGTGGGCACGAATCACCGAAATGGATGGGGAAATGCCCATCTTGTGAACAATGGAATACCTTTGTAGAAGAGGTGCAGACGACGGCGAATCCAGCTGTGCCAGCATGGAAATCCGATGCACCTAAGACAGGGACAAAGGGAAATAAGGCGGCAGTGCTGCATGAAATCGAATACCAGGAGGAAGATCGAATTCAAACCAGCGATCAAGAACTGAACCGCGTGTTGGGAGGGGGAATCGTAAAAGGTTCTCTGGTCTTAGTCGGGGGCGAACCCGGAATCGGAAAGTCCACTTTGATGTTGCAACTGGCTCTTCAAATGCCCGGTGCCAAAGTGCTGTATGTGTCCGGAGAGGAAAGTGAACAACAGGTTAAAATGCGGGCTGAACGACTGCAACAATCGTCTAAGGCAAACTGTTATATCCTTACTGAAACAGATATACACCAAGTTTTCAAACAGGTGGAAGTTGTCCAACCCGATGTATTGATCGTGGATTCCATCCAAACGCTACATTCTCAACGCGTTGAATCGGCACCAGGCAGTGTGAGTCAGGTGCGGGAGTGTGCGGCCATGTTGTTGCGCTTCGCAAAAGAAAGTGCCACGCCTGTTTTTTTAATCGGACATATTACAAAAGATGGCGCCATAGCGGGTCCAAAAGTCTTAGAACATATGGTGGATACCGTGCTTCAATTTGAAGGCGATCGCCATCATACTTACCGTATTTTACGATCTGTGAAAAACCGTTTTGGTTCTGCTGCTGAATTAGGAATTTATGAGATGCAAGGTTCTGGCCTGCGTGAAGTGAGCAATCCATCCGAAATACTGCTTTCCCAGCGGGAAGAAGACCGAAGCGGCATCTCGATCGGCGCTATGCTTGAAGGCGTTAGACCGATGTTAGTGGAAGTGCAAGCCTTGGTTTCCAACTCTGCTTATGGTACTCCGCAACGTTCTTCTACAGGCTTTGACGGACGCCGGTTAAACATGCTCTTGGCAGTGCTTGAAAAGCGCCTTGGGTTTCGGTTAAGTCAGCTGGATGTGTTTTTAAATATTGCAGGGGGATTAAGGGTAGAAGATCCGGCCATCGACCTTGCTGTGATCGTGGCCATTATTTCTTCTCAACAAGATATTCCGGTTTCTTCCACCATTGCATTTGCTGCAGAAATCGGGCTTTCGGGTGAGATCCGAGCGGTGAATCGCATTGAACAACGCATTGCGGAAGCAGAAAAACTTGGATTCGAAACCATTTACATCTCAAAATATCATTCTAAAGGGGTGGCGCAGAAGGATTTTAAAATTCAGGTGTGTGCCGTCTCGAAAGTGGAAGAACTCTTTAGCGATTTATTTGGTTAACAAATTCCTGCATTCCCCGGCCCGGCTCGGCTTGCTTCATAAAATGCTCGCCCATTAAAAACCCTTGAAATCCAGCATCCGCCATTCGAATTACCGTGTCCGGATGATCCAAGCCACTTTCTGAAACCTTTAAGTAGGAGTTTGGAATTTCTTCGGCTAAGCGTATGGAGTGCTCGAGGTCCACTTCGAAAGTGTGAAGGTTTCGGTTATTCACCCCGATGGCATCGATGCTCGGCCAAGTATTCGGCGTTAATTCTTCCAAGGTATGGATTTCCAGCAACACATTCAATCCCAGCGTTTTCGCATACGCGCTTAATTCCTCGATTTGGGCAGGTGTTAAAGAGGCCGCGATGAGTAAGATGATGTCTGCGCCCCAGGCCTTTGCTTCCGCAATTTGGTACGCATCGATGACGAAATCCTTTCTTAAAATGGGTAGGGTTGTAGCGGTTCTTGCTGCCGCCAAATCTGCCAGGCTGCCTTGGAAAAAGTCAGAATCCGTCAAAACTGAAATGGCCGATGCGCCTGCAGCAGTGTATCCCTTTACGACCTCCTCTACGCTGACTTGATCGTTGATCACGCCTTTTGAAGGGGAGGCCCGCTTAAACTCTGCGATGATGCCCGACTTTTCAGGGCTTAGGATGTGATCTTTTAACGAGGCACAAGGGCGGTTAAAATGGGGCATGTCTGCTAACAATGCCAGTGGAACAGCTGCTTTCGCTCGGGCCACTTCTTCTGCTTTATGCGCGACAATTTTATCAAGAATAGTCATGGTTTTCTACTAAATACGATTTTCATTTAACCAGTTTAACATCATTTCTTTTCCAAATTCAGTTAACACCGATTCTGGATGAAACTGTACGCCTTTTACGGCGTGAGTTTTATGGGTTAAAGCCATAATAGTGCCTTTTTCATCGGTGGCTGTCACCGCAAGGCATGAAGGTAAATTTTCGGCTTTAACCGCCCATGAATGGTACCTGCCTACTTGGAATTTAGTTGGAAGACCATGGAATAGCGGCTCGTTTTCCTCGGTGATCAGCGCAGGCGTTGCCGTGCCATGTACCGGTTTCTCTAAATTCCAAAGTTCGCCACCGTAGACTTCTGCGATGGCTTGCAAGCCTAAGCAGATCCCTAATATTTTTTTATGATCTCCGTACTGTTTGATCACCTCCACTAACAACCCCGCCTCAGATGGAATTCCAGGTCCCGGGGAGAGTAAAATATGATCAAAAGGAGCCAGGTCTTCTAAATTAAATTTGTCGTTTCTCCACACCGTCGCCTCTTGACCGCATTCGTGCAGTAAATGCACTAAATTATAGGTGAAGGAATCGTAATTGTCGATGACGACTATTTTTGGTGTAATTTGTTGCATTTCTCAATTATTTTTCGTATATTACTTGTTTATACCCACCGCTATTTCCATGGCTTTGCGCAGCGCCGCAATTTTATTATCCACTTCTTTTAATTCCATTTCTGGCACCGAATCAGCGACGATCCCTGCGCCTGCTTGGTAGTGAAGCGTGTTTTGCTTGCTCAAAAACGAACGAATGATGATCGCGTGGTTAAAATCGCCTTCAAAGCCCATGTACCCGATCGCGCCTGCATAAAAACTTCTTGCATTTTTTTCATAGGCATCTATGAGTTGGATGGCTCGGTGTTTTGGCGCCCCGCTTAACGTGCCCGCAGGGTAGGTGTCCGCCACCACGTGAAATGATTTCGTTAAATCGGATAAGGTTCCGCTGACTTTCGACACCAGGTGAATGACGTGCGAATAATAGTGCGTTTCCTTGTAATTTTTGACGTGCACTTGACGACAGTGACGGCTTAGGTCGTTTCGTGCCAAATCCACTAACATGACGTGTTCGGCATTTTCTTTGGGGTCATTTTGAAGCTCGATCGCCTTTTTCTGATCTTCTGCTAAATTGCCGGTTCTTTTGAAGGTTCCCGCAATCGGAAAAATGGTCGCTTCCTGATTCCGGATGGTTAACTGAGCTTCCGGTGAGGAGCCAAATAATTTGAAACTTCCATAATCGAAATAGAATAAATACGGCGATGGATTGATGGAGCGCAATGCCCGATACACATTGAACTCGTCGCCTGAAAATTTCCTTGAGAACGCTCTGGAAGGAACGATTTGGAACACATCCCCTCGGTAAATGTGCGTTTTCATTTTTTCCACCAACTCGATAAACTCTTCGTTTTTCATGTTGGAAGCTTCCTCGCCCACCAGCGAAAAATGGTATTCCGGGAAATTTTTATTTTGAATGAGGTTTCGCACTACGTCTATTTTACTCGCCTCCTCTTCCTCAAAAAGATGTTCGAAAATGTGCAATTCATTATGAAAATGATCGACTGCAATCACATACTGATAGAGATGATATTGCATTTTTGGGATGGACCGTTCTTCTAATTGAGGGCTCGTTAAGGTTAGATCCTCAAAAAACGGAATGCAATCAAAGTTAAAATAGCCAAATAAGCCATTTGGCAACACTTTTAAGGCAGGGTCTAAAGGTGTCCCGACGGCAAACGAATTTCTAAACGCCTGCACCTCTTTTTTTAAGTCGAAAGTTCCGATCGCTTTGCGTACGGGATTCGTTTCATGTGGATAATGGATCTCCAGCTCCTGATCTAACACGATCCCAGCCACTGGCTGACAGCAGATGTAGGAAATATTATTGTCCCGCGATTGGTATTCTGAGCTTTCTAATAGGATGCTATTTGGAAAGATGTCGCGCAGGCGCAAATAAATCGCAACGGGCGTGGTCGTATCAGCCAATATGCGTTCATGTTTCGTATAAATTTTGTAGTTCATATTTCCACTTCTGGTAAAGTTTGCTCAAAAAAAAACCCGGCTTTTCAAAGGCCGGGCTAAAGTTTTATTTCGTTTTCTTCGTTGAATGATATACACAACAAGGCTTTAGTTCCCGACACTCTGTTCTGGAAGCCACCACCAATTTTGATACATATTAATCGCTACGTGTTGCATACTGGTTTCAAATGTATAAAAAAAATCAGGCAAACAAAAAAAATATGAATTAATCGTTTTCTAGTAAATCTGGACGCTTATTCTTTGTTTTTTCTAATGCTTGGTCGTATTCCCATGCTTTAATCGCTGCTTCATTCCCACTTAATAACACGTCAGGCACTTTATGACCTCTCCATTCGGCAGGTCGGGTATACACCGGAGCATCTAATAAATCACCTTGAAAAGAATCGGATAAAGCGGATGTTTCATCCGACAATACGCCTGGAATCAATCGCACGATCGCATCAACGAGCACCGCTGCGGGTAATTCGCCGCCAGATAACACATAATCTCCGATGGAAATTTCGCGAGTGACAAATAGATCCCGAATCCGTTGATCGATGCCCTTATAATGCCCACATAATAGAATGAGGTTCTTTTTCAAGGAACACTCATTCGCGATCGACTGGTTAAATGTCTCCCCGTCTGGGGTCAGAAAAATAACCTCATCGTAGTCGCGTTCCGCTTGCAAAGCCTCTATACACGCCGCGAAAGGGCCGATTTGCATGACCATTCCACTTCCGCCACCATAGGGATAATCATCCACACTTTTGTGCTTATTGTCTGCGTAATCCCTCAAATTATGAACATGAATTTCACATAAGCCTTTTTTTTGCGCGCGCAATAAAATGGAATGTGCAAAGGGACTTTCCAATAATCCTGGTAAAACGGTAATGATATCGATTCGCATGCTTCAAAGTTAGCCAAATTTTTGTAAATTTGGAGTTTTAACTATGCACAAGCGTCGGAGAACACAAGATTTTAGGCTCGTTTATTCAATAGGTGAACACCCTTATTTAGGGTACTTAATCGAACCGCATGTGGTGATGTTAAATGCGAATGGATCCTTGTCTTTTACGCATAAACGCTTATTTACCCATACTTCAGAAGAATTCGAAGACATCCTGGATGAGGATGACAAGACCTTAATCGCATTATTAGAAGAAATAGAACAGTCGCATTTAATTAAGCGGCATCACAAGCAGAGCATCCGACCGGCAGATTATTTTAGCAAGGTGTTTAATAAGGAGGTGTATGAGTTTTTGAGGCCAAAAATCGAAGCTCGTCTCCTTAAAGCGCTCGCATTGTTAAAGTATAAGCCTTTGTTCCTCATGGGTAAAGAGGGGTATCCGGCGGACCAACGCGTTCATATAGCGACCGAACCAGCATCTGTTTTGTTCCACTTTCGCCGGAATGAAGTAGAAACTCGATATTTTCCCACCATTAAATACCAGGGGAAGCGCATTGAATTTATGTTCAGAGACGCGCAGATTATTGTCAACGAACAAGCTTGGCTGTTGCTGGATCATGTGCTTTACCATTTTGATCAACCATTAGAAGGTAAGAAGCTTAGCCCATTTCTGAATAAACGGTATATTTCCGTCTCGCGCGCTACAGAAAAGAAATATTTTGAATTGTTTGTCAGTGGATTGATTGAGAAACACCATGTCTATGCGGAAGGTTTTGAGATTAAGACCATCACCCATGAAGCCACTCCGGTGCTTAAAAATGTTTCTTCAGACCCTTCTAATCAGCGCTTTGAGTTGATGTTCCAATATGGGCCTTATTTGTTCTCTGCAGTGCGGGACTCTCGTGTCACTGTGCGCATGGATTTTGATGAAGCTACGGATCAATACACTTTTTATAGAATTCGCCGTTCGAAGGAATGGGAACATCATAAACTTGAGTACCTGTTGAATACGGGCCTACGTCCTCAAGATGGCATGTTTGATTATTTATTAGCCGAGGAAAGCGCCTTGGATTGGTTGGTGAAACACCATGAATCTTTGGTGAAGGAAGGTTTTAAAATTATACAAGAAGATTTAAAGACTACCTACTATTTGGGCGAAAGTTCTTTGTCTTTTGACGTGTCGGAGGAGGGCAATGATTGGTTTGACCTAAACGCCGTGGTGCGTTTTGGCGCTTATGAAATTCCCTTTTTGGCTTTGCGCGAGCATTTATTATCCGGGCAAAGAACGTTTATGTTGCCAAATAATGAAATCGCGATCATTCCGGAAGAATGGTTTGGACGTTATGGCCAACTTTTTAAACTCTCTCAAAGTAAACAAGGGATTCGTTTAAAAAGCCATCACTTAGGCTTATTGGATGAGTTAGCCAGTTTCCATGAGGTCACTATGGAGCGAAAGCTTAAAAAACTGGAGGCCTATGACGGCATGGAGGATGTGCCTTTGCCTGCAGGTTTTAAGGGGTCTTTGCGAAGCTACCAACAAGCAGGATTGAACTGGTTTTATTTTTTAAAAAAATACCGATTCGGGGGCTGCTTAGCCGATGACATGGGGTTAGGGAAAACGATTCAGGCCTTGGCTTTATTGTTGAAAGAAAAGGAACTGGCAGAAGCGGCGGGCCAAGCTCAACCTACTTCCTTAATTATCATGCCGACCTCACTGATCTATAATTGGTTACAAGAGGCTGCGAAATTCACGCCCGATTTGAAGATTTATGTGCATACTGGATCGGGTAGAGAAAAGGATGCGGCTGTGTTTCAGGCGTATGATGTGGTGATTACGACCTATGGCATCGCACGCATGGATGAATCCATCTTTTATGACTTTTATTTTCACTATATTTTATTAGACGAAAGCCAACAGATTAAAAATCCGTCGTCTAAATCTTTTAAAATGGTAAAGGGGTTAAAGGCTGCCTATAAACTTGTGCTGACAGGAACCCCGGTGGAAAATTCAGTCGCAGATTTGTGGTCTCAAATGACGTTTGTCAACCCTGGTTTGTTAGGGACATTCCACGCTTTTCAAGAAGAATATGTGTCGCCCATAGAGAAAAAGCGAGACGAGGAGAAGGTAGCAAGATTGCTCGCCATGATTAAACCGTTTATCTTAAGGCGAACCAAGGAGCAGGTGGCCACGGAATTACCTCCAAAGTCGGAGCAAATTATATATTGCGAGTTGGAGGAGGAACAAGGCCAGTATTATGAGCGAATAAAATCTGAATACAGAAATAATTTATTGGAGTTATTGGACCAAGCAGACGAGCGCTCAGGTGGCCTTAAGGGGGCGATGCAGATGACGCTTTTGCAAGGCTTAACGAAGTTGCGTCAAATCGCGAATCATCCCTTGTTAGTCGATGAGGATTATACAGGATCTTCAGGGAAATTCGAACAAGTGTTAGAGCATCTTGAATCCGTTTTACAAATAGGGAATAAGGTGTTAATTTTCTCCCAGTTCGTGAAGCAGTTAACGCTTTTCCGAAACCACTTTGATAGTGAAGGCATTTCCTATGCCTATTTGGATGGAGCTACGGTGGATCGAGGCGCGGTCGTGGATCATTTCCGTAAGAATGAGGAGGTACGGGTGTTTTTGATTTCCTTAAAAGCGGGCGGCGTCGGGCTCAATTTAACGGAGGCAGATTATGTGTTTGTCTTGGATCCTTGGTGGAATCCGGCCGTCGAACAACAAGCCATCGATCGGGCGCATCGCATTGGTCAGCGGCGCAATGTCTTTATTTATAAATTTATCAGCAGAGGTACGGTGGAAGAAAAGATTGTAGCCCTTCAAGAACGAAAAACTAATCTTGCAGAGCAATTAATCGTGACCGAAGAAAGCTTTTTCAAATCCTTAAAGCCGGATGATATCCGTTCGATCTTAGAGTAAGGCCCCGTCTTGGAATAAAATACAACTGAAAATTAGGGCGTTAGTGCTTGGATTCGAATTGAGGCTTTGCATCGCGTCCAAAATCATCTTGGATGCGAACGATGTCTTCTTCGTTCGATGGGTGATGCGGGTCATTGTGTTGCCAAACTTCAGCTACGACTCCCCAAGTATCTAAACCGACCAAGCGGTGTCTGGTGCCGGATGGGATCGTAATTTGATCACCCGGAGTTAAGAGTTTTAATTCGTCCTCTACATCATCTTCTGAAATGACGACGCCAACGGTCCCTTCTAAAACCTGCCAAATTTCAGTGCGTCTATGATGGTATTGCCAGGATAAACGTTTATTTGGTGCGACAAAAAGGATTTTACCATTGATCTGTAATTCGGATTCTTCCCAAAAATTAACAGGTAGGTCGATGTACATGGACGCAAAGGATTTGCCCTGCGATTCATCGATCACTAAAAAACCACCCCAAGGACGACTTAAGTCTTCTTGTTGAATTTGGAAGCCCTTCCCCGCGAGCCTTCCTTTGATGTCGTTTACGATTTGCAGCCTTTCCGTTTCCATTATTTCTCAAATCTAATGATTTTGTTGATTATTCAAAATCAAACCCATAGATTTTCCTTTTTCTATCATAAATTGGTAGGCGGCAGCATGTTCGTTTGCGATGTCGCCCTCTAAAATCGCTTCACGAATCGCATTTTTGATGATTCCAATCTCGCGTCCCGGGCGAAGGCCAAAAGTTTCCATGATGTCCTCTCCGGAGATAGGAGGTTGCCAATTTCGAATTTGATCGCGTTCTTCCACATCTTTCAGCTTCTGTTTCACGAGTTCGAAATTTTGGCGGTATTTTTTACGTTTATATTCGTTTTTAGTCGTTACGTCTGCATGGCAAAGTTGCATCAAACTGTCGATGTCATCGCCCGCTTCAAATAATAATCTGCGTACAGCGGAATCCGTGACCATTTCTTGCGCGAGCACAATAGGCCTTAAATGTAATTGCACTAACTTTTGCACGAATTTCATCTTCTCATTTAGAGGCAGCTTTAAATTTGTGAAAAGTTTTGGAACCATTCTGGCGCCCTTATCTTCATGTCCGTGAAAGGTCCATCCGTGCCCAGGTTCGAAGCGTTTCGTAGCCGGCTTCGCGATGTCGTGTAGAATAGCTGCCCACCTTAACCACAAATCATCCGACACTTCAGCTACATTATCCAACACTTCTAAAGTATGATAAAAATTATCTTTATGTCCTTTTCCATCAACAATGTCGACCCCATGTAATTCGGCCATTTCTGGGAAGATGATCGCTAATAGTCCGGTGTCAAATAAGAGTTTAAACCCAGTAGAAGGTTTCGGTGCGGCAATGATTTTATTTAATTCTTCCGTAATCCGCTCTTTTGAGATGATGAGGATCCGCTCTTTATTTTTATAAATGGCATCTAAAGCGATGGGGTCTATGCGGAAATTTAATTGCGTAGCAAAACGAATCGCCCGCATCATCCGCAAAGGGTCGTCTGAAAACGTGATCGCAGGGTCCATTGGAGTACGGATAAGGCGGTGTTCGATATCTGCCAATCCATTAAAAGGATCGAGCAGTTCGCCATATCGAGCCTCATTCAGACAGATCGCTAATGCATTGATGGTAAAGTCTCGGCGGTTTTGGTCATCTGACAAGCTACCATTTTCTACAATGGGCTTTCTGGAGTCGGCTCTATAAGATTCTTTGCGCGCCCCCACAAATTCGATTTGCAGGTGATCGTGCATAAGCATAGCCGTGCCAAAATTTTTGAAAATGGAAACTTTTACGTCTAAGGTTTCAGCAACTTTGGTGGCAAATTCTATCCCACTGCCGATTACGACCACGTCCACATCATTTTTGAACGATCTATTCATGATGCGATCGCGCACATAGCCCCCGATCACATAACATTGAACGCCTAATTGATCGGCCAAGCGACCCATTAAGGGAAAAATAGGATGTTCCAAAAATTGCTTCATTGTCCTCTTATGATGCAAAAATAGGATTTATTCTGGATTTGGTGCAGAAAATTAATCCCGATCTCTGGACAACTTGCGTATCACTAATGGATTTTCACTTAATTGCTCGTTCTCTCGGCGATTCATAACCAGTTGCTTCGCAGCAAATAAAGCTTCCAGGAAAGAAGCTTCGCTGGCTAAATTTTTACCAGCGATATCGTACCCTGTTCCGTGGTCTGGAGACGTGCGAACAAAAGGCAATCCGGCGGTGTAATTTACACCTTGTCTTCTTGCTAAATGTTTAAATGGTATTAAGCCTTGATCGTGGTACATGGCTAAAACGGCATCAAACTTCGTGTAGGCGTCGCCTGCGAAAAATCCGTCTGCCGCATAGGGCCCAAAGCAAAATACTCCCATTTCGTTTGCTTTTTGAATCGCAGGAACGATGATCTGATCGTCTTCGTCTCCGATTAATCCTTGGTCACCTGCATGTGGATTTAGTCCCAGCACTGCTATTTTCGGTTTTTGAACCCAAAAATCCTTTTTTAAACTATTGTTCATTAGGATTAATTTTTCCAGGATTTTCTCTTCTGTGATTTGCTCCGCAATGGATTTTACTGGAATGTGCCCCGTTACGATTCCCACGCGTACATCTTCGCATAGCATAAACATGAGCGACCGATCTGAACCTGCCTTCGCTTGCAAATATTCAGTATGCCCCGAGAACTCAAAGCCTTCTTGTTGGATGTTTGATTTGTTAATCGGCGCCGTGACGAGCGCATCAATTTTTCCACTTATTAGGTCTTCTGTCGCTCTTTCTAAGGATAAAAAGGCATACTTTCCACCTATTTCGTTCTGTTCACCTAAGGTGATTTTCACATCTTCGTCCCAACAATTAATCAAATTCGCGCGTTTTGGGTTCGCTTGATCTGGATGCTGTATGATGTTAAAACTAAAATCGCCAATTCCGGCAGCTTTTCTATGAAAAGACGCGACTTTTGCATGGCCGTATACGATCGGCGTAAAGTATTCCAAGATTCTATTTTCATAGAGCGCTTTGATGATTACTTCCATTCCTATGCCGTTTACGTCGCCAATAGAAATCCCAATTTTTAGTTTTTCGCTCATTTTATCGCTATTGAAGAAATCGATTTAAACCAGAAAGACGATTCAGCACCAAATTTAGAAAAATTTCCTGTTATTAACACAACCCTTATTAAAACAAGAAAACCGGATGCTGTCTGAGCGTGGGCTCGTTCAGTCATCCAGTTCCCAGATATATATAGATGATGTAATTAAGGCATTGAAATGCGGCTTTTTTCCTCACTCGATGATTCTCGCGCTTGCACACGATTTTTCATGTTGCCAAAGCTATAGGTGAAGGATAATCGAAACACACGATTTTCATGTTTTTGATCGATTAACATCTTCTTTTGCTTCTAATTATAAGACGTTCGAAACTCAAAAAAGTTGCATGAATAGTGGAAAATTTTCAATTATTTTTTTGGATCTGTTTATGCTAAATCTATAAAAAGAAAAAAGCGATTGATTTCAATCGCTTCCTTCTAAATTTATATTATTTACCTATGAAATTATCCTGTTTTGCTTAGGTTCCCATTGCATCTTCCACATTTTCTGGGATCTCTTCAACCAGGCACTTTAAACCGTTATAAGTCATGATAAAGGATATGGAACTTGGCTCGTAACCAATTTCTGCTTTATAATTTTTACTGCATTGATTCAATGGAATATTAGACAAATATCTGTGTGCGTCTGGATGGATGGTTAACTGTGTGCCTACCGGCAATAAAATCCGTACGTCCACATCTTGTTCACGCATTAACTCATCATTTTGTAGGAAAAAATGGCTGTCAAAAACCAATTCATTTTCCTTTTGTACCATATGATACGATAATCGAGCAGCACGTTCCGATGCCAAATCATACGTTTTGCCATGCGCTTGAAATTCATAGATGACCATGGGTTGCTGCAGGGAGTCCACGCGGTCTACCCGAATCGATACTCTTCTGAATTTCTCGATCAAAGAAGAATTTCTATTAATTGCAGTTTTTTTAACTGTACCCAAACGATCGTCTATATAGGTACTGTCTGAAAGTTTAATGATGCTTAGATCGTTCATACGCAGCGTGTATGCTGGATATGCTTCCAATGGTTTTTCTTCTACAATGGTACTTTCCTCTCTAAAATCAGCTCCTATGTTAATGCCATAGTGAATACAAACCCCGATGGCGAATAGCCAAATGGTTAATAAGGTGAAGCCAGTATATCGACCAATAAACACACGATTAAATAAGATGCGAATAATTAATCCGATGAATGCAAATAATGGAATGGCCACTACTCCCAATGCCGCGATTAATAAAGTAGTTCTTGTTTCAGGGTCAACAATATTCATA
>CAYTDM010000037.1:0-6154 GCA_964436635.1 uncultured Sphingobacteriaceae bacterium
TTGCTTCTGCGTTCATAGCGATTATAATAAGGATCATCGGTGTTGGTTTCTTCATCTCCTTGCATGCTACCTGTCCAGTTCACACCGTCTTGATTCATGGAAGAATTCTTGTCTTTCCAATCAAGTTTTTCAATAATGCGTTTTTTCTTTCTATTATCCATGAGTAACCAAATACCAAGGAGGATAATGGCAGATGGAAAAGCTAATTTCCATACATTAAAATATACGAATTTTTGTAGGAGAAACAAACTCCCCATTCCGATTAATATGAATGATGAAGGGTTTCTAAATCCAGATGATCCCCCGATGGCGATTCCGATGATGATCATAATGACCTGCCAGGAACGAATCCACGAAGGGATTAAGTAGCTGATGTTTAATTGACCAGCGAGTAAAAGCAAACCAACGGCTATGATGATGATGCCCGCCCATACGCGGCCAGAGCCTGGATTTGTTGTGTTATTTTTATTATCTATATTCATGTTAACTATATGCTTTGTGGTGTGCAAAATGGAACCTTATAATTATTTATTTGTTCATTTTGTTCTGGGTATACGATACCCGAACATTAGAGTAATGTAGAGTGGGTTTTGTTACGAATAACTTTAAAATTCCTATTAAAATAAATATTAATGGAAATATGAACCAAGTATGTTCGACAGGCAACTTAATAAAGAAAGCGAAGAGTAAACCCAAACACGTTAATACATAAGAGATTGGATGGGTGAATCGTGTGATGAATCCAATGAGTATACCTAAAAGTGCTAATTGTACTGGCCAGGTTGATAATAATTCTTCTACTGATATCACGAACCATGCAGTTGAAAATAATGAAATTCCAACTATTATAAATAGGTAGGAGTGGGCGGTATTGTTTAATATTCTTTTCATCGTGCCGTCTTTTAGTTTATGATTAATTTTCTGCTAAACTAAATCTATAATAAGCAAGATGAAATGTATTTTAGGTCACACCAGAGGATTAAGTAGGTGAGTGGCTTGTTTTGGTCGGTAAAAATGTATTTATCAATTTACTAAAACATTTGTTTTTATCAACTTATTTACTTTATATTTATGCCCAAACTTAAATATAAAAAGAAAGTAATGGGAGATTTCGACAACAAAGAACGTGAAGAGGTTTATTCAAAAAAGGTAAGGGCAGGTAAGCGAACCTATTTTTTTGACGTTAAAGCAACCCGATCGAATGATTATTATGTAACCATCACAGAGAGTAAGAAGCGTTTTGAAGATGGTGCTTTTATTAAACATAAAATATTTTTATATAAAGAAGATTTCGAAAAATTTGCTGAAGGACTTTCTGAAGTAGTCGATTACATCAAATCGAATCAGGAAGTGGTAGAGAAAAGATACGATCCAAATGCAGAGAATGGATTTGGTTCATCGGATGAAAAAGACGATTTTTCTTTCTAACTAAAAAACGTTTAAATAACGGCTATTCGCTCGTTATCCTAAATAAAAGGAAATGTACATGCCTTATGGTGTTATCGCCTGAAGGAAGGTGTGCATTTCCTTATTAAACCTTTCGCTGTCTTCCAAACTCGGGAGATGTCCACATTTTTCTAGTTCTACAAATCGTGCGTTTGGCAACTTTTCTAAGAGGTCAAGTCCTTGTTGTTTTGGTGTGAGTTCATCTTCTTTGCCCCAAATTAACAATACTGGAATTTTGATGTTCTTTAGATGATAAGTGGTGTCTGTTCGAGAAGCCAGTGCGAGCAAGGTTGCGCATATGGTGCGCACATTGTTTCTGCGAATGCTATCTTTAATGAGTTCAACTTCTTCTTTTTTATGATCTAAACTGTGCTTTGAGAATACTTTAGGGGTGAAAATTAATGAAAATGAGCGGGTGCCGCTTTTTAAAACGGTTTTAATCGTTTCAAAACGTTTCAATTTTCCTTCATCAGAATCGCTGATCGAATTGGTGTCGGATAAAATCAGGCCTGAAAACTTATCTGGAACGATCTCATGAGCTCTTAAAGCGATGTACCCACCCATAGAAACGCCGCATATAACGGCCTTTTCTATTTTTAATTTCCGCATAAACTCAATGACATCGTGTGCAAATAAATCCACACTAAAGAATCCATGCCCCATGGTGCTTTGTCCGTGTCCTCGTACATCCAGTGCGATTCCTGTCATTCCAGGAGGCAAGGCTTTCAGTTGAGCCATCCACATTTTTTTATTAAAAGGGAATCCGTGCAGGAATAAAACAGTTAGAGGAGGAGCGTTCTTGCTTGGTTGCGCGCTTTCACCTTCTTTAATTAGGTATGATATCCCGATATCACCCACTGTAATTCTACGTTGTTGAATGTCCTTTTTAAATTTTATCCCCATGGTACTAAGGTAGTAATAATATTTTTCAAAATATATTTTTAAAATTTCGATTAGGTTTCTATCTTTGCAATCTCGTTAAGGGAAACGCATCTGTAGCTTAACTGGATAGAGCACCTGACTACGGATCAGGAGGTTTGGGGTTCGAATCCCTACAGATGCACGAAATTCAGAAAGCCTAATCGTCAAGTACTGAAGATTAGGCTTTATTTTCTTATTGACAATCTTACATTTATGCTAAACCTTGTTTTATTTGGCCCACCAGGTGCAGGAAAAGGCACACAATCCCAAATGTTGATAGACAAGTACCAATTGGTGCATATTTCTACTGGTGATATTTTTAGGGCGCACATTAAGGATCAAACCGCACTTGGAAAACAAGTTAGTCAACTGATTGCAGACGGTGAGTTAGTTCCAGATTCCATAACTATTTCCATGTTGGAGGAAGAAATCGATCAGCATCCGAATGCAAATGGATTTATTTTTGATGGATTTCCAAGAACAGTGGCGCAAGCAGCTGCCTTAGATGCGTTTTTAAAAGGTAAAGGTCAAGAAATTACAGGGGTGATCGCGTTAGATGTGACGGAAGCTGAGTTAACGGAACGCATTGCGAAGCGCAAAGCAGTTAGCAACCGGGCAGACGATGATTTAGAGAAGTTAAAGAAAAGAATTGAAGAATATTTCAATAAAACTATTCATGTTTTACCTTACTACGAAAAGCAAGGCAAAGCACAACGCGTAGACGGAATTGGAGAGATCAATGCGATCTTTGGGAAGCTTTGCGCGATCGTAGATGGATACAAAGGAGTGTAATCATTGGCACAAGGATCAAATTTTGTTGATTACGTAAAAGTCTGTTGCCGTTCTGGCAAGGGAGGCGCGGGTTCTGCGCATTTACATCGAGATAAACATACGGCTAAAGGCGGTCCTGATGGGGGCGATGGAGGTCGTGGTGGACACATCATTTTGAAAGGGAACGCTCAACTCTGGACCCTTTTACACCTAAAATACAGAAAACACATTATTGCTGAAAGTGGTCAACCTGGAGGAAGTGCCTTGAAAACGGGTGCATTCGGAAAGGATGAAGTACTGGAAGTGCCGCTTGGTACGGTGGCAAAGGATGCTGAAACAGGCGAAATCTTGTTTGAAATAACCGAAGATGGGGAAGAGCGGATTCTTACTGCAGGTGGACGTGGAGGTTTAGGAAATTGGCATTTTAAAAGTTCGACTCGTCAAACTCCTCGCTATTCACAGCCAGGCGAAGACGGAAAAGAGGAATGGCGTATTTTAGAGCTTAAAATCTTAGCGGATGTGGGATTAGTAGGTTTCCCAAATGCGGGTAAATCGACTTTATTGTCCGTGGTTTCGGCGGCAAAGCCTGAAATCGCAGATTATCCTTTTACGACTTTGGTCCCAAATTTAGGCATCGTTCAATATCGGGATAATCGTTCATTCGTAATGGCCGATATTCCGGGTATTATCGAAGGTGCATCGGAAGGAAAAGGTTTAGGACATCGGTTCTTAAGACATATTGAACGAAATTCGGTTTTGTTATTCATGATTCCTGCAGATACTTCTCGTACGATTCAGGAGGAATATTCTATTTTATTAAAGGAATTATCTGCGTTTAATCCAGAGTTAATGGATAAGCCAAGGATTTTAGCTATTACGAAGTCCGACATGCTCGATGATGAATTGGAAGCAGAGATGAAGGAAATGTTGCCAGCGGATCTACCGGCTGTATTTATTTCTTCGGTGGCGGGCAAAAACTTAATGGCCTTAAAGGACATGATCTGGAAAGCGATCGTGGATCAGAAGCCAAGTCCAACAGTTGTTGCAACGCCTCAAATGGATGCCGTGAAACAAGACGATGATTTGGCACAAGATGACGCAGCACAAGATAACGCAGCGCCGCAAGACGATGATTTGGCACAAAACGATACAGACCTCGAGGATTAAGATAAGGGAAGAAATAAAAAAAACCGAAGTAAACACATTTACTTCGGTTTTTTTATGGGTTAAAGATATTAGAATTTAGCAGGAACGCCTGGTTCTGGCATGGACTTTTTAATGAAGATTCGGATGTCTTCATTCGATTTTTGTAAATCTTCTTTTCTTAAGTACATCATGTGGCCACTGCGGTATGCTTCGTAATGCATACGATCTTGTAATTTGCCTGATGGATCCATTTGCCACATATTGTATTTGGCACTGAAATAATCACAAGCACCGTCGTAGTAACCAGCTTGAACCATTACGTGTAAATATGGGTTAATGGCCATGGCTTGTCTCAAACTTTCGCCTGTACGGTCGTTCGTGCGATCCCATGGATTAGTAGGGCCGAACATCCAGTACTGTAAGTCCGTTTTAAAGTTTAATACATTACGCATGTAATGGTTAATCGCAGGAGTGAAAGAGTGCAACCAGGAGGTTAATTCTGCATTGTAATCAGGGCGTTCTCCAGCGTCTTTTTTGTCGATTCCGCGGTACCTTGAATCCAATCGACCGACGGTGTAACCTTCGTCTCTAAGTAATTCTTTCCAGAATAGGTTCGTGGTGATGTCTAAGTTATTTTGCAAAATCACTTTCTCATCTAAACCTGAGTAACGCGCGATTTTCTTTGCCAAGGCTTGTTTTTCAGCCGATGTTAGAAGGCCTCCACGCACTAAAGCTGGAATGTACTCATTGATCGTAAATGCTTCCACTTCTGGTAGCATGTCAGTTAAATCTTTTTGTTGCAAGTCTGTCGGTAATTGTTTGTGATACCATGCAGTCGCAGCATAATATGGTAAGCGCAAAGCGACACCTACTGGGCCGTCACGTTTGATACCTAAATCAGTCGGAGATACTAAAATGACGCCATTCAAGTACATCCAGTAGTTATTTTGTAATTCGTGTGCTAATCCAGATACACGTGTGGTTCCGTAAGATTCTCCGATTAAGTATTTCGGGCTCGACCAACGGCTTTGTCTGCTGACAAAATTATTGATCCATTCTGCTAAATATTTGATGTCGGCATTGATTCCAAAAAAGGTGCTTCTGCTAACTTTGTCATCAAGAATTCTGGAATAGCCGGTGTTTACTGGATTAATAAAAATAATGTCCGCTACATCCAGAATGGAATAAGGGTTTTTCTTAATGCCGTAAGGTTGAACCGGATAACCCTCGTCATCGATGTTGATCAAGGTCGGGCCAGTGTAAGCGATTTGCATCCAAACGGAAGCCGATCCAGGTCCGCCGTTAAAAGAAATGACTAAGGGTCTTCTCGATTTGTCAGAAATGCCGTCCCTTTCGTAGAAGGTGTAATCCAAACTGGCGATGGCTTTTCCAGCTGCATCGAACACGGGTTGGGTTCCTTTGTGTGCGGTGTATTGAATGGTTTGTCCTTTAATAGTCGTGGTGTGTTTGGTGCTAATGACCGAATCCGCAGGTAATTTGGTTTGCCCCACTGCTACATAGCAAACCAACGCGATGATAAACGTACCGAAGTATTTCATGTTATTTATAATTGGTTGATAATTAATATTGTTCGTTTTCATTTGGGAAATCACCCGATTTCACGTCTTGAATGTATTGGGTTGACGCCTGATGGATTTCTTCAAATAATTGTAAGTATTGGCGTAGAAATTTAGGTTTGAATCCTTTTGTGAGGCCCAAAAGATCGTTAATGACCAAGACTTGTCCGTCACAAGCATTGCCAGCTCCTATGCCGATCGTAGGTACTGTTAAGCGTGCAGTCACTTCGCTTGCTAATTGAGCGGGTATTTTTTCCAAAACCACCGCAAAGCAGCCCATTTCTTCTAATAAT
>CAYTDM010000037.1:6164-11791 GCA_964436635.1 uncultured Sphingobacteriaceae bacterium
ATGGCTGCTTTCGGCTCCATCGTGGCAATTGTTGTCGTCAAGCAGTTGTTTGGCTTCTTGTTCTTCTTTGGCACGCAAAGAAAATGAACCCAACTGGTGAATGGACTGTGGTGTAAGGCCTAAATGGCCCATGACCGGTATGCC
The DNA here is from genome assembly GCA_964436635.1 of uncultured Sphingobacteriaceae bacterium. Taxonomy (GTDB): domain Bacteria; phylum Bacteroidota; class Bacteroidia; order Sphingobacteriales; family Sphingobacteriaceae; genus DASRQK01. Next base: position 6,309 of record CAYTDM010000037.1, read on the forward strand.
GGCATCTACGATTAATTTTACGGTAGGAGCAATGGCTTTTCCACCTTCTACTTTTATGGCGTGTGCTCCGGTTTCTTTTAATACTTTTATAGCAGCTTTCAGTGCCTGATTTGGGCTTCCTTGATAGGTGCCAAAAGGTAAATCCACGACCACTAACGCTTGTTTGCTGCCTCGAACCACGCTGCTCGCGTGATACAGCATTTGATTTAAGGTGATGGGTATAGTGGTGTCAAAACCTGCCATCACATTCGCTGCTGAATCTCCGACTAATAGAATATCAATGCCAGATTCATCTAAAACGGTCGCCATGGAATAGTCATAGGCTGTTAGCATGGCAATCTTTTCACCACGCATTTTCATGTCGCGAATGGTTTGCGTGGATTTTCTTTTAATTTCTTTGGTTACAGACATAAGACAAACCTACTATATTTTTATGAAATTATTTGATTGATATCATTATTTTACGTGACCAAGTTTTTATGGAAATAAAAATTTAGGTGTTATTTTTGTGTTAAAATTATTATATTTAAAAATTAGTACACTTAGTTTGTAACCATAGTTAGTACACTTAGTTTGTAACCATAGTTAGTACACATAGATAGTACACGTAGTTAGTACACATAGTACGCACTCATTGATATATTAAAAACCAAATAAATGAAAACAATTTTAGTTCCAACTGATTTTTCGGCAAATGCATTTATTGCAGGGCAATATGCTGCTGCGCTAGCGAAGGAAATTGATGCGAAAGTCTTATTTTACCATGTTTACATTACCTTATATTCAGGTTTTAAGGAAACTGGGGTGAGTGTTCAGCAGATTGAAAGTTCGGAACGTGATGCAGCAGAATCCATGGCCAGTCTTCTTCAGACTATGCAAAAGGAAAATCCAAATGTGGAGATAGATGGGGTTCATGAAAAGGGATTTATGATCGATGCTTTAGTGAATCGACTTAAAAATGAGTCCGACATCGCATTAATCGTAATGGGAACGAAGGGGGTGACGAATATGGCTGAAACGGTCTTCGGAAGTACAACCTATGAAGTAATTAAAAAATCTACAATTCCTGTGTTAGTAGTGCCTGAAACTACGGGTGATTTTTCTATGAAAAAAGTAGGATTTTTCACCGATTATCAGATCGATGAGGTGGCTTCTGTTAAGAAAGTCCATTCGATTTTAAGCAATGTGTCTGCGGTGGATTTTTATCATTTTGACTATACTAAGCGGGATGATGAGGACGAAAAAAGAAGTGCATGGGTGTTGAAGGCGAAAGCTGCCTTAGGCCAAGAAAATATTCAGTTGAAGGAAATTGAAGTGGATAAAGTGGATTTAAATGCCGTTTCCCGTGTTGCAAATGAGAATGGCTTAGATTTGATGGTCTTTACTCGTCCACATAAATCATTCTTTGAAAAGATTTTCATGAAAAGTTTAACCAAAGAAGTGGTCAGCTATCCGTTTATACCTGCTTTGTACATTAATGAATAATATTGAATAAGTTGGTTAATATGATTTAAAGCACTTCTTTGGAAGTGCTTTTTTGTTTTATATTAAATTCACATGCTTTTTGTGTAATTAATAACAAAATGATAAATTATTTAAGATAATTTTAATAATTGTGTTATTTTTGCATCAAATCATTTTCCTTTATCATGTATAATTATTCTGCAGGACCTGGCACATTGCCACAAGAAGTATTTGAACAAGCTGCACAAGCAGTTCTTAATTTTGATGGAACCGGACTTTCGATTCTGGAAATTTCTCATCGCAGTTCATCCTTTATGGCTGTGGTCGAAGAGGCTGAACAGTTAGTGAAAGAGCTTTTAAATATTCCTGCGGGGTATTCGGTGTTATTTCTACATGGTGGGGCGAGTGCTCATTTTGCCCAAATTCCTTTAAATCTTTTGCCCACAAATGGGAAAGCAGGGTATTTAGATACCGGTGTTTGGTCGACAAAGGCGATTAAGGAAGCAAGCAAGGTCGGGCAGGTCGAAGTGGTCGCTTCATCAAAGGATAAGAATTATTCTTATATACCGAAGGATTATGTGGTCGGGAATGACTTAGCCTATTTTCATATTACTACAAATAACACGATTTATGGTACAGAAATGGAAGAAATTCCTGCAGTGTCTGTTCCTTTAGTCGCGGATATGTCTTCAAATATTTTTAGCCGTGTATTTGATGTGGCCAAATTCTCGTTAATTTATGCAGGGGCGCAAAAGAATCTCGGGCCTGCGGGCTTGGCCTTGGTCATCGTGCGGGATGAGGTGTTAGGTAAAACGGATCGCATTATTCCAAACTTTTTTGATTATAGAAATCACATTGATGGAAAATCCATGTATAATACGCCTCCAGTCTTTGCGATCTATGTATCCTTGTTGACCTTGCGCTGGTTGAAGTCAAAAGGAGGCATTGCGGTTGTGGAACAGGAAAATATCGTGAAGGCACGACTTTTATACGATGAAATTGAACGCAATAAATACTTTACTTCTACGGTGGATCCTGTCGATCGTTCTCGCATGAATGTGGTTTTTGTCGCGGATCAGCCTGAGACGGAAGAGGCTTTTTTAAGCTTTGCAAAGAATCGTGGTTTAGTCGGTTTAAAGGGGCATCGCAGTGTAGGTGGCTTCCGTGCTTCTATTTATAACGCGATGAGCTTACAGGGAGTACACGCCTTAATCGATGCGATGCAGGAATTTGAAGAAGTCTATTCTAAATAACCATTGCGCCGCAATAGCTATATAATTTGCGAAGCAAAATAACTACAGTCAGCAAGCTAACAACAAGCTAAAACCTTTCAACAAGTTAACCATTGATGAATAAATACAACCTTTTAGCCAATGATGGAATCGATCCACATGGTAAGGCCTTATTAGAACAAGCCGGATTTCACGTGGACACCACGCATTATAACGCGGAAGAATTGCGAGAAAAAATTTCAAAATTTGATGCCATTACAGTGAGAAGTGCTACGCTATTACCAAAAGAATTAATAGATTTGGCACCAGATCTTAAATTGATTGGTCGTGGAGGCGTGGGGATGGATAATATTGATGTGGCGCATGCTTTATCTAAAGGAATTAAGGTGGTGAATACCCCGGCAGCGTCGTCCCTTTCTGTGGCTGAACTCGTTTTTGCTCATTTGTTTAGTGGAATTCGCTTTTTATATGATGCAAATAGGAAAATGCCTGTAGAAGGGGCTGCTAATTTTTCATCTTTGAAAAAGCAATATGCACAAGGTATAGAACTAAGCGGCAAGACCATGGGGGTAATTGGGTTTGGGAGAATCGGTCAAGAAGTGGGTAAAATCGCATTAAGATTAGGTATGCGCGTTTTGGCATTCGATTTATACGAGGTGCCAAAACAGTTAAAATTGCATTTTGCTGGTGGAATGGAAGTCGATCTTCCTGTGCAACGTGTGGAATTAGAGGAACTATTAAGGGAAGCTGATTTTATATCCATGCACGTGCCTTTTACAAAAGTTCCCATTTTAGGAATGGATGAATTTAAAATCATCAAGCCAGGTGTGGGAATTGTAAATACATCAAGGGGTAGTGCCATCGATGAACAAGCGTTGATCGAGGCCTTGGGTGATGGAAGGGTTCGGTTTGCAGGCTTGGATGTTTTTCAAAATGAACCGACGCCTTGCGAAGCTGTTTTGAGCCATCCGAAGATTTCTCTTTCCCCACATATTGGCGCGGCCACGGGAGAAGCACAAGAACGGGTAGGTGAAGAATTGGCGAATCAAATTATTGCCTATTTTGCAAAATGATAAGATCAAGAAAATAAGTTATTAGAATTGCTATAAAGTAAGATGAAAGTATTAAAATTTGGAGGTACCTCCGTAGGTAGTGCGGAAAGAATTAAAAATTTACTGCAAATTATAGATCCAAATGAAAAGCAAATCGTGGTTCTTTCTGCTGTGTCTGGTACCACGAATGCATTAGTAGAAATTTCATCAGCCTATTCCAATGATGATAAGGAGAAGGCGAAGCAACTTATAGTTACATTAAAACTTCAATATGAGGATTTAATCGCTGCATTATTTAGTTCAAGTGAAGGTTTAAATAATGCGAAGGATTTAATTGATTATCATTTTGATCTGATTTCTTCTTTTGCGCAGCAAGTCTTTACCGCGGCGGAAGAAAAGGTGATTTTAGCACAAGGGGAATTAATATCTACGACCTTATTTCATTTTTATCTACAAGAAATTCAGGTGAAATCTAAGTTATTGCCGGCTTTGGATTTTATGAAAATCGATGAGGATAATGAACCGATGATTCCGTATATCCAACAGGAACTTCAACCGCTGCTTGAAGCAGATTTAAATGAGGTTTGCATTTTTATTACTCAAGGATTTATCTGTAGAAATGATTTTGGGGAGATTGATAATTTAAGAAGGGGAGGAAGTGATTACACGGCCTCTTTAATCGGTGCGGCGATCGGCGCGGAAGAAGTGCAAATCTGGACCGATATTGACGGCATGCATAATAATGATCCAAGGATCGTTTCGGGTACGAAACCCATCGCACATTTGTGCTTCGATGAAGCGGCTGAGTTGGCTTATTTTGGGGCAAAAATTTTGCACCCGCAAAGTATTTTTCCAGCTCGGAAGTACAATATTCCGGTACGCTTATTAAATACTTTAGATCCTACTTCTCCAGGCACTTTGATTAGTCAAGAGGGCTCGGAGAAAAGTGGCGTACGAGCGATCGCGGCCAAAGAAGGCATTACAGCGATTCGCATTCATTCGTCGCGCATGTTGTTAGCGTATGGTTTTTTAAGGAAGGTATTTGAAGTTTTTGAGCGGTATAAAACGCCCATCGATATGATTACGACTTCTGAGGTGGCTGTTTCATTAACCATCGATGACACAAAGTATTTGGCTGAGATCATCGCTGAATTAGAAGATTATGGTAGGGTGGAAGTGGATAAAGATCAGACCATCGTCTGCGTTGTGGGTGATTTTGGTGTAGATACTCATGGATATGTTTCGAGGGTGTTAGATGCTGTTAAACATCTTTCTGTTCGGATGATTTCCTACGGTGGAAGTGATTATAATATTTCTTTATTAGTGAAAACAGAGGATCGCATCGAGGCGTTAAGATCTTTGCACCAACGTGTTTTCTAAACCAACAGCTTTTTTGCATTTATCAGTTTTTTCGGTCAATCTATAGATCATGAGTACATTTTCATCCCGTTTAAAAGATATCTTCCCAACGCTGGAAACTCCCTTTTATTATTATGATATGGAGCTATTGAAGGAGACGCTTTCTGCTGTGGTGGCGGCGGCTAAACCTTATAATTTTCATATTCATTATGCGTTGAAGGCGAATTTTAATGATCGGATTTTGGATGAAATTTGCGCAGCGGGATTAGGAGCCGATTGTGTGGCTGGAAATGAAGTGAAGAAGGCAGTAGAAAAGGGTTTTGCTCCTGAAAAAATTGTGTTTGCAGGGGTTGGTAAGTCGGATAAGGAGATCGAG
>CAYTDM010000038.1:0-11134 GCA_964436635.1 uncultured Sphingobacteriaceae bacterium
GCGAGTTTCTTGATTCACCAGGTCAATATAACTGGCTGTTCCACCGAAACTTGGGCTTGCTTTTTGCTCCCATTGGATGCGGTCGTTGTTCCATTTTGTCACATCAGCTGCATCGTAAGGCACGGAGTATGCATGATATTTACCAAAACCGACTCCATCTAAAAAGTCATTAAAGGCATAGCGGTAATTCATTTCCAATCCCACAGAAAATCCATGATTAATGTACCATTTCAGTCCAGCGCCAAAGGGTAGGATAACCGCAGTTTTTTTATAAACTACCGTTTCCATTTCATCCACTACTTGATCGTCGCTTCCGGATTGATTTTCGCTGGAATTTGGTTTATAAACTAATTTTTTAAATTCAATTTCTTCTTTTATTGGGTCAAATTGGGTGTTTCCAATCAAAGACGTAGGATTGTGGTACGCTAAGCCGATTCCTGCAAAAACATAAGGCGTCCAGCTTTTTTTAACTCGATTCGGTCGGAAATTAAAAAAGTTAAACTCTCCAGCACCGAATACCTCGTAGATTTTATTGCTAAATTGGAGGTTTTGTGCTAAAGCAGGATCTATATTGACTTCTTTACCTTCTCCAGAAATTCCTAAATAATTCACATCTAATCGAGCGCTAAATGAACGATTAGGAATGTCTATTTTGTTTCGATTAAATGTATAGCGAACCGTCCCTCCAACATTGATGTCACTCATAGACGGCTTCATAATCGCTGTATTTAATTCGCCTATGTAGGAAGACATCCCTGTATGGATGGAATAATCTAAGCGGTCTTCTGTAAAGGTATCTTTCATCCATCCGCCCAGCCCTTGCGCATGCACTGCACAAGAAATGAGCATCAAACAAAAGAGGAAAAATCCGGAAATCTTATCTTGCATATGGCGTACTCGACTACATTAAGGTTACAAATATAACACTATTCACCAATTCATTAGGGTAAAATGCCTAATAATTACGAGCGTCGAGTCCCCACAATAATTTATTCCTTAACGTTTCGAAATATTTTTCACTTTTTAATCGAATGAGGTTGACTTCGAATTCAGCTTTGCGAATTTGCAATCGTACCGATGTGTCGATCGTTTTCGTTCTTGAATCACAGGTTAATAGGTATTTTCCACTTCGACTATCAATGGTTAACTCTAACAAGGATTCACTTGAAATGATTACAGGGCGTACATTTAAATTATGGGGTGAAGCTGGAGTTACCACAAAGTTTTTGCTTCTGGGCATGATAATGGGACCACCACAACTGAGGGAATAGGCGGTAGATCCGGTAGGTGTGGCGATGATTAATCCATCTGACCAGTAAGAATTTAATAGTTCACCATCCAGGTAAGCTTCTACTGTAATCATCGCCGAACTATCGTATTTGAATACGGTAATATCGTTTAATGCGAAATGTCGATCCCCAAACAAATTACCGTCCGGAGATTGAACAGATAAAAGTGCTCTTGGATCTAAGGTGTAATCACCTGCTAAGATGGATTCCAAAGAATCATGAATTTCATTTTTTGAAATTCCCGCCAAAAAGCCGAGCCTTCCAAAATTAATTCCCGCAATGGGTACACCCGCGTCCCCAACAATCGAGGCCGCCGCTAACAAGGTTCCATCCCCACCTAAACTGAGCATAAATTCAAATCCTGCAGGTAAGCGTTCTTTATCAGAAAAAGTTTGAAATCCTTCCTGACAAAGTTGTTGATGGTTTAAAAAATGATAAAACCCTTGATTTATATGAATTTCAATGTTTTTGGCAACCAAATAATCAAATAATTCCTGTACATATGGAATCACTGATTCATGAAATTCCCTACCGTAAATTGCAATTTTCATCTATTATTTTTCTTACATATTGATGTAATTCATCAAATGTTCAAATCGTGCTTGAATATCATTTTGATCCGTATCCACACCAAACGTGGATTTGATGTGATAATCGTATCTCAGTAAAGCAGCCGTCACTTCAGTGAAGGATGGGGTGTTGATTTTAATCGTAATTTCTAATTTATTTTCCTCTTTTAGCACGCGTGTGAACGAACTTAAAATCATTGAATTAGTTGATTCAATGATGTGTGCAAGGTGTGAAAACGCTTGATCTCTCAACCCCATTTCCAGAACGATGATGCTACCATTTCGATCGCTATCTAATAGTTCATTCAAGCCCTTTAACAGATTACTTTGATCCACCAATCCAATGAATTGATAATCTTCCCTGATAACGGGTAAGACACTCAGGTTATTTGCAACGAAGATGGGTAGAGCATCCATAAGGTGTTGATCTGGGTGAGCGTACAAACGCATTAACTTAGCTCCGGATGCTTGGATGGAGGCTTGTTCGTCCTCTACTTGTTCCAAATCATTTCGAGAAATCAGTCCCTGATAAAATTGATTGTCCACAACTGGTAACGCATCGAAACCCAATTCCTCCATAAGTTGCAGCACATGAAAGACCGCTTCTTGCGGTGCAACGTGGATCGCTGTGGATAAAAGGTGTTGACCGATTTTCATGGCAATGAAATTAACAATTATATGGTAAACATAAGCTAATTTTGTAAAAAAAGAAAATATAGAAATTTTATGCATGCATAGTATCTTGCATTTAAACGGCAAGTTTTTTATGTTTGTGATACAGAAAATAAAACATGGAAACCAATTCTTCTAGTGAAAAATATATTGTAATAAGAGACGTCATTCGTAAAAAAAATCCAAAATTATTGAGTTGGATGCCCAATTTTCTTTTAAAATATTTAGAACGAATCTTGCATGAGGACGATATTAATCAAGTGATGGATCATATCGGCCATTTACATGGATTGGATTTTGTGGATGCGCTTTTAGAACAAGAATTAAAGGTGAAAGTCGTGTTAGAAGGCGCCGAAAATATTCCTCAAGAAGGGGGGGTGATCTTCGCTTCCAACCATCCATTAGGTGGATTAGATGGCATTGCTTTTATGCATGCAGTAGGTAAACACAGGAAAGATATTAAGTTTCTTGTAAACGATATCCTGTTAAACATCAAGAATTTACAACCTCTTTTTGTCCCTGTTAACACCCTCGGTCCACAAGGAAGAAAAAATTCAGCTTTAATAGAAGAAGCCTACGCCGATGAGCATGCCTTGTTGGTGTTCCCTGCTGGATTGGTTTCAAGAAAACGGGAAGGTCGGATTCGAGATTTAGAATGGAAAAAAAGTTTTATCAGCAAATCTAAACGCTATAAAAAAAATATTGTCCCTGTCTATATTGAAGGGCGTAACTCAGACTTTTTTTATAACTTAGCAAGGTTTAGAGAAAAGATAGGGCTGAAAGTAAATTTGGAGATGCTTTATTTAGCAGATGAGCTATTTGCCCAAAGAGGGCAAACCGTCACCATTCGAATTGGTAAACCAATCACCTACACGAAATTAGACAACTCTCGATCAGAAAAAGATTGGGCAACCTTTATCAAAGACATTGTATACGGAATGGCTAACCATGCCAAAGGGAAATAAAATTAAGTTGGAAATTAGGAAAGAAGAAGGAAATATGCAGGATATTATCGCACCCATTGACCGTGAATCCATTAAAAAGGAATTAACAGAAGAAGCATTTTTGCGGTACACAAATAACGGAAATAATGAAGTTTATTTAGTGAATCATGAAAATGCCCCGAATATATTGAAAGAAATCGGTCGTTTACGTGAACTGACATTTCGTGGTGCAGGGGGTGGAACCGGCTTGCCTTGTGATTTGGACGAAAGCGATGTTGGACCTGAAGCCTATGATCAATTAATCGTTTGGAACCGAGAAGATGAAGAGATTATCGCGGGCTATCGATTGATTCGTTGTGATAAATTATCGAAAAACGAACATGGAACCTTTAATTTATCTACGGCTCATTATTTTCATTTTTCAGAAAAATTTATTGAAGAATACCTGCCTAAAACCATTGAATTAGGTCGTTCATTTGTGCAGCCCCGCTATCAGCCATCGGTGGATAATCGCAAAGGATTGTTTTCTTTGGATAATTTATGGGATGGGCTTGGCGCAGTGGTGATGATGAACCCAGATATCAAATATTTGTTTGGGAAAGTGACCATGTATCCGCATTTTAACAAGGAAGCAAGGGACTTATTGCTGTATTTCATGTCCGTTTATTTCCCAGATAAGGATCGCTTAGTGTGGCCAATTCGTCCTTTGACATACCATAACGACCCAAAAGTCTTTGAAGGAATCTTTGATGGCTTGGATTACAAAGAGGCGTACAAAGTGTTAAATGGTCGCGTGCGCGCTTTGGGTGAAAACATTCCGCCGCTCGTCAATACCTATATGAATCTGTCCTTAACCATGAAAGTTTTTGGAACCGCCTTAAACGACGATTTTGGAGAAGTAGAAGAGACGGGTATTTTGATCAATTTACAGGATGTGCATGATGGTAAAAAAGACCGTCACATGTCCACATTTGAACGTGACCGCGTTCGTAAGATCGATCTTTAGAATTTTCTCTCCAGAATTGCAGCGTGCAAAACGGCTTCTCTCAAGTCGATTTGCATTGCTTTGCCTTGGAAATTTCCGTCCTCTTGTAATTCAAGCACCTCAAGTTGCTGAATCGATGATGAAACTTGAGGTGCCTGCCATTTTTGGGATGCTTCTTTTTTAACAGAAGGCACAGTCATTTTTTTGTATTGTTCCGCTAAACGCTCGTGCGACATTTCTGCCTTTCTTTTTTCAGCATAATGGGCCAAATCTTTTTGCGGGGATTCATTTTTCGAGGAATCTTTTTGAGGGGCTGCTCGGCGCAATGTTTTCTCTGGGTTTTCAAGGGTTTCCAACCATTCTTTTATCGGCCATTCAGCATCTCTCCGTTTGGTTTGTGGTCGCTGGGTGTCGAAATCCCTGGTTTCCGGTCGCTGCGTGTCGAAACGTTTAGTCTCGGATCTTTGCGTGTCAAAACGTTTTGTTTGCGGTCGCTGGGTGTCGAAACGTTTAGTCTCGGATCTTTGCGTTTCGAAACGCTTCGGATCCTGCTCCATGGATGCTCTGCGCTTTGCCCGCTCCTGAACGGGATCTAAGATTTCAACCTCCATAGGAATGGTGTTGTCAGGCATGGGCCTGCCAAAATCTCTTTTTTTTGCCTTTTCCTGCTCTTTTTTATAATTCGCGTACGTTTGATAGCCGAAAATAAGGGCCCCAATAAGGATGGGAAACAGTTGCTCCATCCTATAAAGTTACTAAATAATTTTGGCAACTCAAAAAATATGTAATAATTTGCTCCAGCAGACGTCCAAGTCTAAACCAATATGGAAAGTCAAAAGAGGAAAGTCTTTAAGGAATTATTTGATAAGAACTCCAAAAAGGTGTTTAACCTTTGTTTTGGCTATACTGGTGACGCCGATACCGCGAATGATTTAATGCAAGAAACATTCATTAAGGTCTGGCAAAACTTGGATAAATTTAGAAATCAATCTCAATTATCCACTTGGATTTATAGAATTGCAGTAAACACCTGTTTGTCACACCTACGTGCTGTAAAGAGGAAGCCCACCGAGGATTTAAATGATCACATTATTGAAAATCTCACCGAGGAACAATCTGAAAAGAATGAACAAGTCGCTGCACTTTATAAAGCCATTTCCCAATTGGAAGAAAATGAACGCTTGATTATTACGATGGTCTTGGATGAGTTGCCTTATCCAGAAATTGCGGAGATATCGGGAATTTCGGAAGGAAATTTGCGTGTACGAATACACAGGATTAAGCAGAAGCTGACGGAGATTTATAATAGAAACGAAAGAGATTAAGCATGAAAGAGTTTGAAGAGCTGCAACAATTATGGCAGAAAGCTACTCCACCTGCCCCTGTCGATTTTGACAAGGTCATGCGCCGTATCGATAAAAACAAACTGGCGATCACAAATAAATTGTGGTTACAGGTGATAGGCTTTATAATAGGCTTGCTTGCTATTGTGTACACCTGGGTAACGGTACCATTCGTGACTTGGACTTCTCATTTGGCCCTGTTCATTATGGTCTTGTGCATTGCCTATGCCTTGAGAGCGCATTGGATCGCCTATACTGATTTTAAACGCGTATCAGCCAGTGCGCTGAATAGACCAGAAGAATACATCAGTTTTTTGAAGAATTTTAAAGAGATTCGGCACCAACAACACACCAGAAGTTACATCATTTATGAAACCTGCATTGCCGGTGCTTTCGCCTTATATTCATTTGAATTGTATTTTGCGATGCCATTAGGGCTTTTTATTGGATTCATTGCATTTATCATAGTTTGGTTATTGCTTGGTCATTTTGTGTTCTTAAAAGCCTACAGCCGTAATGAAAATGAGAAAATTCAAACCATGATTCACGAACTCGATCGCATTAAAAATCAATTTAATGGCGTAGAAAACGGCACAGCAAACGGCGTAGAAAACGGCACAGAATAAAACCTTACAGATAATTTTATTATTCGGACGAATGGTTTAAATTGCTGCCATGAAACCGACGATATTGACTCTTTTGCTCTCGCAAAGTCTTGTGTGTATAGACAATGCGTATGCTCATCAAGCTCTTATGCTTCAAGCAAATTCAAACGTTTATACAAATGTAAACGTTTATACAAATGCTCACGCAAATTTAAACGTTTATACAAATGCTCATGCAAATACTCGCGCAAATTCAACTATTTTGCGCAACAGCCAGCAGATCGAAACCATAGAAATATATCAAGGAATCTTGGATCGCCTTTTAACCGACGCACAAGCTCCAGGTGTAGCCTTTGCCATATTAAAAGACGGTCAGTTGGTCGCGCAAGGCCAAAAAGGCATGAGCGATTTGGAAACAAAACAAGCCTTGCAGGCATTCAGCACGTTTAGAATGGCTTCGGTCAGCAAGCAGTTTACGGCTTTTGGCATCCACCAATGCATTCAAGCAGGCCTGTTAACCTACGAAACCACCTTGGGACAGGTGTTTCCAGATGCACATCCCGAGGTAAAAAAGGTAACCATTGCACAGCTATTAAATCATACCTCCGGTTTAATTGATTATGAAAACTTAATTCCAAAAGATCAACAGCATCAGGTTTCTGATCGGGATGCGCTGCGATTAATCAACGAGGCAGCCTATTCCGAAAGCGCTTTTTATTTTTCTCCGGGAAGCCAATTTCGCTACAGCAACACTGGTTTTTGCATACTTTCCTTAGTGGTAGAAGCGGTGAGCCAGCAAGCATACCCTGAATACATGGAATTAGCCGTGTTTAAGCCTTTAGGAATGGATTTGAAGCAAGGCTTGGCCTATTTATATGACGCAGAAAAAAGTCTCCCAAATCGAAGCTTTGGCTATCGCGTGATTAGTAAGGGGACTGCAGGGCAAATAAACAAGCACAGCGATCTCCAGTATGCTTTTGCCGATCAAAGCATCACCAGTGCCACAAAAGGGGATGGATGTGTGTATTTAAGCGTTCCGGGTTATGTGGAATTTGCTTCGCAACTTCTGCACGCTTCTTCCATGAAGAATAACTACCACATTGCGAACCATCTTGATGAAAATTCAAAAAGCGAAAGGACAGACGAGGCCGTAGACATGAAAGCCTATTTGAGTGCGGTATTGGCGCATCAATTTCCAGTGAAGGACGGCATTTCCTACAGCCATGGCTGGTTTGTGGCGCAGCAAGCTGGATCCACCCAATTGTTTCATTCTGGGGAGACTTCTGGATTTAGAAATTTAGTGTACCATCATCTTGAGAAGGGGCTCAGTATCGTGATTTTCTCAAATCGGAACGATGCCCTTATCGGGGATTTATTCGAACAATTTATGCGCAGCCTTGGGGAAGAGCATGCGGTAAATGGAAGTTTATTCCATTGGATGAGTGGAGTCTATAATGGGGACTGAGAATGAGTTCGGCCCAGGGTGTTGGTAAATTCCTAAGATCCAACACCCTGGGCCGAACGGCAAATTATAAATTAAAGCTCCGCTTACGCGTGATCCTGATCCTCGGCTTTCGCGAGAACCTAAAGCTCCGCTTTTGCGTGACCTAGATCCTCAGCTTACGCGTGATCCTGATCCTCGGCTAAGCGACCTGCTTTCTCCTCCGCATGTTGAATGTACGCTGCGGCGGTGATGTCACCATTCACATTTAAGGTGGTGCGCGCCATATCTAAAATACGATCTACCCCGTAAATCAACGCAATGGATTCACCCGGTACCCCAATAGAAACCAAGATCGTTACGATCACCGGCAAAGATCCACCAGGAACACCCGCAGTACCTACACCCGCTAAAATACATAATAAAACGACGGTGATTTGCGAAGCGAAAGAAAGGTCCACATTAAAACACTGTGCTAAGAATAACACAGTAATCCCTTCAAATAAAGCCGTACCATTTTGATTTCCTGTACTTCCCACTGTTAACACAAAGTGCGCAATCGGTTTCGGTATTTTTAATTTTTCAATACTGACACGGATGGCCGTTGGTAAAGTGGCATTGCTTGAACTTGTAGAGAAGGCCGTCAAGGTCACTTCGCTCATGTCCTTCATAAATTGATACGGTTTGCGGTTCGCAAAATACTTCAAAATGATCGCGTAAACCACAAATTGGTGAATGGCTAACGCTGCAATCACAATCACTACGTACCATAATAAGGAAACTAAGAAATCAGCTCCTACATTGACCACCATATTAAACAATAAAGCCGCCACCCCGTAAGGAGCTAAAGACATGGCATACCCAATGACTTTAATGACGATTTCATATAAGCCTTCCAAGAATTCCTTTACAGGACGCGTTTTTTCAGGCCCTACAGCCGCCATAGCCACCCCGAAAATTAATGCAAAGAACATGACCGATAACAAGCCGCCGCCTGTGTGTCCAGGTTCAAAAGCTTTCGCCATTTCTTCTAATGGGTTTTTTGGAACGATTTGAACCAAAATATCCCCGACAGTACGCTCTTGCGCTAATTCCGAATAGCCTTGGGCACGCTGTGCATTATCACTAAATTCGGAAACCAAATATTCTCTGGTGTCTTCAGAAATCCGTTTTCCTGGATTAAAGATGTTCACCATCGAGACACCGATCATTACGGCGATAAAACTTACTACTACCGTATAGACCATGAGTTTAAAGCCCATACGACCCAGCTTTTTCAAATCCCCAATTTCAGCAACGCCTAATATTAACGCAGATAAAATTAATGGGATCACCATCATGAAAATCATATTCATGAAGATCCTACCAATTGGATCTGCCCATTTCATAATCGTGGATATGGTTTCTTGTGGTAAGCCCATGCTTTTCACCACCAAGCCTCCCACAATACCCACAATCATCCCGATAAAAATCTTAGTGTGTAATTTCATTGAAACTTTTGTTTATATAAAAAAGGAATAACCAGATTAGTTATGTGTCGGGAGCAAAAATAGAATTATAAATTGGAATAGTCCAAACTCCTGTTACATTTCTTTGTAACTATCATACTGAATTTTTAAAACAGCTAAGTAGGGGGTTGCTTGGAAAGACGGATCAATAAAAAACCCTCTAGAATATTGTTTTCCAGAGGGTTTTTTGTGTTCGGAATGGATCCCGATTAGGCTTCTTGAACCTGTACTTTTTTATTTTTTGCTGATTCAGCAGCTGCTTCCTCTTTCTCTTGTAATTGATCATTTTGTAAATCAGCCACCATCGGCGCTGCAATAAAGATCGAAGAATAAGTCGCTACAATGATACCCACTAAGATCGCGAAAGAGAATCCACGGATTACCTCACCACCGAAGATGAATAATACCACTAATACGAAGATTAAGGTTAATGAAGTGATGATGGTACGGCTTAAGGTACGGTTCACCGCTAAATTAATCGTATCCGTAATTGCCTTGTTTCTAAATTCGCGTTTCCCTAAGTACTCACGTAAACGGTCGAACACTACCACTGTATCGTTGATCGAGTATGCAATTACAGTAAGAATGGCCGCTACAAAGTGTTGGTCAATATCCAATGAGAATGGAACGATGCCATCTAAAACAGAGAATAAAGCCAAAATAATCGCCGCATCGTGGGTGGTAGAAATGGCTGCTGCCACTGAATATTGCCATCTTTTAAATCGAACTAAGATGTAAAGCGCGATAACAACGATCGAGAAGATACCTGCGTAGATAGCACGATTTTTAATGTCATTTGCAATGGTAGGGCCTACTTTTTGCGAAGACATGATCTCATAACTATTGCCATCAACTTTCGATAAACCTTCGTTTAATTTGGCCAATACTTCTTGATCCGCTTCATCGTGTGTTTCATCGATGTTGTAGGTAGTCGTTACGCGCACTTGGTTCTCAGCACCGTAAATTTTAACCTCTGTATTTAATTCAAAAGTTTCATTCAAATTAGCACGTACTTCCTCTAAATTAATGGCTTGATCATATCTCACTGTATAAGTACGTCCACCTTGGAAATCTACCCCTAAGCTGAATCCTTTGGTCATCATGGAAATGGTTCCAAGTACGATAACCGCTGCAGAAATGGAGTAGAAAATTTTACGATTTTGAACGAATCCAAAGTTTGCATTTTTCAAGGTGTTCGCGCTCCAAGGGAATGAAACTGAAATTTTCATTTCTTTCGTTAACATCCATTCGAAGATAATTCTTGTGATGAAGATCGATGTAAATAATGAAGTGATGATACCGATCATTAAAGTGGTTGCGAAGCCTAAAATCGGACCGCTACCAAATAAGAATAAGATCACACCCACTAAGAACGTCGTGATTTGGGAGTCTAAGATAGACGCCATCGCGTGCTTATAACCATCGGAAATGGCTTGACGAATGGACTTACCTAAATTCAATTCTTCACGAATCCTTTCATAGATTAGAACGTTCGCATCCACCGCAGTACCTAAGGTTAACACGATACCCGCAATACCAGGAAGGGTTAAAACTGCATTCAGCGAGGCCATGACTCCCATTAAGAAGAATACGTTGAAAATCACCGCGATGTTCGCTACTAAACCAGCTCTGTTGTAGTAGAAAATCATAAAGATCAATACCACAATTAAACCGATAATCGCTGAGTTTACCCCAGCATCGATCGCTGCTTGACCTAATGTAGGTCCTACCACCGCTTCTTCCACGATTTTCGCAGTAGTCGGTAGACGTCCAGCTTT
>CAYTDM010000039.1:0-10388 GCA_964436635.1 uncultured Sphingobacteriaceae bacterium
TACCGCTTCTGCAATGAATGACGACCGGTACATCTTTACGAATTTTATCCGTTTGTTCTGGTATCTGTCCTAATGGAATCCACTCACCCCCCAAGTTGGCAGAGGCATATTCATCTTCCTCGCGCACATCAATTAATTGGAAGTCAACTTTGCTTTCAAGCAAATCATTTAATTCTTCCACAGTGATTTCTTTCATGGTATTCAATTTATTAAGTGAATTCAATCGTTCAATTTCTGCTGCAATTTAAAACAATAATGTATTTTTGGGAAATTATTATCCCAATTATCATGACAAAGACCAAATTTTCTTGGATACTTAGCGCCTTTTTTGCGGTTTCGCTAAGTGTGAACATGGACGCATCTGCTCAAGAAATTGACAAAAATGATGTGCAAAGAATTTTAAATACCCTCGCATCCGATGAAATGGAAGGAAGGGGCACATTTACAAGAGGAATAGAAAAAGCCGCTGATTTTATCGGTGATGAATTCCAAAAAATCGGCTTAACTCCATTTGCGGAAGCAAATTTTAGACAATCCTTTTCTGTGCGTCGGGTGACTCCTTCTAACTGGGAGGTCTATGTTAATGGTCAGTTGTTAACAAATGATCAAGTAGTTATTTCCAGTAATCAACCAGGCTTTAACTGGAATGATGACCCTGCGGTTTCAGTATTAGAAATTAAGGAAGGGGAAGATTTTGCGGAACGTTTCCGTTCGATCAACTCGGGGAATTCGGACGCAATCGTTATGGTCGATCCAAGCTTTTCTAGTTTATTTCAGCGTTATACCAGAATCGTTATGCGAAGTAGAGTGGGTGGCGGTGAGTTAGGAGGACCAAATGTGGTGTATGTATTGGGAAACAAAAACCCGGATTCCTTCCGCGTGAGTTTTACGAATAAAGTGGAAAATTTACCGCTATTTAATGTAGTGGGCATGCTTCCAGGAAAATCAAAGCCAGAAGAATATGTGATTTTTTCTGCGCACTATGATCACTTAGGGGTTGTGGCCGCTGTCGGACAGGATTCCATCGCCAATGGGGCAGACGACGATGCATCAGGTGTTTCTGCAGTGATTAGCTTGGCAAAATATTATAAGGAGAAAAACGACAATGAACGCACCTTACTGTTTGTAGCTTTCACCGCTGAGGAAATGGGTATGATCGGTTCTCGGTATTTTTCAGAGCAATTGGATCCAGAAAAAGTGGTGGCCATGTTAAACATTGAAATGATTGGCAAGGATTCAAGATTTGGCGAAAACGCCCTGTATGTTACGGGCTTCGAACACTCGAATTTGGCAAAAATCATGCAAGAAAATGTGAAAAATACAGAGTTTACTTTTCATCCAGACCCGTACCCAACGCAGAACCTGTTTTATAGAAGCGACAATGCGACTTTAGCCAGAGTGGGAGTGCCAGCGCACACGTTTTCTACCGTGCAAATCGAAAAGGATGAGTTTTACCACACGGTAAAAGACGAGGTCAGCACCTTGAATGTGAATAATATCGTATCGTCCATTAAAGCGATCGCCAAAGGAGCAGAAAGCATTGTGGCGGGAAAAGATACGCCTTCAAGAGTAGAGAAATTGACTCGATAATTAACGACTAGATTCGATAAAAAACGGTTTGAATCAGTAAAAAGCGGTTTGACCCGAAAAAAAGCGATTTTAAATGCTTTTTTGCATGATATAATCGTTTAAAAAATAGGTTTTATATGGAATATCAAGGGTTTTAACTTGTTGGAACCCTTGATTAACATAAAAATTGACCGCAGGATTATGCCGGTTTACGTTTAATTCGAGGACTGCTATTCCTGTCACTTTTGCTGCCTTTGCCACATAATCGATGATTTTTGCGCCGAGCCCTTGACCCTGAGCCGATGGCAAAACATACAGCCGTTCAATCCGCATCACGATGATGGATTCTTTGTCTTGCGTTTTTGGTAAAATCGCACCCGCCTCATTCGAATTCCCTTCATCCGAATTCCCTTCATCCGGATTCCCTTCATCCAAATAGCCTTCATCCGGATTCACCTCCTTTAAATACGTAGACGGGTTAGGACGAAAATCCACAAATGCCAGAGCATCCCCACGATCGTTTTCTACAAGTGCATAAGTATGGCCATCATGAAGTTGCGCTTCCAAAGCTTCTACTGTATAAAAGTCCTGCAACATGGATTCAATCTGATCTACAGATAAAATCTCCCTATAAGTCGGCCACCAGATCTCGTGTGCTAAGCGATGAATGGTCGGAAGATCCTCTGCATTTGCGCGGCGTATGGTTGTTTTAAACGTTTCCATATGGGTTTATGCGTTTACATCATTTTTTGGTGCGTTTACATTACACTTTTAAACGTTTCCTAGCTGACGCAAAGCGATGTAAGCCATTAATCCCGGACCAAATGAAAGGGCGTCTTCGTCTATGTCGAAGGTGGAAGTATGCACAGCTGAAGTGATTCCTTTTGCTTCGTTCCCAGTGCCTATGCGGTAAAAACAAGCGTCCGTCACCTGTGAGTAATAAGCAAAATCTTCACCAGCCATCCAAAGATCCAAATCAATCACCTTGTCTTCCCCCATGAATTCTACGGCATATTGGCGAGCTTCATGGGTAAGGGCTTCATTATTCGCCAAATACGGATACCCATACTGAATGTCGACTTCGCAAGATCCACCCATGCTTTCGCACAATCCTTCAGCTAACTTTCTGATTTGTTCGTGGGCTTTTTTACGCCATTTTTCATCAAAAGTCCGGAAAGTTCCAGCCAATTTTACCTCATCTGGAATGACGTTCGTCGCTCCATTCGCTTCTACCCGACCAATGGATAAAACCGAGGGCATGCGCGGATCCGCCATGCGGCTAACCAGCTGTTGAAGCGCGACGATTAAATGGGCCGTAATTAAAACGGGGTCAATATTGCTTTGCGGTTGGGCCCCATGTCCCCCTTTTCCGCGAACGGTAAAATAAAGTTCGTCCGTAGAAGCCATGTACTTCCCAGGTCGAAAGCCCACCTTTCCCACTGGAATCGAAGGCATGACGTGTTGGCCGATGATGGCCTGAGGAGCTGGGTTTTGCAACGCGCCCGCTTTAATCATTAAACTGGCTCCGCCAGGTAATTTTTCTTCTCCTGGTTGGAAAATCAATTTTATAGTGCCGGCAATTTCTTCTTTTAGTGCCACTAAAATCTTTGCGACAGCGAGCAAAGAGGAAGTGTGTACGTCGTGTCCACAAGCATGCATCACACCAGGATTTTTAGATCCATAAGAGCGGCCAGGCACTTCCTGAATGGGTAAGGCGTCCATGTCTGCACGGAGCGCAATCACCCGATCTGAAGGAATGCCGCCCTTTATCAGGGCTACGAGGCCAGTTTCCGCCATGCTTACAGGTTCTAGACCCAAGGTGATGAGCTCGTTTTTAACAAATTCTGCCGTTTGATATTCTTGAAAAGATAATTCTGGGTTTTCGTGGAGATGCCTTCTGGTTCGAACGGTTTCTGCATGAAGTGCAGCGGACAAGGCATGAATTTTCGCTTTTAATCCAGCAGCGTTAACAAGGCCAATGTGTTGATCATTCATGGCAATAATTATGGATGTAAAGGTCTAACAGGATATTCGTGGAGGATTTATTGATAAACAAATATATCCTCGGTAAAAATGAATACGTTCGTAAATTGCTGACGCAAACTCTGCATTAATTGCTCGGCTTCCCTACGACTTCTAAAATCGCCGACTTTCACGCGATAGTTCGGTTCGTCATAGACAATATAGGTGTCTATATTGCTATATAATTGACGGAAACGCGCCTGAGCCGCATAAGCCTCAGAACGACTTGGCCCTAAAAAAATTTGCACCCTAAATCCACGGGTGGTGGTTCGGGTCATGGTACTTCTATCGGCAGGCTCTGCCGGTCTGGTCATGGTCGTAGTCGCGCCTAATTTCCCAGCCCTAAACTTTTGAAGAACGGAAATAATGGGATCCTGTACAAATTCTACGGATCCCCTTACTTTCGTTTCTGTTTGCGCCTGAGCAAAAACGGTTGAACTAAGTGCGCAAAATCCAAGCAAGGTCAAAAAAAGTTTTGCAGAGAAAATGGACTTGTGTTGTTCAGCTGTTTTCATATTTACCCGTGACAGTTTTTATATTTTTTACCGCTTCCGCATGGACAAAGATCGTTACGACCGATGCGTTGATCCACACGAACTGGTTGAGTCTTTTGAAGTTCTCTGGTGTCTTCCATTGGAACTTCTACCTGACTCCCACCTGCATGTGCTAATTCTGGTTTTGAAGCTTTCACTTTTACATCGTTTGCCTTTGGTGCCGGTTTAGCTTCACGTACCTCGCCAGGATTCTGGTTCGGTATGTTTCCTTTGAACAAGAAAGATGCGACTTCTTTATTCATGTTGGCCAACATATCACGGAATAAGTTATACGCTTCCATTTTATAAATCACGACCGGATCCTTTTGCTCGTACACTGCGTTCTGAACGGATTGCTTTAAGTCATCCATTTCACGAAGATGCTCTTTCCAAGCTTCGTCGATTAAGGCTAATACAATTCCCTTTTCGAAGGATTTAAACACTTCTCCACCATTCGTTTCTATGATTTTTTTCAATCCTGCGGTGACGTGAATCATGCGCGTGCCGTCCGAGAATGGAATGGCTACATTTTCGATTTCATGCCCTCTATTTTCATAGACATCCGTCAAAATAGGCAGAGTTTGTTTACCTGTCAAATCAGCTTTCGCACGATAGAACGTGATTAATTGATTAAATAATTTTTCAACCAGTGTGTCTGTTTTCGACTGCGCAAATTCATCCTGTGAAATTTGAGGATCAATAGAGAATAAACGAATCACCTCTAATTGGAAATCTTCGTAGCTGCCACCATCTTTATAGGTCGCCACTAAATCTTCCGCAACGTCGTAAATCGTATTGTTAATATCCACATCTAAACGCTCACCAAACAAGGCATTTCTACGTTTCGCATAGATCACCGTACGCTGAGAGTTCATCACATCGTCGTACTCCAATAAACGTTTACGAATACCAAAGTTATTTTCTTCTACTTTGCGTTGGGCACGCTCGATCGAAGAAGTCAACATCGAGTGTTGCATCACTTCTCCTTCTTGCACACCCATTTTCACCATGATGTTCGAAATTCGGTCGGATGCAAATAAACGCATCAAGTTGTCTTCTAATGACACAAAGAACTGCGAAGATCCTGGGTCTCCTTGACGTCCTGCACGACCTCTTAACTGCCTATCAACACGTCTAGACTCGTGTCTTTCCGTACCGATGATGGCCAATCCGCCCGCATCTTTCACCCCAGGCCCTAATTTAATATCCGTACCACGACCTGCCATGTTCGTCGCAATAGTCACGGTGCCTGCTTGTCCTGCTTCCGCAACAATGTCCGCTTCGCGCTGGTGCATTTTCGCGTTTAACACGTTGTGCTTAATGCCTTTCAGCTTTAGCATACGACTTAACAATTCTGAAATTTCCACCGAAGTCGTACCCACTAACACTGGGCGGCCTTCTTCGGTCAAGCGTTGAATTTCATCGCCTACAGCTTTGTACTTTTCACGTGCGGTGCGATAGATTAAATCATCGCGGTCATCGCGCTTAATCGGAATGTTCGTCGGTATTTCTACCACATCCAATTTATAAATCTGCCAAAGCTCGCCCGCTTCAGTAGTCGCTGTACCCGTCATACCCGCTAACTTATGGTACATACGGAAATAATTTTGCAGGGTAATGGTCGCATAAGTTTGCGTAGCGTCCTCTACCTTAACATTTTCTTTCGCCTCAATCGCCTGGTGCAATCCGTCCGAATAACGACGGCCATCCATGATACGACCCGTTTGTTCGTCTACGATTTTTACTTTGCCTTCGTCGATGATGTATTCATCGTCTTTCTCGAATAAGGTATATGCTTTTAAAAGTTGGTTGACGGAGTGAATGCGCTCAGATTTCACCGAGTAATCACGCATCAACTGCTCTTTTTTCGCTTTCTTTTCCTCCGGATCCAAGCTCAATTTTTCAATTTCCGCAATTTCAGATCCTACGTCAGGTAAAATGAAAAAGGTCGGATCTTCCCCAGAAGCCGTAATCAATTCGATTCCCTTATCGGTCAGTTCCACTTGATTATGCTTTTCATCGATCACGAAAAACAATTCAGCATCTGCTTTTGGCATGTGCTTGCTTTGCTCTTGCAAATAGAAGTTTTCCGTTTTGCTTAGGATCTGACGATTATTGCCCTCGCTTAAAAACTTAATTAAGGCTTTGTTTTTTGGCAAACCGCGGTACGCACGGAATAAAGCCAATGCGCCACCTTCTGGATCGGTATCGCCTTCGGCAATCGCTTTTTTAGCTGCGATCAAGGAATTATTCACATACGTTTTCTGTGCGTTTACTAATTTTTCAATCCTTGGTTTTAACTCGTAAAACTCGTGCTGATCTCCCTTAGGAATCGGGCCTGAGATGATTAATGGCGTACGCGCGTCGTCGATTAACACAGAATCCACCTCATCGACCATCGCGAAATGCAATTTTCTTTGTACCAAAGAATCCGGTGTTTGCGCCATATTATCGCGCAAATAATCGAAACCAAATTCATTATTCGTGCCAAAAACAAGGTCCGCTTTATACGCATTTCTACGTTGAGCTGAATTCGGCGCATGCTTATCGATGCAATCGACTGTGATACCGTGGAATTCAAACAATGGTCCGTTCCACTCCGAGTCACGTCTCGCTAAGTAATCGTTCACTGTTACAATGTGCACGCCTAAACCGGAAAGGGCATTTAAGTATGCGGGCAAGGTTCCAACCAAGGTTTTTCCCTCCCCGGTAGCCATCTCTGCAATTTTTCCTTGGTGCAAGACAATACCACCGATTAACTGCACGTCGTAGTGTACCATGTTCCAAGTGACTTCACTGCCCGCTGCGATCCAGGTATTTTTCCAATACGCTTTGTCGCCTTCAATGCGAACGTTCGGGCGAGTGGCCGCATAATCCCGGTCGAAATCCAAAGCGGTCACTTCCAATTCTTCGTTCTCTGTATAGCGGCGTGCCGTTTCTTTTACAACAGCGAAAGCTTCTGGTAGAATCTCCATCAGCACCACTTCCAGCTCTTGATCTCTTTCTTTGGTCAGCTTATCGATTTTTTCGTAGATCTCCGTTTTTTGCTCCATGGATAAAGACTGGTCTTCTGCCTCTTTTTTCAACCCATCGATTTCTGCTTCGATTTCCGATAAGTATTCCTTTATTTTGTTTTTGAAAGCAAAGGTTTTCCCGCGCAACTCATCGTTTGATAAGCTGTTTAACTTTGCGAACTCTTCATTGATCTTTTCAACCAAAGGTCGCAATTGCTTCACGTCCCGCTCTGATTTACTCCCAAATAATTTTCCTAAAAACTTTAACATATGATTATTCTTTCCAATAATGGGTTAAAACACTTCCCATTCAATTATGGCACCAAAATTCTACCTTACGCCAAAATGACATAAGACACAAGGGCAAATGTAGTTAATACATTTCAAAAAACAGATATGGAGATGCTTGCATTTTTATGTAAACTTGTACCCATATCGCAGAATTATGGAAACAGCCTCGCTTTATTCTATTTTTTTAAATTTTCCTCGGGTCAGCACAGACACGCGCCAAATCATGCCGAATAGTCTGTATTTTGCTTTGAAAGGCGAACATTTTGACGGAAATACCTTTGCAGCACAAGCTTTAGCGTTAGGTGCCGCTCGCGCAATCGTAGACAATCCGGCTTTTGTCCTTGATGAACGCTGCATTTTAGTCGACAATGTATTGGAAAGTTTACAAGATTTGGCCCGTTTTCACCGCCAACAATTTGACATTCCCTTTATTGGGCTGACCGGAAGCAATGGAAAAACGACTACTAAGGAATTGTTAAATGCGGTACTTTCAGAAAAATTTCAGGTATTGGCCACAAAAGGAAACCTAAACAATCACATTGGGGTGCCTTTAACCTTGCTACAAGTTAACCAAGATACGGAAGTGGCGATTATAGAAATGGGGGCGAATCATCCCGGCGAAATCGCGGAACTTTGTTCCATTGCGAAGCCGACACATGGCCTCATTACGAATGTGGGAAAAGCGCATTTGGAAGGATTCGGAAGTTTCGAGGGCGTAAAGAAAACGAAAGGAGAACTATATGATTTCCTTGCTGGACATGGTGGCACGCTGTTCCTCCAAGCCAGTAACTCGCATTTACGAGAAATGGCCCTTGCACGCTTTGGTGATTTGGAAGATACCGCGGTGTTTTATGGTCCAGGCGAGGAAAATCAGGTATCTGGAAAAGTGCTGACCGTGAATCCTTATCTGGAACTAGAGTGGACAGCTGCAGGACAGCACTATGTGATTCATACCCAAATAACGGGGCATTATAATTTAGAGAATGTATTAGCGGCAGTGGCCGTAGGGAAACATTTTGGGGTATCTGACGAACGCATTAATGCGGGTATTACAGGGTATATGCCTAAAAATAATCGCTCGCAATTAGTTAAAACCGAAAAAGGCAATACGGTAGTGGGAGATTTTTACAATGCGAATGCCAGCAGTATGCAGGTAGCGTTAGAGAATTTCAAGCAGATGGATTTACATCTTCCCAAGGTGCTGGTGTTAGGCGATATGTTTGAGTTGGGTGAGGCTGCAGTAGAAGAACATTTACATGTTTATAAACAGGCTTCGGCATTGGGGGTTAATCGTATGCTGTTTATTGGGGCTAACTTTTATGGTTTGCTGTCGCAACTTAAGCCGGAATCCCCTGCTGAGTTTTATCCTAACCTCGCAGCCGCTAGAGAAGCTTTAGAGCAGAATACCGTAAAAAATTCATTGATTTTGTTAAAAGGTTCGAGGGGAATTGCATTGGAGAAATTGATGGATTTATTGTAATTCCCTGTCTAAGTTTTGGTTCATTGTTACGTAACAATGATAATTTCTCCCCCCAACTGCGCTCTTCCTTGTTCCAGTGACATGTGCCATGGTATTAAATAGTATTTAGTCCCTGTTTACGATGCCTAATTTGAGCGCTAACATTAAATGTTCCGTATGGATATAACGCGTCTTGGAATGAACGATGTGGGCATTTGTGCATGAGTTTTAACACGAAGTAGGTTCCTTAGCATGCGAGGCATAAACTTATTGTTCCTAAACTCCATATAAAGCGTCTTTCAGTCAAAGGGATTAATTATTGGGATATAACCTGCGTTTTCTAGTACCAAATTATACTAATCCTAACGAAAATCAATATTTTTGAATACCAATCAAAAACTGCCCTGAGGGCACCTTATGACAGAAAGAGGTTAAATACGGTGGGCTAGGCTTCATTAATGCACGACTAAAGGCAAAAACACTCTTTATTGGCCTTTATTCATCATATCCGTACCCTAAAAGAGTGCGCCATTCAACCAACCCACAAATTAATAATATTTCGTTAAAAGCATGTTACGTAACAACATCCTTTTCATATATTTGTGTATCACCAATTTGTCTCACTATGAAGTTTCCAAAAGTCAAGGCGGGATTCATTCGGTATAGAGATAGCGATTTAGTAATCGCGGCCGCTCGAATAATTACTTCCATAAAATCCTCACCTGCCTTTTCAACTCCCATACCCCCCATAGAAGTTGTAGAAAATATTTACGCGGAATATAAACAGGCCGTTATTGATGCCTCAAGGGGAGGAAGACTTGATAAAGTAATGAAGCGAAAAAGTAAACGTCTTTTGGCTGATGCATTACAGCAATGGGCACACTACGTTAATGTAGTCAGTGATGGAGATTTAACCACCTTATATGCATCTGGCTTCCCCGTGCTTGAAAAACGAAACAAAGGACATGCTCCATTTACTCCCCAACATCCGTTTCTTAAGGATGGACGTGTAAGCGGTGAGGTTGCTTATGGATTTGAGCCCGTAGGCCGAGACATGTTATATCAATATCAATTCGCCACCACATTAAATGGCGAAGGAGAGCCCGTATGGGAACGAGAAGGCATAACTTCCCGATCTTTTAAAGCGTATGAAGGAGGATTTGCATTTGGTTGCACCATTTACTTTAGAGTGCGTGCGTTAAATAAACATGGTTTTAGTGATTGGTCAACAATTGCACAGTGGAAAGTAAGGTAGGTAGCTTATAAAGCAAAAAAGCCATTTTCCTTATCGAAAAACGGCTTTTCTATTGGCTCCTCAGGCTGGGCTCGAACCAGCGACCCTCTGATTAACAGTCAGATGCTCTAACCTGCTGAGCTACTGAGTATAAGTCGTTTAAACGCACATGAATGGTCGTGAGGCATATAATGAGTAAAATATGCCTTTCGAAATCAAAATCTATAATCCAAAAGAATTATCCAGTAGAGCCTACGTAAATATAA
>CAYTDM010000040.1:0-8227 GCA_964436635.1 uncultured Sphingobacteriaceae bacterium
AACAATTAAAACCAAAATATATAATTAAAAACAAAGAATAATTATTACCTTTGCAACTCAATTTATAATTTTTTTAAAAATGAAATCAATTGCTATTAGCGGTTCTGCAAGACAGAACGTAGGGAAAAGAGACGCGAAAGAATTGCGTTACCAAGGTTTAGTGCCTGCAGTTCTTTATGGTGGTGACCAACAAATCCACTTCTCGGTGTCCGCAGCTGATTTGAAGCCTGCTATTTATACCGCAGACATTCATTTCATCGATCTTGATATTGACGGCAAAAAATACAAAGCCATCATTCAAGACAGCCAGTACCATCCATTAACTGATTTAATCATTCACATCGACTTTTTATTGTTAATCGACGATAAACCAGTAGCGATGAATGTGCCAATCAAATTAACCGGAACTTCTCCAGGTGTTAAAATGGGGGGTAAAATGGTCCAAAAACTTCGTAACTTAAAGGTAAGAGCATTGCCTGCTAACATGCCTCAATACATCGAAGTTAGCTTAGAGCCACTTGAAGTAGGTAAATCTGTACGTGTAGGTGAAGTGAACGTTCCAAACGCGGCTATCTTAAACAATGCAGACGATACCATCGTTTCAGTAATTATGTCTCGTGCTTTGCGTCAAGCAGAACAAGAAGCAGCAAAAGCTGAGAAGAAAAAATAAATGTTTAACAAACAGAAAAAAAAGCATCCTCCAGGGGATGCTTTTTTTTGTAATATTGGTCAGTAGCCTTAAAAATCGTACCTTAGATCTAAAATTATCACCATGAAATATTTAATCGTAGGATTAGGAAATATTGGTCGAGAATATGCCGACACCCGTCATAATATTGGATTTATGGTTGCAGATGCCTTGGTGAAAAAAGCTGAAGCGAGCTATTCGACTTTACGACATGCCTATTATGCCGAATTTAAACTTAGAGGTAAGCAAGTATATGTGATCAAACCGACCACCTACATGAATTTAAGTGGGAAGGCGGTGAATTACTGGATGCATGAATTGCGCATTCCTTTAGAAAATGTCTTGGTGATCGTGGATGATTTGGCCACTCCTTTCGGTAAAATTAGGTTAAGACCGAAGGGAAGCAGCGCAGGCCATAATGGTTTAAAAAGCATTGAAAGTTTGTGTGGTGGCCAAGGCTATCCACGCTTAAAATTTGGAATCAGCGACCATTTTCCAAAGGGTCGACAAGCCGATTATGTATTAAGTAGTTTTGACCCGGAAGAAGCTGCAGAATTGCCTGCGCTTATCGATCAGTCGGTTCAAATGGTGGAAAGTTTTGTGCACATTGGCATTGAGTTAACCATGACTCAATTCAACAAGTAAGTCTCGTCAAAAACCCAGCATAGCCAACAGCATAGTCTATCCATTAACAAGTCACAAGCAAAACGGAAACCTAGCTTGGAGCATAGACTCGCTTAAAAAGCTATAAATTCAGTGATTTGTTCGTCTGTGAATTTAAGGGTATCGGCCTTAAATAGTTCATGCTGTTCATCGAATTCTTGAACGATGTGCGGGATATGTATGCGCAAAGGCAACACATGTAAACGCAAATAATTGCACACGCCTGTGAAATGATCCACCCCCCGAATATTCCCATATTTTCCGTTAGAATGACCAACCAAAGCTGCCTTTTTATTAAAAAAGCTATCTGGATATTTACAGGCATCCACAAATGCCTTTAATATCCCTGGAAAACTACCATTGTATTCAGGAATGATAAAAATAAACTTATCAGTCGCTGAAATAAGGTTTTGAATGGGTTCGAACGCCTCACTCCTTTTCCCAAACATATCTTGAGAAATAAAATGATCCGGTAAT
The DNA here is from genome assembly GCA_964436635.1 of uncultured Sphingobacteriaceae bacterium. Classification (GTDB taxonomy): domain Bacteria; phylum Bacteroidota; class Bacteroidia; order Sphingobacteriales; family Sphingobacteriaceae; genus DASRQK01. Next base: position 1,829 of record CAYTDM010000040.1, read on the forward strand.
TCTGTGAGAGAAAAGACAGTGGATTCAACACCTTTTTGACTCAATCGATTATGATAATAATTAGCCAATCGAGCACTGTTGCTGTTGGGTCTATTTGTACCTGAAATTATTGTGATCATGAAACTTTTAATACTAAATTCGTATCTTAGCACTCGGAGAACAGCGTCCTCAACGCATCCAAAAATACAAATAAACAATTAGATATTATTGAAATGGGGAAAATCATTGCTATAGCCAATCAAAAAGGTGGGGTCGGTAAAACAACCTCTTCGATTAACCTTGCAGCCAGTCTGGCTGTATTGGAATATCGCACCTTACTCGTAGATGCCGATCCGCAAGCAAATTCCACTTCAGGACTGGGCTTTGATCCACGCGCGATCAAATCCAGCGTATACGAATGTATCGTCAATGGTTTGCCTGCAGAGGAAGCCATTCGCAGCACTGAAACACCCAATTTAGATTTAATGCCTGCTCATATCGACTTAGTTGGAGCAGAAATCGAAATGATTAATTTGCATGAGCGTGAATATAAAATGCGCCAGATCTTGGATCAAGTGCGCGATAAATATGATTTTATCATCATCGATTGTTCCCCGTCATTAGGCTTGATCACTATTAATGCTTTAACTGCTGCGAACTCGGTGATTATTCCGGTTCAATGCGAGTATTTTGCATTAGAAGGCTTAGGAAAATTACTGAATACGATTAAAATCGTTCAAAACAGATTAAATCGGGACTTGGAAATAGAAGGAATTTTACTGACTATGTACGATGCGCGTTTGCGTTTAGCAAACCAAGTCGTAGAGGAAGTTCGCTCCCACTTTAATGACTTAGTGTTTGAAACAATCATCCAAAGAAATACGCGTTTAAGCGAGGCTCCAAGTTTTGGCGTGTCGGTGATTATGCACGACGCAAACAGCAAAGGTGCGATCAATTATTTAAATCTAGCACGCGAATTGTTAAGAAAAAATGGGTTGACGAAGTCTGAAATAGAGGAGGTGAAAAATTAATATGGCAGCACAACAACGAAAAATAGGTTTAGGTAAAGGCTTAAGCGCGCTTTTGAATGATTCGGAAGAAGTGATGGCTAGGCCGCATTCGAATACCCAGCAACAGTCATCAAACACGAATGCATCCTCTAACTCAGATCGAAGCGCAGGGGGTATTTATGAAATCGAAGTAGATCGCATCGCTGTCAATCCTTATCAACCTCGGACGGAATTTGATCAAGAAGCACTTCAAGAATTATCAGAATCTATCCGATTACAAGGGTTGATCCAGCCCATTACCGTTCGAGAAGATGGGACTGGACATTACCAACTGATTAGTGGGGAAAGAAGATTAAGAGCAACTAAACTGGCTGGAATTAAAACAATCCCTGCTTATGTGCGCACGGCCAACGACCAACAAATGTTGGAAATGGCCTTGATCGAAAATATTCAGCGAGAAAACTTAAATGCCATTGAAGTGGCACTTAGTTTTCAACGCATGATCGATGAGCTTAGCTTAAAACAAGAAGAACTGGGCGATAGGGTCAGCAAAAATAGAAGTACTGTAAATAATTACTTGCGTTTGTTAAGGTTGCCTCCAGCCATTCAAGCAGGGATTCGTGATGGAGCACTGAGCATGGGGCACGCCCGTGCACTCATTAATTTACCAGATGCTGATCACCAACTGTACGTTTTTCAAGAAATTGTCAAACACGCCCTATCTGTTCGAAAAACAGAAGAAATCGTTCGTGAGATCCAACAAGGCAAGAAAGTCAAATCGAATGGATCTTCCACGCCTGCTGGTTTATCTTTCCAATATCAAAAAATAGAGGATGATTTAGCGTCCAGATTTGCAACGCGCGTGAAATTAAAATTGCAAAGCAAAAAAGGCACAGGCGCCATAGAGATTCCATTCAATTCGGAAGAAGATTTAAATAGAATACTTGAATTATTAGATTGGTAATGAGTAGACTTGCCTTAACTATGCTGGGCTTAGTGGCCTGCTTTTGGATCATTCCAACGGCAAAGGGGCATGACAAGGCCAAAGAAGTTAATTACATTCATTATACTACCCTTGCTTTTCAGGACTCTACAAATGGAGTCATTAAGGATTCAACCCGGCTCGCTTTAGAAGAAAAAACGCGAAAAGCCTGGCGCCGTTCACTTATTCTTCCAGGTTGGGGTCAAGTAACCAATGGAGGACTTTGGTGGATTAAGGTTCCCGTCATATATGGTGGATTTGTGACGACAGCAGTGGTATTTGACTTCAATAATACATACTACAAAAGCATCTTGAAAGACGTTCAATATCGTTTGGCAAACAACCATGCCTTGCCACCGGATTCGCCCTATGATTACATCGCCGCAGACCCTCAAGGAACCAATTACCTGATCAACGCAAAAGATTATTATAGAAGAAACCGAGATTATATGGTCTTATTGACCGTCGGTTGGTACGCCTTGAATGCCATAGAAGCTTACGTGGATTCTATGCTTAAAAATCGTTGGGAGATTAGTGAAACCATACAAGTTAAAGTGAATCCAAGCATACTATCTGCCCCCACTTATGCGTATGGAAACCCTTTAATAGCCACCTCCGCACCCGTATTCGGTGTGAATATAAAATTCAATATAAAATGAAGATAGCATTATTTGGATATGGGAAAATGGGCCAGCTTATTGAAAATTTGGCCACTCAACGCGGGCATACGGTATCCCTCGTTGTACACCAAGCCAATCGCACTGGCATTACGATTGAAGATTTAGCAGACATTGATGTAGCCATCGATTTTAGCCAACCTGCTGCTGTATTAGAAAATGTTCGTCTGTGCTTTGCTGCAAACACGCCCATTGTGGTGGGAACTACGGGTTGGCACGACGCCCTGCTCGAGATCCAAGAAGAATGTTTAGCCAGTAACAATGCATTGATTTATGGGTCTAACTTCAGTATTGGCGTGAATGTATTGTTTTATATAAACAAGAAATTAGCCGAAGTCATGCGGCCTTACCAAAGCTACGATGTGCAATTAGAGGAAATCCATCATACGCAAAAATTGGATGCACCCAGCGGCACAGCGATCACGTTGGCGAATGGCATTTTGGCACAACACATGACGAAGAAACAGTGGATTAACAACTTGGTGGGTGAAGGAGAAGAACATGTCCCTCAACCGAATGAATTGTTAATCGAAAGCCATAGAATCGAAGATGTACCCGGCACGCATACGGTCATCTACAGTTCTGAAATCGATCAAATCGAATTAAAGCATGTGGCCCATAGCCGTAAAGGGTTTGCCCTTGGCGCAGTGGTAGCAGCTGAATGGATATTAGGTAAACAAGGCTTTTATGAAATCAGCGAAATGTTTGATTTTAAATAATTTGGGGCCAAAAGAAAGAAAAACATGACATACATCATCATTCTTATATTCCTGATCCTGATCCATGTGGGATTATGGAAATTATTCGTGAAGGCAGGAAGACCGGGTTGGGAGTCCATCATCCCGGTTTATCGAGAATACGTATTAGCTGTTCAGATTATTGGGAGACCGAGCTGGTGGATTGCCCTACTGATCATCCCCATCGTGAACATTTTTGTATTTACCGGCCTGTATTTGGATCTGGTAAAGGCCTTTGGAAAACGTAGATTTTGGGAATATGCAGCGACGATTTTAGTGCCATTTATCGTGTTACCCCTTTGGGGAAATGACCCGAAAGTCACCTATTTAGGCCAATCAGGCACCCAATCGTTTAGAGAAAAATATCCTTATAAAAAGTCTTTTGCAAGGGAATGGGCCGATGCGATTGTATTTGCGGCAGTAGCAGCGACCTTAATTCGTGGATTTTTAATCGAAGCCTACATGATTCCTACGGGTTCCATGGAAAGAAGTTTATTAGTCGGTGATTTTTTATTTGTGAGCAAATTAAATTATGGCCCAAGAATCCCAATGACTCCAGTGGCCTTTCCGTTTGCGCACCATACCATGCCTGTAACAGGAGGAAAAGCGTATTGGGAAGGGGTAAAAATCCCTTATAAACGCTTACCAGGTTTCCAAGAAATCAAGCGTAATGATGTGGTTGTATTCAACTATCCGATGGAGGCCGACGAACCGTATAACCGTCCGATAGATAAACGAGAAAACTACATTAAAAGAGCGATCGGAATTCCAGGAGACACCATTTCCATGGAATTAGCACAGGTTTTTGTGAATGGGGAAAAAGGATTCAATCCTCCACAGGGCCAAATGGAATACCTGGTTTACACCGATGGTTCTGGGTTAAACCCACAGCGTTTATTCGATTTGAGAATCGAAGCAAACCCTCAATTTCGTGAACCATATTTATTGTTTTTGACCGAAAAAACATACGAAGAAGTGGCGAGCTGGAGCAATGTAACGAAATTGGTCCCAGCCATTCGTCCGATGAACACGTCTGAGCCAAGAATCTTCCCAGAAAGTCCACTTCATCCGTGGAATCTAGATAATTTTGGCCCCATCATCGTACCGAAAAAAGGATGGACGGTGGAGCTGGATTCATTAACCTACCCGATCTATGAGCGTGCGATTCGCGTATACGAAGGCAACGATCTGCGCCATGAAAACGGACAATATCTATTAAACGGCGTTCAAGTATCATCTTACACATTTAACATGGATTATTATTGGATGATGGGTGATAATCGCCATAATTCAGAAGATGCGCGCATTTGGGGCTTTGTCCCAGAAGATCACATCGTAGGCAAAGCCTTATTTGTCTGGTTAAGTTTAGATCAACACGGCAGTTTCTTTGATAAGATTCGCTGGAATCGATTATTTACGAAGATTAGATAGAACGAAACGATCATTCACTATAACCGGCAACTAGTAAGCCGCAGGACTGCACAGTTCAATATTTGCAGCAATTGTGCATTACGGTAATGTAGCACTAAGAGGCTGTCGGTTATCGTTGGATGCTGGCGCAAACGAGCACGCAAATTGCCCAAATGATCTTTGATTTCATAATACGGCCGGTACGTGCCAAGTGTATCCTGCAGGTACCCGAAGGAAGTCCGAATAAAATCAATGGCGCCATTCCTGTACTGAACCCCGGATAAGTAATCCGTAGTGGTGGAGGTGCTGCTATTTTGCTTGCGCAATTTCTCTCCGGTGGCTGAGTACAAAAAGCTCGCATTTAAACCACTCTTAGTCGCCGTGGAGGGTAGATTCAGCAAGTTGTAAGTGTATTGAAACAGCCGATTTTTCTATTTTAGAAGACTCCTAAATATGGGGAGGGGTCAAAGATTACAGATGCCTTTATCGCAAAAAGAAAGATACAGAGCATTATGTAATAGAAAAGCCCTGAACCAGACAGGAACAGGGCTTGGATGCTTTTGATCGGCGATTATTCTAAAAGGCTTCCTGGTAAATCAGGAATAGACCAAACAGAATACAGCCGATAGCCCATATATACAACACAATACCATTGCCGAGCCTACTTTTATATCCTTTACTTGTTGCGTTAATCATATGGACTAACAACCATATTCCGAATATAAAGAGACCTAATCCACTAAAAAGTATTAACCAACTTTTCATAGCTTATTTATTTTTATCTTCCTCTTCTTCCTTGACTTTATTTGTATGATTATATATAAAATCAGCGGTTTTCTCCCACATCTCGTTTATCATATTTAATATTACATTGTCGGTTTTTGTAATCTTCCCTGCAATAGTAGCATTATCTATTACTTTAGCAGAACCACCAAAAAGAAGACTGCTACTTATGGTGTAAGCAATATTACCATATTCACCCTCTGCGTACATAGGAAATAATGTTAAAATGGTTCCTGTGGTTTCCATAGTAGCACCAACCGGAACCAACCCCAACGATGTCCCTCCGGTAACAGGGGCAAATCCATATCCTGCTACTATGGTTGCTGTTCCAACAGTCTGTAATCCTTCCCCAACATATGCAGAGGTGCTCAGGGCATAGGGACCTGCTGCAGCTGCGATGTCCTTTACATCACTGGCCGTCCCAAGGGCCCTGTTGATACTTCGTGTTTGGGGACTGGCATTGGGGATGGCGTCATTGGCCGAGGAACCGGAGGTTCCTGTCGTCAGTCTGGCCCATGCATTATAGGCGCTTTTGAACCAGCCCGGGGGATCGGTCCGCCGTGGCTGCATCCCATCGGGATCAATGAACCTGATGGGGTTATTGAACCCGTAGGCATACGGGCTCCATCTTCTCATCTGCTCGGAAAGCGGATCCGGTACATTCCACCTGCCTATGACAGGGTCATAGAACCTTGCTCCGTAGTCATAAACACTCCCAAGCTCGCCTTGGATTTCTTTCCCATTATAAAGATATGGATTCTCTTTATATCCTGCAAGTATTGGCGAGCCAAATGGGTAATAATCAGCTCTTGACACCACTT
>CAYTDM010000041.1:0-7163 GCA_964436635.1 uncultured Sphingobacteriaceae bacterium
TTAAAACCTATGTTTTGCCGCTTCAAGCCAAACACGGATCGTACCCATTAAGTTTTGTTGGCAGCATTGCGGCGACCCATGAAGACACATTAAGATCGGTTGCTAAGGATTTTGGATGCTCGATCGACAAAATAATTCAAGAACCAATACACAATTTATTATTATATTATATTAACAAGCGAACATGAAAATAGGGATTAACGGATTTGGAAGAATCGGTAGATTAGCCTTTCGTGCAGCAATGCAACGAAATGATATTCAAGTAGTAGGAATTAATGATTTAGTAGAGCCAGAATACATGGCTTACATGTTGAAATACGACTCTACGCACGGCCGATTTGATGGAACGGTCGAAGTAAAAGAGGGAAATTTAGTTGTAAATGGTCAAACCATTCGGGTTTCTGCGGAAAAAGACCCTTCAAATTTGAAATGGGATGCAGTGGGTGCTGAAGTTGTATTAGAGTGTACAGGATTGTTTTTAACCAAAGAAACTGCAGAAAAACATTTATTAGCGGGTGCCAAAAAAGTTGTTTTATCTGCTCCCGCAAAAGGAGATGACATTCCAACCTTTGTAATGGGTGTAAACCACACAGCATTAAAACCGGAACATACAATCGTTTCAAACGCATCTTGCACCACCAATTGCTTAGCTCCAATGGCTAAAATTTTAAATGATAATTTTGGCATTGAAGAAGGGTTAATGAGTACCATTCACGCGGTAACCGCTACGCAAAAAACGGTCGATGGTCCTTCACAAAAAGACTGGAGAGGTGGACGCGGTGCTTATCAGAATATTATCCCATCTTCTACAGGGGCAGCAAAAGCAGTCGGATTAGTTTTGCCAGAATTAAAAGGCAAGTTAACAGGCATGTCGTTTAGAGTTCCTGTACCTGATGTGTCAGTAGTAGATTTAACGGTTCGATTGAAAAACCCAGCTACTTATGAAGAAATAAAACGAGTGTTCAAAGAGGCTTCAGAAGGTAGTATGAAGGGAATCGTGGGTTACACAGAAGATGAAGTTGTATCTGAAGACTTCAGAACAGACGATCGCACATGTATCTTTGATGCAAAAGCAGGTATTGCGTTAAGCGACACCTTTGTAAAAGTGGTTGGTTGGTACGATAATGAATGGGGCTATTCCAATAAATTAATTGATTTAACTACTTTAATCGGAAAAATATAATGAGAACGCTTGCAGAACTACCCCATCCTGATTTTAAAATCACCCTATTTTCAATGAATCAAAAATTCATTATAAAATTTGAACAAGGTGGGCTTGAGCAAGTGTATAAAGTTTCCGAATTGGATGTAATAGGCGGTGTGAATGGAGTGTTTGAACTCATAGATGAAGAGTTCTCAAACCATGTAAAGCATACCTTCGAGGTCATGCGAACTTCCTTTATGAGCACATATAAACGCCATAATTAAATCGATTAGATTTCAACATAATTTATTCCAATCTACTAAATCTGCAGCTCAAAACTGCAGATTTAGTTTTAGCATACATCTAAACGGTTGCACGAAATACGTGTATTCAGCATAGCTTCTATGGCTGTAGTTTTGGTAAAGAATTTTATCTTGGTTAAACAAATTTGATCCATTAAGTTCTGCACGTAATTTACCTCTTTTATATGCGATCTTACCTTGTAAATCGTGAAACCAAGCATGTGGAAAACCTTTGTTCTTATAGGACACACTCAGCTGTTTAATGGAGATTTGAAAATTTTCACCCCAACCAAAGTATACATCCACAAAATGTTGCCAATCCATATACAAGTTCTTTTGTAATGCATCAACACCCTCGTTAAGCATTCGGTATTGACTTGTCTTAACCTTATTTCCAAGATGAAAATTAAACACGCCGTCAAATGCAGATCGAAGTTCTGTGCCAATGCTTTGACTTAGGTTCATTTGCACTCCATTTTGATACAATCCGACAATTTGCGGACGCTGTTTCCCAAAAGTAGCCATGGTGTTTACTTTCAAATTGACCGACCAATCTTGAATAAATAGATCCCAAGTATTTTGAATGGCCGATTCAAATTGGTTATTCAACCAAGTTTTCTCTAAAAAAAGTGAGCTTTCATAAACTCGAGTTGAATTACCTAATTGTTTTTGAAACCAAATCAGATAAAATAAAGTATTAAACGTATTGCTTGTGACCGCATTTCCATACGTGTGATTTATCACCACGATGGTAGATTGATCCAATTCATTCGTCGGCAATCCTAATATTTTGGTACTGTTACTTATTTGAATGGGATAAGGTAAACGATCGTGCAACATTGGATAAGCATATGCCTGACTGATGGATGCACTAAATTGCTGATAATTTTTACCCAATAAAGAAAAGCGTATTCCTGGTTCGAAAAATGTTTTTGACATCCAAGTAGTTGGATGCTCAATAGGCTTGTTTTGTTCATTTATCAAATGGTTCAGGCTTAACTTACTTTCTACTTCGAGCACATCGTATAAGATAATTGTCCACTTCCCTGATAAGCGAGATTGTGATTGAAATTCTCGATGGGCTTGCATCAATTTTAATGCATTAAAATGAAAATACTGCTCCATTTGTAAGGTCATAACTCCCGCATTTTTAAACTTTTCGACCCATGTTGATTTTGCATTGGCAAGCGCAAAGGATTGCCCTAAATCAATAGTGTTATGCGTAGGAGGAATCCTATCAACGTCATAATCTACCTGTTCTTTTTGACCCTGAAACATAACTCGGAATTCATTTAACCAAGCCACTTGATTCGATATGCGCTTATTAAATAGAACAGTATGTGCACTTTGTACACGTTCCATTTCTACAGCTTGTGTGGTAGATAACTCATTCAAACTGTATTGATTCGCTATCATTCCCTTATTAATTGAAAAATTGCTTTGAATGGAGAAGTAATGTTGTTCATGCCCTTCGTTTTCAAATTGAAAACCAAATAAGTAATCCTTGCTTAGCCGCTCATTTTTAAATTTTTCATTATGTAAAATAGACAAGGTATCTAAATTATACACCGTATTCCTCTGATGCCTGTGTAAAGGTTTCGCCAGGTCAAAGTGACTCAGAATCTTAAACTTTTTCTTTTCTTGAACCGGTATAACCGCATTCAATGCGTGAATACGTTGATCACCTTCCATCACCATTCGATGAGGTATATCCAAAGGTAGGATCGGAGCATCAGATGATAAAAACGTAAAGCCCTTCCAAGCAGTTCCCATATTTTGATCACCCAAAGGTTCCTCATAATATTTTCTTGTTAGTTGGTTTTGGTATCGTTTACCTAAGGTATTAAAAGCTTGGGTGGTAAATAAGCTAAAAGTGTCACCGATCCTTATGGCATCCAAACCAATATCCCAATCACTCCCAGATACAGGGTTCCCACTTACAAAAGATTGTCCAATCCATGCATGTTGATAAGCATCTTTTAATTTCAAATTCAAGGCTAATTTATTGGAATGGGTCAAACCTGTTAACACCTTATTGTCTTGAAAATTTCGCAATAATTCCACATCTTCCAAGGCATAAATAGGAAAGTTATTTGTGATTAACCCATAATCAACATCGAGTAAATCCACGCCCCCAATCATAATGCGTTCTACTCTTTTATTCCCATAACGTACAGTCCCATCTTCGTCCACCCTAAACCCTGGAATTTTTGCTAACACATCTTTTAAATAAACTTCATGTCCATTTAAATACCTGTCTGCATGAAAACGAACCGTATCCCCTATTGTATACTTTGGAGCATGAATGATTACCTCCTCAATATCATAATGTGCCATTGCTAAGAATATATTTATAACCTCATTCCAAGAATCCAAAGAACTGTTTATAGTAGAAGTATAAATTTCATAGCCCATGGATTGCACACGAATAAACCTTTCACTTTTTTCTGTGAGGTGGAAGTTCACTTTGCCCCATTCATTTGTAATGGCATAGTTTGATTGCGTGAGTAAAGAATCTTTCCCTAAATACACTTGTGCTCCAGAAATTGGTAAGCTATCATGCGCACTAAACACTTGTATAGTTTGCATAACTTGCCCTAAAATAATTTTGGAAGGCAAGACCAATATTAGGAAAATGAACACCCATTTAAGGTTCATACCGATCAATTGACTTAATTCCCGATGCACTCACTTGCACATTGAATTCCCTACCAAATCGGCTCGATAATTTTTTCTTCAGTTGAGAAAAATAAGCCTCCAATTTATTCAAATATTCAACTTGAGATATGGAAATTGCTTCAGATTGTATAAAAGAAATCGCATCTTTTGGAATACCATCGATTCGCTTAAAGGATTTTAAATGAAAATATACTTCATTTGCATCGTCATTAGCTTGTATGATTAATCCCGGCAGATCATGAAGTTTCCAAGGCCCAAAACCGATTGGAATGCGGTCCGTATACCAAACTGAATAGTGTCTACCTCCAATTATTGCACTTGCTCGCTTGCATAAATACCCTTGAATAAGCTTTTCTTCGGGTAATAGATCCCATTTTATAGGAGTATACGGTTCAGTCACTTGATAGGAATTAGGGTCGCCAGGTAATTGATCCAAACGTAAAAAAGTCTGTTGCATCCGTTGCGTCCATAAATAAAAAGTGCTTGAATCCTGTACATTAAAAGTATATTTATGTAGTACACTATCTACGACCGTTAAATTATTAGTGTTAGCATTCAATATCGGTTGATATATAAAAATGGCTTCATTGGGTTGAACATAAAGGCGTGCTTGATAAGATTTGGTGCCATCCAAATTCAACTCCATTTCATACTCCATTTCGTAAAGAATACGCTCTTGTCCATGAACAACTTGGCACGCCCATGCCCCATGCATGAGCCAAAGAAAAATGAATAAATACCTCATAAAATCAATAATTAAAAATTAGAAATTATGGAGATGCTGACCAAAAAGGTAGCATCTCCATGTTGTGGTACATACGCTTAAAAAGCTTCAATTATAGGATTTGAACCGCTTTTCTGATCTCATTTAACACCATATTTGCGATTTTACCACCTTCTTTAGCAATTAAAGAGCATGGCCCACTTACTTCAACCGTAATCTCCACAGAAGCCAATCCCACATTCACTTTTCCCGTCACACTCGCTTTACAAGTCAATTCTGCAGCATTACTAATTAAAGGATTATTAAAAACGGACTCTATAGAAGCCGCTAATTCTTCAAGCGTTTTATTCGTCACGTCACCAAGATCCAAATGTACCTCCACTTCATTCGAATGGAACTTAAATTCGTACACATCCATTTGAGTTTCATTACTCGTTTTAGCCCACACAGCATTTCCCATCATCCACATCACCATGGAAAAAGCTAATACAATTGTTTTTTTCATTTCATTAGTTTTTTCGTTCCTCCCAATCCTGTTATAGGCCGCTCGGGTTTCGCCTTTTTTTTCGATGCATCGTATTACAAAGGTGGCCGAACTCACCACACAAAAAAAGCATTGTTAATCAAAAGTAAATTATTTTTAATTTTCAGTTATTTTATAAAATCGACAGATCAATTCAATTTCATAAGGTTCTTCATAGAAATACGTCTTCAATTTTCTATCATAACAAATCGGTGCACCCATTAATTTAAGTTCTTCAATAATCCGTGAAAGTCTTGATACTGAAATATTCATACGCTTAGAAAACTCCATAGGCGTACCGGTATTTCTCGCTGAAATCAGCAAGTGCATGCGTTGAATTCGCTCCATATAGTTTAATAATTTCATAGCATTTCTATTTAATTCTCACGCAAATATAGTAAATATATTTAACCCAAGATTAATTCGTGAATCCCTTTTACATTTACACAGATTGGCTTAACTTTACAACGTATGATTGAAATTTTTACGGACGGTGCATCAAGTGGAAATCCTGGACCTGGAGGCTATGGAGTGGTATTAAAATCTGGACCACATTACAAAGAAATGTCAGCTGGCTTTCGCAAAACAACAAATAACCGCATGGAATTATTAGCGGTAATAGTCGGATTGGAAGCCATCAAAAAAATTGGCCAACAAATTACCATCTATTCAGACTCGAAATATGTAGTAGATGCTGTAGAAAAGAAATGGGTTTATGGTTGGGTACAAAAAGGATTTGCCGGCAAAAAAAACAAAGATCTTTGGTTAAGATTTTTGAACATATACAAAGTCCATCAAATCAAATTCATATGGGTCAAAGGCCATGCAGGTCATCCCGAAAATGAACGATGTGATTACTTAGCAGTACAAGCTGCCAAAGACAAAGAAAACTGGAAAATTGACAGCGGCTTCGAATTAAATTAAATAAGATCGCTATAAACATAACGTATTTCATCCCGGAGATTATAACGAGAAGACATCACTTCCCCATACGCTCCGGCACTTCGTATTACGATGCCATCCCCTCGTTGAGCCGCAGGCAATAATACTTCCTTTCCAAAACAATCGCTGCTCTCGCAAATAGGACCCACGACATCATACCGAACGTCCTCACACTCCCCTTCACTTCCAGCCTCCGTAGTGAATTTTTCGATCTTATGATAAGCTTGATAGAGGGCTGGACGCATTAATTCGGTCATTCCAGCATCTAAAATTAAAAAGTTCTTTTTTATCCCTGTTTTCACATACAGTACACGGCTAAATAAAGAACCGCATTGGGCCACCAAAGAACGACCTAATTCAAAATGCACCTCCTGCTTCTCCTTCAAATTCAAAAAGCGATTAAAAACATCAAAATACGCCTGAAAATCAGGAATAGGATGCTCATCAGGCTGCTGATAATCAATACCTAATCCGCCACCAACATTAATTACTTTTAAACGAATGCCTCGCTCATCAAACCAATCATTGATTTCATTGGCTTTGACGCATAAACTTTTAAACACATTTAAATCAGTAATTTGAGAGCCCACATGGAAGTGAATACCGATCAGCTCGATGTTCGGGCTTTGTTCCACCAGCTTCACACAAGCCATCAAATCGTCTTGTAAGATTCCAAACTTATTTTCGTCCAGGCCTGTAGTAATGTAATGGTGCGTTTGAGCATCCACATTGGGATTAATCCGAATTGAAACAGCAGCTTTTTTGCCCTTTTTGCTCGCCAACCCATTAATAACACTTAACTCTTGCAAAGACTCGACATTAAATGCAAAAATATTTTGGTTCAAGGCA
>CAYTDM010000042.1:0-7131 GCA_964436635.1 uncultured Sphingobacteriaceae bacterium
CTTGCCAATGGTCGATGTAACCGCTATTCGTAATGCGAATTTTAGTGTCGTCGTGGATGCGGTCAACTCTTCAGGCGGAATCGCCGTGCCAGCCTTATTAAAAGCTTTAGGAGTGGATACTGTGCATGAATTATATTGTGAGCCTACTGGATTATTTCCGCATAATCCTGAACCTTTGCCAGAAAATTTAACTGATTTGTCTAGCATGGTGGTTGCGAAGCAAGCAGATTTAGGCGATATCAGTGTTAAATTATACGGTGGATTTGGTACTTCTGTTGAAGCCTATGGCTTTGACGTTGGATTGCAATTCGCATATCAATTAGGTGGAAAAGCGTATGACGGAAGTTACCAAGAGTTAATGCATACGGGAAAACAACTCGGACGAAACTGGCATTGAGATATTTTAAAAGCTTGGACTCCCGAAAACGCTAATACAGATGTTCCGCGATCCAGATGTGGACCGTTTATGTTTTGTCATGGAAAATGGCGAAATGTTTGGAGAAGAATACACCTTGGTTGCGGTAGCAGATTATATTTTGTCCCAAAAACCAGGTGCGACTGTATCGAATTTGTCGTCTACACGGGCACTTAGAGACATTACCTTGAAGGCAGGCGGTACGTATTATGCAGCGGCAGTAGGTGAAGTGAATGTGGTGACCAAAATGAAGGAAGTAAATGCCGTGATCGGTGGCGAGGGCAATGGCGGAGTGATCTACCCAGATACGCATTATGGACGAGATGCATTAGTGGGCATCGCGTTATTCCTTTCTCATTTAGCAAAGAAACAACTGAGCATTTCAAGCTTAAGACAAACCTATCCAGCCTATTTTATGTCAAAGAATAAAATCACCTTAACACCCGATTTGAATGTGGATGAGGTGTTGGATACCATGCAGAAAAAATATCAGCATGTCCCGCATAGCACCATTGATGGGTTGAAAATAGATTTTGAGGAAGAATGGGTTCATTTAAGAAAATCGAATACAGAGCCGATTATTCGAATTTATGCAGAGTCCACATCGCCGGAAAATGCGAATGCCATTGCGCAGCGAATCATGCGTGAAATAGAAGAAATCGTTCATAGCTCAAAATAATTTAGTATCTTCGCTACTGTGAATTTTTAATTCATTTTAACCAAAAACTACTTATTATGATCAGATCGGGTTTTGTTGCGATTGCAATGCTTTTTGTTATTCAAGTTTCCCATGCGCAAGAATTAAGTGCAGCAGCAAAATTTTGGGAAAATTTAAAGAAACATTGTGGTATGGCTTATGAAGGCCAATTGGCTCCTGGTATCGCGCAGGCTGATTTCGAGGGAAAGAAATTAGTGATGCATGTGAGGGGTTGCGATGCAAACACGATTCGAATTCCATTTTTTGTTGGCGAGGATCGCTCGAGAACTTGGGTGTTAACTTTTAAAGACGACAAAATTACTTTAAAGCATGACCATCGCCATGAAGATGGTTCAGAAGATGCAGTGACCCAATATGGTGGAACTTCACCGAATCCTGGATTTCCAAATCTTCAAATTTTTCCAGCGGATGTAGAGACATCAGAACGCATCGCTTATGCGTCTACCAATGTTTGGTGGATTACAGTGGACGAAAAACAATATACATACAACCTGAGACGCATCGGATCTGATCGTTTATTTTCAGTAGTTTTTGATCTTACGAAACCCATTCCTGCTCCTGCGGCTCCATGGGGT
This sequence comes from uncultured Sphingobacteriaceae bacterium, assembly GCA_964436635.1. Taxonomy (GTDB): domain Bacteria; phylum Bacteroidota; class Bacteroidia; order Sphingobacteriales; family Sphingobacteriaceae; genus DASRQK01. Next base: position 1,709 of record CAYTDM010000042.1, read on the forward strand.
TGGAAGGATTAAAGCACATGCTGTATGACAAACAAAAGTTTTAGACTTCGAGTTTCGAATGAAACTGGAACGTTAAGAAGGGTATTAATCCACAGTCCAGATAGTGGATTGGGAAAAGTGGTGCCGTCCAAAGCACAGGACTGGTTGTTTGAGGACATCGTTCATTTGGAGACCATTCGAAAAGAGGAATACGATTATTACATTAAGCTGCTTCTATATTTTTTAGACGAAGAGAAAATAAAAGGGAAGTTGTCTGAGCTGGATCATCCTGAACAGAACAGGAGTTTTTATAAGCCAGGGCATCCTAATTATTTTGCATCCGATAAGGTGGTGGAACTCCAAGTGCTCTTAATGGATATATTAGGTGAAGAAGCACTTAAGTCCCAGTTAGTAGCCTCTGTCTGTGCCATGGAGGCATGTACTTATGAGGTTCAAACCGAATTACTTCAACATTCACCAGAAGAACTTTCTAAATTGTTTTTTAGCGGAATGTTAATGAAAGATGGTGTGGAAAAGATGATTTTCCCGCCCATACCAAACTTTATCTTTACCAGAGATATTGGGATTACGATTAATGACCACATTTTATTAAATAAGCCTAAAAAAGAGGCCAGGAAACGTGAGGCTCTTTTGGCAAAATACGTATTTTTTCATCATCCTTATTTTGAAGAATATAGAAAGAATATTATCGAATTAACGGATTCTGACCATCATTTTTTGTTACCATTAGAACAAGGAGAACCAGCAGTAACTTTGGAAGGTGGGGATGTGATGGTGGTGGCCCCAAACCATGTGTTAATTGGGGTCAGCGAACGCACAAGTAAAGAGGCAGCTACCCAAGCGGCTCAACGCCTTTTTGAAAAGAAGGTAGTCGATAAAGTAACGATTGTACAAATTCCGTACAAACGCGATTACATGCATATTGATACTGTTTTTACCCAAGTTAAACGAAATGTATGGGTGTTATTGGGGGAATTTGCGAATCGCGCAACGCATACTGCGCTAAACAATCCCATTTATGATGCTATCCATGAGCCCATGCAGCCTTCGGTACATATTTGGCAATTTAAATCGGGAGATCCGTCCAAGCCTATTCGTTTTTCGACCATAGAAGATTTGCTACGAGATATCAGCATAAGTGATTTACAAGTAAAGAAATCCGATGTTCAAATCATTTTGTCTGGAGATGGACAGTTTCCATATGATGCCCGAGAACAATGGACGGATAGCTGCAATGTGCTCGCACTAAAGGACGGTGTGGTGGTGGCCTATGATCGTAATGACTTTACAAATATTGCCTTTGAAAAGGCTGGTTTTAAGTTGATTGAGGTGAAAAAATTAATAGAGGAGTTGGAGTTGGGCACCACGAGTGTCGGCGAAATAGAAAATACGGTAATTTTGATGCCTTCCGCGGAACTTTCAAGAGCACGTGGAGGGTTTCATTGTATGAGTATGCCATTAGAAAGAGATCAATTGAAATAAATAATAAATTTAATTAGTGTAAAGTAGTTAATTAATAACATTTATGAGTAGACTTAGTTTAATAGGAAAATTATGGATTTTGATGATGGTAATCTGGTCTTGTTCTCCTAACACGAAAACACCACTTGAAGCCCCATTAAGTTTAGAATTTGAGTATTTGACCACAGCGGAATACAATGGTTCCGGTGAATTACAAGCGAATCTAAGTTTCAAAAATGTATCGAAGGATACTTTAAAGTCTGGAGATTGGACCATCTATTTCAATGGTCATGGAATTGGTAATCCAGATACCACACTATCTGAAGTTGATGTTAAATGGTTGAATGGAGATTTTAACCAAATTAAGCCAACCGAACATTGGGTTGCTTTGGCACCAGGAGAAGTGAAAAATGTTCAGGTGAAGATCCGGAACTTGCAAAACATGTACAATGTTCCAAGAGGATTTTATTTTGTTTCAGACAACTATCCTGAAGGCATTGATCTGGAGTTTCTCTTGAAACCAAACCCACATTTAGACGCCTATGATGCAAGGGTTGCCATGGAGTTATATGAAAGAAATGAAAGGAGAGTGGGGGTTCAGGGCGACTTGCCTCCAGTGTTCCCAACGCCGAAATCATACACTTGGGGTACGGACTCTTTCGATTTTAATAATGATTTGGTAATCGTATCACAACCTTGGTTTAATAAGGAAGCTATTTATTTAAGAGATGCATTAGAAAATCTTTTGGGTAAAAGACCAGAAATTACAGATGCTCCAAAAGAAAATCAATCGGTCATTTACTTAACTTATAATGAGGAAATGAAGGAAGAGGAGTATCGGTTAGCGGCAGTTCCTTTGGCTATTCAGATGACAGCCTCTACGGTTAAAGGGATGTTTTATTCCGTTCAATCCTTGTTGAATATGATTCATCCAAAAATTCTGGCGGGTGATCGTAGTTCAGTTAAAATTCGAGGCGTAATTATTGAAGACGAGCCTCGATTTGCTCACCGTGCATTTATGTTAGATGTGGCCCGCAACTTTCAAAAAAAGGAACAAATATTTAAGTTGTTAGACTTGTTGGCAGCGTACAAAATCAATGTGTTCCATTTCCACTTGACAGAGGATGAAGCTTGGAGGTTAGAAATTCCAGGGCTGCCTGAATTAACCGATGTGGGTGCGCAAAGAGGTCATTCGGCTACTGGTTTAGATAAAATTTACGCTGCATATGGGTCTGGAGCTACCTCTGATAAGGGGACGGGATCTGGTTATTATACACGGGAAGATTTTATAGAAATACTAAAATATGCCGACGCTCGTTATATTAAAGTCATTCCTGAAATTGAAACACCAGGACACGCACGTGCCGCCATTAAAGCCATGGAGGCAAGGTATCATAAATTTATTGCACAAGGGGATACTTTGGCAGCAAATGAATTTTTGCTATCTGACCTAAATGACCAATCGACCTATCGGTCCCCACAAGCTTGGACGGATAATGTCATGAATGTTGCCATGCCTTCTGTGTATACATTTATGCGCAAAGTCGTCGATGAGATCATTTTAATGTACAAAGAAGCAAATGTGAAATTGGAAACAGTTCATATTGGTGGAGACGAGGTTCCGAATGGTGTTTGGGAGAAATCACCAGTGGTAGAGAAATTTTTGGCTGAAGAATCGAAGGTTCCGAACGTGGATGAACTTTGGCACTACTACTTAGACAATATGGAGCGCATATTGAAACACAGAGGCCTGAATGTGGTTTACGGATGGGAAGAGATCGGAATGAAAAAGGCCTTAGTCAATGATCGCAAAACCATGGTAGTAGAACCTCGATTTGGTTCTCACGAGTTCCGTGTGGATGTGTGGAATAATGTGGGGGCAAATGTTGATTTAGCCTATCGCTTAGCAAATGCGGGATACAAAGTCGTATTGACCAATGTCACAAACTTTTATTATGACCTTGCCTATAATCATGGATTTTACGAAATGGGACATAATTGGGGAGGTTTAGTAGACGTAGAGAAGTCGTTCCGTTTTATTCCGTTTGATTATTATAAAAGCATATTGGATGATCGAACTTACAAGGTACAGGATCAAGCTAAGTATCGTGGTTTAACCCGTTTAACAGAAGCTGGAAAGGCGAATATAATCGGCTTGCAAGCGCCTTTATGGACTGAATTTGTGTCTGGACCGGAGCGTATGGAATACATGATTTTACCTAAGTTATTTGGCTTAGTTGAGCGGGCTTGGGCCCCAGCGCCGAAGTGGGAGACCATGCCATTAAATGCAGCCTTTGATGATGCATATTTAAAAGATTGGTCTGTGTTTTTAGATCGCGTCGGCCATTGGGAGCTTCCAAGATTAGATTATTTATCCGGTGGTTTTAACTATCGAGTTCCAACTCCTGGAATAGCATTAAAAGAGGGGAGATGGTATGCGAATACACAATTCCCTGGTTTGGAAATCCGTTATACCTTGGATGGCAGTGAGCCAACTGCTCAAAGTACCTTATACGAAGGCCCGATCAGCTCGTCTAATTTGATGAAATTTAAGGTCTTTAATCAGCAGGGAAGAGGTAGTTCAACTATTACAGTTGATCCAAACCTGCTAAAATAACAGCACAAGCTTTTCGAATCTCCTCCTCTGATATAATTAGGGGAGGAGCTATTCTTAAAGCGGTTTCGCAATGCAAAAACCAATCGATTAGCACCCCATTTTTAGCGCAAAATTGGCTCGTTTTTTCTACCTCATCAAAGGAGCTTAATTGAAGTGAAAGCATAAATCCTTTCCCACGAATCTCTTTAATTTTAGGGTGAACAAGCAATGAACGTAGGAGTGCTTCTTTTTTAGGTACGCTTAAATACAATTCTTCTTTTGTGATCAAATTTAAAGAAGCCAGTGCGGCTGCACAGCTCACAGGATGTCCACCAAAAGTCGTAATATGCCCTAACATAGGATTTTCCTTAATCACGTCCATAATGGCTTTGGAAGCGATGAAAGCTCCGATCGGCATGCCACCACCCAAGCCTTTTGCTAAAAGTAAAATATCGGGTACTACGTCAAAATGTTCAAATGCAAATAATTTGCCTGTTCTACCTAACCCGGTTTGGATCTCATCAAAAATAAGCAAACAACCAACATCGTTGCAGCGCGCTCTTAAAGCTTTTAAGTATTCCTTTGACGGCACCCGTACTCCCGCTTCCCCTTGAATCGTCTCGATAATGACCGCTGCGGTTAATTCCGTGATGTGCGCTAAATCTTCTATCTCGTTAAATTGGATAAAATCAATTTCAGGCAATAAGGGGGCGTAGGCATCTCTAAAACCGCCTTGATCCATTAAGCTTAAGGCACCTTGAGTGCTACCATGGTAAGCTGAATGCGCAGCGATTAGTTGGCGCCTTCCTGTGAATTTTTTGGCAATTTTTAATGCGCCTTCTGTAGACTCCGTGCCAGAATTAGTAAAATAGACGGATTCAAATGACTTAGGCAACACTTCTAATAGTCTTGTTGCCAAATTTACTTGAGGCGCTTGCACAAATTCACCATACACCGTAACATGTAAATATTGATCGATTTGATGACGAATTGCATCTATTACAGCCGGATGTCTATGCCCGATGTTGCTAACCGAAAATCCGGATACCAGATCCATATACGCTTCACCGCCTGGACCATATAAATAAACACCCTCTGCCTTCTCGACTTCTATTAATCTTGGAGTATTAGAAGTTTGAGCAGTATTTAATAAGAATAATTGTTTTAAATTAAGCATGGATTATTCGTGCAGCCCTTCTTGTCCGCCACCTCGTCTACGCAGTTCAAGCACTAATTTTTCTCTGAATTCGCGCTCAACCTCGAAGAATCTTGAAGCTCTAGCCGAGCCTACTATGGAAGAGAATTGCGATCTATATTTCTTTTTAACTTCTAAAAGCTTAGATTCTACAGCCAATTCATCCATGCG
>CAYTDM010000043.1:0-6982 GCA_964436635.1 uncultured Sphingobacteriaceae bacterium
CCTACGACCTCCACATCCCAAATGTGGCGCGATACCGGGCTACGCTACACCCCGAACTTTTTTAATTTGTTGTTTCAGCCGAGACTGATTTCCCATTGCGGTGTGCAAAATTAATCATATTCTCTGAAGTTGCAAATAATAATTTAAAAAAACTTTGAGCTTTTTCTTTATAAATAGGCTAACTAATTTGTACTCTTGCGATTATTTAAAAAATAATAAAAAAGGTTTTTTTAATTGGGAAATTATCACTAATATTGCAGTCCGATTTTCACAGGTGAATAATCGACTTTAATTACTCAAAATCATGGATTTAATTAAATTTGTAGAAGAACAAGCGGTTGTAAAAAATACCCTTCCTGAATTTAATGCAGGAGATACTATCAGTGTACACTATAAAATTCGCGAAGGAAACAAGGAGCGTGTTCAGGTATATCAAGGTGTTGTGATCCAACTTAATAGTGAAGGTACTAACAAAACGTTTACTGTCCGTAAGATTTCTAACGGTGTCGGTGTAGAGCGTATTTTCCCTGTGAACTCACCTAACATTGAAAAAATTGAAGTGAACAGCTACGGTAAAGTACGTCGTGCGAAGTTATTCTACTTAAGAGGATTAACTGGTAAAGCTGCTCGTATCAAATCGAAAAGAATTACTAAATAAGCACAACCGCTTAAGATAATTTACTGCAAAAATCCTGTATACGTTTATAAAATGTGTACAGGATTTTTCTATTAATATATACCAACTCAGCGAGCTTGTTATATGAGCATGTAAGAGCAAGCTGCTTGTTAGTGCGGGCTTTTTATTGCGAGCTTGTTATATGAGCTTGTTAGTGCGGGCTTGTTATTGGGAGCATATAAGCAAGCAGTTTGTTAATGCGAGCAAATTAAATAGGCGCTATTCGATATCCAATAGCACCTATCTACACGATTAACCGATAATGCCTGCACACACTAAATCGCCAGATTAATGTTCCGGTAGCACAGGCTTTGTGCCCATAATCTCATCGATTTCAGCTAAGATCTCGCTCGTAATTTGCGGGAGCACCTCCAAGGCGGATAAATTCTCCACTAATTGACTTTCTTTGGTTGCCCCCAAGATTGCCGTGGTCACGTTTGGATTTTTCAAACACCAAGCGATGGACAAAGTTGACATTGGCACTCCCAATCGATCTGCCACCAACTGTAAATTCCGCACACGACCTAATTTTTCTTCTGTATACGTTTTGTCTTTTAACCAACCATATCCTTCTAAGGTTAATCGAGAGCCTTCAGGAATGCCATTATTATATTTTCCGGTCAATAGGCCTGAGGCTAAGGGACTCCAGATCGTCGTACCCATACCGATATGATTAAAAATGGTAAGGAAATCCGCTTCCATTTTCTGCCTATTGAATAAATTGTATTCCGGCTGTTCCACCGAAGGTCCTTCTAAACCAAGGCGTTGAGCCACCATGTGCGCTTCCATAATTTCCGGCGCGCTCCATTCGCTGGTTCCCCAATACAAAATTTTCCCTTGTGAAATCAAGGTATTCATGGTGCGCACCACTTCCTCAATCGGGGTGTTTTTATCCGGTCGATGGCAATAATATAAATCCAAATATTCCACTTGCATCCTTTGCAACGCTTCTTCACACGCTTCCACCACGTGTTTCCGGCTTAAACCAAATTGATTTGGTTTTTTCTCCTTGCCCTTCCAGCCAAAAAACACCTTGCTCGACAACACATACGAACTGCGTTCCCAATTTTTCATTTTCAACACCTTTCCCATAATTTTCTCGGATTCTCCCGCCGCATACACTTCGGCGTTATCAAAGAAATTTACACCAGCATCGTAGGCAATGCCCATTAATCGATCGCTCAAATTCACATCTAATTGGTTGGAAAATGTCACCCATGACCCAAAGGACAACGTGCTTAATTGTAGGCCAGTGCGACCCATTCTTCTATATTCCATGCGTTTTTTTTATTCAAATTTAGGGATAATCCCTTAAAAATGCATGAATCGCCGGTCGATTTAATTCGTAAACATGATCGGCCAGGTCTTTCATCGTCTCCAGCAACAGCGGATCCTTCGTGTCCATGGGTACTTTCTTGCCCTTTAAAAGCGGAAACTTATCCGCATAATCATCGAATATAGGATCGATTCTCAAAAAATTTCCAGGCGCCAACACATGCCTCGCATAATAAATACTGCTTTGCACATTGCTTTCAATAATTAATTGCGGCAAATATTTAATCCATTGAAGGTTCCCCCAGTTCCCCGCACCGATTTTTTCAGGTGAAATGCGATGTAAATGACTGCTTCCCGTGCCGATAGAGAGCACTTTAATCTCTTCCCTTCGCTTGCGCAAACCTTTATACCCGTTTAACAAGTACATCCCCTTTTCCGATGGAGAAATCGGCGAATCGTTCAGGGCATAAGCGATGGCAGCCATCGCAGGATTATTCATGGCCACTCCACCATCTATATATTTTTGATCATGAATCGGAAAATAGGTAGGGGCTGCGGTCGTACTCATGCCCACATCCACCAGCGAGATGTCCTGTTGATGGATAAAAGAAGAATGAAAAATAGCCGGTCGATAATGTTCATTGCGATCAGCACCAGGAACCGGATTTAAATCAAACGCACAGATCATAATTTCTTTGCCCCGCAAACCCACGTCCGCATGACGATGCACATCCCCTAACGTACGCGTCCCAAAATACCTTTCCAGCACCGCGCGTAGATTATGAGGCGAATAATTTGCACGAAATTGTTCATCAAATTTAATGGTGCGATCCACCCAAGATTCCTGAAAGATTAAATTCGCATGCTCTAAATAAAGCCGCACTAAACCTTCTCCAGTCAATCCGCTCGATAGCCCTAAACAAATCACACCCCCTGTCGACGTCCCTGCTAATAAATCCACCTCATGAATGATGCCACGGCCATATTCCTCCTCCAGACGATGAATGATTTGGGCAGGAATGATCCCTCGGGTTCCTCCGCCGTCAATGGATAAAATTTTAAACGACATGATGGAATTAAGTTGCTTAATAAATAAATTGGTTTACTAAGATAAACTTAATTTTGAATGAAACAAAATAAATAAGGCGCTTGTAATTCCGTGGAATAATCGTTAGGTTTGAATCAAACACATCCAATTATTAGACGCTATTATGATGATCAAGAAAATCATACCATTCGCGATGCTTGGTGCCTGCTTGGGCACAATAAATGTTTGGGCAGCCGAGCCTGCTAATTCGACCGCCAACACGAAGAAATTAGGAGGTGCTGAAACTTCTCAAACCCATTCGACCATTCAGGACGATAATTTGAAACGTTTATATGAACAAGCCAGCGAGGTTTCAGGCCTGGTCACCCAGTATGTGCAAGATTTAAATGCAGTGCAATACGTTTATGGACCCATTCCGGCCAGTTCAGCCGTGCGATCTTTCCCTTCTACAGGGGTCTTTGCTCCGGTCCAATTGAATAGGATGATGGAAGTGAATGAGCAGTATTTAAAGACGCTCGCGCAACAACCCTTCGATGCCTTCAGCATCCATGGCCAAGTAGATTACTTGATGTTAAAAAACAAAATTGAGCGCCATCAAACCTCCTTGAAAACCCATCAGCAGCAGTACCAGAAAATCGCCGATAAAATTCCTTTTGCGGAAGCGATTTATGCCTTTGAAACCAAAAGAAGACGGGGAGAACCGGTGAATGGAGAGGAGATTGCAGGAATATTGCATGAAGCCAAACTCGTTGTTCATCGCCAAAGAGACCTATTAAAACAGGTCAAAGAGCTGGATGATGAAACGGCGACCTACTTGGAGGCTACGGTTCGAGATTTAAAAAATCGCTTAAACAGCGCTTATCATTTTTACTATGGATATGAACCTTTATTTACCTGGTGGGTGCCAGAACCCTATAAAGCACTGGATCAAGCCTTAGAGGAATATGCAGCGCTCGCAAAATCGAAAAGCAACGCCAAAGTCGCTAACGATGGCTCGAATATAGGCGGTAAACCTATAGGTCGGGCTGCATTTGCGCGCTTACTTGAAGAAGAAATGATTCCGTATAGTCCAGAGGAATTATTGCAAATAGCAGAACAAGAGTTTGCGTGGAGCGAAGCCGAATTATTAAAAGCAGCGAATGAAATGGGTTTTGGCAACGACTGGAGAGCAGCACAAGAGCAAGTTAAAAATTCCTATGTGGCGCCAGGGAAACAACCAGAAACCATTATCGAATTAAATCAGGCCGCATTGGACTTTATCCAAGAGCGCGATCTGCTAACCATGCCGGAATTATCGCATGAAACTTGGGGCATGATTATGATGACGCCTCAACAACAGGAAGTCAGCCCGTTTTTTTTAGGCGGTCGCAATATTTTAATAGCCTATCCCACCCATGAAATGAGTCATGAGCGGAAATTGATGAGTATGCGCGGGAATAATCCCTTCTTTTCAAGGGGAATCGTTCAACACGAATTGGTTCCGGGGCATCATTTGCAGTATTTTATGAATAGTCGATATAAGGCCTATAGGGGTGAACATTTCAGAACGCCGTTTTGGACAGAGGGCTGGACCTTATATTGGGAATTATTATTGTACGATATGGGTTTCCCAAAAACTCCTGAAGAACGCATAGGCATGTTGTTTTGGCGCATGCACCGATGTGCCCGCATTACTTTTTCTATAAAATACCATTTGGGAGAGTGGACACCACAACAGTGCATTGACTATTTAGTGGATAGGGTAGGCCATGAGTCTTCCACCGCACATGGGGAAGTGAAACGATCCTTTGAAGGGAATTATGGGCCCTTATACCAATTAGCCTATATGATCGGCGGACTCCAAGTGTGGAGCCTAAAACAAGAACTCGTGGATAGGGGGAATATGCCGATTAAAGAATTTCACGATCGCTTTATGAAGGAAAATTACATGCCGATCGAATTGTTAAGAGCGACGCTTACCAATCAAAAATTAACAAGAAACTATAAAAGTAATTGGAGATTTTACAAGCTTAAATAAGATGCCTGATGATCACCACCCAAATTAATCAACAATAAATCACCGCACTCGGCAACTGCTAAGGTGCGCCCACTGTGGACACTGAATCAGTTGCCGAGTTCAAGCAAATACCGGAATAACTAAAGCACAGAATGACCAGCAAGAGCACAAATTGAAGAGGTTCTAGCATCATGACTGGGATAGTAACTTTACGGATATAGTTGCTTTTATAACAAAAAGGAAGATGAGGTGTGTTATGTGATTGGAAAGCCTTGGACCAGGTAGGGACAGGGCTTTTAATCTTGATCTTCGATAACCTTAAAAGGCCTCTTGGTAGATCAGGACAGACACTGGACTACCTGGTCAAGGACGGTGAGTACGACCACATCGACAAGGAGACCCTCAAGCGGTTAAGAGAGATACAACGGCTCGATCCGGAGAACAGGGCGCACGTGTTCGCAACCATTGATGCATTCATCAAGGCCGCCAAACTTAAGAGCATTGCGGCAATGTAATGAAAAAGCCCTGAACCAGTAAGGAACAGGGCTTTGGGATCTTCTTACAGTTTAAAGGAGTCACTTTTCTTTACGGAGGTCTGCATAGTTCAATATTTCCACCAATTGTCCATTACGGTAATATTCCACTAAAAGGCTACCCTGGTTTTTTGAGATAGAGTCACCAACTTGGAATTTGTGCTCCCACTCCCCATCAACAGTAAACTCTTGGTTTTTAGCAACCAAAGTCATGATATTATGATTATACTTTTGTCTATAAATGGAATCCACTGTTCCATGAAAATCGTATTCTTGACGACTTTCCAAAAAAGCATCTCTGTGTGATTTTGGATTAAAGAAAAAACCTCTGATCATGAAAAAGAACAGGATGGATAAGGGCACAAAAAGTATCGAATAGATAATCCACCGATCCGTATTACTGAGGTTAAAACCTTGCTTGCTTATCTTCTCCATAATATTGTCCTGCTGTTACTGTACATAAAACTCGTTCCAACTCCAGTGGGCAAACTAACACTTGGTTGTAGGATTATGTATCCTTGCCGATGCCGTCCCAATTGTGATGGATCAAATTTTTGGTTGATGGTCATTCCCGGACCAATACTTCCACCAGAACTCCAACCAGCATCAAGTGCACCTATATTGTAGCTTGCTCCTTCCCCAACAAAATCAGACGTCAAAAATTGATTTGTTCCGCGTGGAATAATACTCCCCACTTCCATTCCTGCATCCAGCCCAAACCCTATATTTGCATTGAAGGAAAAGTAGGTGTCTGACTGCCCTACGGCATCCGTGACACGGCCGATAGAAATCCCGAACCCACCCATAAAAGCATAGTTCGCCGAGAATCCCATATAACTGCCCGACGTTTGACGTGACCGGAAGGTCGAGCCATGAGCGTTCCTGAAAGATAACCTGGAGTTCTGGGCCAACGTGATCCCATATATCACCCCCTCTCCTGGACTGTATGGTGTTACTCCTGCCAAAATACTGCGTGCCTTTTCCATGGAGTTCCTCTGCACTTGCCTGATCTGTCACCCGGTCATCCCAAAGATACTCATCCCCTCTCTTGATCCAGTCAAAAGGTGCCCTTCCGTCCGGATCAATAAATCGGATCGGGTTATCAAATCCATATGCATAAGGACTCCACCTTCTCATCTGCTCAGCCATCGGATCAACGACACTCCACCTTCCAATCACCGGGTCATAAAACCTCGCACCGTAGTCATACAGGCTTCCAAGCTCGCCTTGGATTTCTTTCCCATTATAAAGATAAGGATTCTCTTTATATCCTGCAAGTATTGGCGAGCCAAATGGGTAATAATCAGCCCTTGACACTACTTGAAGGCTGTCGGTTATCGTTGGATGCTGGCGCAAACGAGCACGCACATTGCCCAAGTGATCTTTAATTTCATAATATGGCCGGTACGTGCCAAGGGTATCCTGCAGGTACCCGAAGGAAGTCCGAATAAAAT
>CAYTDM010000044.1:0-6629 GCA_964436635.1 uncultured Sphingobacteriaceae bacterium
GCATTATCTCCTAAATAAAGATAATCGTATTCGGGCATAAGTTCTTCAATGGCTTGAAAAACGGTCAAGCCACCAAATCCTGAGTCAAATATTCCAATAGGTCCCATTTAAATTTTATTGATAAAAATATCATTAATATTTTGCAATTTGCCCCATATGAAAAAAATAATCATCATTAACGGCCCAAATTTGAATTTATTAGGGAAAAGACAACCTGAAATTTATGGTTCTGCTTCATTTGAAGCCTTTTTAGATGAGTTGAAAGGTTCCTTTAAGGATTTACAAATTGATTATTTTCAAAGCAACCACGAAGGCGCTATTATTGATACCCTCCATCAAGTTGGGTTTGGAGAAGTGGACGGCATTATATTAAATGCAGGCGCTTATACACACACTTCGCTTGCAATCGCGGATGCCATTGCTGGCATAGAAACACCGGTCATCGAAGTGCATATCTCTAACGTGCATGCACGCGAAGCTATTCGTCACCAATCCTTAATGGCGCCGCACTGTAAAGGCGTAATCGCTGGATTCGGGTTAGAAAGTTATCGCCTTGCTTTTTTAGCGTTTAAAGGAATTTGATCTACCGCTTTATCTTTCCTGAACACTAAGTACAATCCTACTAAAATAAAAGGAATGCTTAACCATTGGCCCATATTTAAGGTCATGCCGTCTTCGAATGCTTCCTGATTTTCTTTCACAAACTCCACGAGGAATCGGACGGAGAATAAAAGAATTAAGAATATCCCTAACATGTGTCCGCGTTTTAGAGCCGTTGCACGCTTATACATGGACCACATGATGATAAAGATGGTGAAATAGGCAATCGCTTCATAAAGCTGCGCTGGATGCCTGGGTATCGCATCTACGCGAGCAAAGATCACTGCCCAAGGCAAATCCGAGGGCAAACCGATGATTTCCGAGTTGAAAAAATTTCCTACACGCACTAAGGCCCCTGCAGCAGCCACCACAATCACTAATTTGTCCGCCAACCAAAGGAAATTCATTTTGTATTTTCTGCAAAATAGAAACAGCCCCGTTAAGATCCCAATTCCTCCACCGTGGCTAGCCAATCCATGAAATCCGGTCAGTTTCCAAGAACCGTCTACATACGCGATCGGCAAAATCATTTCAAGCAGGTGATCTTTATAATAATCGAACTCGTAAAATAGGCAATGCCCAATGCGCGCACCTAATAAAGTCCCAATAAAGATATATATACTCAAGGAGTCTAATAATTCTTGTGAAATATTCTCGCGATTAAATACCTTCAACATCACGACATAACTCACGATAAACCCGAGTAAAAAACACAGGGTATAAAAATGTAAGTCGTAGCTGAATATACTAAAGAAAATAGGGCTTTTGTCCCAGAAAATAGCCGTCAAATGATTCATAATTGGTTAATTTTTTGAATATTTTAGTAAATATACTCTTTCTATGGATAGCCTCCTAAATTTTTATTCGTATTCAAACGTTCCTTTTTCAGAATGAATGGTCACTTTTTTACTGTCAGACGCTTCTACACGGCCCACGATTTGCGCAGCCACCCCAAAGGAATTAGAAATTTCAATGATCGATTCAGCCACTTCTGCAGGAACATACAACTCCATGCGGTGACCCATATTAAATACCGTGTACATTTCCTTCCAAGAAGTGCCCGACTCCGATTGGATCAGGTCAAATAGCGGTGGAATAGGGAATAATTGGTCCTTAACGATATGGAATTGATCGATGAAGTGAAGAATCTTTGTTTGGGCACCTCCACTGCAATGCACCATTCCGTGAATTTGTGGGCGATATTTATCTAAAATAGCTTTAATGATCGGCGCATAGGTCCGCGTTGGTGAAAGCACTAACTTCCCAGCCGTCATTTTTTCCCCATTTCCAAGGTCGATGAGGTCTGTTAAGGCTTTGCTACCCGCAAACACTAAATCCGAGGGAACCGCCGGGTCAAAAGTTTCTGGGTAACGTTCTGCGATGGTTTTATTAAAGACATCGTGACGGGCCGAGGTCAATCCATTCGATCCCATGCCGCCATTGTATTCCGATTCATAAGTAGCCTGCCCATAGGAAGCCAGTCCTACGATCACATCACCAGCTTGGATGCGGTCATTCGAAATCACATCCGATCGTTTCATCCTACAAGTCACGGTGCTGTCCACGATAATCGTGCGAACTAAGTCGCCCACGTCGGCCGTTTCTCCGCCTGTAGAATAGATTCCAATGCCTAATTCCCGTAATTCGGCCAAAATTTCTTCTGTGCCATTTATGATTTCTGCGATCACTTCACCAGGAATTAAATGCTTATTCCGTCCGATGGTGGAGGATAACAAAATATTATCTACAGCGCCCACACACAATAAATCATCAAGGTTCATGATAATCGCATCTTGCGCGATTCCTTTCCAGACGGAGGCATCTCCCGTTTCTTTCCAGTAGGCATAGGCCAAAGAAGATTTCGTGCCGGCACCATCCGCATGCATGATGTTACACCAGGTTTCATCTCCACCTAATATGTCTGGAATGATTTTGCAAAAAGCTTTAGGAAAAAGTCCTTTATCTATGTTTTTTATCGCATTGTGTACGTCTTCTTTCGCAGCCGACACTCCTCTAAGATTGTATTTCATGTCCAAATTTGATTGTTGCAAATATACGCTAAGATCTGTTAATCTACCATTTTTCAGGATAAAAGACGAAGAATGTCCTTTATCAAAGGGTAGGTGTTTTTTCGAACTTTTTTAAAATCTTTTCCGGTAAACCAAACAGCTTTTGTAATGTTTTCTTCTTTTTGGGGGATCAGCTTCGGCGTTCCATTGATTCCCATCTCATACCAAACGGTTTTTTTAATAACTAATTGTTCCTTAATAGTGTAAAGGTGGTAGGAGGTAGTGATTTTTTTCCCTTTATAGTGCACACGCACACCGCATTCTTCTTCAACTTCCCGTACAGCAGCTTTTTTTACTTTTTCACCTTCGTCCACCTTGCCTTTCGGCATATCCCATTTATTATTTCTAAAAATAAATAGAAACGCTCCTTTGCCATTTTTAACCACCCCTCCAGCTGCAACGATTTTTTTTAATGACCGAACTAGTTGTTTGAAAATCAATTTCTTTTTCGGGTGAATGATTAGGTACCTCCGCTTGCTTTCATCATTTTCAGATTGTTGAAAAAGTTTATAAATATCAAGTGCTTCATAATCAATAACTTGATATTTTTCTATTTTTTTTGGCTCAAAATCTGCTATATAAAGGGCAGATTGGTTCATATAAATTTTATAGATTTGTGGCATGAAAATTAATAGTGAGGTTGCTCAAAAAATTGCTGAATCCTTATTGCAAATAAAAGCAATTAAATTACAACCCCAAAACCCTTTTACTTGGGCTTCGGGTTGGAAATCGCCTATATATTGTGATAATCGTATTGCATTGTCTCATCCAGCAATTCGAACCTATATTCGTCAAAAATTAGCGGAAGTAGTTCAAAACGAATTCGGTTCGGTAGAGATGATATCAGGTGTGGCGACAGCAGGCATTCCACAAGGAGTATTAGTGGCACAAGATTTAGGATTGCCTTTTACTTATGTAAGAAGCAGCAATAAAGATCATGGAAGACAAAATCAAATTGAAGGTGAAGTGGTCAGTGGTCAGCGTGTAGTCGTCGTCGAGGATTTGATTTCCACAGGAGGAAGTAGTTTAAAAGCGGTTCAAGCACTTCGTGAGGCAGGTTGTAACGTGGTAGGATTGGTTTCTATATTTAGTTATGGCTTTGATGCTGCGGAGCAAAATTTTAAAGATGCCAAATGTGAAGCGATTAGCTTATGTGATTTCAATACCCTGATCGAAGTAGCCGCAAAATATAATTACATTCATAAAGATGATTTAGATATTTTAAGAGATTGGCGATTGGATCCAGCTAATTGGGGTCAGCATTTAAAGGTGTCTTAGTATTTAAAGGTATCCATAGTGATATTTTAATATAGTAATTGAATAGAAGAATATGACCATTATTCAGAATAGCGTAGAAATTCAAAAGCCAGCAAGCGAAGTATTTGCATTTTTAGCTGATTGCAATAATCATGAACAGCTTATGCCAAGTAATGTGTATAATTGGTCGTCGACGCAAGACGAGGCGAGGTTTACCATTCAAAACATGGCGAAATTGGCTTTGAAAGTGGAGGAGCGGATCGAAAATCAAGAGGTGGTATTTATTCCTTTGGAAAAGGCACCCTTTGAAGTTAAGCTTCGTTGGAAAATAGAAGCTACGGGCGAATCCAGTGCGCGAGCCACTCATGTAATCGAAGCTGATTTAAATATGATGATGAAGATGTTAGCATCTGGTCCATTGCAGAAATTGGTAGATCACCAAGTAGAAAAACTAAAAGAAGTGTTGTCTTAATCAGGCAGCACTTTTTTGCTATATAATTTTCTTTTTTATTTCTTTATTCCATTCCCTTAACTACATTTGCGGAAGCTAAACCGATATTAAAAACCAATCTAAGCGCGTGAAGTTGTTAAGAATGCCATTTTACTTGTTAGGGTTAATTCCATATTCTTGGATGCAATTTGCCTTTGGCAAGCTGATGTATTTTAAATTAAAGGTGGTGTTTAAGTATCGGCAGGACGTCATTATTCAAAATTTAAGTCGGTCATTTCCAGATAAAAAGTACCATGAAATAAAGACGATTTCTAAAGATTTTTACAAGTATTTTAGTCATTTTTTTGTCGATGTGATCTACTTGTTCTCGGGGAGAAAAGCTTGGAGTAAATCCAAAGTGAATTTTACGAATTTGTCCGCATTGGACCCGTATATTCAACAAAATAGACAAATCATTTGTTTGTTGGGTCATTTCGGAAACTGGGAATATTTAAACATCATGCCCCAATACATGCCTTGTCGTGTGAACGCGGTGTATAAGCCTTTGTCTAATCAATTTATTAATCGATTCATGTTAGAGGTGAGAGGACAGCATGGCCTTCATTTAATACCAGATAAACAGATTTTGCGTACCCTGCTTAAAAATAAGGAGGTGCCTCAATTTACTTTTTTTATTGCAGATCAATTTCCTGGAAGAAATAACGGGGTGCCGGTGGAATTTTTAAATCAACCAACCACGATGTTTTGCGGAGCAGAAAAAATAGCCAAAGCCCTGGATGCAGTAGTGTGTTATTTAGATATGAATCGTTGTAATGAACATATCTGGCATATGCAGGTTAAAGTATTAACTGAACATGCTTCGCAAACAGAATCGGGCGAAATCACCAAAGGATTTGCTGAAAGTTTAGAAAAAAGCATCGTAAACAACCCTTCAATTTGGCTTTGGTCGCATAAACGTTGGAAATAGCATAAACGTGAGAAATAATAAGCCATCTCCGTAAAGAGATGGCCTGATCGAACACATAGATGTCCATTTAAAAGGGGTTATATAAATCTTTACATCGTTTTATACGTTTAAAATGATGCTTTATGAATGTTGACACGTTTATTTATTCACAAAAACGTTTGCTTTTAATTTATTTTTGGTGTCTGAAGAGTCTTTTAAACCGACCACCCAAATGGTGTAGATTTTACCTTTCGCTAATTCAAGGTCTTGAATGGTTAACAGCGTTTCGTTCTCGGTAGGGTCTACGATTTCGAAAGTGGTCTTTTGTCCATTAACCTCTACAAAGGCACTTGCAGCTTTGAAATCTACGTTTTCAGCTAATTTTGTGCTTCCAGATTGCAAATTTAATTTTCCGGCATTCGGTGAAAGTTGGATCAAACGGATTTTCGCTTTGTCAGTTCCAGGAGCGGTTAAATCATCTGTTACTTGAATCAATTCTTTTGTGTTTCCGTCAGCAGAGCTTGCAAGCAAAATTGAATAGTTTTTGTTTTTCTCAATGTTGTAGTTTTTCTTCACAATGGATTGACCATTTGCAGTTTTAGCTTCAAAAGAATTTTCCCCTTTCAATAATTCAATGTAATTGATAGCCGCGCCATAAGCGACGAGTTTACTGTTTACTTTTTTGTTGTCCACAAAGAAATCCAACGAGTCATTTCCAAATGAACCATGTAAAACCGTTGCTTTTCCTGATTCAATAATTGGGTTTGCTTGTTCGTCTTTGTCGCATGCAATCGTTACTGCCAATAAGGAAAATAAAGAAGCAAACAAAAAGGACCTGCGTGTGTGTTGTAGTTTCATGTTCATAACATTTTAATTTTTGTTGTTAATAAATTCAATTCACTAACCCAAACACAGGATTTCTCGTTTGTGCTACAAAAAACCCTAAAAAAATAAATTTTATTTTTTTGTAGCGTTTTGGTACCATTCGGTGTTTATATATAAAATGATAAATAGGAATTCAACAACTGGGTAGCGAATCGTCAGAATTATTGAATGGGTATATGGATTTGATCGAACTGCTGTCGAAGGATAGGCATCACGTGGACGAAAAGTTGCGCGAGCGGTTATACAAACACTATTGGGGATACCTAATGGGGGTGGCCTTGCGGTATGTGGCTGATCGAGATTTGGCGAAAACGGTGGTGAACGATTCTTTTATAAAAGTGTTTGAAAACTTGCATGCTTTCCAATGTGTAGATACTGAAAATTTCAGGATCTTTGAATGGGATAAAGAATACTTTATAAA
>CAYTDM010000045.1:0-6195 GCA_964436635.1 uncultured Sphingobacteriaceae bacterium
CTTTTTGAGCGCTAATATACTAAAAATATTAGGTGTGTTTGCGGAGAATCAGAAATTTTTAAAGAATTTTTGGTTTCCAACATAAAGGAAAAAAAATTATTCCTATCTTTGTCTCAATAAGATGATTCAAACGATTTCCCATATCGCTCATTTTTTCCATCGCCACTAAGGCGATGTATATTTCTGTGTCTCTACGTGAGACTCACCCCCGTTTTATTTTTATGTATTTAATGTGTGTTTAATGTGTGTTTTTACACCATTTCAATCCATTTTTAGAATTTTTTAATCTTATTATACTAGTGAAAAAATTGAAAATTGCCATTCAAAAGTCTGGCCGATTAAATGAGAAATCCATCGAATTATTAAGAAATTGTGGCTTAAATTTCGAAAATTATAAAAGTTCCCTGATCACCACTGCGTTTAATTTTCCTATTGAGATCTTGTTCTTAAGGGACGATGACATCCCAAAATATGTGCAAGACGGGATTGCGGATCTCGGCATAGTAGGGGAGAATGTGATCCTTGAGAAAGTAGTGGAAGTGAATTATTTGCAACGCTTAGGGTTTGGTAAATGCAGCCTGAAAATTGCAGTGCCTAACCATGAACAATATCAGTCTTTATCTGATTTAAATGGGAAATCCATCGCGACTTCTTATCCAAATATTTTAAAGAATTTTTTGAAAGAAAATGGTATTCAGGCTGAAACGCGTATGATTTCTGGCTCGGTGGAAATTTCACCCAATCTGGGTTTAAGCGATGCTATCTGCGATATTGTGTCCACTGGAGGGACTCTGCGCAGCAATGGCTTAAAACCATTCGCGAACATTTTGGACTCAGAAGCCATCTTGATTACGGGTAAAAATACACCTGCAGATAAAAATATTGGTGAATTATTGTTAAGAATTCGCTCTGTTCTTCGTGCAAAAGAAACGAAATATGTAGTTTTAAATGTGGAGAAGGATAATTTGGATCAAATTATTGAATTGTTGCCAGGAGTGAAAAGCCCTACGATTTTGCCCTTGGCAGAAGAAAATTGGGTGGCCGTACACACGGTGATTCCAGAGCAAGACTTTTGGGACAAAATTAATAAATTGAAGACGGCTGGTGCGCAAGGGATTGTGGTAATGCCAATTGAGAAAATTATTATTTAAACCTGTTTTTATGCGAGTAAACACGTTTTTAAAATCTTACGAGTGGGCCAGTTTAACGGAGAAGGAGCGAGGTGCATTGTTCGAAAGGAATTCGGATGCTAATCAATCTATTGGTCTCGCTGTCGCAAATATTATTCAAGAAGTGAGAAGCCGGGGTGATGAGGCAGTGCTGGATTTTTCAACCAAATTTGATGGGATATCTTTGTCGAAAATCGTGCTTGAGGAGGATGAAATCGAGGACTTAGCCTATAAAATTGATCGTACTGCTCAGCGTGCTTTGGAGATTGCGTTCCAAAATATTCATCGTTTCCATTCGGTTCAAAATCGTCGTGAAAGGACGGTGGAAACCATGCCTGGCGTGCTATGCTGGCGGGAAAATCGCCCAATTCAGCGAGTAGGTTTGTATGTTCCGGGCGGATCGGCTGTTTTGCCCAGTACGCTCTTAATGCTGGGGGTGCCGGCTAGAATCGCTGGTTGTAAGGAAATCGTGGTGTGTACTCCGCCTCAAAAGGACGGAAGCATTAATCCTTATGTGGCTTATTGCTTGAAATTATTACAGATTAATCGGGTGTTTTTAGTGGGCGGTGCGCAAGCAATTGCTGCGATGGCGTTTGGCACGGAAACCATGCCAAAAGTGGATAAGATTTTTGGTCCTGGAAATCAATACGTGACTAAGGCTAAAACCATGTTGCAAGACATGGCTCAAATGGCGATTGATATGCCTGCTGGTCCTTCTGAAGTGTTGATCGTGGCGGAAGAAGGGGCGAACCCTGCTTTTGTGGCGGCGGATTTGCTCGCGCAAGCAGAGCACGGCCCGGATAGTCAGGCGATTTTGGTCACGCCTTCAAAGCAGTTGATGGAGGATGTGGAAGTGGAATTGAAAAAGCAATTGGAAGATTTGCCAAGGGCGGAAATTGCGAAAAAAGCGCTTTCGAATTCTTTTTCCGTTTTGGCTGCCGATTTGAATGAAGCGATGGAGATTTCAAATGAATATGCGCCGGAACATTTGATTTTGGCGGTGGAAAATCCGCGTGCTTTGATGAGGCTAATTATCAATGCTGGTTCGGTGTTTTTAGGGAAGTATGCGGCGGAAAGTTTTGGAGATTATGCGTCAGGGACGAATCATACCTTGCCAACCAGC
Organism: uncultured Sphingobacteriaceae bacterium; assembly: GCA_964436635.1. GTDB lineage: Bacteria > Bacteroidota > Bacteroidia > Sphingobacteriales > Sphingobacteriaceae > DASRQK01. Next base: position 2,293 of record CAYTDM010000045.1, read on the forward strand.
GGGGCTGCCAGGGCCTATTCCGGGGTTTCGGTGGATAGTTTTATGAAGAAAATCACCTTTCAAGAAATTCAGAAAGAGGGCGTGGTTCATTTGGGACCAATCGTGGAAGTGCTGGCTTCCATTGAAGGATTGGAGGCCCATAAACGGGCGGTGAGTGTTCGTTTGGAGGATTTAAAAAGTGGAGGAGCGGATGAACATTGAAAAAATGAATAAAAAGGATGTTTCGGCTGAATAAAAAGTGTTTGCGGAGCTGAATAAAAGAATCGAGTTGTAAATATCACTGGATTTTTGTATTTTTGTAAGATAATACGCCCATTAGGGGCCGACCGGAATAGACAGGTTGGAGACGGTGGTGTAAGCATGCAGTGCATTGTAAGTCTAGCACTTTAATCTGAACTTTCAAACTATTAAATGGCGAAAATAACTACGCCTTAGCTGCCTAATTTAGAATTAGCATAGCTTTTGTCCCGTTAAGTTCTGTTTTGTGGCTTAACACTCGGGGCATCGACTAACAAAACTGGTCTTTATGCTGTTGCGACATAAGGATAAGATAAAGCGACTAAGGAAAACGGTATAGGTGAGCGACTGACCTTCCCTTTCTCGAAAATTAAACAGAAGCTAAGCATGTAGAAGGCATACGCAGTACCTTCGCTGGACAAGGGTTCGAATCCCTTCGGCTCCACAACCCACACGAACCCGCTGAAAAGCGGGTTTTTTTTTGCGCTTTTTTGGAGAACATCAAAATGTTTTGAAAGAGATCCAAAAAAGCGCAAAAAAACCAAGCGACGAAGTCGCTGTTCGTGTGGGTTGTGAGTCCCCCCCCCAGGATCGCAGCCCATCAGGAATAATCACCATAAACAAAAACCATCCTGGGCTGCAATCCCTGAGGCTCGAACCCCATAAAACTCACCCAACCCACCCTAAAATAACGATCATTAAACACAAATTGTGTGGCACTCCAACAATATTTTCGCACACCCTCGATTAGCAGAATAATTTCACTAATATTGTATACATATTCACCCTAACAACAAGTAAATGTCCTATTGCAAAGCGATTCTCGAAATGCTTCCTGATGAAAAGCGGGATTTACATAAGCGGTACCACGATCATCACTATGGATTCCCCATCTTGGATGACAATGAATTATATGGTCGATTAATCATGGAAATTAATCAAGCCGGATTAAGTTGGGAAACCATATTAAAAAAAGAACATAACTTCAGAAAAGCCTACGATCAATTTAATATTCAAAGCGTTGCTGCATACACCGACACAGATGCGGAGCGCTTAATGCAAGATGCAGGCATCATTCGTAACCGACTAAAAATCCAAGCTGCCATCATCAACGCCCAAAAAATCCTACAAATCCAAGAAGAATTTGGATCGTTTCTTCAATGGCTCCACCATCATAAACACAATAATAAAAAAGAATGGGTTCAATTATTCAAAAAAACCTTCAAATTTACAGGTGGTGAAATAGTGGGCGAGTTTTTAATGAGCATTGGAATGCTTCCGGGTGCGCATGACGAAGATTGTCCCGTTTATAAAACGCTTAATCAATCAAAGTAGAACATGTTCCCACTTAAAGCGCCCTTTTCAATCGCAACAGGAGAAATTAATTATAAAAACGAGCTATTTGCAGGGCTAACCGTCGCCATGACGATGATCCCAGAATCACTCTCTTTCGCGATTTTAGCCGGTTTATCACCTCTGACCGGTTTATATGCTGCATTTTTAATGGGCTTAGTCACCTCCATTTTAGGTGGTCGCCCAGGCATGGTTTCCGGTGGGGCAGGAGCGACCGTCATCACCTTAATCGCCTTAGCAGCCATGCACGGAGTGGAATATTTATTCGCGGCTGTCGCCTTGGGTGGGGTCATTCAATTGCTCGTTGGAGTTTTTAAGTGGGGCAAATTCGTGCGACTCATCCCACAACCCGTTATGTACGGCTTCTTAAATGGCCTGGCCATCGTAATCTTTATGTCCCAAATCGTTCAGTTTAAAGAAATCTCGCCTTCTGGTGAAGAAATTTGGATGCAGGGAGAAGCCTTGTATTGGATGCTTGGATTAACTGCATTCACCGTGTTATTCGTGGTATTTGTGCCAAAAATCACCACCGCCATACCTTCTTCATTGATCGCTATATTAGCCCTTTATGCACTTGTACGAGTTTTTGGATTGGAAACCAAGGAAGTCATCGACATCGCTTCGGTAAGTGGGCAGTTCCCCAGTTTTCACATTCCAGCCGTGCCCATTACCTGGGAAACCTTGTCCATAATCTTCCCATTTGCGTTGGTCATGGCCGCTGTGGGGTTAGTCGAGTCCCTTTTAACCCTAAACATGGTCGACGAAATTACACATACAAAGGGTCGTTCGAATAAAGAAGCCAGAGCACAAGGAATCGCGAATATCATAAACGGATTTTTTGGGGGGATGGGTGGCTGCGCAATGGTCGCCCAAACCTTAGTAAACCTGAACGCAGGGGGTAAAACCCGCTTGTCTGCTTTTATCGCATCTGTGGCCATTTTACTTGTGATTTTAATAGGGGCACCTTTCATAGAAAAAATTCCACTTGCAGCATTAATAGGAGTGATGATGGTGGTATCAGTGAAAACCTTTCATTGGGCGAGTATACGAGCCATTACCAAATTCCCCATTAGCGATATTTTAATAGGCATTTTAGTGGCTGCCATTACGGTGATTTATCATAATTTGGCCTTAGCAGTGCTTATTGGAGTGATTTTATCTGCCTTGGTATTTGCCTGGGACAATGCAAAACGTATTCGTGCACGCAAATTTATCGACGAGGACGGGGTCAAACATTATGAAATTTACGGTCCGCTTTTCTTTGGATCCACCAGTGCATTTACCGAAAAGTTTGATGTGGAATCCGATCCAAAGGAAGTCGTTATTAACTTTAAAGAGAGCCGAGTGGCGGACATGTCTGCGATCGAAGCTTTGCACAAGTTAACGGCTCGGTATGCGGCCTTAGGGAAGCAAATACGCATTACACATTTAAGTCCCGATTCAAGGCGTTTACTGAAAAATGCGGAAGCTGTGATCGAAGTGAATGTGAGTGAAGATCCTGTATACCATGTGATGCCAAAGCAATAAAAATGGGCTGTAGGGCTCATTTTAAGCCCCTACAGCCCACTCAATATAATCATGAAGTTGCTATAAATTATTTGTTCGCTTCATTATAGAAAACAAATTGACCATCAAAGACGTCTAATCGAATCGAACTGTTTTTGTCAACTTTTCCAGCCAGGATATCCTTTGATAATTCATTCAACACCTTCTTCTGCAGGACTCTTTTAAGTGGACGGGCACCAAATTGAGGATCGTATCCTAATTGCGCGAGCCAATCCAACGCCTCATCCGTCGCTGTCAATTCAATTTGCATATCTTTTAGCTGTTTTTGTATTCCAGCAAATTGTAATTTAACGATTTGACCGATTTCTTCTCGCCCTAATGGAGTGAACATAATCACTTCATCTATACGATTTAAAAACTCCGGCCGGATGGTTTTTTTCAGTAATTCAAAAACTTCTAATTGCGTTTTAGCTAATATCTCTTCCTTATTGTCCTCATTATACTGCTCAAAATTCTCTTGAATAAGATGCGATCCAATGTTGGAGGTCATGATAATGATGGTGTTCTTAAAGTTGACCACCCTGCCTTTATTATCCGTTAAATGACCGTCGTCTAACACTTGTAATAAGATGTTAAACACGTCTGGATGCGCTTTCTCGATTTCATCTAACAAGACGACTGAGTAGGGGCGTCTGCGGACGGCTTCAGTTAATTGTCCGCCTTCATCATAACCGACATATCCCGGAGGCGCTCCGATTAATCTTGAAACCGAATGGCGTTCTTGGTACTCACTCATGTCGATGCGGA
>CAYTDM010000046.1:0-6074 GCA_964436635.1 uncultured Sphingobacteriaceae bacterium
TCTCGATCTATTTCATGGGTTTCATCAAAGGATTGCCAAATTTCTATATCCATCTTGCCTGAATGATTCAACTGATTATACATGTAAACATCTCTAGGCAATTCCCACATATTTATTAAGACGTATATAGGATCTTAATATCCTAAAAAGATATCTTCAAAAATTTCAATGCTTAATTTATACGATTCAGCTAATTTCTGTTTAGAATGTGAACCATATTCAAGCCAGGTAGCGCAAAAGTTCCAGCAGGCACCTATTTTTACGTCATTGAAGTACGTGAAAATGGAGTTTGGAAAACCAAACTCAGCTTCTTTGTGATCCGATACTAAAACGGGCGATCGAAATATCGTTGGTCGGCAAGCATCAAAACTGGCCGACCACATTCAGAGTTTGATCGAGCCCCAGCAGTAAGGCCGACCCAAACAACAAAAGGCAGGACTCCACTCCTGCCTTTTTTATGTTTTTAAAGAATTTGTATTTTTTTAAAAAGGATTTATCTAAAAAATAATTGTTTAGATATTATTTTTTAAAGAAAATTTGTTTAATTCCCGAAAAACTTGTATATTTAAGAAAAGTCATTTATACCAAAAATACGCGCTAACTGCCGCCTTTCTATGAATTTTGGCACGGATCTAAAAAATGCATTGCGCAGCAAAACCGCCAACGGATGCGAAAAATGAGCGACTTGCCCCATGCGATAACTGGTGTTCACAATGAAGCGCGCTTTAGGCTTCCGCAACCTTTCAAATTTCTTAAAAAGTTCCTCCACCGATAGATTCTGCGCACTCAATTTGCCAAGTACATAGGCATCCTCCACCGCTTGACAAGCACCTTGACCTAAGTTTGGCGTGGTCGCATGGGCCGCATCCCCGAGCAAACAACAGCTTCCTTCGCTCCACTTTGCCAAGTGTTTTAAATCTTTTAAATCATTAAATATGATTTGATTACGATCAGTTTGTTGAATTAAGGCTTGAATGTCAGGGTGAAATTCTGTAAAAAGTCGATGTACATCCTCCTCTCCTTTCACAAGGTCAGCATTCGCTACCGCAAACCAATACAGTTGTCCATTTCCAACCTTAGAAAACCCAAAGCGTTTGCCCGCTCCCCAACATTCTAAGGCGTCCAGAGCACTGCTTTGCAAAGGCCGATCCGTCGTGATGCCTCGCCAACATAATTGCTTTGCGTCCCGCAGTTGACTACTCGGAAATAGTTGTTGTCGAACTACCGAACGAATCCCATCAGCTCCAATCACTGCTGCGGCTTCCACCACCTCCCCGTCTTCAAAAACTAAGCGATTTGGGCTGCCCGGAATAAGCGTTTTTAAACGTTTGCCAAGATGAATAAACTCCATTCCTACGGCATCCGCGAGCACCCTTTGCAAGGCTGCACGGTGAATCGAAAGATTGTGTACACCATAAAAGGATTCGAAAGGCCGCAAATCAGAGGTCACAATTTCACGCAACTGCGCATCCGTCAGCTTCACAAAAGATATTTTTTGGCCCGCCGCTTGGATGGCTTCCCGAACTCCCAAATGTTCAAAAACCTGCATCGCATTATTGGCCATGATGATCCCGGCTCCTACAGGATCGAGCGAAGTCGCAGATTCGTACACATGCACATTATGCCCCGTCTGACGAAGAGCCAATGCCGTTGTCAAACCACCAATTCCACCGCCTATAATGACAAAATCTTTCATGATATTTCTTGCTTCTACTTGCTATTTCTTGTTTCTACTTGCTACTTCTTGTTTCTACTTGCTACTTCTTGCTTTTACTAAATTCCTCTAGCTCACCTTTTACCTCACTCATTATTAATAAGGACATCGCGTCCGGTTTTAAACAACCAAAATGAATAAAGAGCCGGCACAATGCTAAGTAAGATGATGGTCACGAAAAGCGTTCCAATAGAAAAAGAAGTTGGAGAATAAAAACTTAATATCAAGATAAACAAACCGCCAAACATCCAAAATTTTCCGGCCATTTGATGCGTTTTGCGCCAATTATATTCATTGTGTAAGGTCCACGGAACGCGAATTCCTAAGAAATAATTTGGCTTGATGGAAGGTAAAAAGTTGCCAAGCACCAAAAACATCACGCCCATTATCGAAAACCCGATTTCAGAATTCAGTTCAGTGGTTTGGGTAGCATGAATAATATAGACGGCTAATGCTGAAAAAAGAGCTGTCATCATAAATTTCATGCGGTACAACTTCTCTCCCATTAAATGCAATTTTTTCTTCGGATCTAAGATGGGCACGATGAAAAAACTTATATAGGCGCCAACAGGAAATACAAAAGCCAGTAACCAAAGCATTTGCTTACTGCCATAATCGTCTACCTCTCCACGATGATTCCAATGCGTCGGCACCACCTCAGGCAACCCGTTCCAAACACTTAATAAATACAAGGTAGGACTCAATATGACCAAAATATTCAGCCACTCATTTTTCAATTTGAACTTCATAATTTGTGGTATTTTTTTTTAGTTTAAACTGAATAATCCAAGAAAGCAAATCATCTAAAATGGATGTGTTAATCGAATAAATTACATATTGACCCTGTTTTTCCTGGGTAATTAAATCCGCTTTTCGCAACAGTTCCAAATGGTGCGATATGCTCGGCTTTGAAATTTTAAATTGCGCAGCAATTTCCCCTGCAGACAGGTCCTTTTCTTTTAATAGAACTAGAATTTGTCGCCGGGTTTCATCGTTCAATGCTTTAAATAATTCATTCATTGGAAATACTCTTTAGATATTTAGATAACTATCTAAATAATTTGTTACAACAAGTAAAAAGAAATATTGATCAATCATTCCTGTTTACTCCTGCATCAATTTCACAGAAAACCGCACGGGTTCTAAAGGGAAATCTTGCGCGTCTTTTGCTAGGCGGCTGATGCGCATTAACACCTCAAGGCCTTCAACGACTTCTCCAAAGATCACATAATCTTGATCTAAACGAGGTAATCCTCCATTTTTAAGGTATTCGGCGCGTTGGGCGGAGACAAATTTCATAGATTTTCTTCTCTCTAAGGCATCCAATTCGGCTTCAGTAATGGGTTGTTTGCCAACCACAAAATACAATTGATTAAAGAAGGAGGCTTTCTCTGGATTGTCATCCCGACCTGCTCCCATGGCTCCGATTTTATGAAAAGCACGTTCATGAAATTCAGGGGCCATCCGAGGTTTTAACCCTGTTGGATCAGTGGCTTCCCGCTTTGCAATGTCAATATCGTGCTCGCCACCTTGCACCACAAAATGCTCGATAATGCGATTAAACAAGGCCTGGTCATACTCCCCTTTTCGTACTGCCTCTAAGAACATATCTCGGTGATTCGGGGTAAAATCATATAACATGACTTTAAAATCCCCGTGATTCGTAGTGAATAATACGTTATGGCTTTGTGCAGAAGCGGTTTTTGTGCCAAAAAAGGTCAGCGCCGCAACCAGCATCAAGCTGTTTAAAATAAGTTTTTTCATGCGATTAATTTATTTTGTCCCACCAAGGTACAAAATCTCCGGGAGCATCGAGGGATACCAACTGCCCTATTTTTGGAAGCACGAGATTCGCGCCGGCCATTAGACCAGCCTGATACACCCGATTTAAAGGTTCGTCCCAGGCGTGATTCGCGAGTGGAAATTTAGCGGAGTGCACCGGTATGGTGTGTGCTGCACGCAAATCTTGGGCTGCCAAAATCACTTCCTCCGGCATCATATGAATGTATTTCCACAAATCATTATATTGGCCATTTTCTAAGATCGCAAAGTCAAAGGGGCCGTGTTCCTCTCCTATTTGTTTGAAATGTGATCCATACCCGCTGTCGCCACCGAGGTACAGTATTTTCGATCCGGACAAAATAAAGGAGGACCAAAGGGTGACATTGCGCTTAAATAAGCGTCCTGAAAAATGCCTTGCTGTGGCGGAAGTAAAGGTAAAACCAGCGATTTGTGTCGAATCACCCCAGTACAGCTCCGTAATTTGCGCAGCGGGATACCCCCACTTTTCTAAATGCGCTCCTACCCCTAAGCCCGTCACCACCTGCTTCACCTTATGCTGAATTTTCTTAAACGTATTGTAATCCAAGTGGTCCCAATGATCGTGCGTGATTACTAACACATCGATTTCAGGAAGGTCTTCAGGCACAATAACATTCGTTCCATCAAAGGCGCGAATGCTGATCCTTACCGGAGTCGCGTATTTACTGAACACGGGATCGACCAAAATCCGCTTACCGTCTAATTGGAGGTAATAGGAAGAATGCCCAAACCACACATAAGCATTCTGATTCAAAGGGATCGCGTGCAGGTCTGTGCGCACAGTTGGCAAGACGTGATCGGGAACATTGCGCGGGTCCTTACCAAATAAAAACGTTTTAAAAACGTCTCCATATCCTTTATCCTCGGCGAGATCCGGCGTGTGCTCGATATTATGAAAGACACCATTTTTAAAAGTCGGCGTATTTTGCATTCGCAATAATCGCTCACCCGTGGCGGATGCACCAAAACGATCGTGACGCAGGTAAAACAACCCACCAACGACCAACACAAACAAAATAAATAGAAGTACCTGCATGATTTTTTTAATTGGCTTTCTCATATCGCATGACAAAACTACAGAATAAAAATGCGATAGCTTTGGTGTTTTCAAAATTAACTTCCAATATTTTAATAATTTTCTTTTTGGATTTAATTCTGTGATAAAATTTTCTTACATTTGTCACAACCTAAATATATTGCTTTACCTACATCTATCTACCGTGCTATTTCAATACTATTTTCAAGAAGCGTCGAGTACGCTATGCGTTTTAATTTAGGGTTAGCAAGATATCAAGCAAACTGATTTTGAAATGATCATTAAAGAGCACCATAGCGGGGACAAAAAAATAGCGGAAATCATCGCAGAGGACATCCTAATCCACACGGCAGAGGATGGCTTGCAGCTACTCGGCGACCTGTATTTCCAGGGTTTTGACAACGTCATCCTGTATGAAAAAAGCCTAAGTGCTGATTTTTTTGATTTGAAAACAAAAATAGCCGGAGAAATCCTCCAAAAATTCGCGCAATACCGCATGCCCCTGTGTATAGTAGGGAAATTTTCAAGCTATGATAGCTCCGCTTTAACAGCCTTCATGCACGAAAGCAACCGCGGCCAACACATTAACTTTGTCTCCACCCAAGCCGAAGCCCTGAAAAGGTGGATGAAATAGGGAGTGTCATCGAGGCTTACTCCATCTCATTTCATACAAGCGAACCAAATCTTGAAAGCCGTGTTTTTTTAGGAAACTCGGCAAGGATGGATCTCTATCGTCAATGTTGATGATGGTGGTGAGGTGTGGATGTTCAGTCAAAGTTTTGCGCAGCAAGGCCTGCCCTACTCCGGTCCTTCTATAATCTGGTCGTACCGCCAATTGGTGAATGCGCTTGCTTCGGGTATTGTAAAGCAGATATCCGACAAATTCCTCATCGGAATGGGCCAAGTAAGCCTGCAAATCGTCCTTCGTTAATTCCATGGCTTGAAAATCGTTTTGCCAAGTGGGTAAGATGGATAAAAATGAGCGACATTCGCTTTCTAAGGCTGCTTGGTAGCTACTGCGCGCTATGCGAATGGGAAACGAGGTTATGGGCTCGGCTGGTAAATTTACGGAACCGGATGGTGATTCAGCTGCTTGATTTGCGGAAGCGACTGATACTTCGGCACTTGTTTCTGTGCCAGCTACTGCGGTGTCACCAGGAGTCCATTTATAGGATAACAGTTTGCGCGAGCGTTTAAAACCACTATATTCATAACAAGCGTAGGCGATTTTGTTATTTTCTAACACTTCAAGCACCACTTCTTCAATGCCTAATTCATCGATTTGTTGAAAGAAATGAGCGTACATGGCTTTGGTGAGTCCGCGCCCTCTGTAAGCAGGTAAAACGCCCGTTCCACCGTTATAAACGAGTTCTGGTCGGTGTTTTGCTGCGCAATGAAGGATAAAGCCTACCAAGGTTCCGTCTTCATTAAACACGCCCACCGAGTGAATTGGGGAATAATTTTCGGCTTAATTGCAGAGTACATAAAGTATTTCTTTTAAAA
>CAYTDM010000047.1:0-5577 GCA_964436635.1 uncultured Sphingobacteriaceae bacterium
AGTGCCAAATTTAAATCGTGCAATACAATAATAACAATTCTTCCGTCCATTGCAAAGGAGCGTGCTAATTTCATCACTTTTACCTGATGTTTTAGGTCCAAAGCGCTGGTTGGCTCATCCAAAAGAAGAATTTTAGGATCTCGAACGACGGTTCTTGCTAAGGAAGCTATTTGTCGTTGACCACCAGATAGCTGACTCAAATCTTCTAATGCAAGATGGGTAATTCCAATGCGTTCTAAAATATCCAAGGCTTGGCTGTGTAGGGAATCATTTTTATTCGAAACAGCATCGAAAGGAGAGGCTTTTAGTGCTGAAATAACAGCTTCCATGACCGAAAGGTTAATATTATTCGGTACATGTTGAGGCATAAATCCTACTATATTCGCCCGTTGACGAGCGGACATCCCGATGAGCTCCTGACCATTAAATTTCATAGAACCCTGTGCTTCTAACAGTCCGGCAATGGAACGAAGTAAGGTGGATTTTCCTGCTGCATTAGGACCGGTTAATACCGTAACTTGTCCTACTTCAAACGGTGGAATGTCTAAATCACTTAAAATGGATCTTTTTCCATACCCAACTGACAATCCTTTGATTTCAAGCTTGCCTATAAATTCACAACCATCGATCAGGGGAGGTTTGTTTCGAATGCGATCTAAAACATCAAATTGATCCAATAAAGCCATATTCTCTTACCTTAAATAGGATATGCAGAAATCCAACCACAGACTTCCATTTAGAATTGTTCAAAATTACGAATAAATCCTAATTAATCCTATTTTGAACGCTTGTTGAATATTAATAATATGAATACAGGAACGCCGATTAAAGAGGTAACGATCCCTACTGGTATAATGGCTCCAGCTACGATGGCTTTACTTAAAATGGAAGCCAAAGACATTATTAATGCTCCAGAGAGAATGCTCGCAGGGAGTGAAAATCGGTGATCTTCACCGACCAATAGCTTTGCGATATGCGGACCCACTAAGCCAATAAACCCGATGGTTCCTACAAAAGAAACAGAGCCTGCGGTTAAGATACTTACACGTAAAAGGGAAAAAAAACGAAGTTTGCCCACATTCACACCAAAACTTTTTGCACTATCTTCTCCTAAGCGGAGGGCAGTCAATTTCCAAGCTGAGGCTAATGAGAATGGAATAATGAGCAGGATGATGATGGTAAGAAAACGAATGTTTTCCCAATTCGCCTTAGTTAAAGATCCTAAACTCCAGAAAATAAACTGTTGTAAGGCTTCTGCACTGGCCATGTATTGTAAGATGCCTGTGAACGCATTAAAGGTAAAAACTAAGGCAATTCCAAACAGGACTAAGCCTTCTGGTCCGGATCCTTTTAGGGTAGACAGAGTTTGGAGCAACATGGTCGCACCGAAAGCAAATACAAACGCATTTGCTAATACCATCCATTCTGGCCCTATGCCGGGTAAACTCACTCCGATAATGATTGCGAGAGCAGCCCCAAATGAAGCCGCCGCTGACACGCCCAAGGTAAAGGGACTGGCCATGGCATTGTTCATAATCGTTTGCATTTCGCAACCCGCGATGGATAGCGAAGCACCTACGAGTAAAGCCATAATCGAATAAGGCATGCGCACTTCCCAAACAATCACTTGGGTAGCTAATTCGACCGAGTTTTTAGAGAAAATGGCGGTGAGCACTTCTCGAAAACTGAGCGTAGATGGGCCTACTGCAATATCAATGCAGAATGAGATAAGTGTTGCGGTGGCTAAAGCAAATAACAAAAGGACCCTTTTGGTAAACTGTTTCCGGTATCCTTTTGCTATTATTTCTTTTTCTTGTGACAATTTATTTGCTTATGTAAGTGAAATTATTTTAATTCTGCAAAGAAAACACCTTTTAATGGGAATGCCAAGAATCGATCGTTTATTTCTTTTAAAACTCCATGAGGATTCAATTTTCCAAATAATTCTGGATGGGTCCATTTTGCCATGGCTTCTACGGCCGCGATATTTAACGGCGAATCATAAAAGATGTGCCACATTCCATACACTTTTTGCTGTTGAATCGCATTTAATGGGCTGACTACAGGTCTGCTCGCTAATTGCTTTAAGCTGTTTTGAGTTTGATAGGAGTAGATGCTTTGTCCGATTACCAAGCCATCTTCACCGGGCACAGCAATTCCTGTCGCGATGTAAATATCAGGTTGTTCAGAGATTACATATTCCATATTCAAAGTACCTACTTCTCCAGGAAGGATGGTTCCAATATTATTTCCACCCACAAATTCGATGAATTCTCCTAAGTTCCCTTTTCCTGGTGATCCTGGAGGCACATTGCCACGGATCATTTCCATGTATACTTTAGGACGTTTTAAGTTTGTTTGTTGTGCCAAAACATGTTGAATGTATTGCATGCGGCGGTTGTAAAACGAAGCAAACTCTTCGGCCTTTTTCTCTTGACCGAGTACCTTACCTAAAATTCGCATGCTTGGAACCGTGTTTTTAAAAGGATGCAAGCGGAAGTCAATGAATACAATGGGAATGCCTGCTGCCTCTAGCTGGCGAATTACGTCTGCAGATTTCGCGTCTGGACCGTGTGATCCTGCTCCAAAAATCGCTAAATCTGGTTTTAAGGATATAATTTGTTCTGTAGAAATGGTTTCTTTTCCAGATGACCCGATCGTCGGAATGGAAGCCATTTTCGGAAATGCTTTCAAATATTCTTCGTATAACAATCCACCTGATTTTTTAAAGTCACCGGTCCAACCAGCAAGCAAACTGACAGGATCTGGATGAAGTAAAGCCAAGGTCGTTAGTTGGCGACCTTCTCCTAAGATGATTCTTTTCGCCGGTCCGTTTAATTTTACTTCTCGTCCTACTATATCTGTCACGACGATCGATTGTGCAATCGCAGAAGCACTGATTAAAAAAAGACCGATTAAGGTGATGATTTGTTTTCTAGTTATCATATGTTGTATACTCATGGTTTGTTCCTATTTATTTTTGTGCCCAATGGTTTTGTCGACTCATCCAATCGTAAAAAACTGGGAAAGCAGTTCGCCAATAAATCGCGCCATGTCTTCCGGCTGGATCCGTGTGTAAATGAATCTTATGCGTATCTAATCCGATTTCTTTAAGAAGTGATACCACTCGAAATACGTCATCATGCATTTTTACAAATGTACCATCTTCTTTGCGACGGTTTTCTTGATGGCCTGCGTAAAAAAACCATTCTTGAGATTTTAAGGCTTCTAAACTTGCTTTTTCGTTTGCGAAGCGCAAAATATCCTTTTCTATATTTCCTTCATCTAACCAAATCGACGGTGAAAAAATGCCTAATTTACCAAAAACTTGGGGGTAGTGGATGCCGGCATAAAAGGAAATGAGTCCCCCCAATGAACTTCCTGCAATTCCGGTGTGTTCTGCATCTGTAATCGTTCTGTAATGCTCGTCCACATAAGGTTTTAAGGTTTCGACAATAAATTTTAGGTAGTCTTGACCTTCTACTTTTTCAAATGTCGAATTCGGGTGAAAGTAAAATTCTGGTTCCCGATCTCTATAATCGTCCTGATGGTTGATCGCTACGACAATGCATGGGCTTGCGGATTCATCCAATGTTTCATCCACACCCCATTCAATCGGACCTATTCTTCCTTGTGAAGTGGCCTCATCAAATAGGTGTTGGCCATCTTGCATGTAAAGTACCGGGTAATTTTTATTTGGCTCTTGGTGGTAGTTTGCGGGCAAATAAATCCAAATTTTGCGCGAGCGATTCAGTTGGGGCATGTAAAACTCGGCGTCTAAGAGATGTACGTTTTCCGATGCGGTATGCAAGGGAAAATCATCTCTCCAGCCCTCAATATCCACATAAATGGTGGTGTCTGTGCCTAATTCTGCTACACGCGGTGCTAACAGCCTGCCTTCTTTTGAGGACTCTGAGGTCAACCAATTTCCTCGGGTTAACTTGAATTCCAAGCGGTCGCTTGGCACATCTTGTAGTGTTACCGTGAGGCTGTAGTGGCCTTGACTGTTTTTTATTAATTGCATGGCAGGTTCGCCAGGATTCCAACTATTAAAATTTCCAGTTAAAAAAATGGGGTCTTTTAAGTGGGATCCTGGTAGCTGATTCACCACCAATGTCAAGGAATGTGTTCCTTCATTTTTTCTGTTAGATGAAGTATTCGAGCGTTCTTGGGCGAACAAGGTACTGCAAATAACATTTAAAATGGAGGCTACTAACATTCCTGTAAACCTTGATAAATTTTGAGCTACCATGCAATTATAAATGCATTTAAAAGAGTTTCAATGTTTTAATTTATGTTTAGTCCCTTTAAATCGTTTTTAGACTTTTCAATTCGTGTTTAGACGCTTATTGTAATGTTACTTTGTGGAAACCTGAAACCGCTCCACCTACATTGACACTAAAAGATAGAGTGGCACTATTCGTGTTGAAATTGTACTCATAATAGCCATTTTCTCCTCCTTTTGTGGAACCGCGTAATAAGATTTTACCGTCCACCTCCACAGCAGCCATGGCAGCACCTGGATTTGTTCCAACTGGAATTCCGGTGATTTTATTAAAAGTTTTTGCAGCATTATTGACGTCTAATGAATAAAATTCCCAGATGTCAGCTGTATTCACATTTCCTGCCCCACCGCCAGTCAAGGTTTCTGTGTTAAGTGTCAGAATTAAACGGCCGTTTTTCGCAAAAACACCCACAAATTTTCCATTATCGGTAGATCTAAAATCACTAAACTTCAACTCCCAAGTTTTATCGATGTCAGTTTCGTTCGCTTTAATACGGACGATTTTTGATTTCCCACCTAAGGCCGATCTTCCTTGAGTCACGATGTAAAGATCGCCGTTTGTGTCGAAATCGTACATGTGGTTTTCGTTGATGTAAGCAATGCTGCCTGTGTCCTCAATTTTAATGGTTTTTTCGTAAGTCCCATTTGATAAGTTGATTACAGCAATGTAAACATCTGGGAAATAATCGTCGAAAAATCCGATTTGACTCGTTGGGTTCTTTGCATAGGTAATGTTGGCATAAAGTTTTCCTCCTTTAATGGCTAAAAATTTTTGACCCACAGAACGAAAAGTAATTTCATTAATACCTTCGCCTCTTTCCTTAACTGCAGCTGTTAGATCCAACGAACCTGTATTCACCATGGTGGTTGGGTTGAATTTTTGGATTTTGGTCGGTTCTGCGGCATCCCAATAATAACCGCTGTTTTCATTTTCGATCACTAAGTTTCCAGTGCCAAAATATTTTGCTGCTGCAGCTCCGTCTTTTGAAGCGATGAAGGTACCTGTCTGAACGGTTCCATCAGGTAAAATATTGATTTTCTCAATACCTGTCGCGTAATCTGAAGTGCGGAACATTTTAAAAATCATATTGTTATATACTCTCCAGCCGCCCATGCCTTGGCCTTCTAAAGATCCAGCTGTAGCGTTGGATACAGTTCCGGTTGGGAATGCATCAAAAGCAGAAATAAATCCAGCTTTTGTGCCTGATACACGGTCTGCCAGCGTGATTAGCAAGTATTTATCTTTATTTTCTGGGGTAGGTGTAACGTCATCTTTTTTACAAGAAGTGGCC
>CAYTDM010000048.1:0-2438 GCA_964436635.1 uncultured Sphingobacteriaceae bacterium
AATCAATTCTGTCAAAAACCGGTCTGAAAATATATACTGAATTAGATGCAAATGACTTAAAAGAATTAATGACGAATTCTCAGTCTTGGTGGCCGGCGGATTTTGGACATTATGGACCATTTATGATTCGCATGGCATGGCACAGTGCAGGAACTTATCGTGTGCAAGATGGTCGTGGGGGAGCGGGTCGTGGACAACAACGCTTTGCTCCGTTAAATAGCTGGCCTGATAACGTTAGTTTAGACAAGGCTCGTCGTTTATTATGGCCTGTTAAAAAGAAATATGGTAAAAGTGTTTCTTGGGCAGATTTAATGATTTTAGCAGGGAACGTGGCTTTAGAAACTATGGGATTTGAAACCCTTGGTTTCGCAGGTGGACGTGAAGATGTTTGGGAAGCCGATAAAGATATTTATTGGGGCGATGAAAAGGAATGGTTACAACACAGGCATCCTGAAAGTTTAGCCAATCCTCTTGCTGCGACTGAAATGGGTTTAATTTATGTGAATCCTGAGGGGCCAAATCGCAGTCATGATCCATTGGAGGCGGCGCATGCGATTCGCAAAACCTTTGGAAACATGAATATGAATGACGAAGAAACCGTGGCATTAATCGCAGGCGGGCACACATTTGGGAAAACGCACGGTGCTGCATCACCAGCTACCTATGTAGGCGTGGATCCTGAAGCAGCGGACATGGAAAATCAAGGACTTGGTTGGAGTAGTAGCTTTGGCACAGGACACGGGGATGATACCATTTCCAGCGGTTTAGAAGTGACTTGGACGTATCACCCAACCCGTTGGGATAATGAGTTTTTCCATATTTTATTTGGATACGAATGGGAATTAACAGAAGGTGAAGGAGGAGGATATCATTGGAAACCTGTAGATAATGGTGGGCAAGATATGGTTCCAATGGCGCACTCTGATAAGCGTCGCGAGCCGAGAATGTTAACGACAGATATTTCACTTCGCGTGGATCCTATTTACGCTGAAATTTCTCGTAAATTTAAAGATGATCAAAAAGCATTTTCTGAGGCATTTGCAAAAGCTTGGTTTAAGTTAACACATCGTGATTTAGGTCCTGTATCCAGGTACTTAGGTCCAGAAGTGCCTCAAGAAACTTTTGTGTGGCAAGATCCTATTCCAGCTGTTCAACATGAAATCATTGATGAAAGCGATGTTGAAACATTAAAGGCTGAAATTTTAGCCAGCGGTTTAAGCACTCAAGCATTGGTGTCTACGGCTTGGGGTTCTGCATCTACATTCCGTGGTGGAGATAAACGGGGTGGTGCCAATGGTGCACGCATTCGTTTAGCGCCTCAAAAGGATTGGGCAGTGAACAATCCAGCCCAATTGAAACAGGTAATCGCAAAATTAGAAGAAATACAAGCAGCATTTAATGCACGTCAAGAGGGCAACAAAAAGGTGTCTATTGCAGATTTAATCGTGATTGGTGGGAATGCAGCGGTGGAACAGGCGGCAGCAGCGGCTGGAGTAAACGTTAAAGTTCCATTTACAGCGGGCAGAGCGGATGCGACACAAGAGCAGACAGATGTCGATTCAATTAGTTACTTAGAACCATTTGCAGATGGATTCCGTAATTTCTTAAAAGGGAAATCTTCAGCATCGACAGAAGCCTTATTAGTGGATAAAGCTCAGTTGTTAACCTTAACTGCTCCAGAAATGACAGTGTTAGTAGGAGGTATGCGTGCTTTGGGTGCGAATTACGATGGTTCTAACGTGGGCGTGTTTACGGATCGTGTGGGTGTGTTAAGCAACGATTTCTTTGTGAATTTATTGGATATGGGTACAGCTTGGAAAGCGATTGACGAAACAAAAGAAATTTTCCAAGGGGTAGATCGCAATACCGGTTCTGTAAAATGGATCGCAAGTCGAGCAGATTTAGTGTTCGGGTCGCAATCAGAATTAAGAGCTTTGGCAGAGGTGTATGCTTCTGATGATGCAAAAGAAAAATTTGTTGTGGACTTTGTTCATGCTTGGGCAAAAGTGGCCAACTTAGATCGTTTTGATGTGAAATAGTGGGTTAAGAA
This sequence comes from uncultured Sphingobacteriaceae bacterium, assembly GCA_964436635.1. Classification (GTDB taxonomy): domain Bacteria; phylum Bacteroidota; class Bacteroidia; order Sphingobacteriales; family Sphingobacteriaceae; genus DASRQK01. The sequence continues at coordinate 2,051 of CAYTDM010000048.1, forward strand.
CCACGAATTGAACTGATAAAACATTTCAATTATTTTTAGAATGGGTAGCTGTATAGGCTGCCCATTTTTTTTTGCGCAGTGTGAAAATGTTTTGGATATGATCCGTTTTTAGGAGTAGAGTAGGGGCAAAAAAAAAGGTCGTCTCTAAGACGACCTTTGTACCTGGAGCGGGAATCGAACCCGCACTCGCTTTAGGGCGAACAGGATTTTAAGTCCTGCGTGTCTACCAGTTCCACCATCCAGGCGTTAATAGTAAATAGCAAAATATGCTCGCTATTAACAATAAATCCCTTCTCGAGCATGTTTGGCAAGAAGAAGGGATTGGAGCGAAAGACGAGGTTCGAACTCGCGACCTCAACCTTGGCAAGGTTGCGCTCTACCAACTGAG